>JAUYCX010000049.1 GCA_030692045.1 Candidatus Omnitrophota bacterium
AGAAGATTGATGAAACGGGCTGATTTGATTGTTTTGGCTGTTGATAATAATTCAATAAGAGCAGTAGTTAATTCTTTTGCGGCTCAATACTGCAAACCCCTAGTCAATGTAAGCACAGGAATTTTTATGAGCAAGGAAGGAGATAAAATTCAAAATGCCGGCACTCAGATTCAATGGCTTATTCCCCGCGAAATTAATTACCCTTGTTTAAGGTGCCATGGTTCTTTAAACCAGAAAGAAATCCAGCAGGAGTTAATGGATGAATCGCAGAAGCAAAACAGAAGAAAGGCGGGTTACATAGATAATACCTTAATAAGCCCTGAGCCGCAGGTTATGCCTCTCAACGGCATAGGCATAAGCTTGGCGACGTGGCAGATATGCTGCTGGATTATAGGGATTAAAAAGCCAGAACCATGGACCTATTACGATGCAATACAAAATAAACTTATAAACATGCAGGTAAGGCAGAGTCCCGAATGCACCTGTTGCGGCTTGAATGAGATGAGCGTGCTTGCATTAGGGGATTATAAGAAGGAATTGATAAAGCAATGAAATTAAAACGCAAGATGCAAATAGTTGAGCAGGTAGTAACTGTTTTGTTCCCCTCAAGGATACCGGAGCATGCTCTTGAGTTGAGAGAAATTTGCACGTTTGCGAGAGTCTCGGAATCAGACGCAATTTTTGCAATCAATCATCTCATCAAGCAGGGATATAAAATCAGGACTACTGATGAGCTGCCGAGGAAGTTTTATTACGAAAATGGACAGGGATAAGAAAGAATTTTTTAAGGAGCAGGCGGAGAAATTCAGGGATTACGCGAGTAAATTCCCCGACAGGGACTTGCTGTCTGTTTTTGAGGAGTGGGCAGAATCCAAGGATTTTTCTGATGAGGACAGGCAAAACATCTTTGCAAAGTTTCTTTCGCATTTTGCAAAGAAATTTCTTGATAAGAATTATGGATACTAATTTTGTAGAACAAATTTTTGGAATATATGACGAAGCAAAGAATCGCATACTGCTTTATGTGCAGGCCTCTGTTTCTCCGGAGCAGTTTAAGGCATTGCGAAAGCTTATACTTGATGAACTTGGTCTGAGCGGTGCTGAGGGTAAGGTTAAAAAACTAATAGATGAAAAGGAAAGGGCAGGCAAGAGCTGAATTTTGCAAAGGGGTGGTGTTTATGAGTGGAGAAAGACATAGAGTTATCCCTGAAAAATCAGGAAGAGAAGGAAAGAGTTGACAGGGTTCTCGAGATTCTGCTTGAAGCGGATTTAATCTATCTTGGCAAACTCCTGGAAGAAGAAAACAATCTCGCCAATCTGCATAAAAAGATTGACAAAGAGTGTAAAAAAGCGTAAAATCCTAATGCAATGAATAAGAAACGATACAATGTGAAAGAAGTTGCAGAGGCATTAGGGGTTACCCGCCAGACTCTCTATTATTGGTTTAAAAAAGACTGGGTTAAACCAAACAGAGACTATCGCAATTACCCTGTCTTTACTGATGAAGACATAAAGAAGATTGAGAAGTGGAGAAATACTTTGAGGAGGCCATGAAAGTAGCTATCTATATCAGAGTTTCAACCGAAGACCAGGCAAAAGAGGGAACTTCTCTTGAGGTTCAGCGCGAGTTTCTCATCAACTATGCAAAGAAGGAAGGATGGGAGATTTATCATCCTGATGAAAAGGATGTTTACGAGGATGACGAAAGCGGATACTCAAGAGAAAGGACTGAGCTGAAAAGACTGCTGACTGATGCAAAGAGAGGCAGATTTAACATGGTTCTGGTTTACAAGATTGACAGGTTCAGCAGAAAATTAAAAGACCTTCTTAATTTAGTAGATGAGCTTGAAGAGATGAACATTGGTTTAAAGTCAGCAACGGAATATTATGATACGACTAATTCAGCAGGAAAGATGATGTTCCAGCAGTTAGGAAGCTTTGCAGAATTTGAGAGAAACAGGATAAAAGAAAGAGTGTTCCCGGGCATGATCAAGGGAGTGCAGAGAGGCAACTGGCAGGGCGCGAGATATTCGCCTTACGGTTATAGTTATAACAAGCTTGACCCCGAAAAGAAATTAAGAGTAGTGGAAGAGGAAGAAAAGATTGTAAAGCTAATCTACACGATGTATCTTGCAAACCAGAGCACTGCACGGATAGCAGGGTACCTATATAAAAAAGAATACAAGACAAGAAGCGGGGGAAGCTTTCATACGAAGCTGATTGGAGATATTTTAAAAAATCAGGTTTATCTGGGAAAGATTATATGGAACAGGCATCACTATGACAAGAGGAATAAGACAAGGAAGGGTTACAGATATATTAAGAACGAAGACTCAAAAGTAATTATAGCGGATGGGAGGCACGAGGCAATAATAACGCAGGAAGATTTCGACCTCGTTCAAAAGAAATTAAAGGCAAACAGAAAAGGAGTGATGCACAGAAATGGAGTAAAGGAATATCCTCTGTCAGGCATTCTCTTTTGCGGGAAATGCAACCACAAATATTTAGGCTCAGTGAATATTTCACAGCACAGGCTTGGAATCAAAAAAAGATGGTACAGGTGCAATGCAAGGCAGGTTCATTTTATCAAATGCCTTAATGCTGCCGTGAGGGCAGAGGTTCTTGAGCCGGAAATTTTCGCTATTCTTGAGCAGATAATAGAGCATCCTGAGCTTAAGGCCAAAAGGTTTGACAACATAGTCCAGAGCAGGGTTCAGTTAGCTGATGAGCAGCTGAAAGAGCAAAAGGATAAATTAAGGGAAGAGCTGAGAAAGAATCTGGACAAGCAGAGCAGGTTAAACGAGGTATATCTTGATAACTTAGTTGCAATTGAGGTATTCAAGGACAAGTCAATTTTGCTCAGAGAAGAGGAGAAGCAGTTAAAGAACGAGATAGCAAGGGTTGAGATGAGGTTAGTTGAAAAAGAAAGGTCAGAACAATATCAGCTGCTTTTGGGAAGGGTGATTGATAATTACGAGGAAACAAAGAAAAACGTTGACATAGTTGCCAAGAAAGAGATGTTAAGGCTGATATTCAGAAGGATAATGGTTGATGACGGCAAGATAGCGGGAATAGAGTTTTTTGAGCCGTTCAAAAGGTTTTATGAGGAGACAAAATGCAGTGTAACTCCAATAAAGACAGCAGGAAGGGAAGAGTCGTATATATTAAGTCCTTCGGCTGTCAAATGAACTCCCGCGACTCTGAAGCGTTAGCAGGTCTGCTTCGGGATAAAGGTTTTATTTTAACTGATTCGCCTGATAGTGCTGATGTGATTTTGTTTAATACTTGTTCAGTTAGACAACACGCCGAAGACAAAGTTTGGTCGGAAATCGGAAGGATTGCAAAATTGTCCCCCCTTGATTTTGCGTACAAAACACGCAAAATCAAAGCAGGGGGGACTCCTCGTCCGACAAAAAAAATTGTCGGACTCGTCGGTTGTATGGCGCAGAATTATAAGGATGAGATTTTTAAGCGCTGCCCAAATGTGGATTTGGTTGTAGGACCCAATGATTTAATCAGTATTCCACTTTTAATTGAAGCTATTCTAAGAGAGAGGTCGCAGGTTATAGCAGTGGGGACAATGGAGCGCGAGCAAGACTTTTACATCAGCAACTTCCGTCGAGAAAAAGACCATGCCTATGTCGTAATTTCCGAGGGGTGTAGTAATTTTTGCAGTTACTGCGTTGTGCCATTTGTGCGCGGAAGATTACACAGCCGGCCTCATCAGGAAATTTTAAAAGAAATAAAAAGCACAGTTAATTCAGGCATTAAAGATATTACCCTATTAGGCCAGAATGTAAATGCCTATCTTGATACAGACCATTTGCCAGATAAGCCAAGTAATTATGTTAATTTTATAGAGCTAATTAAAAAGATTGATGAGGTTGAAGGTCTTAAAAGTTTTGATTTTGTAACCTCTCATCCCAAAGACACCAGCCAAGAATTATTTTTGGCAATGAGAGACTGTAAAAAACTTAAAAAGCAATTACACTTGCCAGTTCAATCCGGTTCGGATAGAATATTAAAATTGATGAACCGCGGCTATACAGCCAAGCAATATTCGGAATTAGTTAAAGAATACCGCAAGATAACAAATGGCAGAATCACCACAGACATAATCGTAGGTTTTCCTACAGAAGCGCAAGGGGATTTTAATCAAACCTTAAATCTGATGAAAGAAATTGAATTTAATTCTGCATACATTTTTAAATACTCACCTCGACCGCATACAGAGGCTGAAAATTTGAAAGATGATGTTGCCCTGAAAGAAAAAGAACTCAGACACAAAATCTTATTGGATTTGCAAAAAGAAATTTCCCAAAACAAAAAATGCACCAGCATATTGTAAGAATACTATCCCTATCAATTTTAATTCTCTTGATTAATTTTACTAATCTTTTTGCTGGTGACAAAATCGAAGAGTTATTCTTGCGTTCAGATTACCCTTCTGTTATTGAAGAAGCTTCGAGAATTTTATCCCAAGATAAAACAAGCCCAAATTTAGACAAGGTTTATTTTTACCTTGGCTTAAGCAATATGAAATTGGGAAATTTCGCTGAGGCGCGCAATGATTTTAATATTATTTTAAGAGAATTTCCCAATTCTAAATTAAAGGAAAGGGTGAATTTAAGCATTGCTGATTTATATTTTTTAGAAGAAAATTATCCTGAGGCAAAAAATTATTATGATAATTTAGCTAAAGATACAAATTCAAATATTTTAAGTCTTATTTATTATAAATTAGCCCAGACAAATATGAAGTTAGGCAAGTGGCAGTTGGCAAAAGAATATTTAGAAAAATTAAAAAATGAATTTCCTTTAAGCTTTGAGACAAGCTTGGCAAAAAATATTAATGTATATGATGAGTTTTTTACTGTGCAGGTAGGTTCTTTTATCGACGCTGATAAGGCAAGAAATTTATCAGATGAAATAAAATCAGCCGGATTAGATAGCTATATCGTAATTAATCAATTACAAGATAAAACATTCTATCGCGTAAGAGTGGGCAAGTTTGCCTCATTAAAAGAGGCAAAAGAATTAGAAAAAAGTTTGACAGAGAAAAATTATCCTACCAAAATCTTTCCCTAAAAATATGTTAAACAAGGTTCTGTTTTTAGTTGGTCCTACTGCTGTGGGTAAAACAGGGGTTGCCTTAGAATTGTCTAAAAAAATTCCGCTGGAGGTGATTTCTTGTGATTCTATGCAAATTTATAAAGAGTTAAACATTATAAGTAATAAACCGCAACAGAAGATTTTAAAAAGAATGCCGCATCATTTAATTAATGTCGTTTCAGTTAAACGCGAATATAATGTAGCAGATTTTAGAGAGCAAGCGCTTAAGGCAATCAAGGCAATTCATAAAAAAGATAAAATTCCCTTAATTGTAGGCGGAAGCGGGCTTTATATGAGCCTAATTTTAGATGGAATTTTTAGAGGCGCAAAAAAGGATTTACAATTTCGTAGCCTGCTAAACCAGCAAGCGAAGATTTACGGCAGTTTATATTTACATAACAGATTAAAAAAGATTGACCCGCAAGCGGCTCAAATTATTCATCCCAATGATTTAAAAAGGATAATCCGCGCCCTCGAGGTTTATGAACTAACTAAGCAACCAATATCAAACTTGAAGAGCGAACGAAAAGGGATTTGGGGAAAATTTGATATTCAGATTTTTGGGCTGCTCTGCGAAAGAGAAGAATTACACAATAGAATTAATGCACGAGTTGAAATAATGTTTAGAGCCGGCCTTTTAAAAGAAATAAAGGCAGTTTTAAAAAAAACACTAAGCCTAACTTCTTCTTATTGTTTAGGCATAAGAGAAATCAAAGGATATTTTGCGGGTCAATACGATTTGGCAGAAGCTAAGCGCTTAATTAAACAAAATAGCCGACGATACGCCAAAAGGCAGATGACCTGGTTTAGGAAAGACAAGCGCATAAATTGGATTAAGATAACAAATGATGATACACCCAAAAATATCGCTAAGAGAATTTTAGCAAAAATAGAATAGACTTATGGAAAATGTATTATTAGTTACCGTAGACCTTCATGAAAAAAATACTTGGCCACCAGAAGATATTCAAAGGGAATTAGCTGAGTTGACAAAATCCTCTGGAGCAAATGTGGCAGATGAAATAATTTGTTTTCGTCAAAGGCCAACACCTAATTTGTTAATTGGCAGTGGCAAAGCAGAGGAGTTAGCTTTACTTTGTGAAGAAAAAGCAATTGATACAGTAATTTTTAGCACAGATTTAAGCGGCACTCAACAGAGAAACTTAGAAGAGATTATCAAAGCAAAAACTATTGACCGCACTCAATTGATTTTGGATATTTTTGCCAGGCATGCAAAAAGTCCCGAGGGAAAAATGCAGGTAGAGCTTGCCCAATTAGAATATCTCCTGCCGCGCTTAACCGGCAAGGGTATCATGCTTTCACGTCTGGGCGGCGGCATTGGTACAAGAGGTCCTGGAGAACAAAAGCTTGAGGTTGACCGCCGGGTCATCAGAAAAAGAATTTCTAAGTTAAGCCAAGACCTTTTAAATGTAAGTTTACACAGAGAGACCTTACGTAAAAAAAGAAAAGAGTTGTCTTTACCCAGCGTTGCCATCGTAGGTTATACCAATGCAGGAAAGTCCACACTTTTAAACGCTTTAACCCACGCCCAACAGATTGTGCGCGATAGTTTGTTTACCACCCTTGACCCTTTGTCCAGAAAACTTTCCTTACCCAATCATCAAACAATTATAATTTCCGATACTGTGGGTTTTATGTATAAACTGCCGCACCACCTTATTGAGTCATTCAAGGCAACCTTAGAAGAGGTAACGCAGGCAGATTTGCTTTTACATGTTTTAGATATTAGCCAGACTAAAAACCAAGAGCTCGCCCAAGCAGTTTATGAGGTATTAAAAGAATTAGAAGCTAATCACAAACCCATAATCACTGTATTAAACAAAATTGATAAGTTGGAAGATAGGACTTGGCTTGAGGCTCTTAAAAGAGAATTTCCTAATGCTGTGGCTATTTCTGCCTTAAATAAGGAAAATTTAACTGAACTTCTTGAAAAGATTGAGGAGCAGCTTTCTTTTTTAGTAACTGCCTTGGACTTGTTTATACCCATTAACCGGATGGATTTGATTGACCAAATCTATCAAGAGGGAAGGGTTTTTGAAATAAATTATACCTCTAAAGGGGTTAAAATTAAAGCCAGCCTGCCGGTTTCTACTGCCAAGAAATTAGCTTACCTTAAGAAAACGCTTTCCTAAACCGCCTCCAGCCACCTTGTTTTTTGCTCCCTATATGTTAAGTTTATTATAGTTAATGGTTTACATTGATTACAGTGATTTTAATTGAGATTACAGAGATTATCCTTCAAGAACTAATCATTGTAATCTTTTCTTTAATCACCGTAATCATACCTTAATTTATTTGATAGAGCATTATAAGAAAACACAAAATGTCCCAAAAAACATAAGAGGAAATCTGATGAAAACAAAATTTGCATTATTGCTAATCTTAGGAATGATATTTATGTATCCTAAACAAGGCTTTTCTCTTGAGCCAAGCACTGGGCCAGTTAAAGTCCAAGGACGACAACTCCTGGTTGATTTTGACGGCGATCATATTTATGAGCCATTTTTTGTCAAAGGCGTAGGTTATACACCGATTCCGATCGGGCATTTCCAAGGGGTCGGACAGGGATGGTCTGCAAACTGCTGGTACACAGGGCCATTTCCTCTAAATTATCCCGAACTCCGCTTTGAACGTAATTCCCCGGATGCCATCGGCAACTTTAATTGTGGACTCAACGGATCAGACTTTTATCAAGATGCCGGAGTTTTAGAGCGAGACCTGACGTTAATCAAGAATATGAATGCTAATACGATTCGAACGTGGGGCAAAGTCTCAACACAATTGATGCAGAAAAGTGACGATAAGGATGTGACAGTTATGGCGGGATATTGGATTGACCATGGTCTCGACTATACTTTTCCAGGACCTGGCGGTCCCGCAAAACGCCAGGACATCATTAATGATTTTGTGAGTTATGTAAATGCTTTTAAGAACAGTCCTGCGCTTTTGATGTGGGGATTAAGCAATGAGAACAATCTGAATTTCTGCGGATATACATGCCCCCAGAATCCATCTTGCGATCGTAATGCGCAGGTTCTGGGTTTTTTTCAGTTGGTGAATGATATGGCGCTTGCGGCTAAGGCTGCGGAAGGCACTACCTTTCATCCCATCATTGTCGTTTTTGCCGAATTAACGCCGGATGTCATTAATTATACCCAATACATGCCTGCGGTTGATATCATCGGAATCAATTCTTATCGAGGAGAGAATTTTGATGGTTGGCCAAATCCCGACCCTGATTTATTTGATGAATTCGAAATAGCCTTTCCAAGTAAATCCATGATCGTCACCGAATTCGGTGCCGACGCGTGGAATAGTTGTGGGAACCTTCCGCCGGAACAATGCATCATCAATGGAGTTCCACAAGTTGGCCCCGATGATGGCCGGGAAGATCAAATGAGCCAAGCAAATTATCTTACTTCTCAATGGAATGACATTGCTAGTCATTCCGTGGCCAATGGCGGCCCCACCAATGGCGGTGTTGTCTTTCAGTATTCTGATATTTGGAGAGACTATGGACAGCGGCAAATGGGCGACCCCCCCAACGACCCATGCGTGTGGATCAGTAGCGATTGGACGCCCTCCGTCAGAACACACGACACGCATTTTCTTGATCCTAATTTCTTTGGATTCGGCGTATCCTCTGATAATTTAGTGAATATGGAATGGTTTGGAATAATGTCAATTGCCAAAAACCCCGATCCGCATAGCCCCGACATTATGACGCCTCGTGATGCTTACTATCATCTGCAAAGTCAATTTGAATGCGAAACTGCCTGTAAGAATAGAAACAATTCATTTGAAGTAGACTCTGGAATTGATTTTTATCCAGATTGGTCAGGTGATGACAACATTGCCAATAACAATAAGCCCGATGGCTTTAGAACCACAGGCTTTGGATTGCTTGATTCTCAAGAAGTTTATCAAGGAAATAAATCTTTGAAAATAAACGTAATTAACAATAGAGGTTATTCTTATCAAGACATTCCCATTGAACACAACAAGCGCTACAAAGTCTCTGGCTATGTTAAAACCGACTGCGTAGATGAAAAATGTTATGGAACAATCCTTACTGAATGCGAGGGAATAGACCGCAGGGGTATTTGTAGCGGCGAGCACTGCCCCATATGGGACTTTAGAGTATGCGGCTTAAACACCCATCCCAGTGATATTGTTAAATTATACGGAGACAATGACTGGACAAAGATTGAATTTGAAGTTAAAGCTGATAATCCTAATGCACATTTCTTAAGATTGCTTTGTTACAATACAGCCGGACGCTCGCCCGGAACTCCACTTCCACCAGGCACTGGCACTATCTGGTGTGATGCGATGAAGGTAGAGGAAATAGACTCAAACCCAGGTGGCGGTGGTGGTCCCTGCTTACTTTCCGGCGCACCCATTCTTATGTCTGATAAAACCTTAAAGCCAATTGAACAGATTAAAAAAGGAGATAGCATCTTAGCCTATGATGTAGAAACTAACAAAACTATCCCAGACAAAGTCAAACAAGTCTTTGTGCATGATACAGATAACTATTTAATCATCAACAACAAACTAAAAATCACTCCTAATCACCTTGTCTATGCAAATGGCAAATGGATGGAAATTGGCAAACTTAAAATAGGAGATAAAATCTTGACTCACAAAGGCAAATACCAAAACATAAAATCCATTAAACAAATCAAAGCTCCTGTTAAAGTCTATAACTTTGAGGTAAACCCTAAACACACCTACATTGCCAATGGCTATGTGGTGCATAATCTAAAGGCGGTTACGCGGGAATTGACTTCAGAATAGATAATTTTATGGAGGTCAAAAAATGAAAAAGCCGATGCGATTCTTTAAACGAAAGGTACTTTTCTTATTCACTTTTCTTATCTTAGGTTTCCCAGTGGCCACAACTTTTGCATTCCTTGCCCCTGAAGAGAAATCTGATTTCACCACACCACATCCGCGGCGAAGTGCTCCCTTGCAAACAGTTACTCAGTCTGAGGAACCGTCTCGAAAACTTCCCACCCTTTGGGAAGCTCCCAAAGCGCCAGAGACAGAGACTTGGCGGCAGGATCTCATCCCTATGATTGAATTGGGTCCGAAAGCTTCTGAAGAAGAAGTTGTCGAAGCCATCAAGGATTATCTTCTTAGTCATCCGGAATTGCTCGGAGGGCTTGAGCCCGCACAAGATTTAAAATTTACCTATTCTGCTTCTGCTTCTTCCATGGTCTATGTTCAATTCGTTCAACAGATTCCCACAGAGGAGCTTGAAGTTTACGGAACTTACGTTCATTTTTCCGTCAAAAAACTGGCTGATAGAAACGTGATTATGGCTTCTTATATCAACCTTTATCCCCGGGTAAAGAATTTATTACCTCTTCAGAAAGTACAAGCTTTAACAACCCTGCAGGATAAGGCTCGGCAGGCCCTCGGGATTAACCAAATCAGAGCCACCCCCATCAAAGAAAACAGTCTCATCCGATACTTAGACGGAAAGTGGCTACGAGTCTACGAGGCGAATTTTGCTGAGAGCGAATTCACTGCTGTCATTAATGCGGATACAGGAGAAACTCTGGGAAGGCGAGATGATCGGCATTACGCAGTCACGGGTTATATCCGAGGTCGTGGTATCCTGTTTGATCCCATTGTCACAGGTGAGAACCTGCCCACCTTGAATTTGAAAGACTTGAAAGTCAGAGAACAAAATGGTGAATTCGTCTACACAAATGCCCAAGGATATTTTATTTTTCATGATATCATAATCCCGAACACGCTCACCGCAACCCTGCTGGGAAGGTGGGCGAATGTCTCCTCGGCAACCAGCCCGAACCTCTTCGTGAGCGGGACGGTAACACCTGGCACTCCACTGACTCTTCTGTTTAACCCCAGTGGAGCAGCAGAAGACCCTACGGCGCAGGTGAATGGCTACTACCATACGACCTCTATCCATGACTGGGTTAAGCAGCGTTTGTCTAATTCTCTTCCCGGGATCGACATTCCACTCCCGGTCAATGTGAATATTAATGCTACCTGCAATGCCAACTACAATGGTTTCTCAATTAATTTCTTTAAGTCAGGAAATGACGGTTATAACCATTGCATCAATACAGCTTATGACACGGTTGTCTATCATGAGTATGGCCACTTTGTGGATGACGAGGCTGGGGGAATGATAAATGGTGCCTTGAGTGAGGGTTGGGGAGACGTGTTAAGTGTATATGCAACCGGTCAACCCTTGGTTGGCGAAGGGTTTTATGGCCCTGGCACATTTGTTCGAACTGCGGATAACGCCTATCAATATCCCCCGGATGGCAGCGGGGAAGTCCATGATGTCGGTCAGGCTTGGGCCGGCTTTGCCTGGCATCTGCGTGAGAATCTGATGGCTTCGTTGGGAGCAGCTCAAGGGATTGCTGTTGCAGAGCAATTAGTCATCCCGGTGCTTTTGGCAAACTCCCCTGACATCCCCGCGGCAGTTTTTGAAGTCGTCCTGCAGGATGATGATGACGCAAACCCTGCCAATGGAACACCCCACCTTCAGGAGATTGTCAATGCAGCCCAGCAACATAGCCTTTATCCATTTTTGAACTTGACAAGCGTCAGAATTTCCTTCCCTGCTCACTACGCTTCCTTGTATTATGGGGATGACCCTGTAACAATCCTGGGGACCGCGGATTCTTCTTTTGGCCTCCCCTTCCAAAACTATCAACTCTTTTACGGACAAGGAGTGAACCCGACCAGTTGGAGCCCTCTTGGTCCTGTGGTCTCAACGCCTGTCACCAATGGGGTCTTGGGAACTTGGCAGATTGGGGATTTACCACTTGGAGCCTACAGCCTGAAGTTAATCGTGACAACACTTCCCAATCTTCAGTTTGTCCATACAATACAGGTTGCCATTGAAACTCCTATTATTCAAATTACGACAAATCCAGCAGACCAGCGGTACCCCGACATCTCCGGAGACCGCATTGTCTGGGAGGATTATCGCAACGGAAACTCTGATATCTACCTCTATGACCTTTTGACCAACGAAGAACGGCGAATCACGACACATCCAGCAGCCCAATGGTACCCCGCCATCTCTGGAGACCGCATTGTTTGGATGGATTTGCGCAACGGAAACTATGATATCTACCTCTATGACCTTTCAACCCACACCGAGCAGCAAATTACGACAAATCCAGCAGACCAGCGGTACCCCGCCATCTCCGGAAACCGCATTGTTTGGCAGGATTATCGTAGCGGTAACTGGGATATCTATCTCTATTTAATTAATCAAGTTGAAAACCCCTCCTTTGAAGTTGATGCTGGCGTGGACTTTTATCCTTTGTGGGATGGTGATGATGTTATTGCAAATAACCTCAAGCCTGATGGCTGGCGAACATTGGATGTGGGAATATTAGACACTGATGTGAGGTATCAAGGAAATAAATCTCTAAAAATAAGCGTAATTAACAATAGAGGTTATTCTTATCAAGACATTCCCATTGAACACAACAAGCGCTACAAAGTCTCTGGCTATGTTAAAACCGATTGTGTGGATTCTAACTGTTATGGAACAATCCTTACAGAGTGCGCCAATCAAAACCACCAAAACATCTGGGATTATAGGGTCTGCGGCTTAAACACACATCCCAGCAATATCCAAAGACTCTATGGAGATAATGATTGGACCAGGATTGAATTTGAAGTTAAAGCTGATAATCCAAATGCGCATTTCCTAAGATTGCTTTGTTACAACACCCCCAACAGATCTCCGGGAACTCCACTTCCGCTAGGCACGGGAACAGTTTGGTGTGATGCTATGAAAGTGGAAGAGGTGTCTAATCCTTCTGGTGGTGGTGGAACTTGCCTTCTTCCAGGAACTCAGATTACTTTGGCTAATTATTTAACCAAACCCATTAAGGATATCAAAATTGGTGATGAAGTCATTGCTATCCAAGACAACAAGCCAGTGAATTGTAAAGTAACTCGGGTATTTGAACATCCTTATATACAAGGTTATTATCTTATCAAAACCAAGGACAAAAGAATGCTTAAGGTTACTGCAGAACACAGACTTTTAAGTAATGCCACCTACAAGCCAGTTTATGATTTAAAAAAAGGCGATTCTCTAACAGTGTTAACAAAACATAAAAACATCGAACAAACCTTCATTACCAGCATCAAGAAAATCCGCAAAAAAGTCCCCATGGTCTACAACCTGGAGATTGAAAAAGAACACAACTATTTTGCAGAAGGGATTCTGGTGCATAATCTTAAGACAACTACCGTGTTAGAATAATAAATCTTCGTTATTTAGTGCGAGGTAGTTTTAAAAGCTGGCAAAGTCTCAAAGAGACAGCCAGCTTTTTTATTCACATCTTTTGTTAGATAATCTAATAATTTTTGTTAAAATATCTTGACAAGAAAATTAGGATATGATATAGTTCAAATGAAGCCACGACTTATGGAGTGATAACGACATAAGTCATTTGGCTGAATTTGTCCCGACGAATGTGCCAAAATTGTCAAAGAGAATTTTGGCACATCTTATCCCGAGAAATTTCGAAGAAATTTCCGGGACTTTATCCTTGAAATCGCTACGCGATTTCTAAGGGTGAGTCGGGAATATTGATAACATATGCCCCTTGCCTAACCCAGATGGGTAGCCCTTCCTGATACCTTTTAAGGAAGGGGCTAAGTGCTTGTCAATTTCTGAGAAATTGACTGCGCAGGCTTCGGGATTAATTCGCAGACGTCCGCCAATGAAGCAGTGGCGGACTACAATTTACGTTCACTCATTTCATTCGTTCCATAAATTGTCTGCTCATTAAAGGAGCGCTTGATGCAAGATTTTGCAGATATTTTTTCTGAGGAATTAAAAATTAGTCCAGAAGAGCCATTGTATGTGATAAGTATAGTTAGCCGTTTGGTGCATCTTCCAGTTTGGACCTTGCGCGAATTAGATAAAAAGGATGTCATTAAACCCAAGCGTATTGGCAAGAAGACTCGCTGTTATTCTTTAAAGGATGTTAAAAAATTGGAATATATTCATTATTTAATGGAAAAGAAACATGTAAATATTAGCGGTATAAAAATAATTTTAGAAATGGAACACAAAGAGTAAATTTTTTTATTTTTATTTTAGCACTCTTAAGCTAAGAGCGCTAAGTGGAATTGTATGAGAGTTTTGAAAAAGGTCACTTACACCGCTAAACCGCAAAATGCCGCAAAAACGCAAAAATTTTCTTCTTTCATGATTTCTTTGCGCCTTTGCGGTGTGAGAGTAGTTTTGCTGAAATCTCTTTAGTAATTTTGCGCTTTTGCGTTTGTACAATTGACAAAGAGCGGTTCTGTGTTTATAATAATGTTTTAGCATTCTCGCCATAAGAGTGCTAAAAGTCAAATGAGGATTATTATGCGCACAATTGATTATGAAGCCAGAAAAAAGGAAATCTTAGCGCAGGCAATTGATTACTATATTAGAACTGCACAGCCAGTTAGTTCTGAGGTGTTGGTTAAGGACCATAACTTAGAACTAAGCCCAGCTACAATAAGAAATGTGTTTGCTGATTTGGAGCAAGAGGGTTATTTAACCCATCTGCATACATCTGCTGGCAGAATTCCTACACAATTAGGTTATCGTTTTTATGTGGACAATATTATGAATGAAATTCAGCTTCTGGATGCAGAAAAGAAGAGGATTGAGTTTGAGTTTCGCAAAGGCATAAAACAATTGGAGATTCTGTTGGAGAAAACCTCCTTGGTAATATCGCAATTAACTCATTGTACCGGAATTGTTTCTTTAACAGAATGGCAAAACAGGATTTTTTACAAGGGCACTAGTTTTGTAGTAGAACAGCCGGAATTTAAGAATCTGGACAAGATTAGGCATCTTTTAAAGGCTTTAGACGAGAAAGAGCGGCTTTTGGAAATTATTAATTGTGATTTAGAAGAGAGGTTAAAGATTTATATTGGAACTGAGATTGCTTGTAGTGATATCAATGATTGTTCTTTAATAGTTTCTAGTTTTGAAAAGAAGAATAAGCCTGTGGGCAGGATGGCGGTACTTGGTCCAACCAGAATGGAATACGCAAAGGTTGTTTCAACTTTGCAGTATATGTCAGTTTTGGTTAGTAGATTGCTGGATGATTTTTAAGACGCGAATTAAAATGACAGAACAAAATAAAAAGAATCACAACAAAGAAAAATCTCAGGAACAGTTGGCTGAAAAGCCTGCTGAAGAAAAAGTAGTTACATTAACACAAGAAGAGCATAAAGCCTTGCTTGAAGAGGCTGCCTTGGCTTCGGACTATAAAGACAGGTTGCTTCGGCTTCAGGCTGAGTTTGATAATGCCAAGAAGCGTTTGGAAAAGGATAGATTAGAATTTATAAAGTTTGCCAATGAGGGTTTGATTATAGAGTTATTGGGAGTTTTGGATGACTTAGAAAGGTCAGTTGAGTCTGCCAATCAAAAGCATGAAGACTATGAAGCTTTTTTAAAGGGTGTGGAGATGATTTTAGCGCACATTTATGATTTATTAAAAAGATTTCGAGTTGAGCCTATTGAAGCAAAGGAAAAGAAATTTGATCCACATTTTCATGAAGCATTGCTTCAAACTGAGACACCAAACTATTCAGAAGGCACGGTTTTAGAAGAATTGCAAAAGGGTTATATGATGAATGGTAAGGTGATTAGGACAGCCAAAGTAAAAGTTAGTAAACATGCACCAGAGGACAGAGAACAGAAGACAGAGGAGAGAAAAATCTGACTTCTGTTTTCTGACTTCTGTTTTCTAAAAACACAGACAATTATGGAGGTAGTAAAATGGCAAAAGTTATTGGTATTGATTTAGGTACATCTAACTCTGCTGCTGCTATGATGGAGGCAGGCAGGCCGGTGATAATCCCATCAGCTGAAGGTGCAGGGGTTGCTTCTGGTAAAGCATTCCCTTCATATGTTGCATTTACCAAAGACGGGCAAAGATTAGTTGGGGAGCCAGCCCGGCGTCAGGCAGCAATTAATCCTGAGGGCACAATACAAGCAGCTAAACGCAAGATGGGCACTGACCATATATATAAAATTTTTGGCAAAGAATATACGCCTCAGCAAATTTCTGCTTTTATCCTTCAGAAGATAAAGCAGGATGCTGAAAGCTATTTAGGAGATAAGGTTGAGGAGGCGGTAATTACATGTCCGGCATATTTTGATGATAATCAACGCCAGGCAACCAAGGATGCTGGAGAAATTGCCGGTTTAAAGGTTTTAAGGATTATCAATGAGCCAACTGCCGCCTGTTTGGCTTATGGTTTGGAAAAATCCCAGAAGGAACAAAAGATTATGGTTTTTGATTTTGGCGGCGGCACACTTGATGTGACCATAATGGAGATGGCAGAGGGAGTTTTTCAGGTTAAGTCAACTTCCGGAGATACGCAGTTAGGCGGCACAGATATGGATAATCTGCTTTTGAATTACATTGCTGATAATTTTAAAAAGGAAACCGGTATTGACCTTAGAAGTGACAAAATGGCAATCCAGAGATTGCGCGAAGCTGCTGAGAAAGCCAAGATCGAACTGTCCAGTACGCTGGCAACAGATATAAACCTGCCGTTTATTACTGCTGATGCCAGCGGCCCAAAACATTTAACCATGTCTTTTAGCCGTGCAAAATTAGAAGATTTGGTCAACCCCATAATTGAAAGATGCCGGCATCCTATAGAACAAGCGCTTAACGATTCCAAATTAACTCCTTCCGATATTGACCGCGTTATCATGGTAGGAGGCCCTACCCGAATGCCGATTATGCAGAAGTTCGTGGAGGATTATGTGGGGAAAAAGCTTGAGCGCGGAATTGACCCTATGGAGTGTGTGGCGCTGGGCGCGGCAATCCAGGCATCTATCATTAAAGGTGAAACCAAAGATGTTCTTTTACTGGATGTAACTCCGCTTTCTTTAGGTATTGAAACATTGGGAGGGATATTGACTAAATTAATCGAACGCAATACCACCATTCCCACCAAGAAAAGCCAAATCTTTTCTACAGCCGCAGATAACCAAACCGCAGTTACAGTTAGAGTTTTGCAGGGCGAACGACAGATGGCAGATGATAATGTGGAGTTGGGAAGGTTTGATTTGGTAGGAATTCCACCGGCTCGTCGGGGAATACCGCAGATTGAGGTTACCTTTGATATTGATGCCAATGGCATAGTGCATGTTTCTGCCAAAGACTTAGGCACCGGCAAAGAACAATCAATTAAAATTACGGCACCCAAGAAACTTGACAAAGAAGAAATAGAAAAGATGGTTAAAGAAGCAGAAAAGTTTGCTGTTGAAGATAGTAAGCGCAAAGAAGAAGCAGAAGCTATTAATCAGGCAGATTCTTTGGTTTATGCAACTGAGAAGTCATTAAAAGATTACGGCGATAAAGTAAGTCAAGCTGAACGCGCAGATATCGAGGTTAGACTCAATGATTTAAAACAAGCAATAAAAGATAAAAATGTAGACAGAATTAAGCGGGGAATGGAGGATTTAACCAAAGCATCGCATAAATTGGCTGAGGAAATTTATAAGTCAAGTAGTCAAAAACAGGGAACTCAACAACAAAGCCAAACCACACAGGAGCCAAAGCAGGAAGAAAAGCCAAAAGGCGAAAAGCCTGAAGACATCATTGATGCAGAGTATAAAGCTGAAGATGAAGATAAAAAGTAAGAATCCGCCACAAAGCTCGGCGGATTTAATTCGCACAAATAACTTACTCACACTTGCGTGTTCGTAAGTTATGTGCTCATTAAATGAAAAAAGATTATTACGAAATACTGGGCGTAAATAAAAGCGCTTCTTTAGAAGAAATAAAAAAGGCATATCGGGGCCTGGCTTTGCAATATCATCCTGACCGAGTTGTTCCTGAGAAAAAGAAAGAGGCAGAGGAAAAATTCAAAGAGATTTCTGAGGCTTATGCAGTTCTTTCTGACAGCCAGAAGCGCTCACTTTATGACCAGTATGGTCACGCAGGCATTGACCAACGTTACACAGCTGAGGATATTTTCCGCAGCGCCGACTTTAGCAGTATCTTTAGAGACTTGGGTGATTCTGGTTTTGGCGGTGGTTTGTTTGATGAGATATTCGGCGATTTGGGTTTTGATATCTTTGGAGAAGGTCAGACTACTCGTCGTGCTCGACGAGGACGTGATATTCAGTATGAAGTGGATATTACGTTAGAGGAGGCTTATTTGGGTACTACCAAGGTTATTCAAGTACCTAAGAATGACATTTGTTCTGTCTGTGGTGGTAGCGGTGCCAAGCCCGGAACAAAAAAGGCTACCTGTCCTACTTGTCGTGGTCAAGGACAAATTGTAATGTCTTCGGGGTTTTTTAGAATGGCTCAGACTTGCAATCGCTGTGGCGGAGAAGGAAAAGTAATTGAACAACGCTGTTCAAGTTGTAAAGGAGCGGGGTATGTCAGGGTAGTTCGTAAAATTGATGTAAAGATTCCACCCGGAGTAGATAACAATTCCCAATTAAGAATAAGGGGTGAGGGAGAAATTGGCACAGCTGGCCGGGGCGACCTTTATTTGTTAATCGGGGTTAAGCCTCATCCTATTTTTCAAAGAGAGGGAAATGATATCTCGATGCAATTAGGGGTAAGTTTTGTTAAGGCAGCATTGGGCGGCGAGGTTGAGGTATCCACTTTAAATGGTAATGTAAAAATGAAGATACCCTCTGGCACGCAAAGCGGAAAAATTTTCCGTATGAAAGATAAGGGAATGCCGGATTTACACGGCTACAGAAGAGGCGATCAATTAGTAAGGGTGATGATAGAGGTTCCTACAAATTTAACTGCCCAACAGCAAAGAATTTTAGAGGAATATGCACAAATTTCAGGAGAGGAAGTGGATAGCGATTCTTTGGCAAAGAAATTTAAAAGAGCGTTTAAATAAAGTAAAAAGTAAGAAGTAAAAAGGAAAAACCAAAAGTAAAAAGTTAAAAGTTAACAAAAAAGTTTTTAAGTTTTTCGTTTTAGTTTTTACTTTTTCGTTTTTAGTTTTTACTTTCGACGAACGAAGTGAGGAGCAATGCCGACATACGAATATGAATGTAAAAGTTGCGGATATACCTTTGAGAAATCACAATCCATGACAGAGGCGCATTTAAAAAAATGCCCCAAATGTTTTAAAGCCGTTAAAAGGCTTATCGGTAGTGGTAGTGGCATAATATTTAAGGGCAAAGGTTTTTATGCCACAGATTACCGTAAAGGTAAGCCTAAGGAAGTAACTCCATCTAGCTGCTCAAGCTGTCAAGAAGCAGCCAAATGCCCTGCCATTAAAAATGATAAAAGAAATAATTAAGCATAAATTCATTGTGTTATGGTTGCCGGTGATTTTGTATGCAGGTTTGATTTTTTATTTATCCAGCATACCTTCGCCACATTTACCTATAGAGTTTCCTTTCTTAGATAAGCTTCTGCATATCGCTGAATATGCAATTCTGGGAATACTTTTGGCCAGGGCTATTAAAAAAACAGGAGAATTCGGCAGTGGTTGGAAGTTTTATTTTTTAATTATGTGCATTGCTTTTATTTATGGTTTAAGCGATGAATTTCATCAGTCATTTGTGTTTGGCAGGGTTGTTTCTTTCTGGGATGCCTTATCTGATGGCGTGGGCGGATTTTTGGGGGCGACAATATTTAGATGGCTTTAATTAAACCATTTCGAGCTGTAATTTATAATCAAAGCAAGGTAGGGGATATTTCCAAGACAGTCTGTCCTCCTTACGATGTGATTTCCAGCCAGGACCAACAACGTTTTTTAAGCAGCTCACCTTATAATTTTGTGAGACTTATTTTAGGTAAGATTGAGCCAACCGATTGCGAAAATGAAAATCGCTATACTCGCGCCAAAAGATTTCTTGACGATTGGTTAAGGCAGGAGATTCTTAAAAAGGAAGATAAGCCGGCGATATACTTTTATTCTCAGGAATATATTTTCCAGGGAGAGAGAAAAAAGCGGCTTGGCTTTATCGCTCTTATGCGTTTGGAAGAAGGAAATGGCCAAGTTTTTTTGCATGAGAATACCCATTTAAGCCCCAAAGAAGACCGTTTGCAACTATTAAAAAATGTTGAGGCAAATCTAAGTCCAATATTTGTGCTTTTTTCAGATAAGGAAAGGAATATTAGAACTACCTTTGAAGAGGTCTTAGATAAACAGTCGCCATTAATCGATATTACTGACGATGAGAAGATTAGCCATAAATTATGGCCAATTACAGATGAGAATTTAATAAACAAGATAAGAGCTTCTTTAGAGGATAAGCATATTTTTATTGCCGATGGGCACCATCGTTATGAGGTGGCAATGGAATTTTGTAGATTAATGCGTTCTCGAAGTAAAGAGGTCAGCCCCGAAGCAGATTACAACTACATGCTAACCTATTTTACTAACATAGACAGTCGAGATTTGCTGATTTTACCAATTCACCGCGTAGTTAAAAGTTTTCCTCAAGATATAAACTTTTTAAAGGAATTTTTTCGCATAGAGAAGATTAAGACAAAGCACGAACTTCTTGTAGGGTTAGCTAAAGCCGCTCGCAATGAGTACGTCTTTGGTTTATACCATGGGGGAAATCTTTATTTGTTAAGGCTTAATAATGAAAGATTGCTGGATAGCTTAATTACGCAGGGTTCTCGTGAATACAAACGATTGGATGTGATGATACTTAAAAGTCTTATTTTTGACCGTTTAAATATATCATCTTTGGATTTAATTTATACAAAAGAGGCACAAGAAGCCTTAAGTCTCGTAGACAAAAAACAAGCCCAAGCTTGTTTTTTGCTTAATCCTGTGAAGATAGAAACTCTTCGGTTAATTACTATTAATAATGAGCGAATGCCGCCCAAATCAACTTATTTTTATCCCAAGGTTTTATCTGGGTTGGTGGTGAATAAGTTTAACCAGGAGAAAAGTTAAATAAATGCCCCTATTTGGCCATCAAAAATATACACTGGTAAGGGTAAAGAAAAAAGAAATTCCTGACGGACTTTGGTCGAAGTGCGAGGATTGCAACCAGCCAATTTATAATAAGGCATTGGAGGACAATCTAAAAGTTTGTCCTAAATGCAATTTTCATTTTACCTTAACTGCCAAGGAAAGGATAAATTTTTTAGTTGATACAGACACATTCAAGGAATTTGATGCCGATATGGTTTCTAAAGACCCGTTGGGATTTCAGGGGCCTAAAACTTATTTAGAAAAATTAGACCAAGATCAGTCCTTAACAGGTTTAAAAGATGCCGTCATTACAGGCGAGGCGCAGATAAACTCCAAAAGGGTTTTATTGGGAGTAACAGATTCTCGTTTCATTATGGGTTCAATGGGTTCAGTGGTGGGAGAAAAAATTACTCGTATTATTGAGTATGCTACTGACAAACAGTTCCCGCTTATTATTATTTCAGGTTCTGGCGGAGGGGCAAGAATGTATGAGGGTGTTTTTTCATTAATGCAAATGGCTAAGACATCCGCGGCTTTGGCACTACACCATGAATCAGGGCTGCTCTACATTTCGGTATTAACCAATCCTACGATGGCTGGAGTAATGGCATCATTTGCAGGCCTGGGTGACATAATCGTTGCAGAGCCTAAAGCTTTAATTGGTTTTACAGGACCTCGCGTAATTGAGCAAACCATTAGACAAAAACTTCCCCAGAATTTTCAGCGTTCGGAATTCCTTTTAGAGCATGGGCTTATTGATATGATAATTCATCGAAAGGCTTTGAAACAGTCGCTTTCGCAATTAATTGAGTATTTTGGTTAATGTCGAAAGGTTATTACACCGCAAAACCGCAAAATTCCGCAAAGGCGCAAAAACGTAAAGCATTTCTTTGCGTTTTTTGCGGTGATATTGTTAGAATGAAAAGATTTTTGCGTTTTAGCGGTTTTTAGTTGAAGAAAATAGGTTATTTGGTATAATCAATAAAATAAGCGAGTGCACAATTTACGGAACGTTAGTGAACGTAAATTGTATGCACGAACTTACCCAGCACTAATTTTTGTAATAGTGCAGTGTCCGAAATAATTATGGTAGTTACCAAATTTACCGTTTGTTCTTAATAAAGCGGTCTTTCAAAAATTAGTGCTGGGTCAAATTCGCAGACGGACTTCGTCCTACGATTTATGTCACACTTCGTGTTCCATAAATCGTCTGCTCATTTGAAGCGAGGAGGTTATGGCTCAGGTAAGTCTAATAAATGTCAGCAAGGTTTTCCCCGGAAATATTAAAGCGGTAGACAATGTTAGTTTCGGTGTAGAGAATAAAGAATTTGTTGTGCTGGTAGGACCATCCGGTTGCGGAAAATCTACTACCTTAAGAATGATTGCTGGATTAGAGGATGCAAGCGAAGGCCAGATATTTATAGCGGATAAGCTTGTCAACAATATTCCTGCCAAAGATAGAGACATTGCTATGGTATTTCAGAATTATGCGCTTTATCCCCATATGAGTGTTTTTGAAAATATGGCTTTTGGTTTAAAGCTTCGGCATTACCCAAAGAATGAGATTGTGCGCAGAGTAAATGAAGCAGCAGAAATTTTAGGCATAAAAAAACTTTTAACCAGGCGTCCAAAAGAACTTTCCGGAGGGGAGAGGCAGCGTGTAGCAGTTGGCCGCGCAATTGTGAGAAAGCCGCTTGTTTTTTTGTTTGATGAACCTTTAAGTAACTTAGATGCGAAGTTACGCGTGCAGATGCGCACAGAAATACACAAACTGCATTTGCGGCTTCAAACTACGATGATTTATGTAACCCACGACCAGATAGAAGCAATGACTATGGGAGATCGCATTGTAGTAATGAAGGATGGCACCATCCATCAGATTGCAGACCCCATAACAATTTATGATAAGCCAGCAAATAAGTTTGTGGGAGGCTTTATTGGGTCGCCGCCAATGAATTTTATGTGGGGGAGGGTAATCAAAAGAGATGGACATATTTATTTTGATGAAGGCAAGTTTCATGTAAAATTGGTGGAAGAGATGTATTCCAAAATAACCTCTTATTTAAACAAAGAAGTAATTTTTGGTATTAGAAGCGAAGATATTTACGATAAGTTATTTGTCTCAGAGGCGCCACCAGAGAATATTGTAAAGGTTACCTGCGAGGTAGTTGAGCCAATGGGTTCGGAGGTTTACTTACACCTAAATACTGGAAAGCACACCTTTATTGCCAGAGTGGGAGCTCATGATCGGCCTCAGGTAAATCGCGATATGGACTTGGTTTTTGATATGAGTAAGGTGCATTTCTTTGATAAAGAAATGGAAACAACGATTATTTAATAGCTATTTTCTTGCCAGCCTTTTATTTTTTTCCTGTCTATTTGTCTTCTTTTTTTATGCCTTTAAATTCCAGACTTACCTTTTCCCTATTTTAGCCTTAGCTTATTTTGTCTTGGCAGTCTTCCTTTATATTCTTTTAATGAATTATAGAAGAAGGGAAACAATCATATTTTTACAAAGCCAAGACTACGCCGAGCGGATAAATCTTATTAACAATAATCTCAAAAATGAAATTTTAGCTATTGATTCTTTGCATCAGCAGATTTTAAATTACAATTCGCTTAAGTGTATAACTGAACGCTTTTCGCGTTGCCTTTCTTTAGATGAGACAGTGCATGCGATTTTTAAAGAGACCTCTAATCTTTTGGGTCAAGGAGGCAGGACCTGTATCCTCTATTTATCTGAGGCGCAACAAGGTGAATTATCCATTGTGGCTACAAAAAAAGGTCAAGAACACAAGGTAATCAAAGCCAAAAAGGGAGATATTTTTGATAGCTGGGTTATGAAAAAACTACAGACCTTGATTGTTGAAGACACAAAGAAAGACTTTCGTTTTGATTTTGAAAAGGCTAGTTCTCTTGAGGAAGTAAGGAAGATTCGTTCTCTAATAAGCTCTCCCCTTATTATCGGCAGGCGCGTTTTAGGGATACTACGAGTAGATAGCTACCTTGAAAATAGTTTTACATTAGAAGATTTAAGACTCTTAACTACAATCTCTGATATCTCTGCTATGGCAATTGAAAACGCTTATTTATATGAAAGAGCTGAAGAACTAGCGCTTAAAGACGGCTTAACAGGTCTTTATTTAAGAAGGTATATGCTGGAGCGCTTATCTGAAGAGATAAGTCGACATTTAAGAAAAAAAACCTCTGTGTCAATTCTAATCTTTGATATTGACTATTTCAAAGTTTATAATGACAAATTCGGTCATGTTGCCGGAGATATTGTTTTAAAGACAATTGCAAAATTGCTCAGAGAAAATTTCTCTGGCGCAGGTAATGTGATTAGCCGCTTTGGGGGCGAAGAATTTGCAGTAATCTTGCCAAATTGTACAAAGGAAAATGCCTTTAGTTTGGCAGATAAAATAAGAAAAAAGATTAAAGAAGAAGTGATATTTTTAAGAAAGAAAGCGACGTACGTAGCCGTATCAGTGGGGGTTGCAAGTTGTCCCAATGATTCTTGGCTGAAAGATGAGTTAATCCTAAAGGCGGATTCAGCCCTTTATCAAGCAAAACAGTCAGGCAGAGACAGGGTATGCACAGCTTAATTATTATATTAATCTTTTTGTATATTCTTCTAATAGTTTTTTTGTGCAAGCGCAGCCTCGAATGGCGTTTTTTAATTTTAAAAAAAGAATTAGAGTTTCTTAAACAATCCTGCGAAGGTTTAATTATCAAAGAAAAAGATGTCCTATCAGAAAAGTCAAAGTTAGAAGGCGAAACTGCGAAGATTTTCGCTTTATATGAGATTACCAAGGATATTTCCTCAGCCATAAACGAGGGCGAGGCATTAAATATATTCAAAGACAAAGTCAGACAATATTTAAAATTTGAAGATTGCAAACTATTGGATAGGCATTTTGACGCAGGGCTTTCCAAAGATTATTTTATCCTAGAACTGCACGCAGAAAGAAAGATTATCGGCAATTTGGCTATCCGAGGAATCCCAGAAGAGGATAAGGAAAAATTTAATATTTTAGCCCAGCAATTTGCTTTGGGTTTAAGAAGGGTGAGGTTATACGAAAAAATAGAAGAACTAGCCATCACAGATAGTCTAACGCATATTTTTACGCGAAGATATGCTTTAGAAAGACTCGAGGAGGAATTTAGTAGGGCATTGAAGTACAAGCTAAGTCTCTCGCTGCTTATGATTGATGTGGATAATTTTAAGACTTTTAATGATAAATATGGCCATCTAGTAGGAGATGTTATCTTAAAGGAAATCGCTTTGGTTATTAAATCAAATATCCGTGAAATAGACCTTCTGGGCAGATTTGGTGGAGAGGAGTTTATCTGTATCTTGCCCGAGACAGATGAACAAGGAGCTAATTTTGCTGCAGAACGTATTCGTTCGTCTGTCCAAGAAAAAGAAATTAAGGCTTATGATGAACTTCTTAAGGCGACCATTAGTGTTGGCATTGCCACCTTTCCTAAAAACGCCTCTAAACCCACAGAGTTAATTGATAAATCTGATTGGGCTCTTTATAGAGCCAAAAACATGGGTCGTAACCGTGTGTGTTGCTTTGCGAAATTCAAACCCACAACTTAAAAACTCTTGCAATCAGGTTGATTTTAAGTTAAAATTAAAATTTAATATGAATAAATTTATTATCGGAATTGACGTGGGCGCTACTAATACAAAGATAGGCTTGATTAAAGCTTGGTCATATAAGGTTATTTACAGAACCGTTTTTGGCACAAGGAATTATATTCGAAGAAAAAATATACTTATCAAAACTCTCACTAGCAAGATTGAATCTTTGCTTCAAGAAAATCACCTTTTCAAAAATCAAATTTTAGCCATAGGACTGGGTTTGCCGGGTCCTATTGATTGTCATAAGGGTATTGTGCATTTCCTGCCGAATATCCCCGGCTGGAAGGAAGTGCCCATAAAAAGAATCTTAGAACAAAGGCTTAAAATTCCTGTTTTTGTAGATAATGATGTTAATTTAATTACTTTAGCTGAATGGAGATTAGGTGCAGGCAGCGGCATAAGAAATTTGCTTTGTATTACTTTAGGCACAGGTGTAGGCGGGGGATTAATTCTTGATAATAAGCTTTATCGGGGAGCCCATTTTTTAGCTGGTGAGATAGGCCATATGCCAATTAATGAGACAGGTCCGCTTTGCAATTGTGGCGGCTTTGCTTGTTTGGAGCGCTATGTCGGTAATAAATATATTTTGAGTGCCGCAGGAAAAATTTTTAAGAAAAATAATTTAACTCTTGAAAAACTAAGCCTTTTGTCAGAAAAAGGCAATAACCAAGCAATTAAAATCTGGCAGGATGTGGGAAGGCGAATAGGAGTTGCGCTTTCTGGTGCGGTTAATTTATTAAATTTAGAAAGGATAATTATTGGAGGAGGAGTTTCTTTGGCAGGTAAACCATTGTGGCTTGCAATTAGAAAGACTGTTCAACAACGTGCAATGCCCAATCAAGCCAGACAAGTTAAAATCGTTAGGTCTAAGTTAGGCTTGGATGCAGGGATTTTAGGTGCGGCTGTCTTAACCAGAGAAAGATTTTAATGTCAAAAAGGTTAATTAGAGGCGTCTTTGTTGTAATTATTGCATTAATTAGTTTTTTGAGTTTTGTATTTGTATGTTTTAGCGAAGAGAAAAGGCAGATCGTCGTAAACGGCGACAAGGTAGAATTTTTTACTGAGCAGAAGAAGGTAATTGCCCAAGGAAATGTGGTAATTGTGTTTCAGGATACAAAATTAACCGCTGATATGGTTACGGTTTTTTCTGAAACAAATGATGCAGTTGCCGAAGGAAATGTGCGTCTCTATTCGCCCAAGGGTAATTTGGAAGGAGAAAAACTCCTTTATAACTTTAATAAAAAAACAGGGACTATTTTTGGTGCTAAAATTCAGCCTTTGGCTAGTCCCTTTTTTGGTACTGGTCGCACCATCGAAAAGCTTAGTGATCAACATTTAGAAATAAAAAGAGGGTATCTTACCACCTGTGATTTAGAAAAGCCGCATTATCGTTTAAGTAGTAGAAAGCTTGAGATTTATCCTGGAGAGAGGATTGTGGCTCGCGATGTAAGATTTATTATCGGTAAATTTCCACTCTTTTATCTACCTACCTACAACCAGGTTTTAAATGATAAACGCCCGCGTGTTACGGTTATGCCTGGTTACAATAAGGTCTGGGGTTATCATATTCTTCAAGCCTGGAGATATTATTTTAATCAGGACTCAAAGGGACTACTGCATTTGGATTACCGGGAGAAAAAGGATTTTGCTTGGGGAGTTGATTACAGCTATAAAACACTTAACATAGGAGAGGGTTTAATCCGAACTTATTATATGAATGAAAGAAATATTCAGACAGAGCATTTATGGAAATTATTGTTAGAGGAACCAGAGGCCACAACAGAGAGAGAACGTTTCAAGATACAGTGGCGACATAAATGGGAGATTGATCGTCAGACAGAAGCTATATCTCAATATTATCGCATTACGGATAATGATTTTGTTAAGGATTACTTTCTTAGAGAATATGAAAAAGATTATAACCCTCAGACATTTTTTCTCTTGACGCGTAACTTTAGTAATCATGCTCTAAGTTTTCGTACCGATGCCAGGGTTAACCGCTATGTCAGCCAGGTGGAACGTTTGCCAGAAATTAATTTTAATTTCACCAGCCAGAAGATAGGAGACAGCAACTTTTATTTTAATGATTCATCCGTTTTTTCTAATTTAACTAACAAAAGCGCATCTCCCTCTGAAATAAGACAGAAGGCTTACAGGGTTCATTCTGACAACCAAATTTCTTATCAAAAGAAAATTGCTTTTATTGAAACCAAGCCCTTTGTAGGAGGCAGGCAAACATACTTTAGCAGGACTTTAACTAGAGAATATACCAATGCCATAAGAGGAATGTTTTATACCGGAATAGATTTAAGCACAAAATTTTACAGGATTTTTGAAGTCAATACAAATTATCTAAAGTTGGATATCAATAGATTAAGGCATATTATTACCCCAACGGTTTCTTACAGTTATAGCCACCGGCCTACAGTTGATGCTTCAAAATTAATTTCCTTCGATTCGGTAGATAGCTTAGACCGTCAACACCAGGTTAATTTTGCATTAGAAAATAAAATTCAGACAAAAAAACAGGGAACGTCTGTTGATCTGTTAAGACTTATTTACAGTACAAATTACTTAATTAAACGCGACCCAGAGGGCAGCCGTTTTGACCATATAAATGGCGATTTGGAAATAACTCCTTATAAATGGCTTACCTTTTCTGCGGATACTGATTATGATACAAGAACAAGAAAGCTGCTTACAGTTAACTTTGATGTTTTAGCCAGTCAAGGAGATGATTGGTACGTGGGTTTTGGTCGGCGTTACTCAAGGAAATCTTCTAATCTAATCACAGGTGAATTTGCCTATCGGCTCAATCCAAAATGGAAATTCCGTATCTACCAAAGATATGAATCAAGAACCGATAGGATAAGGGAACAGGAATACTCCATTATTAGAGACCTGCATTGTTGGGAAATGGATATTAATTATAATTACACACCTGGATTAGGTAATAGTATTTGGCTGGTTTTTCGTATCAAGGCATTTCCTAAAATGAGTTTTGAATTTGAAAATAGATTTAATGCGCGTAAGGCTGGTTCGCAAAGCTCAGTGGAGGAATAGTAGAATGGATATTTCAGTCATTGGCAGTGGTTATGTGGGTTTGGTTACGGGGGTTTGTTTCGCTGAATTAGGAAACAAGGTTATTTGCGTAGATAGCAATAAAGAAAAAATTGCAAAATTAAAACGAATGGTAATGCCGATTTTTGAACCCGGATTAGAAGAGTTAATAAGAATAAATGTGAAGGCAAAAAGACTTTTTTTTGGCACTGAAATTAAACAGGCAGTTAGAAATTCAGGGGTAATTTTTATTGCCGTAGGCACACCTTCTAAGGATAATGGCGAGGCAGATTTAACTTATGTAGAGGATGTAGCTAAAGAAATCGCTAAATATATAGACTGTTATAAATTGATTGTGGAAAAATCCACGGTCCCAGTAGAAACTGGTAAATGGATTGAATACACTGTAAAAGCAAATTTGCCTTTCGGCAGGGGGGTTAAGAAGAATTTTGTGAAGTTTGATGTTGCCTCAAATCCGGAATTTTTAAGAGAAGGCCAGGCAATAGAAGATTTTATGCATCCGGATAGGATTGTAATAGGTGTTGAGAGTAAAAAGGCGCAAGAAATTTTAACTTTTCTTTATAAGCCTTTAAAAGCACCGATTGTGGTAACCGATATAAAGTCAGCTGAGTTAATAAAACATGCCTCCAATTCATTTTTAGCCACCAAAATTTCTTTTATCAATGCTATAAGTCAGATTTGTTGTCGCGTAGGGGCAGATATCTCTAAGGTAGCCGATGGTATGGGTTTGGATAAACGCATTGGACGCAGTTTCTTAGATGCTGGCATTGGTTACGGCGGAAGTTGTTTTCCTAAAGATGTGGATGCCTTCATTCGGCTTAGTGAAAAGGCCGGCTACAACTTTTCATTGCTTAAAGAAGTTAAGAATATCAATGAGGAGCAGAAGAATTCATTTGTAAGTTTAATTGAACATCACCTTTGGATTTTAAAGGACAAGACAATTGGAATTTTAGGCCTGGCATTTAAATCAGGAACAGATGATATGCGCAATGCCCCTTCAATAGACATTATAAAAAAACTACAACTCGAAGGTGCTAAGATAAAGGTCTTTGATCCTCGTGCTAATCTGAAAGCCAAGGAATTTCTTAAAGATGTTGAATTTTGCAAAGACCCCTATGAGGTTGCCAAAGATAGTGATTGTTTAGCAATTATCACTGAGTGGAATGAATTTAAAGAGCTTGATTTTATACGTATTAAAAAACTTATGAAACAGCCCCTAGTATTTGATGGACGCAACATCTACAACCCTGACAAGATGCGTAAGATGGGATTTAAGTATTTCTGTGTATGTAGGATACCCAAAAATGATTGATGGGGTAAGGATTAAAGAACTTAAAATTATTACAGATGAGCGGGGCAGGCTTATGGAGATACTCCGCTGTGACGACGAGATTTTTAAAAAATTTGGACAGGTTTATATTACTACAGCTTTAAGAGGCGCGGTTAAGGCTTGGCATTATCATAAGCTCCAGACAGATAATTTCTGCTGCATCTTTGGTAAGATATGTCTTACGTTATATGATTCGAGAGAAAACTCAGCCACTTTTAAGTCAATTAATGAGTTTATCTTAAGCACAGAGTTACCAAGGCTAATTCAGATACCCAACCTTGTTTATCATGGTTTTAAAGGTATAAGTCAGAATGAATCAATTGTAGTAAACATTCCCACTGAGCCTTATAATCGGCAAACCGCGGATGAATATCGTATAGACCCTTATGAAAATGATATTCCATATAATTGGAAGGAGAAATAAGATGAAAGGCGTAATCTTAGCTGGTGGTTTGGGTAAGCGCTTGGAGCCATTAACCAGGATTACTAACAAGCATCTTTTACCAGTATATGACCGACCAATGATTTTTTATCCTATACAGACCCTTATCGATGCAGGTATTGAGGATATACTTATAGTTACCGGTGGAAATAACTCCGGTGATTTTTTAAGGCTTTTGGGAGATGGTGCTGAATTTGGTTTAAAACGCATAAATTATACATATCAGCAGGGAGAGGGCGGTATTGCCGAAGCTTTAAAATTAGCTGAATATTTCGTAGATAATAATAAATTTGTGGTAATGCTGGGAGATAATGTTATAGATAGTTCCATAAAATTATTTGTGGAAAAGTTTAAAAAACAACCAAAGGGAGCGCGCATAATTCTAAAAAGAGTTTCTGAGCCTGAAAGATTTGGCGTGGTAGAATTAAAAGGGAAAAGAATAGTTTCAATTATTGAGAAACCCAAGAAGCCAAAATCTAATTTTATAGTTACAGGAATATACATGTATGATGGCGAGGTTTTTAATATCATCCGGACTTTAAAGCCATCCAAGAGAGGTGAATTGGAGATAACCGATGTAAATAACGCTTATCTTAAAAGAGAACAGCTTTACTATGATATTTTAGAAGGAGAGTGGACAGACTGCGGAACATTTAGGTCTCTTTTAAGGGCAAATCTTTTGGCTGCAAGAAAAATAAAGGAATGCAGGATTTAAAATGAGGTTGCTTATTACTGGCGGATGCGGATTTATTGGCTCAAATTTTATACGCTATATTCTGAAAAGATACCCTAACTACAAAATAGTAAATTTAGATAAACTTACCTATGCAGGGAATCTTGATAATCTAAAAGATGTTAAAGAAAATAAAAACTACAAATTTATAAAAGGCGATATATGCAATTACAAGACAGTAGATTCTCTTGTAAAAGGCATTGAAGTAATAATAAATTTTGCCGCAGAGACGCATGTCGATAGGTCAATTGTTGATGCCTCTAATTTTATTAAAACTAATTACAACGGCACATATATTTTGTTAGAGGCAGCATTAAAAAATAAGATTAAATATTTTTTACAGATAAGTACCGACGAAGTCTATGGAAGCCGCGTTAAGGGATTTTTTAAAGAGAGCGATACTTTAAATCCCAGCAGCCCTTATTCTGCCAGTAAAGCAGCTGCAGATTTATTAGCCGTATCGTATTTTAAAACCTATAAACTGCCAGTTTTTATTGCCAGAAGCTCAAATAATTTTGGTCCCTGTCAATATCCTGAGAAGGTAATTCCGCTTTTTATTACCAATATTTTGCAAAATAAAAAGCTTCCTCTGTATTCGCGAGGAGAAAACATTAGAGACTGGCTGTTTGTTTTGGATAATTGTTTGGCGATTGATTTAATATTACACAAAGGACTTCCAGGGGAGATTTATAATATTTCTGCAGGAAATTATCTTAAAAATTCAGAGCTTACCAAGATTATTCTTAAAAAAATGGATAAGCCGTGGGAATTTATAAATTTTGTCAAGGATAGACCCGGCCATGACTTTCGTTACGCTATGGATAGCTTAAAAATAGCTAAGTTAGGCTGGAAGCCAAGATATAAGTTTTTAAATGCTTTAGATTTAACAATTAATTGGTATAGAGAAAATTCGCTATGGTGGAAAAAGCTAAAGGCAAAATTCTAATTACTGGCGCAGAGGGTATGTTAGGCAGTAATCTTTTTCAGGAGTTAACTAATCATTACTCGTTAGTGGCTACAACTCAAAAAGATTTGGATATTACTGATGCAAAAAAAGTTAAACAGGTTATTTTGTCTAACCAGCCCTGGATTGTGATTCACACCGCAGCCTTAACAGATGTTGATGGATGTGAAAGCCAGCCTCGATTAGCTTATAATGCGAATGCTCTTGGGACAAAAAATATTGTTGAGGCAACAAAAATAGTGGGTTGCCTCCTTTTTTTCTTAAGCAGCGATTATGTTTTTGATGGCGAGAGTAATAAACCATATAAAGAAGAGGCAATTCCTAACCCCATAAATGTTTATGGAGAAACAAAGTTAGAGGCAGAGAAGTTTGTGGCAACAGCATTGAATAGTTTTGTTATTATACGTAGCAGTTGGCTATTTGGCAAGGGTAAGATTGGGTTTGTGGAGAAAATTCTACAACAGGCAAAGACAGAAGGGCAAGTGCGAGTCGTTGCCGATAAATATGGATCTCCTACATATGTTAAGGATTTGGCCAAGGCAATTCTAACTATAATTTATTTAATTGAGAAAGGTCAATTTATTCCAGAAAAAAGTTTTCTGCACATTACAAATTCTGGTTTTTGTTCTTGGCTTGAGTATGCTAAAAAGGTAATTGAACTTTCCAAGATAGAAGGAGTTTCACTTGTTTCTATTTCTCCAGAAGAATTTAATTTTAAAGCTAAAAGACCCAGATTTTCTGTATTGGATAATTCTCGTTACAATAAATTAACCGGAAAGCCACAACGCCCATGGCAGGAGGCTTTGGGAGAATATTTAAGATGTTTAGCGAATTAAAGAAAAAAATTATCCAAAAGAAAGCCAAAATAGCTGTTATTGGACTAGGATATGTGGGTTTACCAATTGCATTAAGCTTTGCCAAAAAAGGCTTTGGGGTAATTGGCATTGACAGCGATAAAGACAGGGTAGAACGAATTAAAAACGGCAAAAGCTATATTTTGGATATCTCTTCAAAACAACTGCGCTCAGTGTTAAGAAGAAACAAACTACAGGCAACAGCCAATTTTAAAGTTTTGAAAGATGCAGATGTTATCTTAATTTGTGTTCCCACACCCTTAAAAAGAAAATATAATCCCAATATCTCCTTTATTTTGAAAGCAGTTAAAAGAATAGTCAAATTTTTAACAAAAGGTAAGCTTGTTATTTTAGAAAGTACAACCTATCCGGGCACAACCGAAGAGGTAATTTTACCTCGATTGGAATCAACGGGATTAAATTGTGGTGAGGACTTTTACCTGGCCTTTTCACCAGAGAGAATTGATCCGGGCAACAATGATTATGCGTTAGAACAGATTCCCAAGGTAGTAGGAGCAATAGATAGTGCTTCGCTTAAGTTGGGCGAACTTTTTTATAAAAAAGTTTTCCATAAAGTTATTCCTGTTTCTTCTGCAAAGACAGCTGAAACAGTCAAACTTTTAGAGAATACCTTTCGTATCGTCAATATCGGTCTAATTAATGAAATAGCAATGATGTGCCATAAACTCAATATTGATATTTGGGAGGTAATCGAGGCGGCGAAAACCAAGCCATTTGGTTTTATGGCGTTTTACCCGGGACCTGGGGTTGGGGGCCATTGCATCCCCAAAGACCCCTTATATTTATATTGGAAGGCAAGGCGAATGGGTTTTCCTTTGAAATTTATTAAGTTGGCTTCTGAAATTAATTCGAGTATGCCCGCGTATATTATAAATAGGCTAAAACAGATTCTAATAGCTAAAAATAAAGCTCTTTCCAAATCAAAAATATTAATTCTGGGAGTAACTTATAAAAATGATGTCAAGGATTTAAGAAAATCCCCTGCTTTGGATATTATAGATTTATTATTAAAGTCAAAAACAGATGTCTCTTACCACGACCCTTACATGCCATATTTAAAAATTTCAAACATTAATCTAAAATCGATTGACTTAGACAGGAAAAATTTAGCAAAATTTGATTGTGTATTAGTAGTAACTGCTCACAGACGTTTAGATTACAATTTTATCCTAAATAATTCAAAGTTAATCTTTGATACTAGAGGGGTATTTAAAAAACAATTTAAAAATCTTATAAAATTATGAGTAAATATTTAGTTACTGGTGGGGCTGGGTTTATCGGTTCTCACATCGTAGAAAGGTTAGTTAAGCTTGGTCAAGATGTAAGAGTTTTAGATAACTTTTCTTGTGGCAAAGAAGAAAATTTAAAAGGCAGTATTAATAAAATTGAGCTAATAAAAGCGGATATTAGAGACGCTGATGCGGTAAATAGGGCAGTTTTAGGTGTGGATTTCGTTTTGCATCAAGCAGCCTTACGGTCTGTTCCTAAATCATTGTCTAATCCCAGTGATTATAATGCGGTCAATATCGATGGAACACTGAATTTATTAGAAGCTGCTGGACAAGCCAAGGTAAAGCGCTTTGTGTTTGCTTCTTCTTGCGCTATTTATGGCGTAAACCATAAGTTTCCTCAAGAAGAATCTGATTTGCCCAAATTAATTTCCCCTTATGCGCTTACAAAATTGACGGGAGAATATTATTGCCGAATATTTAGTAAAAATTATGGTTTAGAAACTGTAAGCCTACGCTATTTTAATGTTTTTGGGCCCAGACAAGCGCTTGATGATGAATATTCTGCGGTAATTCCTAAATTTATTACTTGTATCTTGAATAATCAACCACCACCGATACACGGCAGCGGTAAGCAATCACGAGATTTTATCTACATAGACAATGTAGTTGAGGCGAATATTTTAGCTACAAAAATAGCTAATATTGAATCCCAGGTTATAAATGTAGCAAATGGAAAGGATTATTCAATTTTAGATTTAGTAGCCTTATTAAACAAAATTATGGGTAAGTCTATTAAACCGATTTTTACACCCCCTCGACCAGGAGATGTCTTAAAGGCGCTGGCAGATATTTCTAAGGCTAAAAAAATATTAAAATACAAGCCAAAAGTTAATTTTGAACAAGGATTAAAAAGGACGCTGGAATGGTTTCAAAAAAACAAATAATACTAATTACTGGTGGTGCGGGTTTTATTGGAAGCCACTTTTGCGATAGATTAACCAAAGAGGGATTTAAAGTTATATGTATGGATAATCTTATTACTGGAAATATGGATAATATAAGGCATCTTCTAAAAAATCCTTGGTTTGAATTTATTAAGCATAATGTGACTAAATATATTAAGCTTGTGGGAAGAATTGATTATGTTTTACATTTTGCTTCCCCAGCCAGCCCAGTTGATTATTTAAATTTTCCTATACAGACGCTCAAGGTTGGTTCTTTAGGAACACACAATACTTTGGGTTTGGCAAAGGTAAAGAAAGCAAAATTTATGCTTGCCTCTACCTCTGAGGTTTATGGGGATCCTTTAATTCATCCTCAGCCGGAAAATTATTGGGGAAATGTTAATTCAGTGGGTGTGCGGGGTTGTTACGACGAAGCCAAGCGTTTTGCTGAGGCCATAACTATGGCATATCATCGGGTGCATAAAATTGATACGAGAATTGTCAGGATTTTTAATACCTATGGAACCAGAATGCGCCTTAACGATGGCAGGGTAGTTCCAAATTTCATCTATCAATCGCTTAAAAACCTGCCATTAACAGTTTATGGCAAAGGAAATCAAACGCGCTGTTTTTGCTTTATTAGCGACTTAGTGGAAGGTCTTTTTCGGCTTATGCTTTCAGATATTCATGAGCCATTAAATCTGGGTTCCCCAAATGAATTTACAATTAAAGAATTGGCCTATTTAACCATAAATTTGACAAACACAAAAAGTAAAATAGTTTATAAACCGCTTCCCCAGGATGACCCCAAACAGCGCCAGCCAAATATCTCAAAAGCAAAGAAATTACTACATTGGCATCCTCAGGTTAAACTAAGAGAAGGCCTTGATGCTACAATTCAATGGTTTAAAAATCAAGGGATTTAAAGAATTAATTCAAGCCGGAGGTATTCTTTTTCTGGCATCTATTTTTGCTAACATTTGTTTTCTTTTATTTTGGCTGTTTATGGTAAGGAGGCTTTCTTCCGTTGAATACGGAGTTTTAAATACTCTATTCTCTTTGCTTATGATTCTTTTGCTTCCTACAAGCACAATTCAGACGGTAATTACTAAATTTGTCTCACAGTTTTACGCATTAAGAGATTTTGTAGGGATTAAATACTTCACTATCCATTTTGCTAAGCGAATATCTTTAGCGGATGTTTTATTCTTAGCGCTTTTCATAATTATTAGCCCCGCATTAGGTTCTTTCTTAAAAATTCCTATTAACCTAATTATTGTAACGGGAATAATTTTGTTTATCTCAATAATTTCTCCCTTGACATTGGGAATCTTGCAGGGGGCGCAAAGGTTTTTGAGCTTATCGGTTAACATAATAATAGGTTCATTCTTAAGATTGATATTGGCAGTTTCTTTGGTGTTTGTGGGATTTAAGGTTATGGGTGCGCTTGTGGGTGTTGCGCTATCAACAGGCTTAGCTTTAATTATTTCTTTTTTTCAAATTCCTCAAGAAATTCTAGAAGCAAGAGGAAATAGTTCTAAGCAGATAAGAATAGATTCGGTTTATCAATATTCTCTGCCAGTATTTTTTAGTTTATTGGGTTGGTTAGTTCTTACAAATATAGATGTGATTTTAGTAAAACATTATTTCTTGCCAATAGAGGCAGGATTTTATTCTGTAGCACAGATGGTGGGCAAGATAATTCTATTCTTGCCATCGATTATAAGTGTGGTTTTATTTCCCAAGATGAGTGAAGCCACAGTTAAACAGAGGCAAGTCTTGCCATTGCTAAAAAAGGGGTTGATACTTACTGCTTTTTTATGCATTACAGCCAGTATTTTTTGTATATTGTATCCCAATTTAGTATTAAAAATTCTTACACGAAAACAAGACTGGGAATCTATAAAGCTAGTTCCCTTTTTTTGTATTGCCATGACTTTTTATGCCTTGGTTAACCAATTCATTTTTTATAACTTGGCAATTCAGAGCTATCGCTTTACCATTTATATTTTGATAGCAAGTTTATTGCAAATTGGCCTTATTTCCTTATTTCATCCTAATCTTGCGGCAGTGCTTTTCTCATTAATCTTGTGTTCAGCCTTACTCTTTGTTTTGGGATTTTTTGAATTGGTAATCACACAAAAAAAATGAGAGACATAAGAGAAAAGGTTTCTGTAATAATACCTGCTTACGATGAATCTTACAGGATTATCCAAAACCTTGAGGAAACTGTTAAAACCTTTGAAGATTTTGGTTGTCCATATGAGATTATTGTGGTTGACGATGGTAGTACAGACGATACTTATGAGAAGGTTTCAAACTTTAGCCAAAAACATAAGAATGTTATTATTCTAAAAAACTGGAAACACTATGGTAAGGGTAGAGCCATAAAAAAGGGCTGTCGCTTGGCAACTGGAGATTATATTGTTTTTTTAGATGCGGATATGGATTTACATCCGGTTCAGCTCCAAACATTTATGGATATTATGAGGTTGGATAATGCGGATATAGTTATTGGTTCCAAGATGCATCCCAATTCTATTTTAAATTATCCCTTAGAGCGTAAGATATATAGCAGAATCTATTACTTTTTAGTTAAGATGTTATTTGGTCTGCCTATTCATGATACCCAGACGGGTTTAAAGCTTTTTAAACGAGAGGTAATAAGAGGCGTTCTGCCGCGTATACTGGTTAAAGAGTTTGCCTTTGACTTAGAAATTTTAGCCAATGCCCATAGATTAGGGTATAAAATTGCCGAGGCACCTGTTGTGCTTAATTCTAAGAGAGATTATCCTCGTGTAGGATTAGCAGCAATTCGCAATATTATTGTTGATACACTGGCAATATTTTATCGTATGTACATTTTAAAATACTATGACCGTATCGATTATCATAGCCGTAAAGGAATTAAACGCTAACCTAAAAGAGTGTCTCAAGCACTGTTTAAATCTAAGCTATCCAGATTTTGAGATAATAGTGTTGCCTGATGAAATGTTTTTCTATCAAAATGAATGCGTTAAGATAATACCTACAGGTAACCTAACAGCGCCCCAGAAAAGGGATTTTGCCCTAAAAGAAGCCAAGGGAGAGATTTTAGCTTTTATAGATGATGATGCTTATCCTCTTAGAGATTGGCTTAATTATGCAATAAGTAGTTTTCAGGAGCAAGGTATAGGCGCTGAAGGTATAGGCGCTGTTTGTGGGCCAGCAATAACTCCTACGAGTGATTCTTTAAGACAAAAGGCAAGTGGCTTGGTGTACAGTTCTTTTTTGGTTAGTTTTTTCCAGAACTACAGATATGCGCCTAAAAAAAAGCGTTTGGTTGAAGATTATCCCAGTTGTAACTTTTTTGTCAGAAAAGATATTTTTGATAGCGCAGGGGGGTTTAATACACTATTTTGGCCGGGTGAGGATACATTCTTATGTCTTAAAATTATCTCAACAGGCTCAAAGATATTATATGATCCTAAAGTTTTAGTTTATCATCATCGGCGTCCTTTATTCAAAAAACATCTTATCCAAGTAAAAAATTATGCAATTCATCGCGGTTATTTTGCCAAAAGATTCCCTCAGACATCTTTTAAATTTTCTTATTTCGTTCCCTCGATATTCTTAGGATTTATAGTTTTAGGAGGGTTAGTTGCTTTGCCTTTTTTTGGGCTTGGAATTCTGTATTTCTTGGTGTTGTGGCTATATCTTTTTCTTGTTTTTATTTGTAGTTTCTCTAAAGATTTGCGCATGGTATTCTTAAAGTTTTTTGGCATAATATTCACCCATTTAACCTATGGCTTTTTCTTTATTGTAGGTTTATTTTCAAAGAAGATGAAAGAAGAGCTTTAACTAGATGAAGATTGTTATTTCTTACCCTCCGCTAAAAACTAAAAAAGGCTATCCTACCTTAGGTCAGAATAGGCAGTTTCAGTATTTTAGGGACCCAACCTTCATTTATCCAGTTGTGCCGGCAATTGCCGCAACGCTGCTTAAGGAAAATGGATTTGAGGTAGTCTGGAATGATTGTTTAGCTGAGAATATTTCTTATGATAAATTTGTTGAGATTATCCAAGAGGAGAAACCAGACCTAATCGCCTTTGAAACTAAGACACCTGTTATTAAACAGCATTGGAAGATTATAAATGATTTGTATAAACTTAGAACTCCGGACTACGAACTCCGAACTGTATTATTCGGCGACCATGTTACTGCTCTGCCAGAAGAATCATTTCAAAATTCTTTAGTTGATTTTGTCTTGACAGGCGGTGATTATGATTTTCTTTTACTAAATCTTTGTAATAACTTACAATTAGAAGCTTCTACCCTAAAAACTGAAAATCTTGAGCCAGGCATTTGGTATAGAGAAGAGGGCCAGATTAGAAATAGCGGTCAATTTAAACTTGACCATGATTTAAACTCTTTGCCTTTTATTGACAGGAATATAACAAAATGGCAGCTTTATGCCTACAAAAATGGAAATTATAAAAGACGACCCGGTACATACATAATGTCTGGAAGAGATTGTTGGTGGGGTAATTGCAGTTTTTGTTCTTGGTCAACGCTTTATCCAAAATTCAGAGTAAGAAGTGTTAGAAATGTTTTAGATGAGATTGGAATGCTTGTTGAAAGGCAAAAGATTAAAGAAATAATGGATGATTGCGGAACATTTCCTGTGGGTGATTGGCTTAAGGAATTTTGCCATGGAATGATACAACGAGGTTACCACCAAAAAATTTATTTTGATTGTAATATGCGTTTTGGAGCATTAAGCTTAGAAGATTATGAACTGATGAAAAAGGCAGGTTTCCGGTTGCTGCTTTTTGGTTTAGAGTCAGCGAATCAGGCAACACTTGACAGGTTGAATAAAAATCTTAAGCTAGAAAAAATAATTGAAGATTGTAAATCTGCTACAAGGCTCGGTTTATTTCCTCATATAACTATTATGTTTGGTTATCCTTGGGAGGATTGGGAAGATGCTTTAAGGACGCTTCAATTGGGAAGATGGTTACTTAAAAAAGGCCTTGCCTATACTATGCAGGCAACATTGGTTGTACCTTATCCAGGTACATCTTTATTTGAAGAATGCAAGCAAAAATCTTGGCTTAAAACTATTAACTGGGAAGAATACGATATGAAAACTCCTGTAATGCAAACACCTATTCCAGATGAAAAGATTATGGAGTTGGTTCAAGGGATGTACAAGGTTTCTTTTGACCCCAGATTTATTTTAAGAAAGCTATTTTCTCTAAAGGATATGGATGATTTAAGATACTGTTTTCGTGCTGCAAAAAAAGTTATAGGACATATTTTTGATTTTAATAGGCGCTAAACCCCTTGCAAAGACTGCAGTTAAACTCTTCATTTTTTATCTTGGTCGGAAAAGTCTTTCCGACACAAGCAAAAAATAAACACAAGTTTGTATTTTTTCGCTTGACAGCTTATTGCTGATTTGTTAACATATGTTCAATGTTTGAACACCCCTCAGAAGAAACCTTATCCATTATAAAAGAAATAGAAGCAACCCCCGCTACTACCCAGCGTATTATTTCTAATAAGTTGGGTATTTCTTTGGGTAAAACTAATTATCTCTTGAAGGCGCTCATCAAAAAAGGCTTCTAGAGACTGTTTCATTCTTTCAAAAGGGTTAGCTTAAATTACCTTTTTTTATCTAGTATTGCGTGTATGCCTGAAGTGCAATCGATCTTATGGAGAACCCCTGCAGGTTATCATCATAGAGACAATATATTAAGAGAAAGGATGTTACGGCATGAAACAAAGTACGTTAGAGAAGTTAAGGTTCCCTGGGCAAAAAGATATTAAGCTGTTTTTGGAGTCAGGCGATCTTAATGAAGGTCAATTGCGCGCTCAGGATAAGATTTTTCCCATTGTTCGAGGGATACCTAGATTATTTAATGACCAATATGATCGATATGCCAGCCGGAGTTTTTCCGCCGAATGGGAAGAATTGCAAAGCAGCGATGATGTTTGGGGAAGGCCGATCCCAGAGAGAATGAAGGAACTCGAATTTTTGGAAATTCCTTTAGCCAGGCTTAAAGGGCTTGATTTTTTAGATTGCGGCTGCGGGAATGGGTTATTCGCTAGAGCGGTCGCACTGAATTATCAGGCTAATGTCATTGGTTTGGATATTTCCCGGGGGTTAGAATTAGCTAATGCGCTTGCGGACAGCGCGGAGACGATTGATTTCGTTCAGGCGGATGCCCAATTTCCTCCGTTTGCTAACGAATCATTTGATCTCATCTGGTGCGCCGGCTCTATTCACCATACCCCAAATCCAAGAAAGACTTTTCAGGCGCTTGCGCCATTATTAAAAAAGGGGGGAAGGATTTTTCTCTGGCTCTATACGTCTCCGGCGAAGATAACCTTTCGCCTGAGAGCCAGGCGTTTAACTAAAGAAATTGTTTACCGGCTGCCTGGCGTATTGCAAGATATTGCAGTTTTTTTGATTGCTTGTTTTACCCTTTCGAAGCAGTCCATTCATTATAAAATTTTAAAGGGCAAACTCAGGGTGCCTTTTGTTCCTAAATTGCGCCATCATTTAATGATGGCGCGGGACGCTTTCACCGTAAGATATGATTGGTGTTTGACTAAAGAAGAAATTATCCTTTGGCACAAGGAATGCTCCCTGAAAACCATTTATGCGAAATATGTCGAGTTAGATGACGGGCCGTGGCTAGCGGCTTTAGCCGAGCGCTAGAATATGAATATCCATCATCATTGTAGTTCAATACTTAGATAGACTGCGGCTATTAAGCTGCCAAGAGAGACGGGTTTTATTTCTTATCTGCAAAATTTGCGTAAAAAGATGGCTGGATATGTCAAAGTCATACATTGTATACCGAGCTTGAAAGTTAATTTCTGCCCCTTTAGATTTAGCTAATCTATTATTCTGCTTGACTTTTTATTCCTGTTTGATAGGATATGTTCAATGTTTGAACACCCCTCAGAAGAAACCTTATCCATTATAAAAGAAATAGAAGCAACCCCCGCTACTACCCAGCGTATTATTTCTAATAAGCTGGGTATTTCTTTAGGTAAAACCAACTACCTTCTTAAGGCACTCATTGAAAAAGGTCTGATCAAGGTAAAGCGCTTCTCAACCAATCCCGGCAAAATACAAAAAATTAATTATTACCTTACTAAGGAAGGGCTTGAGCACAAAATGCTCCTAATGCTGCATTTTCTAAAGAAAAAAGAAGAAGAATATTATCAAATAAAACAGGAATGGGAACAGCTAAACGGGAGTAATAAGTGATGAAAAAGGCCTTAATTACTGGCGTGACAGGACAAGATGGTTCATATTTAGCAGAGTTTTTACTTTCAAAAAGATACGAGGTGCATGGAATTATTCGTCGTGCCAGCACATTTAATACAGGAAGAATAAACCACATTTATGTAGACCCCCACACACCTAAAGCCAGGTTTTTCCTGCACTATGGTGATTTATCTGATGCTGAGCAGATAAACAACCTTATTTATAACATTAAGCCGGATGAAGTATATCATTTAGGAGCACAAAGCCATGTGCGAGTTAGTTTTGATATCCCCGAATATACAAGTAATGTTACTGCCTTAGGTACGGTTCGACTTTTGGAAGCAATTCGTAGATGTGGGCGTAAAATTAAGTTTTATCAAGCCTCTTCAAGTGAAATGTTTGGTTGTGCCAAACCGCCTCAATCTGAAAACACGCCTTTTCAGCCACAAAGCCCATATGCATGTGCTAAGCTCTATGCTTATTGGATGGCAAGAAATTATCGCCAGGGTTACAAAATTTTTGCCTGTAATGGCATACTCTTTAATCACGAAAGCCCCAGAAGAGGAGAAACCTTTGTAACGCGAAAGGTTACAAGGGCGATTGCGAATATATTAGCCGGTAGCCAAAAGAAGTTATATCTGGGTAACTTAGAAACAAAAAGGGACTGGGGATTTGCGCCTGAATATGTAGAGGTAATGTGGCGAATACTTCAGCAAGATAAACCAGATGACTATGTGGTAGGCACTGGTGAAAGCCATTCTGTTAGGGAATTTGTAGATTTTGCCTTTCAATATGCGGGAATTAATCTTAAATGGATAGGTAGAGGCATTAAAACTAAAGGTATTGTAGAGTCTATAACCTCATCTTCAGCCATACGAAGAGGCGATATCCTTATCGAGATAGACCCGCATTACTTTCGACCCACAGATGTTTTTAATTTAAGGGCAGACATTACCAAAGCAAAGAAAAAATTAAAATGGAAGCCTAAGGTTTCTTTCAGTGATCTAATTAAGATTATGGTTGATTATGATTTAAAACTCGCTGGTCTTAATCCACCCGGAGAGGGAATAAAAATCTTTCAAAAAAAAGGATTTGCATATACTAACCATTATTAAAGATGAAAATTAATCTCAAAAACAAACGAATATTAGTAACCGGTGGTTCAGGATTCCTTGGTTCATATGTTGCAGGGCAACTTAAAAAACATGGTTGCAAGAATATTTTTTTATCGGATAGCAAAGAATATGATTTGGTTAAGATGGAAGCAATAGAGAGGGTTTATCAGAATACGAAGCCCGATATTGTAATCCATTTAGCTGCAAAGGTAGGCGGGATAGGAGCTAATGAAAAAAATCCGGGCAAATTTTTTTACGATAATTTAATGATGGGCGTGCAGATGATGGAGATAGGAAGACAAGAGGGCATAGAAAAATTTGTGGCTCTGGGCACAATTTGTTGCTATCCCAAGTTTACAACTGTTGCATTTAAAGAAGAAGATCTCTGGAATGGTTATCCTGAGGAGACCAATGCTCCATACGGCCTGGCAAAAAAAATGCTTCTTGTTCAATCGCAGGCATACAGAAAGCAATACGGATTTAATTCAATTTTCTTAATGCCTGTAAATTTATACGGGCCAAAAGATAATTTTGATCTTGAATCTTCACATGTTATTCCTGCTGTGATAAAGAAATGTGTTAATGCTGTTAAGCATAATAAGAAATCAATAACAATTTGGGGAACTGGTAAACCTACCAGAGAATTCCTCTATGTTGAAGATGCTGCGGAAGGTATTATTCTGGCTGCGGAAAATTACAATAAATCAGAACCAGTAAATTTAGGCGCTGGTTTTGAAATCTCCATAAAAGAATTAGTTGGACTAATTGCAAAACTTACGGGTTTTAAGGGAAAGGTAATTTGGGATACTACCAAACCTGAGGGGCAACCTAGAAGAAGCGTAGATGTTTCAAAAGCCAAAAAAGAGTTTGGTTTTAAAGCAAGAACCCCTTTTGAAGAGGGCTTAAAAAAGACTATTGAGTGGTATAAAAAAACTATATGAAAGTATTTATTTCTGCATCCACATTTGCTCAATTAAGTAAAGAACCTTTGAAGTTATTAAAAGACAAAAGACTAGAATTTAAATTAAATCCCTTTAAAAGAAGACTTTCTGAGCAGGAAATTTGCTTGTTTTTAAAGGATGATAATTATGTTGGTTTGATTGCGGGCACAGAGCAGATAACAAAAAAAGTATTGTGCAACGCTAATTCTTTAAAGGTAATTTCCCGAGTGGGAGTGGGTTTAGATAATATTGATTTGAAAACAACCAAAAAATTCAAAATAAAAATTTTCAACACTCCTGATGTTTTGACTGATTCTGTAGCTGAATTAACAATGGGTTTGATTCTGTGTGCTCTTCGGAGGATTTCTTTGATGGACAGGAATATGAAAAGAAAAATCTGGAACAAGGAAATGGGTTTTTTGCTGAAAGATAAAATTCTTGGCATAATCGGTTTTGGCAAGATAGGAAAAAAGGTTAGCCGATTAGCTAAAGCGTTTGGCTCAAAGGTCATATATTATGATTTAAAGAGATTTAAACCTAACAAATCTGCCGAGAAAGTAACCTTCTCAAATTTGCTTAAAAATTCAAACATTATTTCAATTCATTGTTCAGGTAAGAATAGAATAATATCAAATAATGAAATAAATAAAATGAAACAAGGCGTTATCTTGATAAATACCTCCCGCGGAACTGCTATCGACGAGAACGCCCTCAATAAAGGCTTAGCAACTGGAAGAGTATCCTTTGCTGCCTTGGATGTATTTAATAGCGAGCCTTACAGAGGCAGATTAAGCAGTTTAAACAATGTAATTCTCACCCCCCATGTGGGTTCCTATGCAAAAGAGGCAAGGATAAGGATAGAAATTGAGGCGGTTAATAATTTGCTTAAGGGTTTAAATTTAATCGGTAAGAGATGGAAATTAAAAAATTAGTCCTGCTTTCTCACGCAATAAATGAGCAAACGCCTCTTTATGCAGGCAAAAAAGGCATTATTCTTAAGAAAATTAAATCTATCACAAAAGGAGATTCTAGCAACGCAATGCATTGGTCATTTCCCAATCATATCGGAACTCATATTGATGTGCCTTTGCATTTTATGGCTAAGGGGCTTTCTGTAACGGATTTTAAACCAAAGAGCTGGCTTTTTCAAAAGATATCCTTAATCGAAATTAAAAATATTAAACCTGATTGTTTAATCGGTTCTGAGTCTGTGGGTAAATTGAGAGATTCTGATTTAATACTTATAAAAACCGGTTTTGAAAAGTACCGTAATAATAAAATTTACTGGAAGAAATCCCCGGCTTTGGATTCTGAGCTTGCCGGTTTCTTAAAGTATAAGTGCCCTTCTTTAAGAGCAGTTGGCATTGATTCAATTTCAATTTCAAATTTGAATAACCGCCTGATGGGAAGAATCAGCCATAAGGCATTTTTAAGCCGGAATATTTTGTTAATCGAGGATATGAAGCTTTCGGCATTAAAAAAGAAGATTCCGGATTTGATTATTATTTCTCCGTTATTAATAGAGAATTCTGATGCAAGCCCCTGTAATATTTTGGGCATTTATAATTGATAAAACGAATGGCTATAAAATTAAACGGATATTCTAACTTTATCTTTGATTTTGACGGAGTAATCGTGGATAGCGTAAACATCAAAACAGAGGCGTTTGCCCAATTGTATAGTGAATTTGGCGAGAGGGTAGTTAAAAAAGTTATTTCACATCACCTATCGCACGGCGGCGTAGACCGCTTCAGCAAGATCCGTTATTATCACCAAGAATTTCTCAAGAAAGAATTATCTCGCAGACAATTGCAGATTTTGGCAAGAAGATTTTCAAATTTAGTATTCAAGAAGATTTTAAAAGCCAATTTTATTGGTGGCGCTTTGGAGTTTTTAAATTTGCTTAAAAAGCAAAACAAGAGAATGTTTTTAATATCTGCAACACCTGAAGATGAATTAAAAAGAATAATTGTTAAGAGAAAATTGAGTAAGTTCTTCACCGATTTAAAGGGGGCTCCCTCGAGGAAAAAAGAAAATTTAAATTTTATTATCAAAAAATATAAATTAAAACCTGAGGATTGTGTCTATTTTGGCGATTCGCAAGAGGATTTAAATGCTGCAAACTGCTTTGGTCCGATCTTTATTCCTATCAATTTTTACAAAAGAAATTTTGGTTATAAGGATTTTACTAATTTTATAAATACATGATGAAAAAATATTCTGCTAATTATTCTTTATTTAAAAGAAAATCTCTTAATGTAAAACCTTTGTCAGAAAGACACCATGATTTGGATTTAAACGTTATAAGTGAGCTTAGTGTTGAAACAAATCACAAAATTGTCAAAACATTCCGAAATATTGCCCAACAAATCATTATCGCAAAGAAAAAAAATGCCTCAATTATTTTAATGATGGGAGGCCATGTTATAAGGTCTGGAGTTCAAAGATTCATAATCGACCTTATGGAAAGAGGCTATATCTCATGTATTGCCATGAATGGCTCAGGCATAATTCATGATTTTGAATTTGCACTTGTGGGTGCAACAACTGAGAGTGTAGCCAGATATATTAAGAAGGGACAATTTGGTTTATGGAAAGAAACCGGAAAGATTAATGATTATATAAATGAAGGATATAAAAATGGTTTAGGCATGGGTGAGGCATTGGGAAAGGTTATTTTAGAAGGAGATTTTCCGTATAAGGATGTCAGCTTATTATGTACAGGTTATAGATTAAAAATACCTGTAACAGTGCATGTGGGTATTGGCTATGACATTATTCATGAGCATCCAAACTGCAATGGGGCAGCAACAGGCGCAACATCCTATCAGGATTTTTTGTATTTTGCAAAGATTGTACAAAATTTGGAAAACGGTGTGGTGATGAATTTTGGCTCGGCTATAATGGCACCCGAAGTTTTTTTAAAGGCTTTAAGTATGGCTAGAAATGTTGCTCATCAAAAGGGAAAGTCCATAAATCGTTTTGCAACACTGGTTTGCGACCTCTATGAGCTGCCAGACAAATTTAATAAAGAACCAGATAAGAATAATGTATCTTATTATTTCAGACCTTGGAAGACTATGTTGGTAAGGACTGTGGCAGAGGGAGGAAAGAGTTTTTATATTAAAGGCAAGCACGCGCAAACTTTACCTGCGCTTTGGCAGGCAATAAATGAACAGGAAAAAAGTTAAAGAAAACTGCAAAAAGGTCTTAAAGATAGAAGAATTATCTAAGATAATTCAGAATCTAAAATCGAAAGGAAAAAAAATAGTTCATTGCCATGGTTGCTTTGACCTTGTGCACCCAGGACACATTAAACATTTTCAATCAGCTAAGAAAATGGGTGATGTGCTTGTTGTAACAGTTACGCCTGATATTTATGTTGACAAAGGCCCTGGCAGGCCGGTATTTAATGAAAGGCTAAGGGCAGAGAGCATCGCTGCTTTAGAATGCGTTGATTATGTGGCCATAAATAAATGGTCGACTGCAGAGGAGACCTTAAGATTATTAAGGCCGGATATCTATGTTAAAGGCCAAGAATTCCGGAATCTTCAGGATAAAACCGGAAAGATACAGAGAGAAAGTGAGATTGTGCGCGAAATCGGGGCAGAGTTAAGATTTACGCAGGAAATAGTATTTTCCTCAACACAGTTAATCGAGAAATGCTTAAAGAAAGAGAATACGGTATAATGGAAAAGATAATCAAGAAAAAAATATTATTATTGGATGGCCTTATAAAAAAAGTAGAGGCCTTTAAGAGGAAAGGCAAAATTATCGTGCAGAGCCACGGTATTTTTGATTTGATTCATCCCGGGGTAATTAAACATCTAAATTCTGCTAAAGAGCAGGGCCATATATTGGTAGTTTCGGTGATAAAGGATAAGGACGTAAGGAGAGGTCCTGGCCGGCCCATTTTTCCGGATTATATGAGGGCAGAAAATGTGGCTAGCCTTTCACAGGTAGATTATGTATGCGTGGTTGATGATGAAAAACCCTTTGAATGTATTGAGAGGATAAAACCGGATATCTTTGCCAGGGGCCACTCTTTAAAAGACAGTGATACTGAAATCGGACAGAAAATATTGGCAGAAGAGAAAGGCTTGTATTTAGGAAAAGTAAAGATTCATGATACTGATGGTTTTTCTTTAAGTTCAACAGAGATAATCAAGAATTTTTTAAATATCTATCCTTCAGAAATTAAATCTTTTCTGAAAAGATTTTCTCAAAAATATAGTTTTAATGAGATAGTCCAGAGGATAAATCATTTAAATAAATTGAAGATTTTGTTAATTGGTGAAGGGATAATTGATGAATATCATTACTGTGATTCAATGGGTAAGTCTGCCAAGGCGCCATTAGTGGTAAATAAGTACGTAACTCATGAGGTATTTGCCGGCGGCACCTTTGCCATCGCCAATCATCTCGCCGGTATATGCGATAATGTACACTTAGTTTCCTTATTGGGAAACGAAGCTAGCAGGGAGGATTATATCAGGAGCAATATCAAGCCAAATGTGACCAACAAATTCTTTTACCGAGCTGACGGTACCACCATTGTAAAGAAAAGGTACATTGAGCAATACCTAAACCAGAAATTATTTGAGGTTAATTATCTGAATAATAATTATATTAATAGCGAATTAGAGTCAGAGATTATCCGCTATTTAAAAGCGACGATAACCGCCTATGATTTTGTTTTGGTTTCAGATTTTGGCCACGGTATGATGACCAATAAAATAATTGAAATAATCCAGCGTATGGCCAAAAGATTTGCAGTGAATACTCAGATGAACGCTGCGAATGCTGGTTATAATATGATTAACAAATACCATAGTCCAACTTTTGTCTGTCTGGATGAACAGGAGCTCAGATGGGCGGCGCAAGATAGATTTTCCGAAGTAGAATGTGTGGCAAAAAAAGTTTTAAAGAATATAAAGGCCGATACCTTGATTGTAACTTTGGGCAAAAAAGGTTCGCTAGGGATAAACAAAAAGAATCAAATCAATAGGACTCCGGTTTTTTCTTCTAAGGTGGTAGATACCGTTGGCGCAGGGGATGCCTTTTTTTCCTTTACTGCACCCGGCATTGCTTCAAATATGCCGTTGGATTTAGTTTCTTTTATCGGAAACGCCGTAGGAGCCATTGCGGTACAGATTGTCTGCAACAAAAGACCTGTAGAGAAATATGAACTTCTTGAGTTTATTCATGCACTTTTGAGGTGAAAAAAATGTCTATTAAACAGGAATTGATAAGAGGGCGTCTTAAGAATTTTATAGAACTGCTTAATTCCATTCGGGTTACTGATAAGAAAGGTAGGACATTAGATTTTTGTGATAGTATTAAATCTACAATCCATCTTATTAAAAAAAGATCTAAACATGGAGGGAAGGTCTTTTTTATAGGCAATGGTGGCAGTGCAGCTATCGCCAGTCACATGGCCATTGATTTTTGGAAGAATGGAAAGATTGCCGCGATAGCGTTCAATGACCCTTCATTATTAACTTGTATAAGTAACGATTTTGGATACGCTCAAGTTTTTGCAAAGCCCCTTGCATTTTTTGCCCACAAAAACGATATTTTATTTGCAATCAGCAGTTCTGGTAAATCCAAGAATATTCTCAATGGCGCTAGAGCCGCGCAACAAAGAAGATGTAACATCATAACTCTTTCTGGTTTTAATAGCAGGAATACATTACGCACCATGGGGACGTATAATTTCTATGTTCCCTCATCTGAATATGGATCTGTGGAGGTAATCCATCAATATATTTGTCATCTAATCCTTGATACCATTATTCAGAAAAATTTATGAATTTTTGAGATATGGATAAATATAAAATAGATAGCCACAAACTTATTTATCATGTCCAAAGGGTTAGCGACTGGTTGAATGGCCAGAATGTGTATCCGATTTATTTGGAGATTTCTCCGTCGGGAAGCTGCAACCATCGCTGCATTTATTGCGCCTTAGATTTTATGGAATATAAGCCGCGGTTTTTAGAGACCTCAATATTTAAAGAAAGATTATTTGAAATGGTTAGTCTTGGCGTAAAAAGTATAATGTACGCTGGAGAAGGCGAGCCGTTTTTGCATAAGGATATGGCAGATATCATCGCGTCTACAAAAAGTTGTGGTATTGACGTGGCTGTAACCTCAAACGGTGTTTTATTAAATAGAGAAGTCGCCGAGTGTGTTTTAGTTAATTGTACATGGGTTAAGATTAGTATAAATGCCGCGACCAAAGAGACCTATGCTAAGGTCCATAGAACAAAGTCCGCTGATTTCGAAAAAGTAATGGAAAACATGTCTTATGCCGTCAAAATCAGGAAAGCAAAAAAACATAAATGCACGCTGGGGATGCAAATTGTGCTTTTACCGGAGAATTATTCCGAGGTAACCCTTCTGGCTCGTAAGGCCAAGGATATGGGATTGGATTATCTGGTAGTTAAGCCTTATTCTCAACACCCTTTAAGTAAGACCACCAGATATAAAAATATAAAATATGCCAATTATCTAGATTTGGCGCAAAAATTAGAAAAATTAAATTACTACGGATTTCATGTTGTATTTAGAATCCAGACCATGAAAAAATGGGATGAGGCCAAACGTAATTACAAACATTGCTTGGCCCTGCCTTTCTGGGCTTATATTGACTCGGGTGGAGATGTCTGGGCTTGCAGTATCTATTTGACTAAAGAGAGATTTCGCTTGGGTAATATCTGCCGGAATAAATTTCAGGAAATTTGGGAATGTCAGAAGAGAATAAAGCTATTATCTTGGGCAGAAGAAAAACTTGATACCGAACAATGCCGTATAAACTGCCGGATGGACGAGATAAACAGGTATCTTTGGGATTTAAAATATCCTCCTGAACATGTAAATTTTATCTAATCTTCAGATTATGCGCTCAAATAAAATAGATTTAAAGAAAAAGGCAAATCAAATCAGAGACTGGGTAATAGATGTGTCGGTAAGAAATAAGGCCGGGCATATCGCTCCTTCGTTGTCCTGCGTAGATATACTGGTTGCGCTGTATTACGCCGTTATGAGATATAAACCAAAGGATCCCTTTTGGTATGGGAGGGACAGGCTTGTTTTTTCTAAGGCCCACGGATGCTATGCCTTATACGCTATCTTGACTGATCAGGGAATTCTGCCTAAAAGAGAATGGGAAAGATTCTATACCTGCGAAAGCACTCTTTTAGGATGCATGGATAGAAGGCTTGAGTTTGGCATTGAAGCTGGTTGCGGCTCTTTAGGACACGGATTGCCAATGGCCGTAGGAATTGCTTTTGTTGCAAAATTACAAAACAAAAAATATCATACTTTTTGTCTTATGGGCGACGGAGAATTGCAGGAGGGCACAACCTGGGAGGCAATACAATTCGCGGTAAAGCACAAAATAGGCAATCTTACTATTCTTATCGATTCTAACCGGCTTCAGGCAATGGATTTTATTGTCAATATTCTTGATAGAGGAGAAAATGATAAGGTCAATAAGCTTAAAGGTTTTGGGTTATCTGCGGTTGTTTGTCCTGGCCACGATGTCATTAAACTGGCAAATAGTATAAAAGCTGCAAGGTCATCATCAAAGGATCTTCCCAAAGTGATAATAGCAAAAACCACAAAGGGGTTTGGATTAAAATGCATGGAAAATATCCCGAAGTTTCATTTTCGTATACCTACCGAAAGAGAACTTAGGATGGGCAGGAGCTATGAATACTGCGAATAATTTCAGGCAAGACATTATAAACTCTTTAATTCCGTATTTTCGAAAGGATAAGCGTTTTTACCTATTAGTCTGCGATATGGGATTTGGAGTTACTGATAAACTGAAAAAAGAGTTTCCTAAAAGAACTATTAATTGCGGAATAATGGAGCAGGCAACTGTAGGTATCGCCGCTGGTATGAGTATGAGCGGGTTAATTCCAATTGTATATTCCATAGTTAATTTTTTGGTCTTCAGGTCTTTAGAACAGATTAGGAATGATGTTATACAACAAAAATTGAACGTGAAGTTCATCGCAACGGGAGTAAATAATTATTTTAAATTTCTGGGGCCTTCCCATGCATGCGGTTGCGACGATATCGCTGTAATGAAACTGATTAATATGAAGGTATACAACCCTTATGTCGGGAAAAAGCCATTTAGCGAGATTATCCATAAATGGATAAGCGATACAGACCCCGGATATATCCGTGTCTGAATAAATTAGAGATGTTACAGGACTGTCTTATAAAATTTAGGTTTTTTTGCAATACTCAAATCAGAGAAATATACCGGGGAGGAGTTTTCGCTTTTTTGCGAAAAGTTTTTAAATTCTCGTTAATTCCGTTAGCTTTTTTTATTGCTGTTTTGGTCAGGTTATTACGACCATTAATATTGATTCGTTTTGGAGCGCTGATTAGTTCAAGGATAGGCAGTTTCTCTTTTTCACCGGAGATGTATCTGTGCAAGCGTGATTTAGGTCTGCAGCCAAGACATAGGGTATTTGATATATTTTATTGCGAGAATATCGTATGCAGTCATCAATTGAAAAAAAATTGGTCAAGGGTGTTAAATATAGCTCCATTTTCGCGCTTCATATATTTGGTAGATTTTATTAATCGTTTATTCCCGGGTTATCAGCAGTTTGTAATTCCCTGGCTTATGTGGGATCATCAAGTTTTTTCCAGATGCAATTATGCGCATCTATATTTTACTGCTCCGGAAAAACTTAAAGGAGAAATCGGTATAAGAAATTTAGGTATTCCAGAAAATGCGCCTTTTATTTGTTTTCATACCAGAGATTCCAGGTACCTAAATACAATAATGCCGGGAGCTAATTTTTATTATCATAATTTTAGAGATTGCTCTATCAATAACTATATTCCAGCCGTTGATGAATTGACTAAGAAGGGTTATTTTGCAATCCGAATGGGAGCCGCGGTAAAAGATCCAATTGTAACCGCTAACCCCATGATTATTGATTACGCTACAAAATTCAGAAGCGATTTTATGGATATATATTTAAGCGTGAATTGTAAATTTTTTATTGGCTGCTGTTCAGGCATAGATGAAATTCCCAAGATTTTTAGAAAGGCGCCTGTGTTAGCTGTTAATTTTGTCCCCATAAAAGCTTTATGCTACGCTGGCCCGATTAAATTATTTATTCCTAAGAAACTTTGGCTAAAAAAAGAAAAGCGCCTTTTAACATTCCGCGAAATTATTGATTCTGATATTGTTGGCTTTAATAGATCCGAAGTATATGAGAAGCACGGAATAGAGGTAATAGAAAATACTCCCGAAGAGATAACCAGCGCGGTTTTGGAAATGGAAGCAATGGTAAGCGGAGAATGGCAAGCAAATAAAGAGGAAGAAGCATTACAACAACGTTTTTGGTCATTATCAAATAACATATTTGATGGAATAATCCTGCCCAGAATAGGCACAGAATTTTTGCGTCAAAGCAAAGAATTATTAACGTGAGGAATAAAATATGCTATTGAAAGATTATTACCTTTTTATTAAAAAATTCATTTTTCCTGGAAGTAGGCTTTTGTTTTTTTTCACTTTTTTATTAACAATAATTTCTGGCCTTTTGTCAGGTATCGGTTTAGGTTTGTATATTCCTGTTATCAACTATTTCATTGGAGATAATAAAAGCTCAAATTTTTTTAGTTCTCTGAGTAATAGAATTATTAAATTATTTCATATACCTAATAATTTTGTGTCACTTATCGTCGTTGCAACAGTAACAATAATACTTGGTGCGCTGATTACATATTTGACAATGCTTTGTTCAGGTTATCTTAGCGTTAAAGGTTATCGTTCCGTAAAGATGCGCCTAATAGATGATTTACTGGATAGGCCTTACCAGTATTTTATACGTCAAAGAGTTGGGAAAATTGTTTCAATAATTATTGATCAGGCAACCCTTGCTTCAAATACGACAGAAAATATTTTTCGTTGTCTAACTAGCCTGTTTTTAGGATTAGTTTATTTTATCTCTCTTTTAGTAATATCTTTCTATCTTACTCTTGCAATGTTTATTTTTGGCGGCTTTATGCTATTTCTGAACCAGTTTTTTTGTAGAAAACAAGAGAAACTATCTTTCGCGTTACTAGATATTAAACATCAGCAATCTAATTTATTCACTGAATCAATCATAGGAATTAAAACTATCAAAAGTATGGGGTTAGAAATTTTTAGAAAGAAAGAAATAAAATCGTCGTTAGACTGCGAGAAGAAAACGATATTTAATAAGCATAATCTTACTCACTTGCAGCCTTTACTAGCTAAGACTTTGACTACTCTTTTTGCCAGCGTAGCTATTTGGTTGGGCTTGAGAGTTTTTGCGTTTCCAGCCGCAGTCGTTATTATCTTCTTAATGCTAGCCACAAGATTGGGAAGCTCTCTACAAGAAATCAATTATGGATGGATGGAATTGTCTCAAAATATGCCTAATATTCGAGTCGTAATGCAATATATCAACTGGGATGAGTCTGATAAAAAGTTCAGGAGTCACAAGATGTTGTTTGATTTTAGAGAATCTATCGAATTGAGGAATGTATCTTTTTCTTATACCGGACATCAAGATGTGCTTCAAGATATAAACATGCGTATTTTAAGAAAGCAATTTATAGCCCTTGTGGGACCTTCAGGCGAAGGAAAGACAACTCTTTTAGATTTGATTATTGGTTTATATCAACCGACCAAGGGCAGTATTTTATATGATGGCCTACTTTTATTTAATTATTCGCAGGAAAATTGGTGTAAGAAAATTGGAGTAGTTGCACAGGATATATTCCTTTTTAATGACACGATTGCCAAAAACATTTCTTACGGTGACCAACATCCTGATTTTAAACATATTGAAGAATCTGCAAGAATTGCCTTTATTCATGATTTTATCACGGGACTCAAGGATGGTTATGATACTTTTATTGGAGATAGAGGAATAATGCTTTCAGGTGGGCAAAGACAGCGAGTAGCATTAGCCAGAGCACTGTATCATCAGCCAAAATTATTAATCTTGGATGAGGCAACTAGCAGCTTAGATTCGGAATCAGAAAGATGTATTCAGCAAGCGCTGGAGCGCATGTATGGCAGCTTAACTATTATTGCGGTTGCACACCGCCTATCCACAATTAAAAATGCAGATGTAATATATTATATTGACAACGGAGTTATCAAGGAAAAAGGCACACACAATGAATTGATCGCCAGCGATAGTTATTACAGGAAACTATCTCTGATGCAGACTACATGAAGATATATTCCGACTTTATAAGAAGACAATAAACTAGAGGATAATTTTTATGCAAAGCTCTCAAATTTATAATAAAAATTTAAGAAAAGAAATTCTTAAAAAAGTGGCGGATTTTTATTCACATACCTATAAAATGAAAGAGAAGTTTGTTCCCAAAAAGACCAAGATTCATTACGCGGGTAGGGTATTTGATGAGAAGGAGTTAGTAAACTTAGTAGATTCTTCTTTGGAATTCTGGCTCACCCACGGAAGATATTCATATCAGTTTGAAAGAGATTTCGCTAAGTTCTTAGGAGTGAAACATTGTGCTTTTGTAAATTCTGGTTCTTCTGCAAATTTAATTGCTTTTATGGTTTTAACCTCTGATGAATTAGGAGAGAGAAAAATAGAAAGAGGCGATGAGATTATTACGGTTTCCGCTGGATTTCCTACAACTGTGGCTCCGATTATTCAATATGGAGCTGTGCCTGTTTTTCTGGATATCACTCTTGATACTTACAATATTGATGTAAAACAACTTAAAAAAGCCCTTAGTCGTCGAACTAAGGCAGTGATGCTTGCTCATACATTAGGTAATCCATTTGATATAGACGCAGTTAAAGATTTCTGTAATAAATATGGTTTATGGTTAATAGAAGATAATTGCGATGCCCTTGGTTCAAAGTACCGAGGTAGATATACGGGGACTTTTGGCGATATTGCCACGAGTAGTTTTTTCCCCGCGCACCATATAACTACAGGTGAGGGCGGGGCAGTTTATACCAGTAATGACCTACTATACAAAATCATAATTTCTTTAAGAGATTGGGGAAGGGATTGTTGTTGTCTTCCCGGGACAGATAATACTTGCAGTAAAAGGTTTAGTCATCAATTGGGAGAATTGCCGTTAGGTTACGACCACAAATATATTTTTTCACATCTTGGTTATAACTTAAAGGCTACAGATATGCAAGCGGCAATTGGTTGTGCTCAACTTGAAAAATTACCTTTTTTCATTAAGAAACGAAGAGAAAATTTCGATGTATTGTATGAGGGTTTAAAAGGAGCTAAGAAATATCTTTTATTTCCGAGAGCAACAGCTAAGAGTAATCCTTGCTGGTTTGGTTTTATTTTGACAGTTAGAGAAAATTCTAATTTATCCCGAGACGACATAGTAAGAAACTTGGAAGAAAATAATATTCAAGCTCGCTTTTTATTTTCCGGGAATCTAATTAAGCACCCCTGTTTTAATGCAATGCGCAAGAGTCGCAGAGGCTATCGTGTTGTGGGAGAGTTAAAAAATACAGATTATGTAATGAGGAATACCTTTTGGGTTGGGGTATATCCTGGTATGTCAAAAATTATGCTTAATTTTATTGTGAAGACAATTCAGGATTTATTTAAAAAATAAGGAATTTATCAATGAGAGTGTTAGTTACTGGAGCAAATGGATTTATCGGTTCTCATCTTATCAGGTATTTAGTAGGGTTAAATAAATATGATATTTTCGCCCTTGTTAGAAAGAAAGCGAATATAAATTTATTAAGTTTAATAAATGATAAAATTAATATTTTAAGAATTGAGCAGAATTTTAAGAGTATAGACAAGGCTTTTAGTAGAGCAAAGCCAGATGTAGTTATCCACTTGGCAGCAAAAACATTTGTAGGCCATAAACCCGAAGATATAAAACCACTGATTTCTTCTAATATTTTATTTTCCTCTCTTTTAGTGGAAGCAATGATTAAAAATGGAGTTAAATGCTTGGTTAATACTGGCACTTTTTGGGAATATACAAGTGGTAAAAGTGATTATTCGCCATTTAATTTATATGCGGCTACTAAGATTGCTTTTGAGAATTTCCTGAAGTATTACGCTGTTGCTAAAGACATGCGTTGTGTTACATTAAAGCTTTACGGTGTTTACGGTCCAAATGATCCTCGCACAAAGATTTTCTCTTATTTTAAGAAAAGTTTAAGTCCAGAAAAACCTGTTTTGTTTTCACCGGGAAAACAGAGGCTCGATCTAGTATATATTGATGATGTTGTAGACGCATATGAGAAGGCCGCCAGGTATGTTTATAAAAAGAAAGATTCGATTTATGAATATTTTTTCATTGGTTCTGGGAAAGGAGTGGCACTGCGTCGTATCGCCAGTATTTATGAGAAATGTGTGGGTAGGCCTTTGAATATCGAGTGGGGTGGTTTACCATACCGTAATAGAGAAATTATATACAGTCATGCCGATATTAGGCTAGCGAAGAAAAAAATAAATTGGAGTCCTAAGTTTGATTTAAGAAAAGGAATATCTAAGATGCTTGAGGTAGAAGAAAGAGGTTAGTTATGAAAAAAATTTCAGTGTTAGTACCGGTATTTAATGAAGAGGAAAATGTTGTCAATACCTATAATGCGCTTAAGCAACTTCTCGAAGATGTTAAATCTAGGTATGACCACGAAATAATTTTTACGGATAACCACAGCACGGATAAGACCTTTACTCTCTTACAAACTTTAGCCCATACTGATAAAAGGTTAAAGGCTGTTAGTTTTTCAAAGAATTTTGGATATCAAAGGTCAATTTATACAGCTTACCTGTTGTCTTCGGGAGATGCTGTTATTCAAATTGATTGCGATTTACAGGATCCTCCGTCCATGATTACAGAGTTTATAAAAAAATGGGAAGAGGGATATGCTGTTGTATATGGAATTAGGAAGTGTCGTAGAGAATTCTGGTTGATGAATATTATAAGGAAGTTATTCTATAGGTTAATTGCTTTTTTGTCTGAAGATAACCTGCCTTATGACGCTGGTGATTTTAGGTTAGTAGATAAGAAAATTGTGGATGAATTAAGAAAGATTAATGATTGTTCACCATACATTCGTGGTCTAATTGCCTCTTTTGGTTTTGAACAGATAGGCATTCCCTACGAACGCGCGAAAAGAAAGAAAGGAAAAAGTAAATTTAAGTTTATAGAACTTTTAGAATTAGCAATGGATGGCATAGCAAACCATTCCATCATTCCTTTACGCTTAGCCACATATTTTGGCTTATGCACATTTATTTCTGCTTTTTCTTTATTATTGCTATCGGTTATTGGCAGAGTATTTTTTACTCAGTATTTCCCAAGAGGGTTTGCTACGACAACTGTTCTTATTTTATTCTCCTTAGGGTTAAATGCCTTTTTCTTAGGAATCATTGGTGAATACATTGGCAGGATGTATAAACAGGTTAAAAGCCATCCCATCGCAATAATAGATAAAATGATAAATTTTGAATTTGGTAATAAATGAATAAAAATATACTTTTTATCATTCCAGACGAGCGTAAGGTTTATGAGGATGCAAGCGAGAAAGTTGGTGCTTTCCATCTTCCGTCTCTTGCTTTTGCTATATTGGGTGCCATAGCTAAGAAAAATGGTTTTAATCCAATAGTTCTGGATTTAAGCATTTCTAACTCTCCATATGAAGAATTAGAACAGAGATTGCTTATTTATCTTCCAGATTATGTGGGAATAACTTGCACAAGCGCTTTGTATTACGAAGCTATCAGAGTTGCAAAAATTGTAAAACAGAAATTGCCTTCTTCAAAAATTTTGATCGGTGGGACACATGTCAGCTCAACTGTTGAAGAAACCTTAGAAAAAGATATTTTCGATTATGTTTTTATTGGAGAAGCAGAAATTTCCTTTGATAAATTTTTAAAAGGAGTTAATCCGGAAAATATCGATGGCATTGCTTTTAAGACGAGGGATGGAAATATACGTAAATTACAAAACCCTTCTTATCTTAGAAACTTAGACGATTTCCCCTTTCCCGACTATGGTATATACAACTTAGAAAGATATCATTTTTCAAGATTATATTGTAGAAATTGCCCTGCAGTCTGGATTGAGACTAGTCGAGGCTGTCCTTTTAATTGCCAAATTTGTAACAAAGTAGTTCATGGGCAGACCTTTAGACCAAAGTCTGTTGAACGAGTGGTTTCAGAGATGGAATTTCTTCTAAAGCAAGGAATAAAAGAATTCCATCTTGCCGATGATGGATTTACTTCAGATATGAAAAGAGCAGAAGAAATCTGTGACAGAATAATTGAAAGAAGGCTTTGTTTTACTTGGTCTTGCACAAATGGCATCAGGGCTGATAGGGTAAGTCAAAATCTTTTAAAAAAAATGAAAAAAGCTGGTTGTTATCGAATTTCTATGGGTATTGAGAGTGGCAATCAGGATATTTTGAATAATCTTGGGAAAAGAATTTCCCTTGAGCAAGTCGAAAATGCTGTAAGAATTGCAAAAAAGGCAGGAATGGAGATTCTGGGATTTTTTATGTTTGGCTTTGAAAATGAAACCGAAACGACAATGCTAGATACTATTAATTTTGCTAAAAGGCTTCCCTTAGACTTGGCTAAGGTAAGCCCAATTATACCCTTTCCAGGTTCTCCATTATTTACAAAATATAAAGCACTTGATTTAATTTATCCGACACAAGATTACAGATATTTTAATTTTTATATGCAACCCAGACTTGTTTATAGACATCCATCCATTGAATGGAAAATAATAGAGAGATATCAAAGAAAGTTTTACAGAAGTTTTTATTTTAATCCAAGGTATGTTCTAAATAGGTTAATGCACTCTTTTAAAATTGGTACCTTATTCTTTGATCTGAAACTTTTATTAAGAATGGGATGGTTTAAAAGCATGGAAGGAAAGGGGAGATGAAAAAATATTTACCTATTTTTGTAGCGATATTTTTTAGTATTCTTGCTTTATATTTTAGAATTGAAAGGCTAGCGTATCATAGTTTTAATGTCGATGAGCTTATGCAATTGTTTATAATAAACCGGCCTTTTTTAGATTTTTTAAAAATGCTTACTACGAATGAATTCTGTTCTTTTTTAAGCGGAGATTATTATTTAATCTACCCCTTCTTTAAGGTTTTTCAATATAACAAATGGGGTTTAGCCGTTCCTCATATCATTGCCACGATTTTGGGTTTTTATCTGCTGTATCTTATCTGCAGGCTATATTATAAGACTATATGGGGTTATATTATCACTTTTGCTATTGTCTGTTTTAATGCTACATTAATCCTGCATGCTACTGAGATAAGGACATATGCAGTTTTACCGACATTGGCATTAGCCGCATTTTATTTCTCTCAATTACTTATAGCACAACCCTTTATTAATCTTAAAAAGAAATGGCTGATAGGCGCTTTTTTTGTGCTAATAATATGGTTCCATGTGTATGGAATATTGATTCTGCTTCTGTCATTTATTTATTCTTTATTAACAAAACTGCATACCAAATTTTTCAAAGACACCTTTAAGAGCAATATTAAATTTATGTCTGTAGTTTTAAGTGTTGCTATGCCTTTATGGCTTTATAGCATATTTGGGTCGCACTTTTCATATCAAGGTTTGCGCTCCGAAATAATGTTTGCACATATACCCAATCCACTTGTTGACATAATAGCTTTTTTTAAAGCAATATTTGGCAATCTTATGGGATATAAGAAATTATACCCGCTGTTTCTTGGCATAATAATTCCCTTAATCATCCCTTATAAAGACAGATATAAGCATATAGCACTTTTGCTTATTATGGTATTTCTTCCGATAATTCTAATACTTTTATCAGATTTAAGAACACAATATTATTTTTTGCAAAAGCAGTTTATTTGGACTATGCCTTTTTTTGCCTTATTCATAGGGTTAGCCTGGGAGTCGTTTTTGGTTTATATTTACGAAAGATTTAAATAAATGATACCGCTTTCAATTCCTAATATATCAGGGAAAGAGTGGGATTGCCTTAAGGAATGCTTGGATACAAACTGGGTTTCTTCGTCAGGAAGTTTTTTAGGAAAATTTGAAGAGGCTGTTTGTCAGTATGTCCATGCTAAGCATGGGGTTGTTTGCATAAATGGCACATCGTGTTTATTTATCGCTCTTAAACTATCCGGCGTGGGTTATAGAAATGAGGTTATTGTACCAACCCTTACTTTTATTGCACCGGTTAATGTTGTCAGGTATTTGGGAGCAGAGCCGGTTTTTATGGATTGCGATGATTATATGAATTTAGATGCAGATAAACTTGAGGAATTCTGCAGAAAGGAATGCCAGATAACAAAAAAAGGCCTAAAGAATAAAAAAACTGGCAGGATAATAAAAGCTATAGTTCCTGTGCATATCTTTGGCAATCCTTGCAATATGTCATTAATAATGAAAATAGCAGAAAGGTGCAATTTAAAGGTTATCGAAGATGCTACTGAGAGTTTAGGCTCGTATTATTGTGATGGAATTTATAAAGATAGATATACTGGAACAATAAGTGATTTTGGCGTTTATTCTTTTAACGGCAATAAAATTATTACTACCGGCGGCGGCGGGATGATTATTACAGATAATAAAAAACTAGCAAAAAAAGCACGCTATTTTACTGAACAAGCAAAGGATGACTCCGTAAGATGTATTCATAATGAAATTGGATATAATTTTCGGTTATCAAATTTACAGGCGGCATTAGGGTTTGCCCAGATTAAACAATTAGCCGCTTTTATAAAGATCAAAAAAAATAACTATGAGTTATATAAAGAAGAACTTAAGAACATTGAGGGGATAAAAATTATGGGCTATCCGTCTGGAACTATGCCAAACTATTGGTTTTATTCTTTAATCATTGATAAAAGAAAATTTGGCTTAAGCAGCGAAGAGCTAATGATTAAATTGGCAAAAAACAATATACAGACAAGGCCTATTTGGTTTTTAAATCATTTACAAAAACCCTATCGCAATAATCAAGCTTATAAAATAGAAAAAGCAGTCTGGTTTTGGAAAAAAGTGTTAAATATTCCATGTAGTACTAATTTAATAGTAGAGGAAGTAAAGATAGTAACACAAGCAATAAGGAGGCTAAGAAAGTAAGATGGAGACATTAAAAAAGATCATAGTCAATTCTGACCTAAGCATTAAGCAAGCCTTGAAACGCATGGATGAGACAGGCGAAAAGATTTTATTTGTAGCTAAAGATACAAACGTGCTTTTAGGGACAGTTACAGATGGGGATATTAGAAGATGGATACTAAAAGGCTTCAGTTTAAGCAGGCCTATATCTAAATTGATGAACACCAATCCAGTTGTCCTTAACGAGGGTTATTCTAAAGAAGAAGCCAAGAATTTAATGATATCAAAAGCAATAGAGTGTATTCCTATAATTGATGATGAAAGACATGTAATGTCTGCGATTTGGTGGGTGGATTTTTTTGATAAAGCAATTAAAAAGTATGAGCCAATAAATATACCAGTGGTAATTATGGCTGGGGGAGAAGGTACGAGGTTGGCTCCTTATACCAATATTTTGCCTAAACCGCTAATGCCGATAGGAGATAAGCCTATAATCGAGCTGATAATTGATAAATTTTATGAGTTTGGTTGTAAGGATTTTTATTTATCCTTAAATTATAAAGAAAGCATCATTAAAGCTTATTTTAATGATTTGACTCGTAATTATAGCATTAATTATTTTCAGGAAGAAAAACCTTTAGGCACGGTCGGAAGCCTTCATATGCTCGAGGGAGTTATTAAGACACCTTTTTTTGTAAGCAATTGCGATATTTTAGTAAAAGCCGACTATTCAGATATTTTGGGATTTCATAAAGAAAACAAGAATAAGATAACTTTAATAGTTTCAATGAAGCATTATGTCATTCCTTACGGAACCTGCGAAATTGAAAATGGTGGTATGCTTAAGTCAATTAAAGAAAAGCCAGAATACGACTTTTTGGTAAATACAGGTTTATATCTTATGGAATCAGATGTGTTAAAGGATATTCCTAAGAATAAATGTTATCATGCCACTGATTTGCTAAACGATTATTTAAAAAATGATGAAAAAATTGGTGTATATCCAGTATCTGAAAAATCTTGGGTTGATTTGGGGCAGTTACAGGAATTGCAGAATACCCTTCAAAAGTTTGGAGTTAAATAAGATGAAAAAGATTATTCTTCTTGGCGGAGGCGGGCACTGTAAGGTAGTTATAGAGGCTATATTATCTCAGAAAAAATTTAAAATTGCAGGCATTATTGATAAGAAAAAAAATATAGGAAAAAAAATTTTAGGCTTCTCCATAATCGGAGAAGACAACGATGTAGAAGACTATTTTAAAAAGGGAGTTAAAAATTGTTTCATTGCGGTAGGAAGTATCGGCAATACAAATTTAAGGATTAATCTCTTTAACCTAGCAAAAAATTTTGGTTTTAAATTTCCTAATGTAATCCACCCAGGGGCTTTAATATCTAAATTTGCAAAAGTTGGCGAGGGTAACTATATTGCTCCCGGCGTTATAATTAATGCAGGGGTAATCATCAGAAATAATTGCATTATAAATACCGCTACAACAATTGATCACGACTGCCAAATTGGAGATTTTGTGCATATAGCTCCGGGCGTAACGATAAGTGGTGGTGTAAAAGTAGGACAATCTACGCATATAGGTACAGGTAGTTCAGTTATTCAATCTATTAAAATTGGTAAGAATACAATTATTGGTGCGGGAAGCATGGTTACCAATGATATTGATAATAATATTATCGCATACGGAAATCCTTGTAGAAAAGTAAAAGAAAATGTCTAAGAAGGTTTTTATTATCGCAGAGGCAGGCGTAAATCATAATGGTTCCTTGGTTATCGCCACAAGATTGGTAGATGCTGCTGAGAAATCAGGAGTTGATGCTATAAAATTTCAGACCTTCAGAGTAGAAAATATTGCGACTATAAATTCACCAAAAGCAGCGTATCAAAAGAAAACAAGCAGAGATATGCAATCGCAATTTGAGATGTTAAAAAAACTGCAGTTAAATATAAATGCGCATAGAAAACTCATAGATTACTGCAAGAAAAAGAAAATAATGTTTTTATCCAGCGCTTTTGATTTAGAGAGTATAGATTTGCTTCGCCATTTAGGGCAACAACTTTTTAAAATTCCTTCAGGCGAGATAACAAATCTTCCTCTTTTAAGAAAAATTGGAGGCCTTAAAAAGAAAATTATATTATCTACGGGCATGGCTACTTTGGATGAAATTAAAAATACCCTTGCAGTCCTGATTAAGGCTGGCACAAAAAAAGAAGATATTACTGTTCTGCATTGTAATACCGAATATCCTACTTCCATGGAGGATGTAAATTTAAGAGCAATGCTCTCTATGAGAGATATATTTAAAGTTAATGTGGGTTATTCTGACCATACTTTAGGGATAGAGGTTCCAATTGCAGCAGTTGCCTTGGGGGCTTCAGTTATTGAGAAGCATTTTACCCTCAAAAGAAATATGAAAGGTCCTGATCATAAAGCAAGCCTCGAGCCGAAAGAATTGAAACAGATGGTTAATTCAATAAGAAATATTGAGAAGGCATTGGGCAACAGGATTAAAAGGCCTTCTAAATCTGAGATTAAAAATAGGGATATTGTGAGAAAAAGTATTGTTGCGGCTAAATCAATAAAGAAAGGCGAGAGGTTTGACGAAATAAATATTACTGTGAAACGTCCTGCAAGGGGAATAAGCCCAATGAAATGGGATGAGGTAATAGGTCTAAGGGCAAGAAAAGATTTTAAAGAAGACGAATTAATAAAAATATGAGAAGTAAAGTATGTATAGTTACGGGGAGTAGGGCCGAATATGGAATATTGCATCCATTGCTAAGTAAAATTAAATCTGATAGAGGATTTCAGCTTCAGCTTATTGCTACAGGTATGCATTTGTCTTCTGAGTTTGGATTGACTTACAAGGAGATAGAGAAGGATGGTTTTAAAATAAATGAAAAGGTAGAAATGCTTTTAAGTAGCGATACCGAAATGGGTATAGCAGAGTCAATTGGTCTGGGAATAACGGGGTTTGCCGATGCATTTGCGCGATTAAAACCGGATTTGATTGTTTTATTGGGGGATAGATTTGAAATTTTTGCTGTTGCCATAGCAGCTTTTGTTATGAGGTTACCGATTGCTCATATTCATGGTGGTGAGTTAACCGAAGGCGCAATGGACGATGCCTTTAGACACTCTATTACCAAAATGAGCTATCTGCATTTTACTTCTACAGAGGAATACCGGCGAAGAGTCATTCAGCTTGGGGAGTCGCCCGAGAGGGTGTTTAATGTGGGGGCTTTAAGCATAGATAATATAAGAAGTACAAAATTGCTTAAAAGAGAAGAATTGGAGAAAAAATTAAATTTTACCTTTGGAAAAAGAAATGTCCTTGTAACATTTCATCCGGTAACCTTGGAAAACAATACTGCGGCGTTACAATTTAAAGAACTTTTAAAAGCCTTAGACGATTTTAAAGATTTAAAGATTATCTTTACCAAACCCAATGCAGATACTAATGGCAGGGTTATAATTAAGCTTATTGATAAATATACGAGAGATAATCGAAACAGGGCAGTTAGTATTGTTTCCTTGGGAACTCAGATGTATTTTTCAACTATTAAAGTCGTAGATGCAGTAGTAGGAAATTCTTCAAGCGGAATAATTGAGGTTCCAGCATTTGGTAGGCCAATAGTGAATATCGGGGATAGGCAAAAAGGTAGAATTAAAGCTCCAAGCATAATAGACTGTGAACCTCAAAAAAACGCCATCTACAAAGGAATAGTTAAGGCATTTTCAGTCGATTTCCGGCAGTTTTGTAAGAAGGTAAGAAATCCTTACGGTGATGGTAATGCTGCAGAAAGAATAACCAAGATTATTAAAGAGAAAATAGTAAAGATTAGAAGTTTAAAGAAGGCATTTTATAATATAGAATTTAACAAAGATGTATAAAAATAAATCTATATTAGCTATTATTCCTGCAAGAGGAGGTTCAAAGGGATTACCCCAAAAGAATATTTTACCTCTTGTAAATAAACCGTTAATCGCTTGGACAATTAAGCAGGCCCTGAAGAGCAAATATTTGGATAGGGTTATTGTAAGTACGGATAGTCTTGAGATAGCTAGGATTTCCAAAAAATACTCTGCCGAAATTCCTTTTTTAAGACCAAGCGGATTAGCTTCTGATAAAGCTAAGATGACCGATGTTGTTTTGCATGTCATAGATTGGTTAAAGAAAAGAGGTAAAATTTATGATTTAATAATGTTACTGCAACCAACCTCTCCTTTAAGGTCATCAGAGGATATTGATAAATCAATCAAGTTGTTATTTAAGAAGAAAGCCAGAGCAATCGTCTCTGTTTGTGTATCAGAACATCATCCATACTGGAACACTATTCTGCTGAGAAACGGCAAAATAAAAGGTTTTCTCAAGCCAGAATTTATTGATAAGAATAGGCAGCAATTACCTATTTTTTATAGGCTAAATGGCGCTATTTATTTAGCATATACCAGTTATCTCAAGAGTTATAAGAGTTTTCTGGGGAGTAGTACTTATGCTTATATAATGTCGCCTGAGAGGTCAGTGGATATTGATTCTACCTTTGATTTTAAATTTGCTGAGTTTTTATTATCGAGAAAAGCTTTTTAAAAAGATGTCCAGAAATATCCGAATTATACCAAGATTAGATATCAAGGGTCCGAATCTCGTAAAAGGGATTCATCTGGAAGGTTTACGTGTATTGGGTAAGCCGGAGGATTTTGCTAGATATTATTATGAGGCTGGTGCTGATGAGTTATTGTATATTGATATTGTTGCCAGTTTATATAATCGTAATAGTCTTCATGACATAATAAGCAAAACAGCCAAAGAAATTTTTATACCTTTAACAGTAGGAGGAGGCTTGCGGACAATCGAAGATATTAAAAGCGTTCTAAGGGTTGGTGCCGATAAGGTTTCCTTAAATACTGCTGCCATAAAAAATCCAGATATAATTAAGAAAGCAGCAAGAAGATTTGGTTCTTCTACGATTGTTGTTTCCATCGAAGCAATAAAGCAGCCCGATGGAAGGTATTTGGCTTATACCGATAACGGTAGAGAATATACGGGATTTGAAGTATTAGAATGGGCAAAAAAAGTTGAAAAACTGGGAGCCGGTGAGATTCTCCTTACCTCTGTAGATAATGAAGGAACGGGACATGGTTTTGATATTGAATTGACAAAGATGGTATCTTGTGCTGTCTCCATACCTGTTATCGCTTACGGCGGAGCAGGAAAGGTTGAAGATATAAAAGATATCATAATCAAGGGAGAGGCAGATGCTGTAGGCATTGCATCAATCCTGCATTATAACTTTATCAAAGAATGCAATAATTCTTTGAAACCAGATCAGTTCAAAGAAGAAGGAAATATAGAATATTTGCAGAGTGGCCGTGAGTTTTCCAAGTTCAAAACAGCAAACATACCGCAAATAAAATCATATTTGCACAGCCATGATATTTGCTGTAGATATGTTGCGAATAATCAAATTGTAAATGTTTAATATGAATTCACCAATAGTATCGATCATTGACTATGGAATGGGAAATCTATTTAGCGTAAATCAGGCCTGTAGCCATGTTGGTATTCAGGCAAGAATCACTGCAAAAAAAGAAGATATCCTTAATTCTGATGCAGCGATATTGCCGGGAGTAGGGGCATTTGGAGATGCGATGCTGAATTTAGAAAAATTAGGCTTGATAAGTCCAATCCTTGATTTTGTGAAAAGCGCTAAGCCATTTATGGGGATATGTTTGGGGATGCAATTACTCTTTAGCGAAAGCGAGGAATTTGGAATCCATAAGGGATTAAATATTATTCCGGGAAGGGTCGTGAGGTTTACGAATAATTCAAAGGAGAAGGCAAAGGTTCCGCAAGTTGGTTGGAATAGAATAAGTAATCCATCTTCGAAGAGAAACCTCTGGCAAGAATCTCCTCTATCTGGCATTAATAAGGGAGAGTTTATGTATTTTGTGCATTCCTTTTATTGTATACCAGAGAATAAAGAAATTATTTTATCTAACTCAAAATATTCAGGGACAGAATATGCTTCCAGTATATTAGTGAAAAATATATTTGCATCACAGTTTCATCCGGAAAAGAGCGGGAATTGTGGGTTAAAGATTTATAAAAATTTTAAAAAAACGATATCCAAGGAGGATGCGTATGAATGAATCGAAGAATACCCTTAAATTATATAATTTGCCGGAAGAGGTTAAGTTTTGTAAGAAATGTACCATTTCTAATCAAAGGCCAAGGATTACATTTGACCATAATGGGGTTTGTTCTGCCTGTCAATTTGCAGAACTAAAGCATACTAAATTTAACTGGGACCACCGCGAAAGAGAATTACGAGAACTTTTAAAAAGGTTCAAGAGAAAAGATGGTGGCTATGAGGTTATAGTTCCTACAAGTGGCGGTAAGGATAGCGGTAGGGTCGCCCATGAACTAAAATATCAATATGGAATGAAGGTTCTAACTGTTACATGGGCTCCTCATATTTATACTGATATTGGTTTTAAGAATCTTCAATCAATGATACATGTCGGTGGTTTAGATAACATTTTGGGAACGCCTAACGGCATTATTCATAGAAAACTTACTAAATTGTCATTTGAAATTCTCGGTGACCCATTTCAACCATTTATCTATGGACAAACAAACTTTCCTTTGCAAGTTGCTGTAAAATATAGAATCCCTTTGATAATGTATGGTGAAAATGGAGAAGTTGAATATGGCGGAGATATGAAAAATGCATTTATACCTACGAGAGATTATAAGTCCGATCATACGAAACATTACTTTTCAGGAATTCTGCCGGAAGATTTTACTAAATATAATATAACCAAAGATGAGTTAATACCATATTTACCGTCCCCCTGTGAAGAATTGGAAGCGATAAAGACTGAAATCCATTTCTACAGTTACTATCACAAATGGATTCCGCAGGAAAACTATTATTATTGTGTTGAGCATACCGGTTTTACTGCTAATCCTATAAGAAGCGAGGGTACTTATTCTAAGTATGCTTCATTGGATGATAAAATAGACGGATTTCATTACTATCTTTCATTTATAAAATTTGGAATAGGTAGAGCTACATCAGATACTGCCCATGAAATAAGAGACAGACATCTTACCAGGGAGGAAGGGGTCAGATTAGTCAAAAGATTTGATGGCGAATTCCCACAAAGAAATTTTGATATATTTTTAGAGTATTGCGGGATAACAAAAGAATATTTTTGGCAGGTTATTGACAGTTGGCGTTCTCCTCATATATGGGTAAAGGTTAATGGCGAATGGAAATTAAAGCATACAGTTAATCAAGATGGCGTAGTCGCTCGTTGATACGTTTATACCGAAGATTATTCTATGGGATTACTAAATTGGAGAAGTTTATTATTTGATAGATTTAATTGTAAAGCACGGCTTTATCAATAGATCGCAACATATATTAAAATATGGCGGAGGTTTGGAAATGAAGAAAAAAATCTATTTTGCTGATTTAACGTATCATTCTAACGTTTTAGCTTCAGACTATATTCCATTAGGTTGTGGTTATGTGGCTGCCTATGCGAATAAGATGTATGGTGATAAATTTGATATTCAAATTTTTAGACATCAAGAAGAGTTATTTAAAGTTTTAGAGAATAAACCTCCGGATATATTCGCAGGATCGTGTTATGTCTGGAATAAAAATTTAGTTCTTCGTATCTGCAAATTTATAAAAAAAGAGTTTCCCGAATGTTTGACTGTTTTAGGCGGCCCAGCCTTTCCTCTGGATGTCAAACGACAGAAATTATTTTTTTCTGATAACCCTTATGTAGATTTTTTCCTTCCTTATGACGGAGAAATACCATTTGCAAATTTTCTTGATAGATACCTTAGAGTAGGCGATAAAATTAAATCTGATGAAATGCCAATAGATGGTTGCCTCTATTTAAGTAAAGATAATCAATTGTTATCAGGAAGAAATATAAAACGTCCCAAAGAATTAGATATTTTTGTTTCACCTTATCTTACAGGATTATTTGATCGTTTTCTTGAGGATAGAAATTTTTCTCCAATGATGCAGATAACAAGAGGTTGTCCTTTTAGGTGTGCATATTGTTGGGCATCTAATGAGCAAAATAGACATATAGGTTTCTTTAGTTACGAGAGAATAAAGGACGAGCTTTACTATATTGCTAAAATGGCAACAAAAAATAATATCTATGATTTAGTCTTTTGTGATTCGAACTTCGGGATGTATGAGAGAGATGAAAAGATAGTAGATGTTTTGTATGAATTACAGCAAAAGTTTGATTATCCGCGTTTGTTTTTCCCAAACTTTGGAAATGGCAATCACGCTGACTTGGTTAAAAACTGTTCAAAGCTTAGAGGCGTAACTTATTGTTTTTCAACACAATCTACAGACCCCAAGATATTAAATACTGTTAAGCGAATTAAGCCTGATTTAGATAAGCTTACCGAGTATGTTAAAGCTGTCCACGAAATTGGAAAATGTGCTTCTACGGAAATTATTACTGGAATGCCTTACGAGACTCGAGAGAGTCATATGAAGACAATACGTGACTTAGTAGATTCTGGATTTGATTTTATCGATCCCTTCACATTTATGTTATTAGATGGAATTGAGCTTGATTCTGAAGAAGCGATTCGTAAATTTAAGTACGATATTCGCTATAGGTTAGTTCCTAGAAATTTTGGAAAGATAAAAGGAGAGTATTGTTTTGAAATCGAAAGAGTGGTGGTGGGAACAAATACATACGGGTTCGATGACTATTTGTATTTCAGGACATTCCATTATCTTTTAAGAATATTAGATAATAATACTATTTATAAGGAATTAATTGAGTATTTAAAACAGAATGGCGTACATGCATTAGATTGGCTATTATTCGTATTTGATGATTTAAGGAGCAGTCAGTCTAAAGCCGCAAAACATTTCGAGGAATATGTAAGGGAAGCTCGTGCAGAATTAAGGGATTCGCCAGAAGAGCTCAAAGCGTATTATTCTCAAACAGAAAATTATCAGAAACTTATCAGGAGCGAGCACGGCGAAAACTTAATGCAGAAATATAGTTTTATTGCTTTCTCAATAAATTTTAAAGATTATACTGATTATTTTTTTGAGATGGCCAGGAATTATTTGCTTGCTAAGTATCCCCATAGAAAAGAAGATATTTCAAAAGAATTAAGTTGTATTGAAAATTTTTGTAGAGCTAAATTATCAGATGTATTTACCATGGAAGATTCTCCAAAGATAAAGGAATTCTACGTTGAATACTATATTGAAAGTTGGATTAAGGAGAATTTTGCTGCACCGCTTTGCGCATATAAATTGCCCAAGCCTACCTCACTTACGATGGAACTCTCTGATAGACAAATGAAATTGATAAAGGATATATTTGCACGTTACCATGTTAAAGATGGCAATTTTAAAGGACTTTATAAAGCCACCGCCATAATTCATGCCAATAATTATTTCAGAACGATAAAAGAAAAGGTAATAGATAAATAATTGAACTGTTAAAAAATTCAGTATGAGACGCTTAAAATTAAATATTTGGGTTGAGAAATTGAATTTAATAGATTTCTTTTATTTTTTACCGAAAAGTCTATTTAGCAATAGTAATATTTATTATGATGAGCACGAAGTTACTAAGTCAACTCAGTGGATTTTATATTTCTTAAATAAACTTAACATAAGTTTTAATTTCTTTCCTGCCTACTTATTTTTAAATAAGAAAGATGAGCAAGGATTTGCTTTAAACTACCAAATGGAAGATAATCTTGATGCCTGCCTTGAGATATTTTGCAAAAAATATATTTCACGTCAGCCAGAGCGGTTTAAAAGAATGCTTAAATCATATCTTGCATTATATCTATATTATCGAGTTACCTTTATTACCATGGTAGCTCATAAACCTGAATTTAACTGTCATGAACGCAAAAATATTTTACATCTTGCTAAGGGTCCTTGTAATTCTATAGTTATTAAATTTTATAAAGAAAAAGGTTATTATCTTCAAGAATCATGCTTAAGTTGGCAGACTTTTAAGTATTATCTTCGGCCCCTGTATCTTTTGTTGAAAATTTTAATTTCTAAATTTAGTCTTAAAAGGATGAACTATAATCTTATTAACATTAAACCATCAATCTGGATTGAATATGCTCACGAACAAATCGTTGATTTTTCATTTTGGAGCGAAATGATTAATAGGCAAAAGTTCGATATAGCATATTATTTAGATAGAGATGATGACCCTTCTATCGAACAAGCGGCAGAAATAATAGAAAAGCGCGGATTTAAATGGATAAATTTACATTTTAATTCATTGTTAAGATTGGCTAATCTTAAATTAAAAGAAATTAAAGAACTCATTGTTGTTCTTTGTTGTTTCTATCCTTCTTATCCTTTATGGTTCAGGGTATTTAAATTCGAATATAAAATGTGGTTTTTGCTTTATCGGTCAGTGGTAGAATGTTTTAAAGTAAAGATTCTTATTCAGCATCAGGAGCACTCATGGTTTCAAGAGGCGCAAGTCAATGCCCTGGAAAAGTCAGGTGGGATAATGGTAGGTTTTCATTGGTCAAATTTTCCCTTTACAAAAGAATCGTTTCATCTTACCCCTGAGCATGCATATTTTGTTTGGGGACAGGCGAAATTAAATTGGGTGAAAGAAAAAGGTAACACTTGCCGCTATATACTTCCTTCTGGGCTTTGGGTTACAAAAAATCGAATTCAAAACTCTAAATTAGAAGATTTTGTAAGAAACAAGTCTTTCGTTATAGCTATTTTTGATGCATCGGTGGTATACAATATGTATCATTCTCCAGAGAATCTGAGTATCTTTTATTTAGCACTTTTAAAATTGTTAGAAAAAAATAAGATGTGGGGAGGAATTGTCAAAAGTAAGAAATGGGATATCGAGGCTCTTTCTTTTCTTCCTAATGGTAACGAAATTATCTCAATGATAAAATCACTTAGCCAGGAAAATAGGCTTTTATATTTAAAACGTGTCTTGTCACCGATAGCGGCTTCCTCATATGCAAATCTATCAGTATGTTCTGAACTAAGTTCAGCTGGAATTATAGCTGGAATATGTGGCTATCGTGCAATTCATTGGGATTGCTCTGGCTGGCTACACCACCCATTTTATAAAGAAAAGAATCAGAAAATTATCTTTCAGGATTTAGAAGAATTTATAGAGGCGATAATTAAAATTAGCAATGGAGATAAAGAAATTGGTGATTTTTCTAAATGGAGGCAGAAATTTAATCATTTTGATGATTTTCAGGCTTCAAGACGAGTAGGAAAATTTATCCAATCTTTTATGGAAAAATCAAATGGTATTGATTTTGAGAAGCCTTTATCTCTTGCAGTAAAAGAGTATATTGAAGAAAACAAAATTGAAGATAGTTTTTTTACAATTAGTGACTGGTGGGGCAGTGGATAGAGAGGGAGCATAGCTTGAAGTTCCAAACGTTATTTTCTAAGAGCAAAAAAAATCCAGTATATATTATTGCAGAAATAGGTGGCAATTTTCTCACTTACAAAGAGGGAACAAAATTGATAGATGCCGCAAAAGATGTTGGAGTTGACTGCATAAAACTTCAGACATATCGTGCGCAAACCCTTGTTACTAAGAATGCCTTATTCGATATGAAAAATACTGGCAAGGTCTCCCAATACGATTATTTTAAAAAGTATGAATTATCTAAAGAACTGCATAAAAAGATTTTCGATTACGCTGAATTTAGTGGTTTAGATTGGTTTTCTACGCCTTCGCATCAGAGTGATGTAGACATGCTTGAATCATTGGGTGCAAAGGCATATAAGGTTGGTGCGGATGATGCAGTTAATATACCTTTTTTGAGGATTATTGCTAAAAAGAAGTTACCGATTTTTCTTTCTACGGGTATGTGTACCCTGAAAGAGGTTAGAGAATCGGTTGTGGCAATCTTAAGGGAAGGTAATAAAAAAATTGTTATTATGCATACAGTCTCTGTGTATCCAACTTATCCCGAACAGGTCAATTTAAATGCTATAAAAACGCTGCAGAAAGAATTTCCGGATTTTGTGATTGGATATTCAGATCATACTCAGTCTAGCCTTGCCTGTATAGTTTCTGTTGTTATAGGAGCAAGGGTTATCGAAAAGCATTTCACTCTGGATAAGAAAACTAAAGGTCCCGACCATATGCTTTCAGCTGATCCTTCTGAGATGAAATACATTGTTGAGAGCATAAGAACAATTGAAAAAATGTTTGGGACAGGTATAAAGAAACCTGTTGAGCAAGAATTAAAGAACAGAACAAATAATAGAAAAAGTATTGTAGCGATAAGGGATATAAAAAAGGGTGAACATTTTTCTATAGAGAATCTTTCGTTTAAAAGGCCGGGAACTGGAATATCGCCGAAGTATTTATCGAAGTTATTGGGGAAAGAAGCAAAAAGAGACATAAGAGAAGATGAGTTAATCTGCAGAGAAGACTTAGATGGAAGATAAACTGGGTATTATTATACAGGCGTATATGGGTTCAAAGCGCCTGCCAGGAAAAGTTTTAAAAATAATTAACCACAAGACTATGCTGGAACATATATTCTTTAGGTTAACATTTCTTAAGGCTAATGCAAAAATAGTTTTGGCTACTTCCATCTCGCCAGTTGATAACATCATTGAAGAATTATGCATTAAACTAAATGTCAATTGCTTTCGTGGGAGTAAAGAGAATGTTCTGGAAAGATATTACATGTGTGCCAAAAAGTATGGTTTTTATAATATTGTAAGACTCACGGGAGATAATCCTTTTGTGGATATAGAAGAACTAGATAACTTAATTGATTTACACCTTAAGACTGCCTCAGATTTCTCAAACTCATTTAAGTCGCTGCCAGTTGGTGCAGGAGCAGAGATATTTACTTTTGCTGCCCTTGAAAAAAGTTATTTAGAAGGAAAAGCCCCTCATCATCTGGAGCATGTTGATGAATATATGCTTGAAAATCCGGCTATTTTTAAGACTTCTATTCTAATGGTAGCCCCCGATAAAAATAGGCACGAAATACGGCTTACTGTTGATACTGAAGAAGATTATAGAAAGGCCTGCTACATAGTTAAAAATGCCAAAAAAGACTTTATTGCTACTCAAGAGGCAATTAGGCTATCTGAGGGTTTTTCAAAGGCGGAAGAAAGTTTATGAATATTTTTGGAATATGCGTTGAATCTTCGCATAAAAAGGGGATGGGCCATCTCTATCGGGCATTAAATTTAATAGAATTAATAAAATCCAAGAATGACAAAGTCATCGCATTTATTAATAACGACAAAAATTCAATTAGGATATTAGAAAAAAAAGGAAAAATGTTTGAGGAAGTGGAATTGAATGATCAGGATTCTGGCTGGGAAACAAAACTCATTAATAAATATAAGATTAATATCTGGATAAACGATAGATTAGATACTCACATACAGCATTCCCAAAACGTAAAGAAAAATAAGGTTAAACTTATTTCATTTGACGATAGAGGCAGCGGTGCCGATATTGCTGATATCAATTTTGGCAGCCTGCCGTTTAATTTCAATTATGATTTAAAGGGCAAGAAAGTTTTGAAGGGTTTAAAGTATTTAATTTTAAACAAAGAGATTGATAAGTTTAAAAGGGAAAGAAAAAAAGTTAAACAAATTCTGATAAGTTTTGGAGGAAGCGATACTTATGGCGTTACGATAAAGATAGTAGAAATCCTAAGAAAAAGAAAAATCTGTGCCGAGATAATACTGGGGCCCTGTTTTGCGCATTTAGGAGAATTACAGGAGGTTTTAACCGAAGATTATTCTGTTATTAAAGATGTAACTTCTCTTATCGAGCAGTTTAATAAATATGATTTAGTTATTACCGGCGGCGGCATAACTCCATTTGAAGCCAATGCATCAGGCCTACCTTGTATCATAGTTGCAAATGAACCTTTTGAAATTGATAATGGGCTTTTTTTAGAAAGAATAGGTTGTTCGGTTTTTGCAGGATACCACGAAAATATTAATCAGGATATTTTCGCAAAAAAACTTGATGTTCAAACTATGAGCATGAAAGGAATGGATAATATAAAAACAGATGGGGTTGAAAATATTTACAGGGAGATTAGATTATTGTGAATAAGACTGTTGTAATCCATCAACCGGATTTCTTGCCGCACATAGGGTTTTTTCATAGATTTCTCTATGCAGATTTATGGGTAATACTCGATAATGTGCAGTTTATTCATAAGACGAGCAAGAGTTGGCATAATAGGGATAAGATAAAGACTCCGCAAGGCGAAAAATGGATAACTCTACCGATAAAGAAATGTCCGCGCAACACCAATATTAGAGAAGTATTTTTATCTACAGAGACAAATTGGAGAAATGACCACTTGAATTTAATAAAGGAGAACTATAAAAAAGCGCCATATTTTAGTGCAATCTTTCCCCGTATAGAAGAATTGTACCATTTCAAATGCAATAAAATGATAAATTTTAACCTCAAATCAATTAATATGCTCTTAAAATTATTTGACATAAAAATTTCTTCTACTTTCGCAAGCACATTAAATTCCGTTGGCAGGAAGAATGAGCTTTTGGTGGATATATTAAAAAAAGTGGGTGGTTCAGTATATTTATCCGGCTTAGGCGCTAAGAGCTACTTCGACCAAAAACCCTTTGATAATGCAAATATAAAGGTTGTTTGGCAGGATTTTAAGCATCCTGTATATCCGCAATTACATGGAAAATTTATTCCCTATTTAAGTTCGGTTGACTTACTGATGAATTGCGGTATTGAGAAATCAAGAAAAATCCTTAAAGGAGGAGACAATTAAATGAATATTTTAGCCATAGGCGCTCATTTTGACGATGTGGAGCTTGGTTGTGGAGGGACTATTGCAAGGCATGTGTTAAAGGGGGAAAGGGTACACATATATGTTGCTACTCATTCCGGATATACGAGCCAGACAAAACTTACAATCAGGAATAAAAGAATAGCCTATGAAGAAGGTAAGAGAGCAGCAAGAATTTTAGGAGTTGAGTTAATTTGTGGAAATATTGAGACCTTAAGGCTTGAGTTTACAGAGGAATTAAATTCCGAACTGTTAAAACTAATAGAAGAAAAAAAAATAGATTTGATTTATACGCATTGGATTGGAGATATTCATCATGACCACGCCTCTCTTGCTAAAGCCACTTTGCATGCAGGAAGACATGTAAAAAGATTATTAATGTATAGAAGCAATTGGTATCATTCTAACATTGATTTTAGAGCTAATTTCTATGTCGATATTACTAATGTGTGGAAGATAAAAGAAAAAGCTATTATGGCGCATAAGTCAGAATATAATCGAATAGGAAAAAGGTGGCTTCAGTTTTTTAAGAATGAAGCCGAAAATGCAGGGCAAAGAATAGGGGTAGGTCTTGCAGAGGCATTTGAGTTAGTGAAGTGGATTGAGTAATGAAAATAAACAAGGGCCAGATAAATCCATCAAAATGGAAAAAGCTCAAATTTGATTACAGGCGGGGAAAAGGGCATTTCTTGGCATATTTGGCAAACCGTTTTCGCTGGCACTATTACCCAAGGTTGCAATATGTTTCCAAGTTCCCCGACCATGTGGATATAGAGATTTCTTCTGTTTGCAATATGAAATGCCCTATGTGTTATACCAGGACCAATGAATTTAAACAAAGTGTTAAAAAAGAATTCATGAAAATAGAGCTTTTTAAGAAAATAATTGATGAATGTTCCTATTATAGAGCTTATTCTATCAGGTTAAGCCTTAGAGGCGAGCCTTTTATTCATAAAGATGTAATAGAGATGATTAAGTATGCAAAGAAAAAAGGGATTAGAGAAATATCCTCTTTAACGAATAATCTGGCATTAACCCCCTCATTATTTAAAGAGATAATGGATGCCGGGATTGACTGGATAACAATTTCTTTTGACGGTTTAGGCCAAACTTATGAAAGAATTAGGCAGCCAGCTAGTTTTGCAGAGTCTTTTGCCAAAATTAAAGAATATAAATATATAAAAGATAAGGCACGCTCGTGTAAACCAGTTATAAAGATTCAAACTATCTGGACAGCTATCAAAGATTGCGCTAAAGAATATTTTGGTTCTTTTGAGCCGTATGTGGACTATATAGCCATTAACCCTTTGATAGATTATCTTCATAATGACAAAGACATTGTTTATTTAGATAACTTTGTTTGTCCAGTGCTTTATCAAAGATTAGTAATAGGCTCAGATGGTATAGCTCTTTTATGCTCTAATGATGAATTTTGCTTACATCCCTTAGGAGATGCAAACAAAGAATCTATTTATAATATCTGGCATGGAAAAAAAATAAGCGATGCAAGAGAGATTCATAAAAGGCACGAAGGTGTTAAACTTTTAGAGCCTTGTAAGCACTGTTATTTGCCGAGAAAAACCGAGCCGTGCAAAGAATATATCGGTAGAAAAAAGATTGTTATTGATAAATATATTAATAGGTCAGAAGAGATTGGAAAGTAGGATAGGCTGAAAGATATGAACGTCAAAAGGATTCTTTTTGTCTTTCCAAATACAGCTAATAGTCCAGCAATACCTAATGCTATAGCCATGCTTACTGGCATTGCAAAGAATCTTTCATGGGATGTGGATTACTTTGATACTTACATTTATGAAAAGACCAGGGACAGTATGGAGGATAGAGAAATTAGTGGAGAGTTTAAGCCTTCAGATTTTTCAGTTACTATTGAGTTTAAATCATTCGATAATTTACTGCAAGACCTGCAGAATAAAATTAATACATTTCAACCAAACGCAATCGCTATTTCATGCATGTCTTTCGAATACGAATTTTTGCTTACTTTCTTTCCGAATTTGAGAATTCCAGATTCAACACTTGTTTTAATTGGAGGGATTCATCCTATATTAGAACCAGATAAAGTGATTGATAGCGGATTGTTTGATTTGGTTTGTATAGGAGAAGGCGAAGAAACTTTTGCTGAAATATTGATAAAATTTGAGAGAGGTGACGATTTAAGCAGGGTAGAAAACATATTTTTTAGAGATAAGAGAAGTGGCCGAGTCGTTAAAAATTCAAGGAGAGTACTTATTGATGAAAAACGGCTTTGGGATTTTAAGCCAGATTATTCATTATTTGATGAAAAATACTTTCTTTATCCATTCGACGGTGAGCTATATAGAAGGCATACTTTCGAAATTGCTCGAGGCTGTCCATACAGTTGTAGTTATTGTGGCAATATTGCCTTGATGGAGGCATATAAAGGCTCGAATAAATTTGTACGCAGGCGTCCAATTGAATCCATTAAACAAGACATGCGAAAGGTAATTTATAATTACAATATAGAATTATTTTATCTCCAAGATGAATGTTTTCTTTCTCATAATATTAGTTGGCTGAGAGAATTTTCTGAATGGTATGGAAGAGAAATTAAAAAACCATTTATTATTCAGACGCGTCCAGAAACAGTTAGCGAAGAAAAGATTGTGTTATTAAAGCAAATGAATGCTCCCTTTTTTCAGGTAAGTATTGGAGTTGAATCTGGGTCTGAAAAGATACTCTTTGAAGTTTGCAACAGAAAAACACCTATTAAAAAGATAATTGATACCTTTGATTTATTGCATAAGCACAATATAAGAACGTGCGCATTTTTCATGGTGGGCTTTCCCGAAGAAACCAGAAAAGATATTTTTGATTCAATTAACCTTTGCAGGCGCATCAAGCCTAGCGTGGCTATAGTAAGCATTTTTCAGCCCTTGCCTGGGCAGTATTTGAGAGAAGTTTGTATCGAAAAGGGGTATATTTCAGGGAATGAAAGATTACAAACTTTCACAGGCGGTTCTATATTGAAAATGCCTCAGATATCAGCCGAAGAGATTGTAAACTTAAGAAGAGTTTTTTTGCTATACGCGACACTCCCCGAGGAAAACTTTTCTAAAATTGAGAAATGCGAAAAAGACTATTATCGCAATGAGGAGCTGTACAGAGAGCTCGTAAGTCTTAGATGGAACAATAGTAGCATCAAATCAAGAAAGTTATGAAGACGAACAAGATTAAAATACAGTGTGCATATGAAAAATCGAATAGTTTTTTACAAGAACATCTTAATGTTGCATGGTTTAGGCCAGAAAGCGCCTTATGGGCTACTATAGCCTCAACCTTAATATCTAATTACAAAATAATCTCACCCTCGCTGGACTTGGGTTGTGGTAATGGCATTTTTAGTTTTATCACAGCGGGAGGTTCTTTTTCGTCAGATTATGATTGGTACATAAATGCAGATCCTGGTGCGAATGATGGAGATATCTATGATATTTTCAAATGTAATGAAATTTCAAAATATATAATAAAGAAGCCACTATACTCTTTTACCTTTGGCTTAGACCACAAAGAAAATCTCCTTAAGCAAGCGGAAGCCCTAAATTTTTATAAAAAATTAATTTGTCACGACGCTAATAAAAGTTTACCCTTTGGAAACGGAGAGTTAGCTACTATTTTTTCAAACATAGCTTATTGGCTAAGGCAACCACAGAGGCCACTGAGGGAAATTCATAGGATTTTGCGGAAAAATGGAACCGCTATCTTATGCATGCCGAGCAGTAATTTCTTAAGGAAGTCATTTACTTATTGTTGGAGACAGAAGAAATCTGAATTGCTTCGTCTCTTAAACGGAGGCAGGAGTGAGCATATTCATTGGACTATCTCATTTGAAGATTTTTCAGCTCTGGTAAAAGAAATAGGGTTTGAGATCATCGGGCACAAATATTACATTTCTCCTTTAATATTGAGAATATGGGATATCGGATTGCGGCCGATTTCTCCGGTTTTGATAAAAATGGCAAATAGCCTAACCAAAGAGCGAAGAAGGCAGATAAAAAGTGAATGGATAAAGATTATTACTGGTTTTCTTTTACCCTTGCTGGATCTGGAAAGAGAAAGTCAAAAAAAGGGAGTTTTTCATTTTTTCATCTTAAAAAAATAAGACCAACGTAATAAATATGAAACATTATCTTGCCACTACTGCGATATCAGAAATCTGGGATTACGATAAAGAGTTATTACTATTAGGCCCTTGGTGTTTAACCGGGGGGAATAATAGTCAAATTAAAAAAGATTATTTTTTGATTCCTTCTCCTTGGAAGCCGGCTATTAAAATAAAAGAAGCGGCAGAATATTGTTATCAAGTTTATAGGGACTTGCTACCTGAAATAACAAGAGAATTAAATATAATTCATAGCGTTTCATATCCACAGCGATACTGGCAAATTCTAATTGGGCCTTGGTTATTAATTTTTACAAAGATTTTTTACGATAGGTATAAAAGGCTGGAAAATGCTATTAATATGTTTTCAGATTTATATACACACATTTTACCTTTGCGGCTCTCTGAATTAGCTTCGGTTGATATGTTCGATTTCGCCTCTGGAAAAGCGGGAGATGATTTCTATAATTTTCAATTATTTAGTATTATAAGTAATGCACTAATGCCACAAAATGTAGTTGAGACTCAGATTTTATTTAAGCCGAAAATTTTTAAAAATGAATTTGATTATAATTGGAAGACAAAAATTTTTAATGCCTTAACAAAAAAACTATTATCTAAAGGAAGATTTATTCTCGTTGATATGTATCATTTGCAAAATATTGATAAGTTGAAAATTAAAATAAGATCTGGTTATAAAAGAATTGGTTTTATTGATTTTTATGATAAATGCAATTTAGTCTCAAATCTACCTCCGTTAAATGAAAATTTAAGGCAGACAATTAGTTTCAAGAATCCTAAGGATAAATTTTGCTCACTGCTTTATAGGGTTATTCCTTATGCTATACCGATATGCTATATTGAAGGTTTTAAAAATTATAACAAAAGTATCGATGCTATAAAAAATATATCTAATATAGAGATTCTCGGTTCTGCTCTTGGTTGGTCGTATAATGACAAATTTAAATTTTTTGCAGCCAAAGCAACTCTTTCCAACACTAAATTAGTGGAATTTCAACATGGTGGTGGTTATGAGACTTTCCTTTCTGTGCTTTCAGAACGCATCGCATTAGAGAAGGATTTATTTTATGTCTGGGGAGAGAATTCCAGGAAGAGGGAAAGGGTAAGGTATCTGCCTAGCCCCCATCTTTCTCGACTTAAAGATTCATATTCAAAGAAGACTGAGCAACTTTTATTTATTGGAGTTAGTATGCCCAAATACCATTACCATTTCACAACATGCCTACAGCCAGAGGATATGTTCAAATATATCGATGATAAAAAGTTATTTTTAAGTAATCTTCATAATAAAATAAGAGATAATCTTTTGTATCGTCCACATTATGAGTATGGGTGGAATGAGCTAAAAACTATTGAGCAGGTTTGCCCAAACATTGGTTATTTACTTAAAGATAGCTTAGTCGATTATGCGAAGAAGGTAAAATTGGTAGTTATTGACCACCCTCACACGTCTATTTTGGAGGCTTTAACCATAAATGTTCCTTCTGTTTTTTATTGGGATCATGAAGTGTACCTAATGAAGCAAGAGGCCGAATATTATTTCGACTTATTAAGAAATGCAGGAGTCGTTTATAAAGACCCCTTAAGCGCCGCAAGAAAGGTCAATGAAATATTTGATTCTCCTTTGGAGTGGTGGTTCAGTAGCGCTGTTCAAGAAGCCAGAGAAAAATTTTGTAAAAGATATGCATTTGCACAGAATAACTGGATAGAAATTTGGGTCAGAGAGTTAAATAATTTAGCTAAAATTACAAGTAAAAATGAAAATCTTATTGATCTCAATTGATTTAGTTCTAGGAACTAGAATTTTAATAAATGTGTTAAAATGTCAAAACTTTGAAGTGCACAATCTTCAAATTGTTGGTATAAAATACTCAGATGATTTTAGTGACGAGGTTTTGCACGATATTTATGATTTTGTTAAAGGTTATGAAGTCGTTGGTTTATCCTTTAATTCATTTTATTCATTACTGGCAGCAAGGCTGGGAAACTATCTCAAGGGAAAAGGTATCAAATGGGTTATTAGTGGCGGACCTCATGTAACTGCCTTGCCAAAAGAGGCAATTAAATTTTCAGATGTTGCAGTTATCCATGAGGCGGAACTAACCCTTCCGAAACTTTTAAGAAGTTTATTTAAAAACGAAAAATCATTTTCCAATGTTAATGGCATAGTCTTCAAAGATAGAAATGGAAAGGTTGTTAATACAGGTTATCCAAAGTTCGAAACCAATCTTAACAATATTCCTTTTCAAAGTTTTTGTTATGAAGATATAACATATTATGATTTTTCAAATAAGACCTTTAAGAAGCCAACAATTGACAATTTATTTCCACACGAGGGAAGAAATTACTTTATAATGACTTCAAGAGGTTGCCCATTTAAATGTACATATTGCTGCAACAGCTTATTTGCTAAAGTTAATAATGATTTTATGAAAGTGAGAAAGAGGTCTGTTGATAATATAATTTCCGAAATGAGGAAAGCTAAGGATTTTGGTTTTAAAGGGTTTTATATAGCTGATGATAATTTCTTAACCTTCACTTTTGACGAGATCAAGAATTTCTCAAGACTTTATAAGTCTTCAATAAAATTACCGTTTGGCGTGGCGGGAATAAATCCTAATAATATGAGAGCAATAGAGTCTGCAAAAAAAATAGAGCTGTTATTAAATGCTGGCTTGTCAGATGTAAGAATAGGAGTGCAAAGCGGCAGCAACAAAACTCTTAAAATCTTTAATAGAAAATATACCGCTGAAGAATTACCCGGTTTGGTAAAGATTTTCGAGAATAGAAAAACTATTTGGAAAGGAGCAAAAAATAAATTACGGGTGGCTGTTGATTTTATTTGCGATGCCCCTTGGGAAAACGAAAAAGATAAACTTGCTACTCTTAATTTGGCAAATAATTTGCTATCCGCCTACGGTGTATTTTTTTATACACTAATTTATCTACCGGGAACAGATATTTATGAATTGGCTTTAAAAGAGAACTGGCTTCATGATAGAGAAAGAGATATCTATCTAAGAGGGATAGCCGGAGTAGACGATAATATCTATAACCGACTGTTCTTCTTAGTGGCTATTCTTAAAGAAAGGGCCTCTCGGCTGCCAGATGAAATAATAGCCAGTGTGTTAGATCTGCACAAAGATAACCCGGATTTAGCGGAGAAATTTATTGATTTCATTATTAAGGTGGTCAATGATATTGAGAGCCATCACGGTTTTAATCTGGAGCACTTGACGCTGCATCCCTACTTAAAAGGATTTAATAAGTGGGAAAAGACAGTTGGTCAAAGAGGAAGAAAAGTTCTATTCCGAAGTTATCATGAGCCTTATGGTTAGGGGGGTGAGAGGTAAGTTTAAATGTTACACAAAAACATAATATTCAATTCGAAGCAGTTATTAGAATTTTATAGTTGCAATAGACAGAAATGGGAGGAATTCTATCCTTCAGAGAAGTGGGTGTTTGAGAAGATAGCTAAAGATAACAAGATTTTTGGTGATGTTTTAGATGTGGGATGTGCGTGTGGAGGACTCGGGGTTGCGTTAAGTAATAGGTTTATTCTTAATTCTTATACAGGAGTTGATATTCACAAAGATGTTATAGGCTGGGCAAAAGGGGAGCAGAAGCTAACTATAACTGCAAATTTTATTTGCGGCGACGTCGTAAATCTGGATATAAATAGACAGTATGATACAGTAGTTTCATTAAGCTGTGCAGATTTTAACATCGAAACAAATACAATAATTAAAAAATGCTGGTCTTTTGTAAAGCCTGGTGGATATTTTATTGCGTCTTTAAGGCTTACCGACAAAAAGGGGATAAATAATATACAAAGGAGTTTGTTGGAGAGGATATTGAACGAAGCGTATGACCTTGGTGTTCGAAGTGTTGGTTTTTATACTACCGGAGAACCATTTGTTTCAAATAAATTGGCGGAGAGCGTTGCCATGGCCAAGCGCATTGGATTTTATTATGTGTATATTACAACGAATGGAGTCCTGGCAACTCCTGATCGTATGCGTACTGTCGTTGAAGCGGGACTGGACAGTGTAAAATTTTCGATAAATGCCGGGACTCCGGATACGTACAGACGAATCCATGGCGTAGATGCTTTTGATAAAGTTTTGAACAATCTTAAATTTATTGTAGAATACAGAAAAAAAATAGGCAGGCCATTTAAAATATATGTTTCGTATGTAGTTATACGGCAAAATCAAGAAGAATGGGAGATGCTCAAGCATTTGGTTGCTCCCTTTGCGGATTATGTTTTGTTCTTCGCTGTCTACAACCAGGGTGGAATGATTGGTGAGATTGATCAATTATCGCCAGCCGAAGAGCTGAAGAATAAATTCCCTTGTACGAAAAAGGCACCTTGTAGCATGGTATTTAATCGTCTTCATATTACGTGCAAAGGATACCTGACCATCTGTTGCGTTGATTATCAGAACTATCTCGTTGTTGCGGATCTGCATAAGAGCTGCCTGAAAGAGGCGTGGTGCAGTGATATGTTCGTTGAGATACGGCGCCGACATCTTCAAGATATGCTTAAAGGGACACAGTGTTATAATTGTATATACGACAAACATGAAAAAACTAGACCGCTTATGCCAGAATACGCCACTATTTACAAACCTAATACGTATCTGGCTTGTATGAAGAAATCAAAATAAAATGTCAAGCACAGTTAAATCAAAGGATTGTGACAATTCCCGGATGCGTTTCTACATGCGTACCTTTGGCTGGACATTGGATTTCTAAAAGACGGACTATGGAGAGGATTGTGGCAGCTTTGATGAAGCCAGAGAAAAATAGTTTTAAGCCAGCAGGAGTTCCCCGTCTGTAAAAGCGGGGGTATCTAAACATTCTGAGACTACAGGGGGGCTATATGAACAAACCTACAATTGTTTTAGTAGCTTTATATAGATACCAAAATTTTCCAGTTCGAATTATGCATCCATTACTTAAAAAGATTGATGGCATTGAGCCACATTCTATTTTCTTTAAGAATTGCGATACAAATATATTCAATCCTCCAACAGGTCTAGAAGAGAAGTTATTCGTTGATCTTATAACTAAGTTGAATCCAAAACTTGTTGGCTTTAGTGTCCTTTCACCTTATGCACCTATAGCAAGACGATTAACCAAACTTGTTAAAGATAATTCTTCATCCTTAGTAATTTGGGGTGGTGTCCATCCTACAATATCTCCAGAGAGTTGTATTGACGAAGCTGACATAGTCTGCATCGGAGAGGGAGAAGGCGCGATGACAGACCTTGCAAGGCATCTGGCGGATGGCAAGCCCTATGAATCGATCAAGAATTTATGGGTGAAAGGCAGTGACCGCATTATCAAAAATCCCATGAGGCCCTTGATACAAGATTTAGATTCTCTTCCTTTTCCATCCTATGGAGATAATACATATTATTTTATTAATTCTAACAAAATAACAAAAGATGATCCCTCGCTTTTAGATAATTATTTTTGGGTTCAAACCTCCCGCGGATGCCCTTATGTTTGTTCATACTGTGTTAATAGTCTCCTGCGGACACTATTTAAGGATATTGGGCCTTATACCCGGAGAAGGTCAGTGAATAATATCATAAAGGAGATTAAAGAAAATTTAGGTTTATCAGGAAATAGGACCGAACGCTTGTATTTTATTGATGAGGTTTTTGGTGCCGAAGAATCCTGGCTTAATGAATTCGAACTGAAGTATAAAAAAGAGGTCGGGAAACCTTTTGTCGTCGAGTACAATCCAAAAGTCATAAATTCTACCATTCTTGATAAATTAGTTAGTGCCGGCCTTGATACAATAAGTTTTGGTATTCAGACGGGTTCGGACGACATAAGGAATCGGATATTTCATAGGCCGGGGAAGAACGACGAAATCCTGGACCTCGTCAAAAAAATAAGCGAGTATAATGTAAAAATAAAATATGATCTAATATTAGATAATCCATATGAGACCGAGCAATCTTTAAAAGGCACCATCGGATTTTTGCTAAAATTGCCTAAGCCCTTATGGTTTAATTTATACTCACTTTCATATTTTCCTAATTATCCTTTAACGAAAATGGCGATAGAGGACAAACATATAAAGCCGGAAGAAGTTGAGATTGATAGGCTGATGGCGAGAATAACAAGGAATTGGGCGTATGTCCCTAGGTTATTACCATATACCGAGAAGCAGATACTCCAAAATATTATTTGGTTAATTGTATGGAACCACGTCAAGAACAGCACTATAAAATTCTCTGTATTTGGTGATTCGTTGAGTGCCAAATTATGTTTAAACTACTTTAATCTCAAATCGATTGTTTTAGGCAAGGTGTTCGGAGTGGGAGGTATTCTTTGGAGAAACGTTTGGATTATGTATATTACCAATGGAGTAAAATATATATTAAAAGGTGATTGGAAAACCCTTGTTCTTAAAATTAAAAAACATATATTGAAAAAATAAAATAAGCAAAATTATTTTCTTCAATAAGACTATTGCAAAATTCGCAATGGTAGATACATTCGACGGCGCCAAACCCCGCCTTTTGGTTTGACTACGCTTAACATCCTCGAACCATCATTAAGCGAAGTCGAAGGATTAGCCTGGGGTGTGTTGAATGGGATGATTTAAAATGATAGAACCTAAGAAAAATATAAAACCTTTGGAAAGAGTTGTGCCGAATTGTATGGATCGCATCGGGCAAATAGTGCGGTTGGAAAGAAATGAACGTACCATCCCTTTTTCGGCTAGCCATTTGAAGAAAATTTTAAGCAGTATAAATCCCGAAGAAATTGTTGCTTATCCAAACCTTGAGCCGTTTTATGAAAAACTTTCCAAGTGGTTGAAAGTGGACAGGGAAGAATTACTTCTTACCAGCGGTTCAGATACTGGGATAAGGGCTGTGTATGAAGTTTATGTGAAAGAAGGCGATGAAGTCTTGATGTTTCCTCCGACTTATGGAATGTATTCAGTCTATTGCGATATGTTTGGAGGGGTAAGAAGAGAAGTGTTTTATAATGAAGATTTTTCATTACCGTTAGATAAAGTACTTAATGCAATTAATAGTAAGACAAAATTGGTAGCCATCGCAAATCCTAACCATACCGCAACGGTATTAAAAGAACCAGAACTGATTCGGATAATTAAAAAAGCGAGAGATAGTCAGGCTTTAGTCTTTGTTGACGAAGCGTATTTTAATTTTTATGAAAAAACAGTGGTGCCGCGCATTAATGAGTTCGATAATTTAATTGTTATACGGACATTTTCTAAGGCCTTTGGAATAGCGTCATTACGAATTGGTTATTTGGTGGCTAATAAGAATATAATTAAACAGTTATACAAAGTTAAACTTACCCACGAAATTACAGGTATTTCCGCAAGGTTTGGCGAATATCTTTTAGATCACTTAGATATTATGGAGAGTTACGTTCAAGATGTTAGGGCGGGGATAAAGTATTTATCAAAGGAATTTGAAAAGCTGGGAATTGCCACTCCTAAGACTCACACTAACTTTTTATTCGCAAAACTTCCCTTAGGAGTGGATGGAAAACAAATAGTCAGCTTGCTAAAAGAAAGGCGTTTTTGTATCGCAGGCCCTTTTTCGATAACGCCGATTGAAGGATTTATAAGAGTTACGGTTGGACCGGTTAAACAGATGAGGGGGTTTATTTCGGCTTTTAAACTAGTTTATGAACAGGCGCGAAAAGGCAGGCTTAATGGTGAACATGCTTAAATTAATCGTAAAAAAGATTTTAGCGGTGTTTAAAATTGATGTCAGAATTTTTATCCAAAAGGTAAGTTATCTTTCTATCAAGCAGACATTAAGAGAAAATGGATTTAGCAAATTGGCGGAAGAACTGCGAACGATAAAACCGGATATATCAAGGCAATATTCAAATACAGAAGAATTTAATGAGTACTGGGAACTTAAACTGCGTGTAAAACACGCTTTTCAATGTTCTTTAATGCTTAAGGTTTTAGAGTCTTTGCCTTGCGGCAAGTTAACTATAACTATAGTAGATATTGGTGATTCAGCAGGCACTCATATGGAATATCTTAAGGAGTTGTCTAAGGGCAGGTTTGATATAAACACTATTAGCGTTAATCTTGACCCCATTGCAGTAGAGAAGATAAAAGCCCAAGGCCAAATTGCTATTCTTTGCCGGGCTGAAGAGTTGAATTTAGAAAACGATCATAAAGTTGATTTATTTACATCTTTTCAGATGGTTGAACACTTACATAATCCGGCATTATTTTTTAGGCGTTTAGCAAAAGAATCACCCTGTAACAGAATGGTAGTAACCGTTCCATATGTAAAGATAAGCCGCGTAGGTTTGCATTTCATACACAAGAATATTCAAAAAGTAACGTTTGCCGAAGACGAGCATATTTTCGAATTAAATCCGCAGGATTGGACATTATTGATGTTGCATTCCGGCTGGAGAGTTATCTATAGCCAGATTTATTATCAGTATCCCAGAGAAATACCAGCATTGAGTTTTTTGTTATCGAGGTTTTGGAGAAGATATGATTTCGAGGGTTTTTGGGAGTTATTTTGGAGAAAGATATGAGTTTTTCGGATTATTATCAGGATTGGGAAGGTGAGGTTTCTCCACAAAAGAAAGAAATGCTTTATGTTAAGTAGGAATATTGTTTATAAATCAAAACAGATTTTAGAATTCTATAGTTCTCATCGCCAGCGTTGGAAAGATTTTTACCCTTCTGAACAGTGGGTATTTAAAAAGGTAGCAGCCAAGAAAAAAATAATAGGAGATGTGCTGGATGTAGGTTGCTCGTGCGGCGGTCTTGCCGCGGCGTTATCTCAAAAGTTTAAAATCAATTCATATACAGGCGTTGATATTAATGAGGAAACCATTAAATGGGCTCGTAATAATCAGAAGTTACCAATAGCAAAAAAATTTATCTCTGGAGACATTCTAAAGCAAAAGTTAAATAGACAATATGATTGGGTAGTTTCATTAAGCTGCGCGGATTGGAATATTGAAACTAATAAAATAATTGAATATTGTTGGAATAAAGTAAAGCCGGGAGGATATTTTATTATATCGCTGAGAATTACAAAGGCGGCAGGAATTAATGATATGGATAGAAGCTATCAATGCATTGATTTTTCAGGAAAAGAGGATAATCCGGAGGTTGTCAATTATGTGGTTTTTAATTTTTTGGATACTTTAGCCATGTTTGGGGGGCTTTGGCCAAGGCCCAAAATAATCGGAGCTTATGGCTATTGGGGAAAGCCGTCCCCAACCGCAAGGACGCCTTTTAAGAAACTTGTCTTCGCAGTTTATTATATAAAGAAAGACACAGAAGATCTTAACTCTAATACTCCAACGCTAGAGATTGAGCTCAATTTGCCATTTGATTTTTTATCAGCGGCTATCTTAAGAAAATCCAGAGTCGGTTGCCCTACAAATTAGAAAGGTAAATTTAATGTTTAATAAAGATAGAATCGTAGTCGAGGTAAATTCCAATTTTCACCACGTTGGAGGTGAAAATCTCTTTGAACAAAAAAATAATAAATTTAACGAATATAGAAAGAAATGGGAAGAATGGCCTAAGACATTTCATGCCGGATTTTTTCCCCTTTTTATAGACATTGAAGTAACAAGCGTTTGTAATCTAAAATGTCCTTTTTGCGCTACTACTTACTGGAATAAGGCTATAAATAAAGGATATATTTCCTTTACTATTGTTAAGAGAATAATCGATGAGGGAGCAGTTAATGGTTTGTATGGTGTTAAATTTAATCTTAGAGGAGAACCATTGCTTCATCAGCAGATACACGAGTTTGTAAAATATGCCAAGCAGAAAGGGCTCATAGATGTTTACTTCAATACCAATGCGTTGTTTCTTTCAGAAGAGATTTCCAGAAAGCTTATTGATGCCGGACTTGACAGGATTTCTATTTCCTTCGAGGGCTATACAAAAGATGTTTATGAAAAACATAGGGTGAATTCTAACTTTGAGACAGTGGTGGCAAATATAGAAAATTTACAGTCCTTAAAAAAGAAACTTAATGTTCGCCATCCTAAAGTAAGAATTCAGTCAGTAATGCTTTCCGCTATTAAGAAAAATTTTGAAAAATATAGAGAATTTTGGTCCTCGCGTGTTGATGAGATAGGATATCTCGATTATAAAAAAATTAAAATAAAAAGTAAGAATATTAAATATCCTTGGGTATGCCCCCAAATCTGGCAAAGAATGGCCGTATGGTGGGATGGAACAATATTACCCTGTAACCATGATGACAAGGGGTTACTTGCATTAGGAAATATAGCTAAGACCACAATAAAAGAAGTATGGAATTCCCAGAGATTAAATACCATTAGGAATATCCATAAAACAGGCATGGCCCATATGATAAATGCCTGTAATGGTTGTTATTTAAGGGATAGCGAGATACTAAAGCTTATGAAGAAGGCATGAGATGATTGTAGCTTTTTTAATGGGAAGAAAAGGCAGCAAAGGATTTCCGGGCAAAAACTTATATCCTGTGATGGGTAAGCCACTAGCATATTATTCTATGAGAGCAGCAAAGAATTGTCCTGAGATTGATAAAATTTATCTCTCTACAAATGATGAAAGATTGATAAGGCTTGCTAAGAGAAACGATATTGAAATTATCAAAAGACCCGCCAGTTTATGCAGCGATAATGCTTTAGGGGAAGATGTTTATGTTCATGCTTATAATTATGTTAAGAATAATGATAGAAAAAATAAGATTGAAATGGTTGTATTATTAATGTGCAATGTTGCAACTGTTACACCCGGAATCATATCAGTAGGAATAAATATTCTAAGAAAGCATCCTGAATACGATTCAACTGTAACAGTTTCAAAATATAATATGTGGAGTCCTTTGCGTGCACGCAAAATTGATAAAAATGGACTACTTAAGCCTTTTGTGCCATTTAATGTTTTTGGCAATACAAAGGCGCTAAATTGCGACCGAGATTCCCAGGGAGATGTTTGGTTTGCGGATATGGGCGTTTCTATTGTTAGGCCACGATGCCTTGAGCATATTGAAAGGGGACTTCTCCCGCAGAAATGGATGGGCAAAAAAATATACCCTTTGAAACAATGGGGCGGGATAGATGTAGATTATGAGTGGCAGTTACCGCAAGTAGAATATTGGCTTAAAAGCAAGAATTTACAAAAATAGCATTTAGTTCATTTAGACTATGTTAAAGGAAAAACAACATTTAAAAAATGTAAACCGGACAAATATAGAAGAAATAACAAGAAAAGGGTTTTTGCGTTTAGATATGAATGAATGCCCTTTCGGCTTACCGAATGGCTTTATTAAAAGAACACTTTCTCGCATAGATGGGAATTTTGTCGCGACATATCCGGGATATTCGCGCTCGCAAAATAAAATAGCAGAATATAATAAGCTACGTTCAGAAAACATATGCCTCGCCAACGGCTCGGATGCTGCAATTAAATATTTATTTGAAGCGTACGTTTCTCCGGGTGACAGGGTGTTGTTGACGGATCCTACTTTTGCGATGTACAAAGTCTACTGTAAGATATTTGATGCGCAACCAATAACGGTTCCTTATAAACCAGACTTATCTTTTCCTGGGAAGGAATTTGCTGAGCGAATTTCATATGACATAAAAATGGCCGTTGTAGTAAATCCGAATAATCCTACTGGTAGCATTATTCCGGAAGACGAATTACTGAGCATACTCCGCAGGGCGCAGAATAAAGGTGTATTGTTGATAGTGGATGAAGCGTATTTCTATTTTTATACTGGCACGGTAATCAGGGAAATTATGCATTTCGATAATTTAGTTGTATTGCGGACTTTCTCCAAATTATGCGGGATGGCAGGGTTAAGAATTGGGTATGCCGCGGCAAATCCCAAGATAATCAAAAACCTTAAGAAGGTAAGGCCTACCTATGATGTGAATGGAATAGCGGCGTTATTTGCGGAGGAGATTTTGGATGACCGCGCTATTCTTAAGTCCCTATTAGTCGAAACTAAAAAAGGCAAGAGGTATTTAATTAAGCAATTAAACGAGAACGGAATTAGTTACCGTGATGGTTATGCAAATTTCATATTAATTAAGTGCGAAATAAACCCTCTTACAATAGCGAACAAGTTAAGGCAAGATAACATTTTAGTTGGGTTTGGTTTTGAGCAACTTTTTTTAAGGGACTTTATAAGGGTGACGCTGGGTGATAAAAAAAGCATGATTCAATTCTGGGGATCATTCATCAAGATATGGAGAAAAAATGTTAGGGAGGGTCGTTAAAAAAATACTTATGAATTGTGGTATAGATTTAAAGAAGATGTTTGAAAGAGTATTTTCTTGCTCTATACTACTTGCATTAAAAGAAAACTGCCTGAATAATTTGGTAGAAGATTTAAGAAAAATCATTCCCGATATCAGCGATCAGTATACCTCAGACAGGGAATCATTTAACGCTTATTTAGAGTTAAAAATAAGAGGGATGCATGCGTTTCAATGCCAGTTAATGCTTAAAGCAATACAGAAAATGAATGCGCGCGATATTATGGTGGTAGATATAGGCGATTCATCCGGAACGCATATGCACTATTTACGAGAATTGACCAAAAAGACACATGCCATAGATTCCATAAGCGTGAATTTGGACATTAATGCCATTGAGAGAATTAAAGCAAAGGGACAGAAAGCTATTCTCTGCCGTGCCGAAGAGCTAGAGTTGAAAGACCGAGACGCGGATCTGTTTACCTCGTTTGAAATGGTAGAACATTTACATAATCCCGCTGTTTTCTTCCACCGTTTAGCCAAGAAAACAAAATGCAATCGTATGCTTATAACCGTTCCTTATCAGAAGAGAAGCAGGGTAGGGCTCTATCGTATACGCGAGGCTTCTTACAAACCTTGCAATGCCGAGCAGGAACATATTTTTGAATTAAGTCCAGAGGATTGGTCTTTGTTAATGCTTCATTCGGGATGGAGAGTTTTGTATAGCGAAGTCTATCATCAATATCCGTACAAAATACCAATAGCTAGTTATTTTTTAGGTCGATTCTGGAGAAAATATGACTTCGAGGGTTTCTGGGGAGCAATTTTAGAGAAGGATACAAGTTTTTCAGATTATTATCAGGATTGGGAAATTTAGCGGGAGAAACTATAAGGATTAAAAAAGGAGTTACGATGAAAGTAATTGTCTTTGGTGGATCGGGTTTTCTTGGCAGCCATGTTGCCGATGTACTTACTGAGAGTGAATACGAAGTTATTGTATATGATATAAAAAAATCTGAATATTTAAGACCTAAACAAAAGATGGTGATTGGTGATATTTTGGATGAAGATAAAGTTAATAAAACTATCAAGGGCAGCGATATAGTATATAATTTTGCAGGGATTACCGATATTGACAAGGCACACTCTAATCCATTAGCTACTATTAATTTTAATGTTTTAGGCAATACTGTAATTCTGGAAGCATGCAGAAAATTTAAGGTAAAGCGTTTTGTATATCCCAGCTCGCTTTATGTCTACAGTAAAGCAGGTTCTTTTTATCGCTCCAGTAAGCAGGCATGCGAGCTAATTATAGAAGATTATCACCGTCAGTATAATTTAGACTTTTCCATTCTTAGATACGGTACCTTGTACGGCCCAAGATCCGGGGAAAATAATTGGCTATGTGCAGCTATAAAACAGGCTCTCAGCTACAAAAAGATCGTGAGAAAAGGTGACGGAGAAGAAATCAGGGAATATATACATGTATACGATGCAGCAAAATTAAGCGTAATGATTCTTGATGGTCAGTATAAAAATCAATATTTAATGATTACTGGCAATCAGCAGATCCGTATTAAAGATTTAATGAGGATGATAAAAGAAATTTTATGTAACAAAATTGATCTGGAATTTATTGAATCAGATGAAGAACAACATTATGAAATTACCCCTTACAATTTTAACCCAAAATTAGCAAAAAAGATATTCGCCAATGAATATATTGATTTGGGGCAGGGGATTCTTAATTTAATTAATGAAATTCATTCTGATAAAAACTCAACTTAAAGATAGCCCTTTGATAAGTGAAAGGAAATAATATGTATTTGCAAAATAATAAATTTTGTTCTTGGTTTGAAGAAAATAATGAACGACTTCTTCAAATCTTTGATTTCATAAGTATTGTTTATTTACTTTTTTGTTTTTCATATACAAGGTTCATCGTAGTCCACAATCGTTATTACGCTTTCTTTAGAATGTCTTGGGATCCAACACTATTTCCTCATGATTTATTAAAAGGAGGTTTTCTCTACAGACTAAGTATAGTATTATTTAAACTTATTGGATTTTTGCGCCTATTGTGAAAGTCGTGGGTGAGAAAAATTTCCTTTTTGCAATATTTTTTATTAATAACTTTTTTGTATTATTAATTATGTATAATATTGTTATGCCTTTTGATTCGATAAACCTTGCAGCTCTTTTTGTTATTTTATTATTTTCGCCTTGGTAGTTATTTCCAGGAACTGATATTTCAGTAGTATACAACAGAGGATATATTTCTAAAGTTGATTTTTCTGCGGACAGCGTTAAAGCATAGATATTTACTGTGTCTAGTCTGAGTAAGGATGAAATTAGAGGATTGCTTAAGACATTTTCTCTTTATGTTAAATTTCCCAAATCCGATTATGAGTTAATTAAGAGAGCCGAAAGATTTGACGAATAAGTAAATAGAATATTTTTGGAACTAAGCGAGCGCTATAGACGAGAGTATTTTCAATAAAGTCATTGTGCAAATAATTGAATAAGAAAGATGTTATACATATGTCATCCAAATAACAATACCTTTGCTCATAAAAATAGTTGTCTAGAATGGATTTATCTTGGTAGCAAAGAAGGGCTTGAGCGCACATTACAAGTTCTGGATAGCACGCGGAGGAAATATCTTGGACAGGATATCGAACGCGAAGCTGATTTGATAAGAGACAATTTTATTGATTTTATAGGAAGGGTTTCATTACAACAAAAAAATAAATTGTTATGGTATTCTTCTCCTGTTGCTTCAAAATCAGTATCGCAAACTACAATTTTTGAACAGTATGTGTATTTGAAAATATTAGAAAATCTGTCGCAGGAGAATAAAGAATATTTAGCAATCATAGATAATGCTGAACTTATTCATAATCTTCGAGAGATGAACATTGGCGTTTGTGAAGCAGAACCATTCCGATCTTCAAAGCCGCGCTCTTGTGCTCGTCATTTCAAAAACGCATATGTTATAGCTAAATATTTTATATTTTATGCGTTAAGTAAAATTTTATTCGGAAGAGACGCAATAGCTAATGCTGATGCGATCATCTATAGCCCCATCAAAGAAGGGGTATTTAGTAATCTTCCAATGTACGAAGACCCATATTTCGGTTCGCTGGAGGCAATTTTGTTAAAAAGTAACTTTAATGTATTTCGTATAATGCTGCTTGGCGAGTCGCTTAAGAATATTTTAAAAATAAAAAAGTATTTTAAGAATGTCATTTCTCCATATGTATTTTTGACTCTATCGAAACTGATTAAAGTAATTACCACAAAGTTTGTGATTGCCATAGATGAAGGAAGAATATCAGGGATTAAAGATACAAAAATGCTTACCTATCTGCTTCGAAATGAGGAAAGAAAAGAAAACGATTCAATGCATTTTCGAGAATATTTGCTTTATTTTTATGCCTTCGAGGGACTTAATAACGTTTGGAACCAAGACGGTGCATTTATTTACCTTTTTGAAAACCAGCCATGGGAAAAAATGGCAAATATGGCAATGAAGAGAAGGAAAATGATTGGCTATCAGCATGTTGCGATTCCGATTAACTGGCTCGACTATACTATCTCGGTTTTTGAAAAAGAGATACCACTACCTTCGGTGATATTAACTACCGGAGATAGATGGGCTGCTTTTCTAAAGAAATATTATCAACATGTTACAATTGAAATAGCCGGGACAACAAGATTATCTCATTTATGGGCAAACAAAACAACTCGTAAAACTTCAGACTCAAAGGAAATTGTCCTTGCGTTACCAGGATATCCAACAGTTTCATTAACTCTGCAGCGACAGATATTAGATATACTTAGCGACAAACAGTCATATCTTCATGAATATACTATTAAAGTTAAACCTCATCCTTACCTATGTAAAAAAGACATATTATTCAAAGATTTTAGAAGATTTAGTAATTGCCAAATTGTAGAAAAAGATTTTTCACAACTACTTGATTCGCCCGCAGTAGTGATATGCTCATGCTCCACAACTGTTTTTGATGCATTGTTATCGAGGTGTAAGACCCTATATTTTATTCCCGAAGAACTTTCAGAAGGAACGGAGTTTTTTATAAGGGAATACCTCGTGATTGCCTATCAAAGTAATTTCCAAGATCAATTACGGTCGGTGTTGAAGATGGAAAGCATACCCACTGTAGATAAAAACGAATATTTTTCGCCGCCAAATTATGATGTTTTTTTGAAATACCTGAGGAACAAATATTATGAAAATAATTAACAGTTTGTATAAAGAATAGACGTATCTTTACTTAATAAGTACGGTAAGATGTTGACATTTAGCGTAATTACTCCTGCATATAACGCAGAGGCTTTTATTGGCCGTGCGATTGAGAGCGTGAGAAACCAGACATATCCTGATTGGGAAATGGTTATCGTCAATAATGGTTCAACGGATAATACAAAAGCTGAGATAGAGAAGTTTATAATTGCAGACTCAAGGATTAAGCTTATTAATTGTGAAAAGAATAGCGGGAGTCCGGCGCGTCCAAGAAATTTAGGACTAAAAGAAGCAATAGGGGAATATATTGCTTTTCTTGATGCTGATGATGCATTTTTTCCTGAAAAATTGGCGGAAGCTGAAAAGTTCTTTTTGCATAATCCTGACGCTGGTTTAGTTTGTCATGGTGAAGCGCATGTTAAAAATAATTCGGTTATAAGGAGAGATTATTATGGTCCTTATACAACTTATAGGGATCTTTTATTTCGCGGTAACAGTCTATCTACTTCTGCAGTAGTTATGAAGAGAAATTGTATTGAGAAAGTAGGTTTTTTTTCTGTGGGGAAAGAAGTCAGCGGGTTTGAAGATTATGATTATTGGTTGAGGGTAGCGAGGGTTTGTAAAATTAAATATTTAAGAAAAATTTTGGGAGTTTATACTATTAATAATAATACTGAATGTTCAAGAGTAGCTACAAATTGTAAAAATGCTTTAGATTTTTTGGAATTCCATTATTCAGAGTGGCCAAATAAATCCTTACATTACAGATATCTCTTTAGAAAAAGAAAGGCGATGTGTCTAAGAATTGCTGGCCGAGAATTAATCCGCATGGGAGATTTTAATAAGGCAGTATCTATTTTAGGACAATCTATTTTATACTATCCGCTAGATTTTAAAGAGTGGGTTTTCTTAGTTTTTGCAATTATTGGAAAATTGTTCATCAAAAAAGACACACAACGACTTAGTACTGATTTAGTCAGTGAGAACAGACACGAGATTATAAAGAAGGCTTTAAGTGAAATCCTTTGTTGCCCAATTTGTAAGAATGATTTAGTATTGAGCAATTGCGATAGATTAGATTGTTTATACTGCCACACTAAATACTCAATAAAAGATGGTATTTTAGTGTTAATGACAGTTGTGTCCGAAGAACAAATCAACGAGCAAAGATTAAGAGAAGAAGTGGCTAAAGGGCATATGGGTATCGAAGCCGAAAATATATTAGAAGTTGTATCACAGCATCATTGTATTCCTATAATGTCAAGAAGAGCCAATAATTTTCGATTAAAATTCAGCAAATCACAATGGATATTAGACGTAGGCTGTGGTTCTGGCTACTATTGGCGCGATACTCTTGGTGGTAATTTGATTGTGATGGATTTTGCCTTTAGTAATTTGAAATCAGCAAAAACTCTTCTTAGAGAACAGAAGGATGTTATTTTTATTCAGGCAGATGCTTCTAATTTACCAATTAAAACATATTCATTATCTGGTATTTGGAGTGTACAAGTCACCCAGCATTTTCCTGGCACTGTTATGAATTCATTTTTAAATGAAGTAAAGAGGGTAATGCAGAACAATTTTTTAATTGAGATTTATAATCTTAATCCTGCTGGGATGCATAGAATATTATACAAAGTATTGGGTAAAGAATTTCATATAAAGGGAAAATGGAAGGATATGATTTTAAATCGTTTGAACTCATCAGAACTTGCTGCTTTATGGAAAGATATTTTAAGCAAAGCGCATCTTAAAATTGGATATAGCGAATTATTTTTTCATCCCGATTTACATTGTAAGCCTAAAGGAAATTGCATCGCATTTATTGAAGACTTATTAACATGGATTACATGGTTAGTACGTTTTTTCGCCAGGCAGATTCAGATTACAATTTCTTCAGGCTTTTAGGTAATTTATGAATATTATTAAAGTAATGATTAAACATTTGATTTATACAAATTCTAATTATTTACAGATAAACAGAATATGTAGTTTATTTCGTAGAAATTCATACTGCGTTATTTTGGCTTATCACAGGGTATCGCCTCTGAATGATAGAGATTATTTACTAAGAGAGATGATTGTTGACCCAGTTTCTTTTGAAAAACAAATGTTGTTTCTTATAAAAAATTATACTGTAGTTTCTTTAAATAAGTTCTTAGGGATTTTAGAATGTGATAGGAATCAATCAAATTATGCAGTCATTACTTTTGATGATGCTTATCTGGACAGCTATGAATATGCATTTCCAATTTTAAAAAAATATAATTTGTCGGCCACCATATTTGTGCCAACGGATTTTATTGAAACTGGGCGTCATTTTTGGTGGGATAGGCTGGCAAATATATTAGTGAGTTCCAATAAACAATCGTTACTTTTGAATTGGAAAGATAAGCGGTATAATCTGAAAATCGGGGGAAATGTTTTTACAATAAAAGCATTTAAAAAATTATGCTATCTTTTTAAATTTGCAAGAAATAAAGAAAAAGAGGGATTGTTAAATTTAGTATCGAAAAATTTAAATGTAGTTGAAACAAATTCTTATCCGTCTAACCTTACCTGGCGCAATATTAGAGAAATGTCTCAGAATAATATTAGCTTCGGCGCTCATACCCATACACATAGCGCAGTTTCATCTGTAAGCGATTCGGAGTTTAAAGAAGAGCTCTTAAGCCCTAAAGAAACGTTGGAAAATCGCCTTAATCAAGCAATAACTGCTTTTGCCTATCCTTATGGCGAAAAGAGCGATTTCAACATTCAATCAGTCAATGCTATTAAGCAATTAGGTTATAAAGTTGCCTTAACAATGATTCAAAGGCCTATAATATCAAATGATGATTTATTTGTTTTGCCGCGGATTGGCATTGGCGGTTATGATACTGAAGAAATTTTTAGGTTAAAATTATCCGGATCAATTCCTTTATTTTAAAAATAAATGCAAATAACAATAGTTAAAGATACGGAAGGATTTAAAGATTTAGAAAAAGAGTGGGATTCGTTTTTAGATGAGAGCGGGCAGAATAATATATTTTTGACCTTTGACTGGCTGTATAACTGGTGGCAATGTTTTAAAAAAGATTACTCTCTTTATATCATTTTAGCAAAGGAAAATGACAAGATTTATGGAATAGCCCCATTAATGATATCTAAGAGATTCGGTTTTAGAGAATTAAGATTTATCAGCAGCAATATTTCTGACTACGAGGATATTATAACTTCCGGTAGCACAGAAAAAAGAAGGGAAATTATTGAAATTATTTTAAACAAACTTTATGAGTCTAATGAATGGGATATATTTAGATTAAATAGAATTAGGCAGGAATCGCCTAGCCTTAGCTCATTTGATAATATTGTTCATAACAGAATATTTGCGAATATTTTTTTAAAACAACATAAGGAAGGCGCTCCATATATAAAAATAACAAAAACTTGGGATGATTACCATTCTGCCTTAAGGAAGAAACTTGTGGCTGACACAAGAAGGCAATTATCTAAATTGACGAAACAAGATGCAAATTTTCTTTTTAAGAAAATTGAGAATGAAAGCGAAATTTCTTTATTTTTAGACAAACTGATAGAATTTTATAAGTTGAGAAGAAAATCTAAGCATACAAAATGTATTTTTGACAATGGATTGACGAGTAGTTTTATCAAAATTGTTGCAGATAAATTCTTTCATAAAGGCTGGCTGGATTTAAGTTTTATGGAATTTAAAGGCAAAAAAGTTGCAATGCATTTCGGCTTTATTTACAGAGATAGATTTTATTATTTTATGCCGGTCCATAATAATGAATTTTACCAATATTCCCCGGGAAGATTGTTGCTCTACGACCTGATTCATAAATGTTTCGACAATCATATCAGGCAATTTGATTTTATGCTGGGAGAAGAGGACTATAAACTGGATTGGAAAACCGGGATTGAAAGATTATATTTTGTAACAATGTTCCAGAAGACTTTAAAGGGAAGTATTGCCAATCAGATTCTTGATAGATTAAGTTTTAATGTTAAAAAATTGCTTGGGAAAAAATGGTAAGGCAGATAATAACTACTCGCGAACCGGTATTTAGCCCAAAAATTATTTCTTTAAAAGAAATTCATTCTTTACCGTTTCCTTTTGAAAATAAAAATGTTTTATTTTTCGGTTATGGCAGAGTTGCTTTATATGAAGGCCTAAGAGTCCTTGGGGTAAAAGAAGGGGATAATGTATTAGTGCCGAATTATATATGCAATGTGGTTGTTGCCCCGATGCATCGCTTGGATATTAAGGTTAAATTTTATGAAATAGATAGTAATCTAAAACCTGTTTGGGAATTAGTGGCAAAAAAGATTGATAAAAGTACTAAGGCGTTAATCATTGTGAATTATTTTGGATTTCCTAATGATTTAGATAATGCAAGACAATTTTGCTCTGAACATGGATTATATTTAATTGAAGATAATGCCCAGGGATTTTTAAGTTCAGATGATAGTAAACCGTTAGGCAGCTTCGGAGACATAAGCATCTTCAGTTTTCGTAAAATCTTACCCATACCCAATGGCGCAGCTTTGGTAATAAACAATTCCTTGCTCAAAGGCAAACAGAAAAAAGCCGGATATCTATTGAATAAAAGCAAAATATTTATTTTTATGGCAAAATCTTTTCTAAGCACATTAAACGCCGGTTTTGGCCGTTTCCATAATAACAGTTTAAGAAAAGTTGACTTTGAATTGGACCGCATAAAAAATATTCTTCAAGAATATAATGTGGAAGATTATTTTACGAAATTCTCAAAACTTAGTTCTTTTCTTATGAAGCATTTTAATTACAATCATATTATTAATGAAAGGATAGCCAATTATAATAAATGGCTGGAATTTTTTTCTAATAATAATTTTGATGGCATAAAAATTGTTTTTCCTGCGTTAAGGGATGGCACTGTTCCACTTAATCTTCCGGTTTTGGTTGATAAGCGAGAGCAATTCATTTCTCAAATGTTTTCTAAAGGCATTGAGTGTTTCCCTTGGCCATATTTACCGAGGCATTCTAATGATGAATATCTTGCAAGCCATATGGTTTGCATACCACTTACCCAGAGTCCTGATATGAAAAGAATTGAACAATTTTTCCTGCAGGATTTTGATATGAATAATAAAATAAATGTGGCATTGGTGTACACTAGTATGAATAACCACTTAGGCGGTAAGAATATACACCTGAAGAATTTATACACATATTTAGGCAAGGATAATTTAAGATTATTTATCATCGGCTGCTCCAACATAGAGGATAAATGGAGGCAGTTTATGTTGCAGGAAGGTGTAAAAGAGGAAGATTTCATTATGATACCAAGATTTAAAAAATGGTTCATGTTTCCTTTTATACTTCAATTACGCGATATCTTTATTGCAAGAGAAATAGATATAGTGCATACTTTTCAGATACAATCCGATATTTTGGGCGGTTTGGCTGCGCGCTTAGCCGGCATAAAGAATATAATTTCTCAGTATGAATCTAAAATAATCGAAGATAATGTTTCTATGATAAAGCAACTTTTTTACAGAATGATCAATAAGTTAATAAAGAAATGGTTTAAAAAAACCATAGTGGTTTCTGAAGGTTTAAAGAAGGAGCTGCTCTTAGAGAAGTTCCGAGCCCCCGATACAGTTGAGGTAGTGCACTTAGGCCTTCAACTACCGGATAAATATAAAAAAATGCAGTTCTCATTTAATGATCTAAAAGAAGGCATGCCTTTGATCGGGACCGTCGGCCGTTTAAGCAAAGAAAAGGCAATGGAGCGCCTGATTATGGCTGTGCCGATAGTCTTAAATGCAGTGCCTCAGGCTAAATTCCTGATTTTTGGCAGAGGCGAAGAGAAGGAGAATCTGCTGAACCTAATAAATAGATTAGGCGTTTCATCCCGGGTTATTTTGAATGATGCTCCTTGGATAGAATCCATATATGAATTATTAAAGTCCATTGATATATTTGTGATGCCTTCGGTACGAGAGGGTTGCCCTACTGCTTTATTGGAGGCTTTGGCGCTTGCCCGTCCTGTTATAGCTTCGGATATTGAAGGCGTAAGAGATATAGTTGAAAATGAAAAAAATGGGTTCCTAATAGAGACGCATAACGCTGAATTATTTGCCGAGAAGATAATTTATCTATGTAAGCATCCTGAAAAAGCAGTTGATTTTGGTAATTGCGGGAGAGAGAAGATATTGAATAATTTTACCATAGAATCCGAGATGGACAAGATAACGAAAATATATTTAGATACTTTGAATTAACAAGAGAGGGAAATGGATATGGAGATATCTAACAAAAAAATATTAGTTACAGGTGCAGATGGGTTTATCGGTAGCCATTTGGTGGAGGCATTGCTGGAGGAAAAATGTAAAGTACGAGCATTTGTTTATTATAATTCTTTTAATAACTGGGGATGGTTGGATACATTATCAAAAGATAAGCTCAAGAACATTGATGTTTTTACAGGAGATATCCGCGATCCTTATGGGGTAAGAAAATCCGCAGAAGATATTGATGTTATATTCCATTTAGCAGCCTTAATCGCAATTCCTTTTAGTTATCATTCTCCGGATAGTTACATCGATACTAATGTAAAAGGAACTTTGAATATATTGCAGGCAGCAAGAGACAAGAAATGTAAGAAAGTGATTGTTACCTCTACTTCAGAAGTATATGGTACGGCGCGGTATGTCCCCATAGACGAAAATCATCCCTTACAAGGACAATCTCCTTATTCAGCGACAAAAATTGCAGCTGATAAGATCGCCGAATCTTTCTATAGGAGTTTTAATTTATCGGTATGCATATTCAGGCCTTTTAATACCTTTGGTCCAAGACAGTCGGCGCGAGCCATAATACCAACAATAATTATCCAACTCCTCTCTGGAAGAAATAAGATTAAGCTCGGTAGTCTGTATCCTACACGCGACATAATCTTTGTTAAAGATACAGTTCAGGGCTTCATTGAAGTTGCGAAGTCTGAAAGAACTATCGGGGAAGAAATAAATGTTGCAACACAAAAAGAAATATCTGTTGGGGATTTAGCTAAGAAAATAATCAATATGATTAATCCCAAAGCGACCATAGCTGTTGATCGGGTTAGGATTAGGCCGAAAAATAGCGAAGTGGAAAGATTGCTGGGGAGCAATGAGAAAATTATCAAATTAACAAACTGGCGGCAGAAATATTCACTTGAGGATGGCATAAGAAAAACAATAGAGTGGTTCAAGGTAAAAGAAAATTTAAGAAAATATAAGGACGAAATTTATAATTTATAAGAGAAAGATTTAATTATTTCACAATGGATAAAGTATTAATATTAGGTATAAACGGTTTTATAGGAAGACATTTTCAGAACTACATCGTAGAGAAAAATCTTATAAGCGATTTTTCATTCACAGGTGTAGATAAAACAGAGCCAGATAAATTCACGGGCATCAAATACAAGAAAATCGACTTATTGGATTATAGTAGTTTTCAAGAACTAATTCTGGAAGAATCCCCAGATTATATTATTAATCTAACCGGAACGTTTAATAGCGAGAATTTTGAGCTTATGGAGGATATTAATGTGGGTATCTCAAGAAGCATATTCAAAATTCTACTTAAAAAAGGCGTTAGAATAAAGAATATTCTGTTGATTGGTTCGGCAGCTGAATATGGGCTAAACAATAATTTACCTATTAACGAATACGAGCCACTCAACCCCATTAATCCATACGGTTTCTCTAAATCCATGCAAACTTTATATGCGCTTTTTTACTTTAACAATTTTGGTATTAACGTCAACATAGCCAGGACTTTTAATTTAGTAGGCAAGGATATTTCAACATCTCTTTCTATAGGTTCCTTTGCAAATCAGATAAAAAAAGCCCAAAATGGTGATACAATTTACGTCGGCAATCTAAATACAAAGCGCGATTTTCTAAATGTTGAAGACGCAATTTCCGCTTTTTGGAAGATTTTGATTAATGAAAAAAAAGGCGAAATTTACAATGTCTGCAGTGGAAGGTCATATTTTATAAAAGATATCCTTAATTTTTTAATTGAAAAATCCAAGAAAAAATTGAATGTTTCAGTAAAAAAAGAATATATAAAAACTTCTGATACCATGGATAGTTACGGAGACAATGCAAAGTTGAGAAAGGATACCGGATGGAGAGAAGAAAATAATATTTTTACAGCATTAAAGGAAATGTTAGAGTGATAATTTTTAGAAATTATGAATAATTTCTTAGAAAAATTTTTTAAGAAAAATAAACTTATTATTTATTTGCTCGATAAGTTAATTTTTATTGTTTTTCTGCCAGTGATAATTTTGGATAAAACCAAAAGAAAAAAATCGTCAAATTTTTACAATATCCTAATAATTGAATTATGGGGCATCGGAGATTTGGTAATGATGAGCCCTATTTTAAAATCACTGAAATCGGGTTTTCCACAAGCTAGGATTACTTTACTTTCAAAGAATTTCGGAAAAGATTTATTAGGTAATTGCGAATATGTCGACAAGTTTGTTGAATTTGATTTCCCCTGGACTCGTTTCAAAGGAAAATATAGATTATGGGATTGGGATTGGAAATCTCTAATTAGAATAATTAAAAAACTAAAAAAAGAAAAATTTGATTTGGTGTTGGATGCGCGCGGAGATATCAGGAATAATTTATTATCTTTTTTAGTCGGAACAGAGAAAAGAGTCGGCTATGGTTGGAGAGGCGCAGGTTATTTTTTAACAGATATAGGAAGTCCTGATTTTAAGCTTCAGCACAGATCAAAGGCATGGATTAATTTGTTATTTCATTTAGGCATAAAAGAAATTAGCGATAAGCCGTTTATATCCATTGAAAGAAAGGCAGCCGATGGTGCAACAGACTTCCTAAGAAATCAGGGTATAAGAGATGGCGAGCTCGTAATAGGCATTCATCCCGGAGCAGGAGTAAAAACAAGATGCTGGCCTCTTGATAGATTTGCAAAGGTTGCAGAGTATATCAGAGACAATTACCATGCAAAGATACTTGTTTTTGTTGAGCCAGGGGGTTACGCAAATGATATCCCTGTAAAAGGAGAAATTCTGAAGGTTAAGCTGGTTTTAAGGGAATTGATAACTTTGATCAGTAAATTAGACCTGTTAATTTGTAATGATTCCGGGGTTATGCATATTGCAAGCGCTGTCGATACTCAAACTATAGCAATATTTGGCCCCGGAGATATAACTAAGATAGGGCCTATTGGAGACAAGTGCAAAGTAGTTATGAAGCAAAATGTTTCTTGCCGCCCTTGTTTTGATAATTGTAAATTTGATAGGCCTTTTTGTTTAGATGCGATAAAAGTCGTGGAAGTTATTGAGGCAGTCGATAGTGTTGTAGGAAAAGATAACGTGAGATTATCTGTTTAATTAGTTGGCTGTAGGCCGTTAAAAGGATTTTAAAATTGAAAGTAGTTCTTATAAGCACAGATGAAAGTCCGGTAGCCATGGGTGTTAAGGCCCTGTCGTCAAACTTGATTAAGCATGGCTTTAAGACTGCAATAGTGATTATGTCCAGTTGGAGAAAGGACTTTGGAAATTTTTGTTGGGAAAACTTGGAGGAAGTCTGTAAAGATGTTAAATTAATAGGAATTTCTTGCATGACCCACGGAGTCTTAAAAGCCATTGAGGTAAAAAATAGGCTTCAAAGAAAAACAAAAGCCCATTTTATAATCGGAGGGATTCACGCCACCTTGTCTGCGGAGAGCCTTTTGGATAATTTTGAATTAATTTGTTTAGGGGAGGGCGAAGACGTAGTGGTTGAATTAGCCAAGCGCCTTAGCAGCAACGAACCTTTTTATGATATTCCCGGGTTGTGGGCGAAATTTGATGGGAAAATCTTTAAAAATCAATGCCAGCCATTAAGTAAAGATTTAAACGATTATCCTTTTCCTGACTATGATTTAAGCCATCAATTTATTTTGGAATCAGATAGGCTTGTGCCGATGGAGGGCTCGCATATTATTTGTGATTATTTTGAAGTTATGGGTGCTCGAGGGTGCCCCCATAACTGTGCATTTTGCTCAAACTATAAGATTAAACAGGATTTTCCGTGGAGAAAGATTGTAAGGCAATATTCCATTGATTATTTTATCAACCATTTAAAAGAAATTTGCAGGGTTTATCCGCAGGTGAGGAGTTTTTGGCTGGAAGACGATACTTTTTTTGCCAAGGAATATAATCATATTCAAGAATTTGCTCAGAGATATAAGAAAGAAATTAATAAACCTTTCTGTATTCTTATTTCTCCCTGGACGTATGATGAAGAAAAGGTAAAGCTTCTCATTGAAGCAGGCATGGATAGGATAATTTTTGGCATACAAAGCGGTAGTGAAAATACAAATTACAATATTTATAGTCGAAGAATATCCAATAAAAAGATTTTAGAAATAACCCATTCACTTAATAAATTTAAAGGCATGCTGCCTTATTATGATTTTATCGGAATGAATCCTTTTGAAACAAGAGATGATTTAATAAGCACTATCCAGCTTGTCAAGAAGTTTCCCGCGCCGTTTTTCATATTCAGTAATAATTTAGCTTTTTATCCCGGCACTAAAATTCGCGAACTCGCTGTGAAAGCGGATTTAGATATGAGTAGGAGAGATAGGCATACAGACGCAAAACACGGTTATTCAATCTTAAAAAATGAAAAAATTGAGCATAAACTTTTCCATCTTTTATTTTTAATGATGGGAGGTAAGGCCAATAACTTTAAAATTGGGCTTATACCCAGATTTCTTATTTCTGACTATGCAATTAAATTTTATTGCTTTCTTGATGAAAAGTTAAGTTGTTTAGTGAATAAAATTATTTCATTATTTAGTACAGCTTTAATGTATACTGATTGGAAAGCGTTTTTAAGAAAACATCTTAGACGTAAGCAGATCGCTATGCTTAAGTCAATTTATTATAAAGTTTTTTTGGAAAGGGTTGATAAATGAAAGTTTTATTTTTCCACAGAAATGCTGAATGGATCGGGATAGAATATCTTTCCAGCATTCTAAAGAAAGCTGGCCATGAAACTGAATTAATATTTGATCCCGGCGCCGGAGATGTGGAGTATAAATTCAGATTTATTGAGAAAATTTTTGACGTCACAGAAAAGATGATTAAAATGGCCAAGGCATACAAGCCGGACCTGATTGCCTTTTCATGTTTAACTAATTTATATCCATGGGTAAATAAAATGTCCCGCTTGATAAAAGAGGTTATGGATGTGCCTATTATCGTAGGGGGGCTTCATCCCACGCTCCTTCCCGAATACGTGATAAAAAACCCTTACATTGATATGATATGCATTGGCGAAGGAGAAGAGGCGCTTTTGGAATTGGTGGAAAGCATGCAGAGCGGTTGTATAAATTATTCCACAAAAAATATCTGGTTCAAAAGGAATGGAGAGGTTATAAGAAATCCCGTAAGGCCGCTTATCCAAAATTTAGATTCTTTGCCTTTCCCGGATAAATCTCTTTTCAGGAAATACGGTTGTTTTTCTGAAAGGATTTATGTTATGACTACACGGGGTTGCCCCTATCAATGCTCATATTGTTACAATTCTTATTACAAAAAATTATTAAATTTCCCCGGTTTTTCGTATTTGCGACGTCGCAGCGTTAGAAATGTTATAGATGAACTCAAATTTTTTAAATCTCAATATCCTATTAGGGAAGTATTTTTTTGCGATGATATATTTACCATAGACGATAAGTGGATTAAAAATTTTTGTATTATTTATAAAAAAGAAATAAATCTACCTTTTAAAGCCTTTGTTCATCCAAAAACCGTTAAAAGAGAGATTATGAAACTTTTAAAAGATGCAGGGTGTATTTATGTAGATATCGGCATAGAATCCGGCAGCGAGGAAGTAAGAAGAAAGATATTAAAAAGGCATATGAGCAATCAGGATATTATCAATGCCGCCAAAATATTAAAAGAAGTTGGGATTAAATTTTGCACTCTAAACATGGTAGGGCTTCCTACCGAGACAGCACAACAGATGCGAGAGACTTATGAGTTGAATAAGATTATAAAACCAGACGGTGCCATTGTTTCAATTTTTTATCCGTATCCCAAGACAGAACTTGCGGATTTTTGTTTAGAAAACAAACTAATTGCCCCAGAAGAATATGAAAAAATTTGCAATGGAGAAGGCGGCGGGTATAAGGACAGTTGCATTATTATCAAAAATACAGATTTAAAAGAAGCTAAAAGACAGCTAATTTTAATTCCTTTTTTGACCAGAACACCTGCTTTTCTTCATCCCATAATTAAAGCTTTGCCAATTAATAATTTTACGAGAATTCTTTCAATACCTTTTCTTTCTATACCGAGAAATAATTATATCCGCACAAAAGAATCTTTGACTATGTTTATGAAATCCAATTTTTTGTATTTTTTTAGCAAAAAATTTCCTTTTAACATTTCTGATAAGGAACAATCTTGCGCCACAAAATAAAGAGGAAGAAGTATACCTATGAAATTATCTATTATTATGCCGGTTTATAATGAGATTGAAAGTATCGAGCATATACTAAGAAGAGTTTCGGAAGTAAAGTATGACAAGGAAATTATAATAGTTGATGATGGCTCTAAGGATGGAACGCGCGAGTTCTTAAAAAATAACAAAGCTGATTTTGATGGCGTAAAGGTTTTCTACCACGATGTAAATTCAGGCAAGACTGCGGCTATCCGCACAGCGCTTAAGTATATTACAGGCGATATTGTTATTATCCAAGACGCAGATTTAGAATATAATCCAACTGACTATAAGCAATTAATTGAACCCATAATTTCTGGTGAATTTGAGGTTGTTTACGGCTCAAGATTTTTAAATTTAGATAAACGTTTTGTTATTTGGCATTGGTTCCTTAATAAATTTTTAGGCAGGCATTATGAAGTTATTTATTTATCGCATTTCTTTGGGATACTGTTTTTAAATCTGTTAGCGTTTTTGCTTTATGGCGTGAAGATAACAGACATTGCCACCGGCTACAAGGTGTTTAAATCCGAGATAATAAAGGAAATATGGCTTGATACTAACCGTTTTGAATTTTGTTATGAAATAACCGCAAAAATAGCCAAAAGAAATATTAGGATAAAAGAGGTGCCCATAAAATACCATCCCCGTTCAATTCTTAAGGGAAAGAAGATTACATGGAAAGATGGTATCAGGGCTGCGCTGACACTTATAAAATATAAATTTAAAAACATTAAAAATGAAAGCCATACTTATTAATCCGTATCCCTATTATGCAAGAGGAGTGGAGGGGATTGTTTATCCTCCCTTAGGGCTTATCTATTTAGCTTCAGTTGCTAAGAATCGTAATTTAGGCGATATGAGAGTATTAGATGCCAATATTATGAAATTGGAGAATAAAGGAGTGATTGCCCAGATATTGGATTACAACCCAGATATAATCGGTATTTCCAGTAATATCGTAACACACAGATCTGCATTAGAATTGGCAAAATTAATAAGGCTAAATGGAATGAAACAACTTTTATTAGTAGGCGGTCCGTACCCAGTTTTATTTCCAGACAAGTATTTAGAATATTGCGATATCATAGTAAACGGAGAAGGCGAAGAAACCTTTTGCGATATCCTCGAAGCGTGCAGATATAAAAAGGAGATTTTTTCGCTCAAGGGTATATTATATAAGAAGGACAATTCTATTTTCCACAATAAAAATAGAGAATTCATGGATAATCTCGACGATATTCCGTTTCCAGACTACACATTACTTAAGCCCTCAATTGACTATTACAGCAAACGCGCAAGGATTATTAAGAATATAATGGCGCCGGTAATGACTTCAAGAGGCTGCCCTTACCAGTGCACCTACTGTAATAAAAGCGTATTTGGCTCGACATTTAGATGCCGCACTCCAGAAAACATTTTAATGGAGATAGAATGGTTGCATAAAAATTTTAAGGTTGATCAGATTGATATATTAGACGATAATTTTAATCTTATTCCAGAAAGAGCAGAAAAGCTTTTGGATAAGATAATCGATACGGATTTAAATATAGCCATAAGCTGCCATAATGGATTGCGCGCTGATAAAATTTCAGATAGCTTTGCAGAAAAACTCAAGAAAAGCGGTGTATTCAAAGTAGGCTTAGGTATAGAAACTGCGGATTTTAAATTGATGCAGACCATAAAGAAAAATTTAGATTTGAATAAAGTTAAAGATGCGATAACCGCATTGCGAAAACAACGGATTACCGTACACGGGTATTTTATTTTTGGCTTGCCAGGTGATACACCTTCCAGTATGAAGCGTACTATAGAATTTGCCAAAGATGTTAATCCTCATTTCTGTAACTTTGCTACTTGTATTCCGTTTCCAGGGACAGAGGTGTACAATATCGTAAGAAAAGAAGGGACTTTCTTGGAAGATGTGGATAATGGCGTTTCTTCAGGATTCTTCGATGGGAAGGTTTTTTTTGAGATAAATGGGACAAAAGCTAAAGATGTATCTTACTATTGCAAAAAGGCTTATAAGGATTTTTATTTTAATGCCGAGAAAATCTTAGATATTGCTTTTACAATTAAGAATTTTAGAGAACTAAAATGGGTGCTTTCAACATCTTTGTCACTGGTAAAAAATATGCTGTTTAGCTTAGGCAAAAAGCAGTCATGAAGATTAAAAAAGCTTTTCTAATTTATCCTCCTACAGGTCTATATATGAGAGATGATAGGTGCCAGGCGCCTGTAAAAGGGATGGCAGCTCAACCCATTCGCACTCCCTTAGATTTGGCATATATCGCATCTACTTTGGAGAATGTTGGTGTAGAGTGTAAAATAAAAGACTATCCATCTGAGAAGCAAGGTTGGCCAAACTTCGAAGAAGATTTAAAAAAGTTTAAACCAGATGTCCTTGTAATAAGCGTAACTACTCCAACTCTTGTCGCTGATTTAACTGCTGCTAGCTTAGCTAAAAGATTTAAAAATGATATCCTGGTTATATCTAAAGGTGCGCATTATCTCGTAGAGGATGAAGAGGTGCTTAAAAAGTTTCAGGATTTGGATATCATAATTAGAGGAGAATCTGAATTTACTGTTGCCGAAATCGTCTCCTCAGACAATCTTGAGAATGTTCTAGGAATTACTTTTAGAAAAAATGGGCTTATTAAAAGAACCCCTAATAGGCCTTTGCTGGAGAATTTGGACAGTTTACCTTTTCCTGCCCGGCACCTTTTGAATAATGAATTATACTTAACTCCCGATACAAAAGAGCCGATAACTCTCATTTATACCGGACGGGGATGTTTTCACCAGTGTGTTTTTTGCGCAGTTCCTTTTGTAGCGGGTCACAAAGTAAAACTTCGCTCACCCCAGATTATAGTTTCAGAGATTGAAGAATGTATCAAGAAGTATAATATTAGAAACTTTTTCTTCAGAGCAGATACATTTACTTGGGATGAAAAGTGGGTTATTGAGATATGTAAGCTAATTATTGATAAGGATATACAGATACGTTGGGGAACTAACAGCAGGGTTGATACTATAAATGAGAACAGACTGCATTGGATGAAAAAGGCAGGATGTTGGGTTATCGGATTTGGGGTTGAAAGCGGTAATCAGGAATCTTTAGACCTGATGAAAAAGAAAACCAAGGTTAAAGATGCTTTCAGGGCAATATCGCTTTGCAAGAGATATGGAATAAAAACATACGCTTTATTTGTTATAGGATTTCCTTGGGAGAAACGCTCAGATATAAAAGATACAATTAGGTTGACTAAAGCATTAAATCCCTCTTTTATTGATATAAATATTGCCTATCCTTTACCCGGTACAGAATTATTCAGATTAGCAAAAAAAGAGAATCTCTTTAACGAGAAAGATCTCCATGGCTATGATTACGCCAAGCCGCTTATAAGAACCAAATATTTAACTACAAAGGAACTGATAAATCTGAGACGCTGGGCATTATTAAGTTTTTATTTAAGGCCAAGCTATATCGCAAGGACACTTTTATCTATAAGGTCGCCTAAAATTTTGTTTAGTTATATAACATCAGGTATACAGCTTATTTACAAAACTTTCAGCAGCGAATTACACGTTGAGGAATTCAGAGAGGAGATGTGAGCCGCTAAATATGGAAAAAGATAAAAACAGAGCATTATTAAAAAATTCTAACAAAAAGAGAAATATAGTCGAAGCATTAGTTATTTTCTTTTTATTTTTAAGCGCGGCTTTTTCAATTTCCTATTGGGCAATTGCTAAATACGATGTTTATAGTGACTATACTGCTTGCGGTGATGCCCAACAATACATAAAAATGAGTAGGCATGATTATTCTAACGTACAGCAAAGATACAGAAATAGGCCATTAATGCCATTTATAGTTTCTTTGCTTAATGACCATTTGAAAATTGATAACTTTTTAAATAAATATTATGAAAATGTAGAAAATAAGATTATCCAGTTAAATTTTGGTATTGTGAATATATTAGCCATTGCACTAACGGCATTGTTGTTTTTTTATTACTGCATTTATTTAAATTTCTCTAAATGGGAAAGTTTAGTTGGTTCATTTCTCTTTTTAACTTCTTTTTTTGTGGTGACATATTTTACAATTCCTATGGTTGACTCCTTATCTGCATTTTTCATAATGGCTGGATTTTATGCGGTTTTGCGTAGTTCATTATTAGGTTTATCCTTATCATTTTTATTGGGCGTGTTTACGAAAGAGACAACCTTTGTTATTTTGCCTTTGATATTATTAGAGGAAAGAAGATTGTTTACAAAAAAACTTTTAGTCTGCTTACCGGGCATTATTTCTTATATTATTTTTGTTATCTTCTTTCAGGACAAAGCCGATGCTACTTTTTATATCTTCAAAGATGTTGTTAAAATATTAAAAGGGAATTTTATTCAAGTAAGTATGCGTGAATTTAGTTTCTACACCCTAATAGAAAATATACAGATATTTATGTTTCTTTGGATTTTATTTATATATGCGCTATTTAAGTGTAAGAAACCGGTTTTCTTAAAACGGGTAGTTTGGTTGCTTATTATTCCTGTTTTCACACCATTACTGCCAGGTGCAGTAGTGGGTAGAGCGGTTTTTTACCTTTTTCCGATTGTTATCCCATTTGCCTTATTGGCACTTAGAGATATTTTAGTCTCAAAAGTAAAAGAAAATTATTAATTTCGCCTTCAAAAATGGATAAGCATAATATTCATAATTTAAATAAAAAAATAAATTATCTGGGAATTACGCTATTAGGATTATTTTCTTTGGGGTATTGTATATTTGAAAATTTATTTGCTGAGATAAATATACAACTTAATTTTCTGGATTTTCCCATATTCATAGGAGAGATATTATTTTTTTTCTGCTTAATCTTATTACTTATAAAATGGGCCATTAATAAAGAAAAAAATGTTTTTTTTAATTATGTCATATTTATTTACTTTTTATTTGTTCTGGTTAAGGCTTATGGAGGATATTTGGTGTGGGGGCCATTAGCCTTAAGGCACTCGGCTTTATTTTATTACCCTTTATTTGCTGTTTTTGGCTATTCATTTTTTAGGCTTGATTATTTCAGAGATAAAAGAAAATTAGCTTTAGTTTTAATTTTATTATTTATTTCCATTATTTTTACTATTAACTCGAGTTATAAGTTTATCTGTTTTATCTTGGCTTTTGTGCTTATAAAAACTTTCCCCAAAGGTTTATTAAAGTATCTGTTTTTATTTCTTTTTGTTGCTTTTGTTCCTTATAAAGATTTCTTGTCAGGTAAGAGAACAATGTGGATAAGCAATATTGTATCCGGGATATTTTTGATAGTTACTTTAAATTTTATTTTTAAAATAAAAAGGTCTCATCGTTTGGTTTTGTATGGAATTCTGTGTCTGTTCTTTAGTATTGGTTTAATTAAGTTTGCAGATAAAAATGCCTTAAGCACTATTATAAATTTGAAAGAGAATTTCAGTCGCTTTAAGGTCTTGAATGATATGATTTTGGCACAAAAGGAAAATTTTATAATGAGTAACTTAGGAAAGCCTCGGCTTTATAACAAAGGCATAGAAACAGAGCCTCATATATATACAGAGCTTTCTAAAGAAAGTCCGGCTAAGCCGATATTGGAACAATCTTTACAAAAGCAACAGGATGAAACCCATGAATTTCTTCAACCTACCCTTCTTCAACCCACCACTCCTATTGAACAAAAAACTAAAAATCTCGGAAAATTAGATACAAGTTATCTCAATAATTCTTTTCGAATATTTATCTGGCAGGATTTATTGGAGGCGCTTATTACTGAAAAACCAATCTTTGGATTTGATTTTGGCAAGCCCTTTCGCTCTAAAAGCATTGAAATTTTAAATATAGCTCACGGCGAATGGACAAGGGATGGTTGGATAGCTGTTCACAATTCTTATTTAGAGATGATATATAGGGCCGGAATAATAGGCATTTTATTGGTAGTAACTACTTTTGTAATTTTGTTTAAAATGATTATGATTTCAATAAAATTAAAATTAATAAATGGGGTTTTACTTTGTGCAGTGCTTATAAATTGGATAATATCAGCCAGTTTTATGCCAGTTTTGGAATTACCATACAAGGCAATTCCATTTTGGATTTGTTTTGGGATGACTTTGTGTTATTTAAAGAATTATAAGAAAATCGCTTCGCGATAAGAAGCTATCTTTGGCGTAGACTACCAATAGGACATAGTACTATTATGAATTTCTCAAAAGGATTTATAAAATATGCAAAAAATACAGGTTATTTATTAGTCGGAAAGATTATTAAACTATTTGTTACATTTACTGTTGGTGTATGTCTTATTAGGTATTTAGGGCCTACACAATATGGGCTTCTTAGCTATGCGATAAGTTTTACGCTTTTATTCAATGTATTATCCGACTTAGGATTAGATTACATTATTGTTAGAGATTTAGTAAAAAGCAAAGGGGAAAATGAGAGAAATGAGATGTTGATTTCGGCTTTTTTGTTGAAATTATTAGGGGCCGTGCTCGTTGTTGTGATTATACTGATAGCAATTAATGTTTTATCCTTTAGTTCATATACAAAGGTACTTATTTTTATCATATCCTTAGGGATGTTGTTTGAGCCGTTCAATGTTATAGACCTTTATTTTCAATCAAAGGTGCTTGCTAAGTTTATAGTTTATCCTCAGATATTTTCTCTGGCTATAGCATCTTCTCTGAATTTGTTATTTATTTATCTCAAACTACCCTTGATATATCTTGCCTGTATTGTAATTCTTGAGACCATAATCACGGGTATCGGTTTATATATTTCCTTTAAACTTAATAAACAAAAGATTTTTGTATTAAAATGGAGAGTTATCTTAGCGAAAATGAGGCAATTATTAAGAGACTCTTGGCCGTTAATTATATCTTGTATTGCGATTTCAATATATATGCATATAGACCAGGTAATGATTAAGGCGATGTTAAATACTGCCGAAGTTGGGTATTATGCTGTCGCGGTAAAAATATGTGAAATTTTTTATACTATCCCGATGATCTTGACTGCTTCTTTATTCCCGGCAATTATAAATGCAAAATTAAAAGATAAAGAGCTATATTATGACAGATTGCAGAAATTATTTAGGTTTCTTTTTTGGACTGCTGTAGCCATATCGATATCGATAACTATAGCCGCCAAGCCAATGATAAATATCTTATACGGCCATGAATTTTCTGCTGCTGCAAAAGTATTAAGCATATACATATGGGCAAGCGTATTTATTTTTCTGGGCGTAGCAAGCGGAAAATGGGTTATTAATGAAAATTTACAGGTATATATTATGTTTTATACGATAATCGGAGCAGTTGTAAACGTAATTTTAAATTTACTATTAATACCTGCGATGGGTATAAATGGTGCGGCAATTGCCGCCGTTATTTCTCAACTTATTTCTGCTGTGTTCTGTAATTTGCTGAACAAAAAAACAAGAATAATTTTTTTACTCCAAATGAAATCGTTTAATGCAATAACAGCATGGAGACTATGTAGGAAATATATTTTTGAATCAAGCACATAACATGTGCGCATAGTTTATTTATGAAAAACAGGATTAATAAATTAATAAATATAATAACTGTCGTTGTTCTATTAGCCAGTGGGGTTGTTTTATTAGAAATGATGGCCAGACTTGCTTGGCATTATAAATATAACAAATGGCTGGAAAAAGAGTTGCATGGATTTGAGCGCATAGATTATAGAAGGGGAATTATCATCCCTAAAGAGAATACCATAGAAACAGTAAAGAGCTACAAAGAAGACTTAATGAAATTTGGGAAGACTCTTGGTTTGAAATATTTTTATGAAACAGCCCCATATCTCACTTCACAAGATGATTCAACAGTACTCTTTAGTAACAATAAATATGGTTTTAAGGGGCCAGAAATTTCTATGCCGAAGCCGGATTCGGTTTTTAGAATTTTAACTATTGGGGATTCATGTACATGGGGGCCGCCGAGTGATTATTATTCTTATCCGCGAATTATGGAAAGGGAATTGAGTCGTTTAATTGATAATAAATTTAGAATAGAAGTAGTCAATGCTGGAGTTTACGGATATAATTTTGAACGCGTTATAAAAAGAATAGATGAGTTTTTAGCTATCGACCCAGATTTAATTATAATATATCTTGGGTGGAATAGAACTATTTTTAGGGCGGATATTCAAAAAAATATGTTTCTGTATCGTAATCTTGCATTATATAAAATTTTTTACCATCTTGTAGTAAATCGAAAAGATACAGGCTTAAATGAAGATTATAGTAAAACTACCTTTTATAATACTCGAGCAATTGAAAATAACAAGTTTCAAGCCTATAATTTTAACTATGATATCAATGATCTTGATGTAATTATAAGAAAAATAAAGGATAAGAATAAATCCATAAAGGTTATGCTAATTACTTTAGCGGGATTATTTGATTTGAGAGTAAATCCTGATCAGCGTAGTTTGGACATCGGATATCCAATAGCATCTACCAATAATTTATACATATTGTCGTTATTAACCGCAAAGTTCAATAGCGAGTTGAGAAATTACGCTCGAAGTGAAGGGTTGCCTATAATCGATTTCGAACTATATGCACTTGAGAATTTTGTACCAAGAAGCAGATATTTTTTTGATTCTGTTCATCCCACGATTGAAGGTTATCTAAAGATGGGCAGATTTTTCGCAAATGAGATTATAAGAATTCTTAATTTGCAAAAGGTAAAAGAAGGGCATTATTAGAGAATTATGTGCGGAATATGCGGAATTTATAATTTTAATAAAAAAGCTCAGGTTAATCCTGAGCATTTACGGCAGATGTGTGAAGTGATGCGCCACCGTGGGCCGGATGACCAAGGTTTTTATGTAAACCAAAACCTTGGATTAGGGCATCTACGCCTAAGTATTATTGATATTGTCGGCGGACATCAGCCGATGTTTAACGAAAACAATTCTATTTTAATTGTTCATAATGGCGAAATTTATAATTTTTTAGAACTAAGAGAAGAGCTTCTTTCGCACGGGCACATTTTTAAAACTAATTCAGACACCGAGGTCATTATTCATGCCTACGAAGAATATGGAAAAGAATGTGTGAATAAATTCAACGGGATGTGGGCTTTTGTTATCTGGGATAAAAATGAAGAAACTTTATTTTGTTCGCGCGATAGGTTTGGAATAAAGCCTTTCTATTATTACTATGATGGTAATAAATTTATATTCGCCTCTGAAATAAAAACATTTTTCGTGTTAGTTGATATAGAAAAACTTGAGAATTTTAAAAAAACTTATGAATATATTGTGTATGGAAACCAGGACAGCTTTGAAGAAACAATGTTTAGGGGTATATATCAGCTAAAAGCTGGCCACAACTTAATTTTAAAAAATAAGCGAATTAATATATATCGTTACTGGGATTTAAAAGATAGCCCGAATAATTATGACTTAGAATTTAAGAACAAGGAAAAACTGTATAGCCAGTTTAGGGATTTATTATTTAGTTCGGTATTGTTACATAGGCATAGCGATGTTGATGTTTGGACCTTATTAAGCGGGGGGCTGGATTCTTCAGCATTGGTCTGCGTTCAGAAACAGATGAAAGAGCAGGGCCTTATTAATTCCCCAATAAAAACCATATCCATTGTTCACGAGCAAAAAGAAATTAACGAATATGAATATGTAAAAGAGGTGCTTGATAGTGATAATATAATAAATTATGCAATTAATTGCGATGAAGGCGATGTTGTTAGTTCGCTTGAAAAAGTTGTTTATATCCAAGACGAGCCCTTTTCTCAAATGATTACTTTTAATCATTATTTTTTAATGAAGAAACTTTCAGAAAATAGAATAAAAGTTGTTTTAAGCGGTCAAGGCGCGGATGAATGTTTAGCCGGATACCTTCCGTTATTATCCAGTTACTATTTTGCTGATTTATTAAGATCATTTAAGATTTTAAAATTGCTAGAAGAAATGAAACATTGTATAAAAAGAAATAACCCGGTTTTTTACCCCATGCCTTTACTTTTGATGCAGATGATAAAAAGCATAGTTTCAAGAAGGCTGGCAAGTTTTATTAAAGCAAAATTTGTTGAGAAAAGTTTAGGTTTTATTTCTAAAGAATTCAATAAATTTGAAAGAAATATCTCACTGTTTATTCAAACCAAAAAAAACTTTAGTATTCTTAATAACAATTTGTATCGAATGTTAATGAACGATTCTTTGCCGCGCATTTTACGCCTGGAAGACCGAAATTCAATGTCTTTTTCTATCGAAGAGAGGGTTCCTTTTTTAGATTATCGCCTTGTGGAATTTTTCTTTTCGCTTTCAAATTCTCAAAAAATAGATAATGGTGTATCAAAGAAAATTCTTAGAGAAAGTTTAAAAGGTATTTTACCTGAAAAAATACGCACGAGAATAACCAAATTGGGTTTTAATGCGCCGGAAAAAGAATGGTTAAGATCAGAAAAATTATTTTCATATTTACAGGATATTAATTATAAGCAAATTCTTTCAACGGGGCTTATAGATAGAAATTTATTTGAAACTGAATTTAAAAAATTTCGAGAAGGGACTTCGCCTTACAGACCGGTTATTTGGCGCGCTGTTAATTATATTATTTGGAAAAAAGTTTATGGCATTGCTTAAAAGATATTGGTTGTAACTTGGCAAGTATTGGATCTAATATGCAAAAGAAAGTAACATTTGTTACTCATGTATGCACTCATTATACGATAAAGCTTTTTGAACTCCTATCAGAAAAGCATAAGTTTAAGTTTTATTTTACCGGAAGCGGTAGAAATTATAGGGATAAGAATAACGAAGTTCCTTGTGGGAATTTTGACGGTAAGTATCTTAAGGGGGTCTTTATATTCCCTAAGTTTGGAATGACATTTGGTTTATTTAAAATATTATTTGAAAAACAGGATATTTTTATCAAGACTATTGTTGATAGGTTTGCCTTGCCTTTTGTTTTTTTGGTTGCAAAAATTTTAATAAAGCCTTTTATTTTATGGACAGGCATGTGGATGCATCCTAACACATTTTTTCATAAGATATCATATGGTTTTACGAAGTTCATCTATCGACATTCTGACGCTATAATCGTGTATGGCGAGCATGTGAAGCGGTATCTTGTTGGGCTGGGTATTGATACAGAGAAAATATTTATTGCTCCACATTCAGTAGACAATACTCTTTTTGATTTGACGGCGAGTGATGTAGAAAAGTCTCAACTGAAGAAGAATTTAGGTCTTAACGGAGGCAAGATTATCCTTTGCGTAGGTCGCTTAGAAGAATGCAAAGGACATAAGTATCTAATTGAAGCTATTGCGATGATTAAAGATATACCTGTAACTTTGCTTCTAATCGGCCGAGGTTCAAAAAAAGACGCTCTAGAACAACAGTGTAAGTCATCCTCTATTAAGTATCGATTTTTAGGCTATGTCCCCAACGATCAACTTTACCGATATTTTTCTATAGCCGAGATTTTCGTGCTACCTTCAATTACGACTAAAGATTTTAAAGAACCTTGGGGTTTAGTCATTAATGAGGCCATGAATCAAGGTTGTCCTATTATTGCTACAGATGCTGTTGGAGCTGCGGCCGGAGGTTTGGTTGAAAACGGGAAAAATGGCTTAATTGTTCCTGAGAAGAATAGTTTAGCTTTAAAAGAGGCAATAGAAGCTTTGTTAAGAGACCAGAAGTTGAGAGATCAGATGAGCCAGTCTTCCAGAGAAAGAATAAAAAAATGGTCAATAGAAAAAATGGTTACAGGGTTTATTAGTGCAATTGATTTTGTTAGTCAGCCACCACAAAAGGATTCGGTTGGGCTTTTTCAATCATAATTTGGACATGAGTGAGTAGCAGTATAAATGAAAACGAATTCTAAAAAAACATTAATTTCAATTGTAGCTACCTTTTTCAACGAAGAAGGGAATCTAGGGCCCTTATATTCTAAGGTTAAAGAAGTTTTTGAGAATATTGACTATGAATTCGAATTAATCTTAATCGATGATGCTAGCGAAGATGATTCGCTTGAAATTGCCAGGAAATTGCGCCTAAAAGATCCTCGGGTAAAAATTTTGTCGCTTACCCGGCGTTTCGGACATCAGGCATCGCTATCTGCCGGCATAGATTATGCTGAGGGTGATGCAGTGATTTTAATGGATTCTGATTTACAGCATCCGCCCGAAGTCATTCCAGAACTGCTTAAGAAATGGCGCGAGGGTTATGAAAATGTCTATACTATTCGTAAGGTTACAAAGAACAATCCCTTCTTTAAAAAGTTTTGTTCCGTTATTTTTTATCGAATTTTTCGCGCCTTAACAAAGATAGACCTGCCTATGAACAGCGCTGATTTTCGGCTGTTGGATAGAAAAGTAGTTTTGCAGCTTAGAAAAATCCAAGAAAGAAATCGTTTTTTAAGAGGAATCATTGCTTGGACAGGGTTTAGGTCGGTTGGCATAGATTATCAAGATGCACCGCGGCATAGCGGAGAGATAAAGTATGGCTTCAAAAAGAAGCTTTTTTTAGCCATAGATGCCGTTACTTCTTTTAGCATCAAGCCTCTTTATTTAGGAGTTGTTATTGGTTTTATTTTTGCGGTTTTGGGTTTTGTCTATTTTGTCTATGTACTATATATTTCAATTTTTACTGATACAGATATCCCTGGTTGGGCCTCCGTAGCTTCCTTATTATCTATATTAGGCGGCATTCAATTAATTGTTGTGGGATTAATCGGAATTTATATAGGTAAAATTTTTGAGGAGGTTAAACAGCGCCCGCTATACTTAATTCGCTATGCTAAAGGTTTTGACAAAAAAATACTTGAGTAATAATTTAGAAGTATTAGAAAAGGTTTGAGTGAGTAAAGGTAAGAGAGTAAATAATAAAAAACATTAGTTTCAATTGTGGCCGTTTTTCAATAGTGAGCCCTAAAAAATAAGAAGTAAAATAACAATGTGGATAGTTGAATATTATGAGTATTAAGGTTCTGCTTCTAAATCCCATTAAGCCAGGGCAGGATTTTAATGTTAATGTAGACCCTGTTATTATAAGACATACCGGCGCGCAAACGAAAGCAGGTATTTTTTCTCCATTGGGGCTTATGTATATCGCATCTATTTTACGCAATAATAAGATAGAGGTAAAAATAATTGACCCTGTACCAGAGGGCCGTTCTTTCGAATCCGTACTTGATATAGGGAAAGAATTCGATATTATAATTGTGCCGCTTGCTACCTCAAACATAAGTGGAACAATTAAATTATTTGATAATCTTAAAGGCAAGATACGAGTATTAATCGGTACGTACGCTACTGTGATATCCGACCAGTTGCTTCGGGAAAATAAATGTGACATTGTTGTAAACGGTGAAGCAGAGATGACGCTACTGGAATTGTGCAAAGCGGAAGGCAGTCCGAAAGATATCATAGGGTTAAGTTATATAAAGGACTATAAGGTCATCAAAAACTCCGACAGGCCACTTATAGAAGATCTTGATTCATTGCCTTTTCCCGCCAGAGATCTTATCGATAATAATCTTTATTCAGATATTTTTTTTGGAAAACCTACCGCATTAGTCTTAACTAGTCGGGGTTGTCCTTATGAATGTAGCTTTTGCTCTGTAAAGTTTGTATATGGAAGGCGTTTAAGAGTAAGAAGCGTTAAGAATATTATAGAAGAGCTAGAGGAGATAGTTTTTAAGTACTGTATAAAGAATATTTTTTTTATTGATGATATATTCCCAGTAAACGAAGATAGAGTTATCCAGATATGCGATGCGATAATTAAACATAATTTGAAAATAAGCTGGGTTTGCAACTGCCACATTAATCTTATTACCAAAAGAATGCTTGAGCATATGGAAAAAGCGGGATGCAAAGAAATCCGTTATGGCATAGAATCTGCCTCAGCCGATATACTTAAAGGAATGAAAAAGAATATAACTCCTCAACAAGCAATTAAGGTAATCCGAATGACAAAAGAAGTCGGCATTATTCCATCGGGTTTCTTTATGATTGGTTTTCCTGGGGAAACAGTTGAGATGATAAGAGATACGGTTAATTTTGCTAAAATGCTTAACCCACTTTATGCCGTATTTACTATAACGATACCTGCGCCGGGTTCTGAGCTTTATTACTCTTTGCCGTTTTCCAAGAGGACTGAGTTAGTTGATAAGTTTGACACAGTAAATTCAGATACAACAAATATATGCGGTATTGAGCCGTATATCCTCACAAGAGAGCTTAAAAGGGCATATATTTCTTTTTATTTATCTTGGCGCTTCTTTTGTAATTTTATGTCGCAAGCAATACAGAGGCCTTCTGCGGCAGTCTCCGTTTTACGAATGTTATTACAGGGAGGCATTAAGATTTTTAACTAAGCGACGTTATATGAAAAATAAGATTCTTTCGGTTTGTGTGGTAGGGGCAGGTTCCGTAGCGGTAAATCACATTAAAGCATATAAAAGAAATGCTCATGTGAAACTTGTAGCTGTTGCGGCTAGGGAAGAGGAAAAGCTGAAACGTTTCTGTCGTTATTTTAAGGTCAACAAATATTATACGGACTACAGGAAAATGCTGGCAGCTGAAAAACCCGAAGCAGTAAGTGTTTGTACTCCTCCCCATACACATGCCCAGATTTCTATTGACGCTCTTAAGGCTGGTTGCCATGTATTATGCGAGAAGCCAATAGCTAATACATTATCCGAGGCCGATCGGATGATCGCCGTGTCAAAAGAGACAAATAGATTACTTCTGATAAGTTTTCCTTTAAGGTTTATGAAGGAATATATGCAGGTTAAGGAAGTTATTAAATCAGGAATTTTGGGGCAGGTGAAGATTATTTGGTTTAGACGAGGTAGGGGATTGCCTAGTCAGGAGTGGTATTTGGATAAGAGTAAATCGGGAGGCGTTATGTGCGAATTAGCAATCCACGGGATCGATTTGATAAGGTGGCTATCTGATTCTCCTGTTATTTCAGTGACCGCTGAGGCGATAGACGGTGTTTATAACTTGGGTAAAGAAGATAATGCATGGATTATTGTTAAATTTAAAAATGGCGCTATGGGTGTAGTGGGTAGTTCTTATAGTTATCCCTTTTTCGAGGCGGATTTTGGTGTTTGCGGCGATAAAAAGGCATTAAGGTTATTCAGGGGAAAGACGCTTATTGAAGATTTAAAAAAAAGACACACTTTATTATCAACTTTTATAAGGTATTGCATGGAATCATTTATATTGCCTTACAGAATTATTATGGAGAAGCCATTCGAGAGAGAGGTAGAACATTTTATCAATTGTACACAGGGTAAGTGTAATTCGCTTTTAAGCGCAGAGAATGCAAGAACAAATTTAGATATAATTCTTAAAGCATTAGATTCTGTAAATAATGGGAAAAGAATATATCTAAATGAAATCGGTAACTGATGTTGATATTGTCGGTGTTGTATTCATTTTTTTCATAAGTTCGCCTGATAGTTGATTTATGGTTCGAATAATATGAAACCATTATTAATCTGTTTCTTAATCTTTATTGCGGTTATTTCATCGGTATTATCGTGGCATAACATGATTTATCAGGCAGACAGCCTTCCTTCTTTTTATAAAGACGAGGTTGCCAATGTTCAAGATGCTGTTTCTTTCTTTGCAAATGGAGTTTATAAGAATGACAGGTATGGTTTGGCTTACACCAGTGGTATTGCAGTAACTTGGCCAAGTGCTATTGGTTGGTATATTGGCCACAATATGCTTGCATCCAGACTTGCATGCGCATTTTTTTCTTGGCTTTTTGGCATTTTGCTGGGATTTTGGTTCTTCAGGCGCAATAAATACACTTCGTTAGAGTCGATAACAGCTGCCGTTTGTCTTTGGGGATTGACTATTACTACACCATTTGCTCTGCCATACTGGTTTGGGTTTATGTATAATCTGGGAGAATTAAATACCATTATTTTGATTGTTTTTGGTCTCTTCTTACTTTCAAAACATCCAATGCTAAGTACATTTATTTTTGGCATTTCTTTATGGCAGGGAAAATTTATTTATTCTCCTTTAGTGTGGGCCATATTATTAGGAAATATTTTCTCTCAGAAATTGTCTACGAAGAGAATGCTGACTAGTTTTTTGGTGCATATAGTTGTCTTTCTGTTGCCATTATTTATCTGGATGGGATGGATTTTTTTGAGGTTTGATATTTTAATGATAAAACAGTGGTTGTTTGATGAGCTAAGTTGGTTGAACAGTAATAAAGCTGTTCATGCGCCAGCCGTATCATCGATGAAATTTTCATTAGGAGCACTCAAAGAGCGACTAAGTTCGTCGGATTTTGAATGGGTAAGTTACACATTAGGGACTAAGATGAAAAATTTATGGTTTTCATTTGGTGCTATAGGTGCAACACTTATGGGGTTGATTATGGCGAAGAAGAAAATATTGAGTATTTCAGATAGAGAAAAGTGGATAAGTATTATGGCTAGTATCGGTATTGGGTTTTATAGTGTGTTGTATTTCTTTATTCGTCCATATATGTGGCAAAGGTATTTTCATCCGGCTATTTATACTGGTTTTGGACTTTTTGTATTTTGGTTTTTAAAATGGATAAGAAAGAGCTCGCTTAATCTTAAACCTTTATTTTATGCAGCCGCATTTTTTTTAATCATTCTACAGGGAATTAGTGCAGTTAAACATCCTATTCTCCAGCCTAAAACATCTTATGCTCGCTCATGTACGGATTTGTATAGCGCCAAATGCGATCCCACTCTGTACAAATGATAGGAATATTCATATCATATTAGCTCGTCATTCATACTGATATTTGTAATAACGAGAGAGATATGCATTGAAAATAACAAAAATTGAATTATTAGAGTAAGATGACTATTGGATAAAAAATGCATTTTAAAAGGAAATATTTATTTGTTATTTTATCAATTTTTTGGGGATGTATTCTAACCATCATAACGACGGAAATCTTATTACATTTGATTGGTCCAGATTGGCTTAAACAACGAATGAAAGAAGTGGGTGTAAACAATATAACTGGTGCCGATCCTAAATCTTTTGGTTCAGATAAAGGTTGGCCGATAGTACGGGACAAAGAAAAATTCATTAAATTCGTTCCATTTAGTCATTTCCATATTCGACACTATGAATATGATGTAGAGGCAAGTATCGATAAATGGGGAGGAAGGCGTACGGCCCAATCTTGCAATAAACATAGCGGAGAAATTATCCCTTTTCTTGGAGATTCTTTTGTTTTTGGCGTAGGCGTAAAAGATGAAGAAACTTTCGTAAGTCTAATATCACAGAAATTGCCGTACTGTTTTATTAATTTAGGAACTCCTGGATCGTCTCTGCCTAGACAATTGGATATTATTGAGCAAAGACACCAAGAGTTAAATACTCCCTCCGTTTATATTTTTAATTTTTTTATTGGAAATGATTTTACCAATTTATTCGATAAAAATGTTTTAATAAATAGCAAGAATAAGCCCACAAAATTATTTCCTTTAAGGGGAAAGAAATCTACGCAAATGTTGGAAGCAGTTAATGATTTTGTTCGCCAGAATTCTCTATTGCGAAAGTGCTATCTTATTCAATTTATTAAGGCTAAATTACTCGTTCTTTACAATGATTTCTTGGCATCTAGGGGAGTGATTAAGCGTACAGATGATGAAATATTCCATGTGATTCAGGACAGTAGGCATTTTAGGAAAATGCAGTATATTTTGGATGAAGAACTGAGGCGCTTAGATAAGTTGGCGAAAGAATTAAATTTTAAAGCCGTTTTTATTCTAATACCTGATAGGCATCAGGTTGAAAAAGAACGCCTGTTGCTTAAATTGAAATATTATGGAATAAATAGGCAAAACATAGATATTAGATTGCCTAATCGAGTTATGAAGGAAAAATTAAGCAACTTTAATATCCCTTTTATTGACCTTTTGGAGTGTTTAGAAGAAAAACATCGCATCTCTCCAAATGTTCGTTTATATTATATTTTAGATAACCATTTAACAGCTAAAGGGCATAAAGCTGTAGCTGATTGTATCTTTTACCCGTTAAATTCCATTATTTCTAAATATTGGAAATAGTTTTTTATATTGGAAATAGTTTTTTTAAATTATGAAAGTAGTAATTTTGTGCGGTGGAAAAGGTACTCGGATGGGCAATGAAGAATTGCCCAAGGCGCTTTTTTTGGTTGGTGATAAGCCAATTCTATGGCATATTATGCGCATTTACGCTCATTACGGACTCAAGGATTTTGTATTATGCTTAGGATACAAAGCTAACAATATAAGGAAGTATTTTTCAGATGTAAAAAGTTGGAAGATAAATTTTGTAGATACTGGATTAGGTACTAACACTGGCGGCAGAATAAGAATGATTAGAAATTATATCAATGATGACTATTTTTTGGCAACTTATGGAGACGGATTAGCAGATGTAAATATTCTTGATATAATAAAATTTCACAAAAATCATAAGAAAATCGCAACCCTTACAGCGGTTAAGCCTCGTTCTCCATTTGGTATTGTAGGTATAGATTCCCATACAAAGGCAGTAACTCATTTTGAAGAGAAACCCATTTCAGACCATTGGATAAATGGGGGTTTTTTTGTTTTTAATAAAGAAATTTTTAATTACTTAAGAGATGATGATGTGTTAGAAAGAGATACATTTAGAAGGTTAGTTAAAGATAAAAATTTAGTTGCATTTAAACACAATGGTTTTTGGGAATGTATGGATACATATAAAGATAATTTAAGGTTAAATGAACTTTGGTCAAATAACAATGCGCCTTGGGCAATTTGGAAAGGAAAATGAGCAATGGATAATTTCTGGCGAAATAAACGCGTATTAATCACAGGAGCAAATGGCTTTTTAGGTTCGCATTTGTCAATTGCACTTTTAAAAAAAGAAGCTTTTATTATAGGTATTATCAAAGAAGATCCTAAATATGCTTATTTAAAAATTGCTTTAAATGAATTATTTAATCCAAAGATAAAATTAATAAAATCTGATATTGTCAATTTTAAATCACTTTCTAAAATATTTAAAGACCATAAACCCGATATATGTATGCATGTTGCTGCACAGCCGATAGTAGGAATTGCAAATAAATCACCCCTGTCTACCTTTGAAGCTAATATCAAAGGGACCTGGAATATTTTAGAGTTAGCGCGACTTTACAAAACAAAAGCAGTAATTGTTGCCTCAAGTGATAAGGCATATGGCGAGCATAAAAAATTGCCTTATAAAGAAGATGCAGCTCTTTTAGCTTTACACCCGTATGATGCTTCAAAAGCCTGCGCAGATATGCTTACTCGATGCTACGCTCATACCTATAGTTTAAATACGGCAGTTACACGCTGTGCTAATATTTATGGGCCAGGAGATTTTAATTTTTCCAGAATTATACCAGACACTATACGTTTAGCTATTTTAAACCAAAATCCTGTTATCCGCAGTGACGGGACTCCTTTAAGAGATTATATTTTTATAAATGATATAGTTGATGGCTATCTTATTTTTTCGGAAAAGCTATATTGCAACAAGATTAAGCCAGGTGAGGTTTTTAATTTTGGAACAGGTAGACCCATTAGCGTTTTAAATTTGGTAAACAAAATTCTTCTAATAGCAAAAAAACAAAAATTAAAACCTAAAATCTTAAGTAAAGGAAAGATTAAAGGCGAAATCGATAAACAATATTTGTCAAGTAGCAAGGCAAAAGCACTGCTTGGCTGGAAATGTCGAAAATCTTTAACCGAAGGCTTAAAGATTACTTATACTTGGTATGCTAATCATTTGAAACATTAATTATTAAAATGTTGAAATATGGCAGATACATTAAAACGCTTTGATATCTTAGGAGTAAAGGTTTCAGCAATCAATATGGAAGATGCTTGTTCATTTATTAATGAAGCTATTATTAAAAATAAAAAAATATATGTTTGTGTATGTCCGGTAAGCACAATTATGGAATGTTACAGAAATAAAAATATATTAAAAAGTGTTAATTTAGCAGATTTAGTTACTCCTGACGGGATGCCGGTTGTTTGGATGGGAAAGATAAAAGGGCACAATAATATCCGCAGGGTTTATGGCCCAGATTTAATGTTAGAAACTTGCAAACTATCCCAGAAGAGTGGTTATAGAAATTATTTTTATGGCTCTACCGATTATTGCTTAGGTAAGCTTCAAAATAGGCTAAAACAAATTTTCCCAAATTTGATAATATCAGGTGTATTTTCCCCGCCTTTTAGTGAATTATTCTTTGAAGAAGATGGCAGAGATATAGAAATAATAAATCAAAGCAAATCTCATATATTGTGGGTGGGCTTAGGTTCGCCAAAACAAGACATTTGGATGAGTAAATTTAGAGATAAATTAAATGTTCCTGTAATAATCGGAGTTGGAGCGGCATTTGATTTTTTAGCAGGGACTAAAATCCAGGCACCCCGTTGGATTAGAGATAGTGGTTTCGAATGGTTTTTTAGATTAATCACTGAGCCAAAAAGGCTATGGCGTAGATACTTGGTAGATGGCAGCCTTTTTATATATTATGCGGCAAGGGAATTGATTTTTAAAGGTTTTTAACTTTAACTGCAAAAAAGACTTACCACAAAAAATAAATCTAAAACAAAACTCCTTCCTATAAATTATCGTCTTGCCAATTGAATAAAAATTATGGTATAATTCATTTCTATGTATTATCAAGATAGAAGGCGAATACATACTATTTATTTAATTCTAGATATCATTCTAATAAGCATTTCTTTTTATTTACCTTGTAAAATTAATCCTGATTCAATTCCTCAGAGTTTGGTAGAATTTAAACCCTATTTTTCTGTATTTGCTATCTGGACCCTTAGTTTAATATTTCTTTTGAATAATTTGCATCTTTATGCAACTGACCGCTCACTAAGCATTTCTAAAGAGTGGGGGCAGGTAGTCAAATGTGTTTTATTCTCTTCTGTTTTAGCTGCGCTTTTCATTTTCGCGCTTAAGGCAGTTATCTTTTCGCGTTTAGTTTTTATAGAGTCAACATTTTTACTGGCATTAAGCCTTTCGTCCTTTCGCACAGTAAAAAGAATCTGGGTAAGGTACCTAATTCGAAATGGTTATTCTAATCTTAATATTTTAATTGTAGGTTCTGGTAATACAGGTTCAGCATTATCTGAAGAAATTCAAAATAATCCATATTTGGGATTAAGAATTGTAGGCTTTCTTGATGATAATAATACGCATAACACTCTTGGTTGTAAAGTCTTAGGCAAGATTAAGGATTTAGAGGATGTGGTGAAGAAGAATTTTGTTGATGAAATTTATGTAACTATACCTTCAGAGCGCAAGATAACTTCTGAAGTGCTTCTTCAAGCAATGAAGATGGGTAAGACAGTTAGGGTAGTAGCAGAACGATTTGACCTTCCTTATCAGCAAGTAGGTCTAAATTATATTGGCTTTATACCCTTACTGACTTATTTTGAAAAGAACTTACACGGAACAGAGCAAGCTATCAAGCGCTTTTTAGATATTATTGTTTCAGTTATGCTTCTAATATTATTTTTGCCCTTACTTTTGATTATTGCTTTTTTAATAAAACTCGAAAGTCCAGGATCCGTATTTTATGTTTCAAAACGTAGCGGTAAAAAAGGAAAGATTTTCAATTTTTATAAGTTCCGTTCAATGGTCCACGGTGCAGAAAATCATAAAGAAGCTTTACGACATAAATCTGAGGTCAAGGGTCCGATATTTAAAATAAGAAAGGACCCGCGCATTACAAGCTTAGGAAGGTTTTTACGAAAATATAGCTTGGATGAGTTGCCTCAGCTAATTAATGTTTTGAAAGGGGATATGAGTTTAGTTGGTCCCCGGCCATTTCCTGTTGATGAGAGTCAGAAATTAGAAAATAGGCATATGCCAAGATTAAATATTACACCAGGAATAACGGGATTAGCTCAAATTAAAGGCCGTTCAGATTTATCTTTCCGTAAATGGGCAAAATGGGATTTATGGTATTTTAATCATTGGTCTTTAGGATTGGATTTAAAAATTTTATGGTGGACACTACCGGCTGTTTTGAAGGGAAAAGGGGCTTATTGAAGATTAGAGTCTCGAAAACAACTGCTGTTATAGCGATATTTATAATTATCTCTGCTTCCTTTGCAAGACAGGTAATGAATTATATAAAGGCTAACTTTGGCGAGAAAGGCTTCGCGGTTTTGATTGGCTCAGTTTTTATTATTTCTTTTTCATTATTTTTATTTTTCATTATAAAAAACAGTTTTAATTTTTTAAAAACATTGCTCGAAATATCATTATTATTTCTAGGTTTAATTTTGACTTGGCAAATAAAACTCCCTGAAGAGAAAATACATATTTTAGAATATGCAGTTTTGGGTTGGTTTTCTTGCAGAGATTTAATTAAGGTGAATTTGAGAACCAAAGGAACTATTTTAGCAAGTGTATTTTGCATTGCAATTGGCCTCCTAGATGAGATATTCCAGGCAATTCTGCCATATCGTTTTTTTCAGTTTCGGGATATAGCGTTAAATAGTTTGGGTGGGTCGTGGGGAGTAATTTTGTATTCTCTTAGGTTAAAAAAGTGAAAGCATTTAGGATTTTTATAATTTTTGTCTTTTTAATTTTTAGCAAAGATTTGGTTTTCTGCGAAACTAAATGTTTAAAAATACATTTTCTTGATGTTGGTGAAGGAGATTCTGTTTTTATTGAAACGCAAGAAGGTAAGACTGTACTTGTAGATGGAGGTAACCTTATCAGCGGATTTGAAGTCGTTAAATTTTTAAAGAAAAAGAATATTCAGAGTTTAGATTATCTTATTTTTACTCACCCGGATTTAGACCACATAGGAGGCGCTTTTTTCATACTACAGTTGCTTAATGCAAAAAATATTTATGATAATGGTGAGAAGTTAATTAAGGAAAACAAATTTTCTGATGTATATCGTTGGTATGATAAATTGGTTAGACAAAATAAGAATTACAGAATGCTTAAAGCCGATGATATGCTTTCCTTTGACGGTGTAGTTTTAAATGTGCTTTGGCCACCAAAACCGCTCCCTTTTTCAGATTTTAATGCCAACTCTATAGTAATTATGCTTGAATACAAAGAATTCCATTGTCTTTTAACTGGTGATTTGACCGCTGAAGTAGAAAGGAAGCTTTTGGAACAAGAAATAAATTTGAAGGCAGATGTATTAAAAATAGGACATCATGGAGCAAATGACGCGAATTGCGAAGAGTTTATAAAAAGCGTTGCTCCAAAAATAGCAATTTTAAGTGTAGATAGTGAAAATTTCCGAGGATATCCCGCGCAAGAATCTATCGAGAGATTTGAGAAAGCAGGCGCAAGTTTATATAGAACAGACAAGGATAAAAATATTGTTTTAAGTATTTGCCAGAATAAAGATGGAAAACCCGTCATCAAAGTTACTAAAAATGTTAGATAAAAAAACGCTGAAAGATAAATGGATAAATATTGCCGATATAATTGTAGAATATTGTTTATACGGGGCAATATTTTTCATTCCTAAGTCCAAAGCTGCAATTGAGATATTTGTTTGTTTAGCAATCTTTTTCTTTTTGATAAAGAAAATACTAAAGCCAGATTTTAAATTTCTTAAGTCAATATCTTGCCTTTTTCTTTTATTGTTTATTGTGTTTAGCGCTTTATCAATTTTTAATAGTCACATATATATTAAAAAAGGTCTACGGGCTTTAATTGGAAAGTGGATGGAATATGCCATAATCTTTTTATTAGTGAAGGATACATTAAAAAACAAAATCCGTTTTCGCAATGCGATTTTTATTTTATTAATTTTTGGTGTAGTAGTTGGAATTGATGGTTTTATTCAAGGTTTGTCTGGGGTAGAACTTCTGTGGGATAACCCAATGGGTGTTACCAATAACGGTTTAGCTGCGATTACAGGGCCATTTCGACACCACAATGATTTTGGTGCCTATTTATTAGTGATAATAGCTTTAATGATAGGGATATGGTTATCAGATAATTTAAAATTTATAAATAAAATTTTGTTAGCCTTTTGTATAGGTTTATTATTACTTTCAATGTTATTAGCATATTCTCGGGGAAGCTGGTTAGGTTTTATCTTTGCATTGATTTTAATGTTAGCGTTATCTCGCAGGTTTAAGCTAATAATTCCTCTTTTAAGTATTTTTATTCTTTTATTATTTTTTCTTCCGGGCGTAAAAGGAAGAAGCATCCTTACCTTTCAGTTTAACTCGCCTAATTTACTTATATGGAATGATGCAGATAGGTTTAGGGTATGGGGAGTTGCTTTTAGAATGATTAGAGAAAATCCTTTTTTAGGCAAAGGTTTAGGAACATTTATGGATTATTTTTCCAAGTACAAACCGAATATAGTTGTGCAGTATGCGCATAACTGCTTTTTACAAATTTGGGCAGAGGCAGGAATATTTAGCTTAGTCAGTTTTTTGGCATTTGCGGCTTCAGTTTTATTTGAGGGTATTAATAAATTTAAGCAGAATAATGATTTTGTGTTGTTAGGTTTAGTTGCGAGTATGTTTGCTTTTTTGGTTCATAGCTTTTTTGATACAAATCTGTACTCATTACAGCTTTCTATATTATTCTGGTTGTGTATGGGTTTGGTTTCTGCGAAAGCAAGATAGAATTTATGAAAATTATTAATTGCTGATGTTGAATAGAATTCATGATTTACCGTCTATTTCTATAGTTATACCTACGCTAAATTCCAGCAAGACTATAAAAAATTGCTTAGATAGTATATTAATGCAAGATTATCCTTCAGATAAAATAGAAATAATTATTGCTGATGGAGGTTCTGCTGATAATACAATTAGTATTGTTAAAGACTTAAGTCAATCGCCCAATTTAAGAATAAATCTGATTTACAATAAGTTAAGGACGGGTGAATCAGGCAAGGCAGAAGGCATTAAATGTACAAATAATGAAATTTTGGCTTTTATAGATAGTGATAATGTTTTGCCTGAGCCAGACTGGTTTAGAAAAATGGTTGAACCATTTCATAACCCAAGCATAGTTGCGTCAGAACCGCTTTATTATACTTATCGTAGAGAAGATGGTTATATAACAAGATATTGTTCTTTGATTGGAATGAATGACCCTATTTGTCTTTTTTTAGGAAATTATGACCGTTACTGTTTGTTGACGAACAAATGGACTGAAGTAGCTATTGAGCAGATTGATAAAGCATCCTATAAAGAAGTGCGTTTCTTGAAAAACGAAATGCCAACCATAGGTGCAAATGGTTTTTTTATTAGAAGGAATAAATTGCTAAATTATCCTATCAGAGACTATTTTTTTGATATCGATATCATACAGTTTTTATATTCCATAAATCCAAAAATAAAGATTGCTAAGGTAAAAAACGGCATTATTCATATCTTTTCCAATAATATATTTGAATTTATTTCTAAACAGATTAGACGATTTACTGATTATACATATTATAATAGCTTGGGGCTACGTCGTTACAATTGGTATGCAATTCCAAAGAAAAAGTTTTTAAAATTTATTTTTTATACTTTGTTATGCATACCCCTTTTTTTCCAGGCAGTCAAGGGCTATCTTTTAAAAAGAGATCTTGCATGGTTCTTTCATCCTATAGCCTGTTGGATAACACTTTGTGTTTATTCTTTTCTATTTTTTAGAAATCTATTTTTTCCTTTAAAACCAAAAAAAAGATAAAGTTATGTATGTACTTGGAATTAACTGCGGCCGTCATTCAACTGCCGCTTTGCTTAAAGATGGAAAGATTATCGGATGTGTAAGTGAAGAGAGATTTAAGAGGATTAAGAATTATTCTGGGTATCCAGATAAAAGTATTAAGTATTTATTAGAATATGCAGGTATTAAGCCTTGGCAGTTAGATCTTGCGGCATTAGGCAATTTTCTTATTTCCAAAGAGAGGAGTTAAAAATTGTTAACCAGAGAAAAAGTTATTTCTGTTATTGGTTTGGGAAAATTAGGTTTATGTATGGCAGCCTGCTTTGCAAGCAAGGGATACACGGTAATTGGTGTAGATATCGATGAAATTAAAATTGATAGGGTAAATAAAGGAGTCTGTCCCATTAATGAAACGGGTTTAAGCGAGCTTATAAAAAAGTATAAAAATAGAATTCATGCCACCTATGATTATAAATTTGCGATTGAAAATTCACAAGTAACATTTATAGTTGTTGCCACACCCAGTAATGAAGATGGCAGTTATTCTAACGCTCAACTGGAAGCAGCTTGTATTGAAATTGCAGAAGTTTTAAAAAACAAAAGAGGATTTCATGTTATCTCAATTACAAGTACTGTTACGCCAGGTACTTTAGATAAATTAGTTAAGCCATTATTTGAAAGGATAACAAATAAAAGATGCGGCAGAGATTTTGGTTTAGCATACAATCCTGAATTTATTGCCTTAGGTAGTGTAATAAAAGATTTTAGAAATCCTGATTTTATCTTAATTGGTGAATCGGATAAAAAAACCGGAGATGTCCTATCAACACTCTATAGAATCACTTGCGATAATAATCCTTATTTTGCCAGAATGAATTTTATTAATTCAGAAATTGCAAAATTAGCTCTCAATTGTTATGTGACTATGAAGATAAGTTTTGCTAATACCCTTGCTGAAGTTTGCGAAAAAGAGCCCGGAGCAAATGTCGATGTTATAACAAAAGCTATAGGCTTTGACAGAAGGATTGGTGAAAAATATTTAAAAGGAGGCTTAGGGTTTGGAGGCCCGTGTTTTCCTCGGGATAATCGGGCATTTATTGCCTTTGCCAAAGACATAAATTCTCAGGCGGAATTGTCAAAAACAGTTGATAATATAAACAAACATCAGCTTGAAAGAATAACATCTTTGATTAAGAAAAAAATAAAAAAAGCAACTAAGGTAAGTATTTTGGGTCTATCCTATAAACCAAATACTGAAATTATTGAAGATTCTCAGTCCGTTGATATAGCTTCAATAATAAAAGAATTGGGCGCAGAAGTTTTTGTTTATGACCCTCAAGCTAATTCAATTACTCAACGAATATATGGAAGCAGGTTTAAATATGCTTTGAGTGCCAAAGAGTGTTTAAAGAATTCTAAGATTTGTCTTATCACTACTGCCTGGGATGAGTTTAAGAAAATTAAACCAACAGAATTCGAGAGATTAATGAGAAAGGATGCAATTTTAATTGATTGTTGGAGGTTATACGATAAAAGTAAATTTAAGAAGATTAATTATGTGTGTTTAGGTTTATTTAATTTGGGAAAGTAAATTGCCAGCACCCTAATTACAGAAAGGGGAATTTATGGCTTTTGAGATCAGCGGTAAGAGAGTTTTAGTTACAGGAGGGGCTTCTTTTATTGGCTCTCATTTGGTAGATACATTAATTAAGCGAGGAGTTTCATTCATAAGGGTTGTTGATAATTTAAGTAGCGGGAAATTGGAAAACATTATTGAACATATTAATGCAGGCAGAATAGAATTTCACAAAAGAGACCTTTTAGAGCCTGGCCTCGCTGACGAGATGGTTAAAGGTATAGATATTGTTTTTCATTTGGCAGCTGACCACGGTGGACGCGGTTATGTTGATTTGCACCAGTCAGCTTGTAGCACTAATTTAATTTTGGATGGGATTATGATTAAGGCTTCTTACGAAGCAAAGGTGGATAAATTTATATTTGCTTCATCAGGTTGTGTATATCCTAATTTTAAACAAACAAATCCTAAGGAAATATTATATCTTACAGAGGATATGGTTGGTCCTCCATATGATGCGGATAATATGTATGGTTGGGCAAAACTTATGGCTGAATTGTCGCTAAAGGCATACTATAAAGATTTTGGAATGAAATCTGCTTCATGTCGGTTTTTTACTGTATACGGTGAACGAGGCATTGAAAATCATGCAGTTATAGCTATGATTGCTCGGGCCCTTATTAAGCAAAATCCTTTTCAAGTCTGGGGAACAGGAGAGCAAATTCGTAATTGGACGCATGTTAGTGACATCGTAAGCGGTATGATATTAGCGGCAGAGAAATTAGACGATGCGACTGCTATCAATTTGGGAACAATGGAAAGAACCACTGTTATAGAGGCAGTAAAAGAAGTTTTAAGATACACTGGCCACAAAGCGCAGATTGAATTTCATCCTGAAATGCCCACAGGCCCTTATAACAGGGTAGCAGATAATTCTTTGGCTAAGAGACTTTTGGGGTGGGAGCCGAAAATTAGATTTATGGACGGTTTACATAAAACTATTGATTGGTATTTTACTCATAAGAATAAGGAGAAAGTGGCAAAAGAATTAGATGTAATGCTTACAGAAAGGTAGTATAGAGGCGGATTTAATTTGTGAGGTTGTTTATGGGAAGAATTTTTAAATCTTTGTTTCTAATTTTAAGGCCAAAACATTGGATTAAAAATCTTTTTATTTTTGCAGGACCGTTTTTTTCTCTCAATTTCTTTGTTTATGACAATATCAAAAAGCTTTCTTTGGGATTTATCTGCTGGTGTGGAATTTCCAGCGCAACTTATATTTTCAATGACATAATTGATAGAAAAGAGGATGCGTTTCATACACTTAAAAAAAGACGACCGATTTCTTCTGGCTTAATAAGCACAAACTTAGCATGGATTGTTTTTATACTTCTAAGTTTATTTTTCTTTTTAATTGCCTTCTGCATTAAGACCTCTTTTGGGTATCTAATTTTAGCTTATTTTTTAATTAATCTACTCTATTCATTATATTTAAAGCATGTTTTTATTTTAGATGTGATGTGCATTTCATTTGGTTTTATCTTAAGAGTAATTTCTGGAGCGATGCTGATAAATGTGGGATTTTCTGAATGGCTTATAATGTGTACCTTACTTCTTTCACTTTTACTTGGTTTTGGCAAGCGTCAAGAAGAGATAACTTCTTTAGAAAAGGTTGCAATGCATCACCGTAGAGTTTTAAAAGATTATGACGTGGGTTTTTTGCAGCATATCCCATATGTTTTAGTATCTTCTACAATTGTTTGCTACATGCTTTATACAGTTTCGCAAGAGGCGGTTAGGAAATTTGGAACTAAAAATCTTATCTATACAACAGTTTTTGTGATTTATGGACTTTTTAGATATGTTTATGTAGTTAATGAAAAGAAAAAGGGTGCAGATCCAACTCAAATTATATTCCAGGATTTGCCCAGTGTAATAAACATCTTATTATGGATTATGGTTTCAGGGTTTATTATTTACCTATTATAAAGGAGAATGAAAAATGAGGATATTAATAACAGGTGTTCCTGGATGGTTAGGCGGGAGATTCTTAGAGATTTTAATTAAGGGGTTTGAAAATGAGGGCCCTATAAATGATTGGAAGATAAGATGCCTTGCTTTAGACGCCATAGACTTAAGTTTCATAAATAACCTTTCTCAATATAAGAAAATTGAGGTTATTTTGGGAGATATAACAAAAAAAGATACTTTAAAGAATGCAGTCAAAGATATAGATATAATTTTTCATATTGTGGGAATAATCCATCCTAAAAAAATAAAAGAATTGTATCAAGTTAATACATTAGGAACTCTTAATTTAATTTCTGAAGCATTTTATGCAGGGGTTAAGAGATTTATTCATATAAGCAGTAATTCTGTGGCTGGAACTAATCTTAAGCGTCATATTTTAATGAAAGAAGAGGATGAACCAATGCCCTATTTGAATTATGGGTTAAGCAAATACTATGCAGAGTGCATTGTAAAAGGTTTTCAAGAATCTGGCAAGATTGAAACAGTGATACTGCGCCCTTGCTGGTTCTATGGGCCCAATCAGCCTAAAAGGCAGACAAAATTTTTTAAAATGATTCAAAAAGGAAACCCAATTGTTTTTGGTAATGGATTAAATTTTAGAAGTATGAGTTATGTTGATAATACAATATTAGCAATGATTTTAGCTGTCGAGACTAAGGAAGCTGTGGGACAAACCTATTGGATAGCAGACTCTCGTCCATATACTACATTGGAGATATATCAGACCGTTGCTGAGCTTCTTGAGGTAAAAAACTTTAAACCCAAATTTCTTCCTAATTTTTCTTCGGAAATTTTTTTAATGGCGGATAAACTCTTTCAGTCATTAGGTATATATCAGACAGAAATCCATGTTGCTGGAGAGATGAATAAAGATATTGCCTGTAGTATTGATAAGGCACGCTTAGAACTCGGTTACGAACCAAAGATAGAACTAAGAGAAGGGATGCGGCGTTCCATAGAATGGTGCCGAAAACAAGGATTGTTGTAAGTAATGAGAATTTTATTAATTGCACCCATAAAAGATAGCTACTCTGGATTAGCTCAATATCCACCTGTTGGCTTGGGTTATCTTGCCACTAGCGTTAGAAAATCTGGACATAGCGTAAGGATACTTGATTGCGTTAAAGAACAAATGGATTTTCTTAAATTTGAATATTTTATTAAAAATAATAATTTTGATGTTATTGGTATTACAGTTTGGTCGTTATCTTTAAGAGAGGTAAAAAATAGTTTGGAAATAATTAAGAGAAATAACCCTAAGGCAATTACGGTTATAGGTGGTCCTCATCCATCAGCTTTACCCGAAGATTCATTAAGATTCTTCAGGGAAGTTGATTTTGGTTTTAAAGGTGAAGCAGAGATAGGGTTTGCGCGTTTTATTGACCTACTTAACCATGGCGGATGTAATTTTCAAGATATTCCTGGTTTAATCTGGCGTAGTAGAGATAAGGTTATCTCTAACGCACCTATATGGGCAGATAATTTAGATGAATTAGGATTTCCCAGCTGGGATTTGATTAATCCACGGGATTATTTTATGCCAGGCGCTTTAGTAAGCAAAGACACAGCTGTGCTTACTTGCACAAGAGGTTGTCCTTATCAATGCACTTTTTGTTCTGCATGGATAACTGCCGGAAGAAAAATAAGGTGCCGCTCCATAAAACACATACTCAGCGAAATAGAATATCTTAGTTCTAATTTTGGCATTAGAATTTTTGATATTCCCGACGAGAATTTCACTTTTGATAAAAAATATGTTATGGATTTTTGTGAAGCGGTTATGCAATATAATGGAAAGTTTGAGTTCTTCTTGCCAAATGGCATTAGGTTAGATTCTTTAAATAGAGAATTACTTATTACGATGAGAAAGGCAGGTTTCAGAAGAGAAGTTGCGGTGGGAATTGAATCTGGCTCGGAAAGGGTGCTTAAATTAATGAAGAAAAATCTTTCACTTGATAAAGTAAAGGAGAAGATAAAATTACTTAATCAGGCTGGATTTAGGCCAATTGGTTATTTTATTGTGGGTTTTCCCGGAGAGTCGAGAGAGGATTTAAGAAAAACCTTAAGGTTAGCGCTCAATCTTAAATTATATGCCGCAGCATTTACGCCGTTTGCGCCTATGCCTGGCACAGAGGCAACAGATTATATTCTGAAAAACAAAGAATTGCCAGAGGATTTTGATTTTACTTCTATAACAACTGATAAGGTTGCCTATGCCCCAGTTGGTATGACAAAACAAGAATTGAATAAGTTTAGAAAATATGCCCTTCTAAGATTTAATCTTAGACCACGCCCTTTGTTTTATTACCTATCAAATTATAATAGCTTTCGCTTCGCATTTGTAAAATTTTTGAATTTATTTTTCAAAAACGGACAAGTGGATTCCTAAGAAAATTGAGAAAATTAATGGAAATCAAGAATAAAATTACTCTTGTCTTGGTTTTTATCTTATTTTTTGGTTTTCTGCTACGTTTATGGGGTATAGGATTTGGTCTTCCTTATCTATCACATCCTGACGAAACAAGGGTTATTTTAGATACGCTTTCAATGGGCCATAGATTTAGTTTAATACCCCAGCGTCCGGATTATTCACTGCTTTATAGATATTTGCTTTTAGGATTATATGGTTGTTATTTTGTCGTGGGAAAATTGCTTGGCATATTTAGAGATTTGAATGATTTTGCATTTAAATTTATGGTTAATCCCACAGCCATCTATATTATTTCACGAATGGTTAGTGTAATCTTCGGAACTCTAACTGGACTATTTTCTTATTTATTAGCAAAAAGGTTCTTTGATAAAACAACCGCTTTTGTAACAATGTTATTTGTTCTTTTTGAATTTCAGCTGCTTCAACATTCACAATGGGCAATATATCCAGCCGTATTTAGCTTTACTACATTGTTAGCTATTTATTCTATGTTTAGAGTTATTAAAGAACCTTCTTTAAAAAATTTTATTTTGATGGGAGTTTTTAATGGTATTTCGATTTCAACTCAGAATCATGGAATATTTTTACTGCCACCCCTAGCGATAACAGTTTTATTTCATTTTTTTGATAACAAAAATATTTTAGACAGAAAAGTTTTCTTTAAGAATTATTCTGCTTTAATTTTGAGTTTGGTAATTTTTAGTCTTTTAGGAAATTTTTATTGGTTTTTTATCTTTAAAAAAACTTTTCTTAAATACTCTGAACTTATAGGAGTAACTAAGGTTGGCTTTGCCTCGAAGCCGCCTTATGCTAATAATATTTTCAGTTTGGTTTTTTGGTTTGTTAGTGAGCTTATAAGACAAGATGGGATCTTGGGAATTTTTTTAGTATTAGGTTTAATCTATTCAATAATTAAGCATACTAAATTCGATATTGTTTTTTTAGCTTATGTAGTTACCAATTTATTTATATTCTCGGGTTGGGGTTTTAGGTTGCTACATGATATGTTAGGGGTAATGCCTATAATTTGTGTTTTTGGGGCTCGAGCGCTGGTTGACTTATTAAAAAAAATAAGATTTAAGGAGGCTTCGATAGGCATGGTCGCTTGTTTAATTTCCCTTCCATTGATATGCGATTCAGTTATTGTTGACATAAAAAAGAACAATCTTGATACAAGGCAACTAACAAAAGATTGGATTGAGCAAAATATTCCCAGTACCCAAAAGATAGCTATTGATTGGTACGTCTTTAGCGTAGCGTTAAATAGCGACATTCCATTGTATTTTAGAAATCCTGTTGCAAGAAAATATTATGAAGAGAATATTCCTGATAAGATAAAAGAGTTATATGTTGATTATCTGAAAAATAAACCTGTTTATGACATAATCGAGATTATGGAATCAAGTGATAAGCCACACTGGCCTTCTGATATGCCACTTGAAGCCGTGAAAGAAGCTAATAGGCATGCCTTCTATAGAGACATATACAGCAAATTTAATTTTAGGTCTTTAGAATATCTCAAGAAAGAAAACGTTAAATATATCATTATTTCAAGTTACCTTTATGGCTTCTTTTTGTTAGATTCAGACTATAATAAAAGAGACCTCTTCAATCCCTTTATAAAAGATAGGCCTTGGATAAATTTCAGTCAGTCAAACTATTATATAGATGATAAGAGATATGGATTATTATATTTTATAAGTCGAGATGCAAGAAATTTTTATCTTCCTCTTTTAAAAAATGAGCTTAAAGGCGTAGTCTTGATAAAAGAATTTAAACCGGATAACTGGCATTTAGGACCGATAATTAAAATTTATAAAGTAACACGATGAATCAATCCCCCTTAGTTAGTGTTATCATCACCAATTTTAATGGAATCAAATATTTGAGGAATTGTTTTGAATCGTTATATGCAGGTTCATACAAGAATATAGAAATTATTTTTGTAGATAATGGCTCAGCAGATGGTAGTTTGGAATTTGTGCATCAGGCATTTAAAAATATAAAAACAATAGATAATAAAGACAATTTAGGCTTATCCATCGCCTCCAATAGGGGCGCAGAAATTGCAGATGGTAAATATTTGTTTTTTTATAATAATGATACGATTGCAGATACGGATTTAATTAGTAATTTAGTGAAGGCTATGGAAAATGATTCTAAAATAGGTATTGCTGGTTGTAAAACTTATACTTATGATGGGAAGTATTTAATCAATGCTGGGGTTGCTTGCGATATTTTTGGTTATCCATATGGAAAGGGTAAGCCATTTTATGTGGATGCAGGAATTTTCATAAGAAAAGACTTATTTTATAAAATAGGCAAGTTTGATGAGAAGATGTTTCTTTATGGAGAAGACAGAGACATTTGTTGGAGGTGTTGGTTGTATGGGTATAAAGTTGCGGTAATTGAGAATGCAAAATTTTTACATAACAGTGCCTGTATAACAAGGGATTTAAAGCAGTATCGTACTAATATAAATAAACGCTTTTGGGGAGAGCTTAATTCGTTGCGTTCAATATTAAAGAATTATAGCGTTGGATTTATTTTTTTTATTTTATTACTTTTTATGCTGATGAATTTAGTCGAGATATTGGCATTTTTTATCAAAGGAAAATTTAAAATAATTAAGTATGTTTATATCAAATCTTATATTGAGAATCTAAAAAGCATAGAAGATACTTTAAGAAAAAGAAAAACGATTCAGCAAGAAAGAAGGGTTTCTGATTTTAAAATAGTCAATCATATGTCAAAAATTAGCGGCAAATTAAAATTATTTCTGGATATGGGGATACCGAAGTTTAGCGAAAATGTAAAATACGGTAATGCTTAAGAATAATTTATCAAAAAATGATGTATTATTATGCGGGCTTGCCTTTACCAGCAGGACAGAAACCTTAGAGGAATACCTTAAAGATAAGGTAAGGTCGTTGACGGTAGTCGCAATTTCCAGCTGTTTTTTAAAAGAGAATTTAAGTTATTGCCGGGTATATGAAAATGGTATTTTGGCCGATAAATTCAAGATACCCAATCTTCGAATTAAGGATTATAAATGGTACCGTCAGCCGTTAATTTTGTTAGTGTTTATTATAAACTGGTTATCAATTGCTCTCGTTGTCTTGAAGCTTAAAAAAAGGTTTGATTTGTGTATAGGCATATCTCATTCTTTTACTTTTATGGGAGTGATATTCAAAAAGTTTAGAATAGTAAGAAAACTCTTATATTATTGCATCGATTACTATATACCACAGGACAAGATTAATTTTAATTCCTTATTTGTGAGGATGATAAATTTTATAGAACGCTTTATAGTAAAGAATTCAGATTACGTATGGGATATTTCTCCAAACATTGCTGAATACAGGGCAAAAGTTGGCGGAGTTAAAAAATTCTCTTATAAAAATATGATTGTCCCTTTAGGATATGCAAGTCATTTAAAGAGGTTCGAGTCTATAGAAAATATTAACCGTTGGGATATAGGTTTTGTCGGTACCATTACTGTCAGCCAAGGATTACAGCTTTTAATAGAGTCATTACCGGATATTGTGAAGGAATTTCCTTTGGTTAGAGTAAAAATTATTGGAGATGGCCCTTTTTTAAAAGAATTGAAAGCAAATGTTCATCAAAGAGGATTGAAGGATTATTTTAATTTTCTTGGTTTTATAAAAGAAGAAAAAAAGATGCTTGATATACTTTCTAAGTGTGCAATTGGAGTAGCGCTGTGGAATCATTCAATTGACGATAAGAATATTATTTGTGCCGATCCTGGTAAAACTAAATTATATGCTTTGTGTGGATTGCCGATGATTGTAACTAAAGTTGCCTCTATTGCTGATGAGGTTAAAAGGCGAAAAGCGGGATTAGTTATTGAGTATGATCTTAAAGCATTGATTGAGGCATTCGATTATTTATTAAAGAGTGATGAGACTCTACGTTTATATAGAGAGAATGCTGCATCCCTTGGTAGGAAATACACATCAGAGCATATCTTTGATTGCGCATTTAAAGAAGCATTTAATATTTTTAACATTTTAGAATAAGAATATTTTATGAGAGATAAAGGATTGATGTTTGATATTAATGTATCTGCCTTACAAGAGTTTATTACTGAACCTTGGAAGCACGGTCCCCATTTTAAGGCTTTAAAATATATTCTATCTGATTCCAAAGTCTTAGATGTTGGTTGCTCGAAGGGTTATATAGCAGATTTGCTTAAGTTTAAGAAATGTTATGTAGTGGGAATAGAAAAAGATAAACCTACATCTAATATAGCGAGAAAATATTGTAATGAAGTAATCACAACCGATATTGAAAATTTTGCTGAATTGCCCTATCCTGATGGTTTTTTTGATTTTATTTTATGTTTAGATGTGTTGGAACATATCGCAAGGCCGGATATTATTTTAGATAAATTGAGAAACTATTTATCAAATAATGGTAGTATTATAGTTTCATTACCCAATATAGCCCGTTTTGAAAATCGTCTAAAATTACTTTTTGGAAAGTTTGATTATAACGAAAAAGCAAGCGCCTTTAATAAGGGTCATCTTAGATTCTTCACTTTAAAGACCGCAAAAGACTTAGTCCAATCTGCTGGTTTTAGAATTATAAAGATTGAGTATACAGGCTTATGTTCGATTGTAAAGGTTTTTCCCGCGTTAACTGCTTTTCAATTTTTATTAGTAGCAAAGAAAAATATTTTATTTGAGTGTACTAAGAAAGACAAGAAGGAGATATCGTGGACGAGATAACTAATAAAGTAAAAAAAATGTATGAATCGTATCCATTTCCTAGTTGTAATATGATTAATGTTGCATACGGCAATCGTGTTAAGGATGATTTAAGTAAAAGAGGATATGTTGTTAATAAACTAAAAATTTTAGAAGCTGGCTGCGGAACAGGAGAAAAGGCAATTTCTTTAGCCAAGGTTTTCTGTGACTCTGAAGTGATAGGCTGGGATGTTTCTAAGGTGAGCGTAGAAAAAGCTGATCAGCTGGCAAAAAAAGAAAAAGTCAATAATATGAAATTTGAAAATGTCGATTTGTTAAATGTAGATTTATACAAATATGAGGGATATTTTGATTTAATTATTTCTTGGGGCGTAATTCATCATCTGTCAGATACTGTTAAGGGATTAGAAAATTTAGGGTTATGTTTAAAGCCAACTGGATTGATTTATGTTTGGGTATATGCCTTGCATTCTTTGCAAAGAATAGAAACTCGACTCTGTAGAGAGACGATTAAAATTTTACTTAAAAAAGATGGATTCTCTTACGAAAAAGGTATCAAGATTGCCAATGCCATAAAAGGACTTTTGAAGACCCTTAACTATTCTGGCAAGAAAGATTTTCTAATGCGCTTAAAATGGTTTTTTAATAAAGATGTAAACAAGAAACAAGTGATTTTACATATTTTAAAGAATATACGAAAAATAAAACTTAGCTTAGATTATGATGCAAATATAGTGGATGCCTTTTTACATGCGAATGAAAAGGATTATAGTGTAAGAATGGTCTTTGATGAAGCAGAAAAAGCTGGTCTTGAGGTAGTTGATTTTATTGAACCTACTTCAAAAATAGAGGACTTTGTAAAATCTGATTTCGTTAGGAGGCTTTACTATGGTCTAGATTTAATTGATAGATTAGAAGTTATGGAGCGTATAGTTAATCCCGGAAATCTCATATTTTTAGCAAAAAGAAAAATATAAATGTGTGGAATTTGTGGATTTATAGGTTTTAAAGACGAAAAGCTTCTTAAGGAGATGACAGATACAATTTCCCATCGTGGTTTGGATGATGAGGGATATTATTCAACGGATGAGATAAATTTAGGTTTTAGGCGTCTAAGTATTATAGATTTAAAAGGTGGTAATCAACCTCTTTGTAATGAAGAAAAAAGTATTTGGAGTGTTTGCAATGGTGAAATATATAATTTTAAAGAAATAAAAGAAGAACTGATTAAATATGGTCATATTTTTAATACTGATACAGACACAGAAATTTTACCACATTGTTATGAACAGTGGGGGATAGATTTTGTAACTCGAATTAATGGTATGTTTGCTTTTGCTCTTTGGGATGGAAATATAAAGAAATTATTTTTAGTGAGAGATAGATTAGGCATAAGGCCTTTGCATTATACATTTGATGACAGAAAGTTGGTGTTTGCTTCTGAAGTGAAGGCAATTTTGAAATACGATAATTTTAGAAAAGAATTAGACTATAATGCTATAGATGATTTTTTAACTTTTCGTTATATCCCTGGAGATGTGACATTCTTTAAAAATATAAAGATTTTAGAACCGGCACATATATTAATTTATCATAACGGTGCAATTGATATTAAGAAATACTGGGATATTACGATGGAAGAAGACTTTAGTATTCAAAGACAAGAATACATTCAGCGCTTTTCTTCTCTGTTGGATTCTTCTGTAAAAAGATGTCTTTTAAGTGATGTGCCTTTGGGTGTTTATTTAAGCGGAGGATTAGATTCTTCTGTGATAGCAGGCCTTGTAAAAAAGAATTATGGAGAAGATTTGGTAGTTTTTTCTCATGGATTTGATGGAGAGGAAGATGAGTTAAGATTTGCTAGAAAAGTTGCCAAATTCTTAAATGCAAAAAATTATGAAATATTTATCGAGGAGAAACATTTAGAGTTATTGCCTGATATTATCTATCATTTGGATATGCCAATTGCCAATTCTGATATTATCGGATTTTTTCTTTTGGCAGGATTAGCGCAAAAACATGTCAAGGTTATCCTTACAGGAGAAGGTTCCGATGAATTATTCGGTAGTTACGTACATCAAGAGATGCTTTATTATGGATACAAGTTAAAGCGGTTGTTGCCTAAAAATGTGATTAAAAATGTATTACCTTGGTTTATTAAGCAAAGCCCTTTATGGTTAATAAATAAATTCTTTCGATATCCAGGATATTCTTTAGATAATGAGTCGCGTCTTAAGTTATTAGATTATTTCGAATCTTCAAATTTGGCTTCAGACTATTTCTGTATAAATTCTCTTTTTAATCAGAGGCAGAAAGAAAGTTTATATTCAGATGATTTTAAAAATAAAGTGAAATATTCTAACTCTCCAGCAAAAAAAGTTTTGCAAGATATACTTTACGATGAAAACATAAAACATATTTTTAACCGCTTAATTTATCTTGAATTTAAATATTGGCTGCCTACTTATCATTTGATGAAAGAAGATAAGATTGCCATGTCATTTTGCTTAGAATCTCGTTATCCCTATTTAGACCATGAGATTGTTGAATTTATGGGAAGTCTGCCTGTTAGTTTAAAGAAAAAGGGTCTGAAGAGAAAATATCTCTTAAGAAAGATATCAAAAAATTTGGTGCCGGAAGAGATTAGAAATCGGCCAAAAGGACCCATACTGGTTCCTATTAATAAATGCTTTGACAAATCTTTTGAGCAAAAGTTAAGAGAATTATTTACGCCTGAAAAAGTAAAAAAAAGAGGAATTTTTCATTATGAATATTTAAAAAATCTAATCAATAATCGAAAACAAAATCCTTTTTTATATGATCGGCAATTATTCGCATTACTTACTTTGGAAATTTGGTTTAATCTTTTTGTAGACAAAAATGGAAGATAATTTCTGGAAGAATAAAAAAGTTTTAATAACCGGCGGAACGGGATTTTTGGGAAAACATCTTGCAGATGCCTTGTTAAAAAAAGATGCCATTTTACGTATTTTAGATTTTCGTAAACCTGTTGAAGAAATTAAAGGAATTGAATTTTTTGAAGCTGATATTAGAGATAAGAATAAGATAAATGAACTTTGTAGGGGCTCTGACCTAATATTTCATTTGGCTGCTATGCCCTCAATTGCAAAGGGAAAATTTAAACAGTATTATGAGGTTAATGTTTTGGGAACCAACAATATTCTTGAAGGTGCACATAATTATGGAATAAAAAAGGTCGTACATGTATCAAGCAGCACAGTTTATGGTATGCCTCGTGAGTTTCCTTTAAAAGAAACCAGCCCTACACAACCGCTGGGAAAATATAGCAGCACTAAATTAGAAGCAGAACGACTTTGCAATGAGTTTATGAATAAAGGAATAAGTATCTCAATTATTCGCCCACGGGTTATTATCGGTCCTGGGCGTATCGGCATTTTTAGTATTCTGTTTGAGCGTATCATAAACAACAAGCCAGTGTATATTTTGGGGAAAGGGGATAATGTATTTCAGTTTACGAATGTATTTGATATGGCATCGGCATGTATTAAAGCAGCAGAATATGAAAAATCAGATTTATTCAATATTGGCTGCGAGGAAGTTTCGCCTGTTAAAGAAGAATTGAAAGGTTTGATAAGTTATGCAAAAAGTAGTTCGCAAATTATTTCTCTTCCAGCAAACTTGACAAAGGCAGGTCTTTGGGCACTATCTTTTCTTGGTATGTCTCCTTTGGTAGAGGAACAATTTATGATTGCGGATAAAAATTTTAAACTCGACACAACATACGCAAAAGAGAAATTGGACTGGTTTCCGATATATAGTAATTTGGATTCGTTAATTCAGGCATATGATTGGTATGCAAAGAATGAAAATTTAGCATCGAGACAGTATAAAAGTTTATTTAGCGTGCTGGGAAAATTTAGGCATAGCCACTTGGGCGGTTTTCAAAATCAAAAACGTGGATAATAAAGATTCTAAATTTAAAAAAGAAATACAAAATTATTGGACTAAAAATGTTCCTGGATTGGAGATTACCTCCCGCAAATTTAAGACAGATGAAAAGGAGTTTTATATAGATGTTGATAACTTCCGTTATAAATATGATTCCTACGTTATTCCTTTAATTGATTCCTTTACAAAAGCAGGAAGTTGCATTTTAGAAATTGGTTGTGGTTTGGGCTCTGACAGCCGTTATATGGCTAAAAAGGAAGCCAATGTTATAAGCCTTGATTTATCTTGGCAAAATGTTTTTTTTACTTTGAAAGGACTGAGTTTATTAAATTTAGATGGTAATGGCATTTGCGCTGACGCAGAAAATTTACCCTTTAAAGACAGTACCTTTGATGTGGTTTACTCGTTCGGAGTTTTGCATCATACGCCAAATACAGAAAAAGCAATCGAAGATATTTATAGAGTGCTAAAGCCAAATGGAAAATGCACAATAATGCTTTATCATAAAGGTTATGCTTATTATCTACTTTTGTTGTTGCATGGGTATAAGCAACTTTTAGGGATTTATAATAAAGAAAAATTGATGAGTGAATATGACCATACACCACTTTCAAAATTATATTCCAAAAAAGAAATAAATTTATTATTTCGGAAATTTAAAGATTTAAATTTAGAGATTACAACTTATGGGGGAATACAGGCGCATCCTTTCTTAAAATTTATCTACAAGTTATTTAGACATAATGAATTTTTGCTGCGTAATTTTGGTTCTTTCGTTATCGTTAAATGCAGAAAATGAATATTCTTGTTTCGATATTTAGATTAAGTGCATATCTTCATTCATCATTTTTTTATAAACGAAAGGTCGCTTCTATTTTAGGACATAGTCTTAAAGAAATAAATTTAATTTATAAAGAGGTTAGCAGTTCGCAGTGGTTCAAGGAAATTGCCCAAAAAAAGAATATTAAGCAAGGGCTTTTTGATTTCAGTATGTTATCTCCCTTGAGGGCACAAACATTATATGTTCTTTGTAGGATAGCGAAGCCAGAAATAGTGGTTGAGACAGGCGTTTCTGAAGGTTTTTCTTCAACTTTTATTCTGCAGGCGTTAGAGAAAAATAATAAAGGTCATCTTTATTCCATAGATTTGCCTAATCAGCCAGGACAAAAGTTGCCAGAGAATAAGACAACCGGTTGGCTTATTCCCGAAGACCTTAAGAAAAGATGGATGCTTATCTTAGGTTCATCACGAGAGAAACTGTCTGCGCTTTTAAATGATTTAAAAAATATCGATATTTTCTTTCATGATAGCGACCACAGTTATGAAAATATGATGTTTGAATTTGAATCAGCTAAATCATATCTTAAAAGTGGAGGGTTTTTACTTTCTGATGATATCACTGACAATAATTCCTTCAGGGATTTTTGTAACTTTAACAAATGCAATTATGTAAGATTATTTAAGTTGGGTATAATAAAAAAGATTAGCATTTTATGAATAAGAAAGTTGATGTAGTTTTATTCGGTTCAATTTTACCACCAGCTGATTTTAGAATTACCCCAGGTAGTTTCCCTTTAGGGTTATTGGCCCTGGCTCCAATTTTAAAACAGAAAGGATTATCTGTTGAGGTCATTAGTGGTGCTTTTAGGGATGCCCATCAGAGGTTAGAAGATACCATTAAACGTTGCAGATATTTCGGCGTTTCTTCTATGACTGGGCCATATTTAAAGATGGCAATTGATGTTTCAAAAGCAGTAAAAAGAAAATATCCTCATATTCCTATTATTTGGGGAGGAGTGCACGCTACATTATTATACGAAGAGACGATTAAAGAAGATTATGTTGATGTGATAGTAAGAGGCATGGGGGAAGATACGCTTTGGAGCTTAATAGAAGCATTGGAGAAAGGGCTGCCATTGAGTAATATTAAAGGAATTACATATAAAATTAACGGAAGAATAATCTCTAATTCCGATATAGATATACCCGATATAAATAAATTTCCCAGTTTTGATTACAGTGACTTTTTGTCATATCGAGATGATATAAGTGAACTTCCTTATATTTCAAGCAGAGGCTGTCCCTATGGCTGCACTTTTTGTGTGGCAAGCAAACTATATAATCGCAAATATTATTTTTATTCTGCAGAGAGAATGTTTGAGGATATAAGTGGACTTGTTGATGCATTTGGCTGCAATAGATTTACTTTTTGGGATGATAATCTTTTTGTTATAAAAGATAGATTAAAAAATTTCTGCCGGTTGCTGGTAGACAACGATATTAAGATTAAATGGTCGGCTTTTTGTCATTGTGATTTATTTCTAAAATATGATGATGAAATGGTAAGGCTAATGAAAGAAGCGGGCTTGGAGAATATTAGTTTTGGAGCCGAATCGGGTTCTCTCAAAATCCTAAATTTGATTAAGAAAAAGATAACACCTGAACAGATAGTCTCTTGTGTTTTAAGGACAAAGGAATTTAATATAGATGCTGATTTTACATTTATGACTGGTTTTCCGCAGGAAACAATGGATGATTTTAAACAAACGCTCTCACTTTTTAAAGAAATGCTAAAGATAAATCCTGATATTAGTATTAGGCTGTTTGCTTTTACTCCCTATCCTAAAATTCCAATTTTGGAGCAGGAACCGAGTCTTGCGCAATACTTTCCAAATACTATAGACAGCTGGGCTATTTTAACCTATCAAAATTATATTCCACAATGGTTAGATAAGGGTCGCCAAAAATTAATCGATAATATCGTTTGGATGGTAAATTTTCTTTCCCGCAAGCAAAGACCAAAGACCCAGAACATTTTTTTTAATCTTTTACTTTACCTATATCATCTTAGCGCTTTATTCAGGCTAAAAATTAATTTCTTATCCTATGCTTTTGAATGGAAATTATTTAAATTCGCTTATAAAATTAACGCAAGGCTTATAGTGCAAAAAACTACAGAATGGAAACTGTAAAATCGGAGAGAAAAGATATCCATAAGATTATTCTTTTTAATGTAAACGATGCTTTTCCTGCAGGAGAAATATTTCAGGAACCTGCTCTGGGTTTGGGTTATATAAAGTCATATTTTGATATGTACTCTCATTTAAAAGACAAAATCAATATAACAATTTTAAAAAAAGATATTTGGCAGACGCTTGTAATAGAGAAACCCGATGTCATTGGCATATCTTCTGTTACTCAAGATTATACCAACGCCATAAAATATGCCAAGAAAATTAAGCAGGCTGGTTCCAAGGCCTTAATAATAATTGGCGGAATACATATAAGTAATCTACCTGAATCATTCAATGATGTTTTTGATATTGGAGTAACAGATGAGGGAGAACAAACCTTTAAAGAATTAATTGAATCAATCTATGAATTTGGTTTTGACAAAGAAAGATTAAGAACGATAAAAGGCCTGCTTTATAAAGAAGGAGAGGAGCTGGTAATGACAGGCAGAAGGGCCTTGATTGATGATTTAGATTCCATTCCGCCGCCATATAGAAAGTATCTAAAATTTAATACCCTTTTACACATCCTTACTGCAAGGGGCTGTCCTTACAAATGTGCTTATTGCTCATCGAGTGCTTTTTGGGGATATAAAGTAAGATTTCATTCGCCCAAAAGAATAATAGATGAGATGATAGAGTTAATTAAAGAATACCACCTTATGCACATTTCTATTTGGGATGATTTATTTGCCATTAACAAAAAGAGACTAAGAGAAATTGTTAATTTAATTAAAGATAATAGAGCAGTTTTTAAAGATATTACCTTCGGCGTTACAGCTAGGCCAAATGTTGTGGATGAGGAATTATGCGAATTATTAAGAGAGATGAATGTAACCCGTGTTTCTTTAGGCATCGAATCTGGGTCCGATAAAATGCTTAAAGTTTTGAATCGCAATATTACTGTTGAACAAAACCACAAGGCAGTCAAGGTACTTAAAAAATATAAGTTTACAGTTAACGGGGGAGTTATTGTCGGTTCACCTCAAGAGTCATTGGATGATTTAGAGAAGACCTATGACTTTGTATTAAGTTCTGAATTGGATGGAGGAGGAATTGGACTGGCGCTTCCCTATCCAAATACAGAATTCTGGAATTTCGCTAAGAAAAGAAATTTAGTGAGTGCCGATATGGACTTTTCAAAATTGGTTTTAATTCAGGATCCCACCAAATTAAAGGCAGAAGATGATTTTATATTTTTAAATGATACATTAAGCCGAAAGGATTTTCTTGAAATAGCCATAAAAATTCATAAATTATTTGTTAAAAAGAATGCTCTATCTTTTTTTAACCGCAAGAATTTTAATTTAAGAAATGTCAGAATGTCACTAAGTAATCCAAAATTATTTTTTCCATTCATAATGTATAATTTTAAAAAATTAATTAGGAGCTTATGTTTTCATGGCTAATTTTATTACTAGGTTCAGAAATTTAATAGTTGATTCATACCGAGGCAAGAAGATTATGCATTATTTATTAAAATCATTTATTTTTACTAAGAATCCAGTGTATAGATATTTGTGCCTTAAAGATATCCGTAATAAAATACCTTCTTTGGAAAAATTACCTGTTTTTGTCACAATCGAAAATACAAATTTGTGTAATCTTTCTTGCATTTTTTGCGCTAATGAGCAGATGGCAAGAAAAAGAGGTTTTATGGATGATAATTTATTCAAATCAATAATTGACCAATGCGTTTATCACGGAATTCCTAATGTATTAGTTCAAGGTTTTGGAGAACCGCTATTAGATAAAGATTATGTTTCTAAAATAAGGCTTGCAAAGGAAAAGGGAATAAAATTTGTGCATTGTGTAACGAATGGAGTTTTGCTAAACAAGGCTCTTTCAGAAGAACTAATCAATGCAGGATTAGATTATATTTATATAAGCATTGATGCGGCAACCCCTGAAGTTTATAGCCAGGTACATCATTTACCTTCCAAGCAAATACCCAGCGACGATTTTTTCACCATTGTTGAAAATATAGAACAGCTCATTAATATTAAGAAAAAAAATAGAACAAAAAAGCCTTTTATTGAAGTTCGGTTTAAAGATTTCGAACTAAATAAAAAAGACCTAATTTGTTTTATGGATAAGTATCGTGGAAGAGTAGATAAAGTAAACATTTACATGAATATTACTAATTGGCCCGGAAGCACTATCAGAAATAATTTACCCAGAGTAAGAATGCTGAAATTTCCCTGCTTTAATCTTTGGTCAACTTTATATGTTAGTTATGAAGGAAAGGTTTCACTTTGTTGTCAGGATTATGAATGTAAAGTTGTGATAGGGGATGTAAAAAAAGAGTCTCTTATAGAAATATGGAATGGGCATAAATTAAAAAATTTTCGCACTTTGCATTTAGAAAATAAGTTTGATGAAATTTCGATTTGTGGAGATTGTGTGGTAAATACTCATCTAGTTACTCCTTGGTGGCAATAGAAAATATGACAAAAAAGAAAATATTTTTTGTTCTGATTTTTTTTATTATACTTGAAATGATTATGACTTATCCACTTATTTTTAAAATAAATAGCCATATTCCTGGTTTTTTTTCAACCGATGAGCCTTATTCAGTCTTATGGAACGCTTGGTTTACAAAATACTCTTTAAAGCACGATCTTTCTATTAAAAAAACAGATTTTTTGGCATATCCATTTGGAATAGATTTTTTTACTAATAAGCCAATAAATTATTTATGGTTTCTTATTAATTATTCTTACTCTATTTTGACAAATCCAGCATTAACCTACAATTTACAGATTATTTTTAATTTTTTATGTGCTGCTTTATTTACTTTCTTAGTAGTCTATCAACTTACCAAGAATGCCTTTTCTTCATTTTTATCAGGCATTGTCTTTAGTTTTTGTCCATATCTATTTGTGCGTTCTTGGCAGCATCTGGGTGAAACTTATCTTTGGACTATGCCTTTTGCTTTATGGGGTTTATTTCTTTTAAAAGATAAGTTATCGAACGGAAGAAAAACATTATTCATTTTAGGATTAGTCCTTACCACAATTGGTTTTAATTTCTATTATGTCGGGATTATTTTATTTACATTTTTTGTCTACTTTTTCCTAAATTATTTAAGGAATAACTCTTTTAAAAAAAAGAATGAGATGAGTTTCATTAAGAATGTTATCTTTTTAGGTTTTTTTGCTTTTTTAATTCTGCTGTTTCAGTTTCTCCCTGTAGTTAAAGGTATTATTAATGCATCTAGTTCCATTGCCTCAGCTCAAAATCCTTATCGCAGGCCATTTGAAGATTTATTTCTTTATTCAGCTAAGCCCTTGAGTTATTTTTTGCCTCCTGCTGTTCATCCCATATTTGGCAAGTTTACAGAGCAATTTATAGGTTCTCCTTTTTATGGAGTTAGTTTTACTGAGCATGCGCTTTTTTTAGGTTGGGTGCCGCTTATTTTGGCTTTTATCGCAGTGCGAAGATATTGGAAAAATAAGAAACTCCTAACTCCTAACTCTGAACTACGAACTAACGAAGATTTTTATATTGGCTTTTTCATATTTCTGGCAATCGCGGCTTGGTTTTTCTCTCAGCCACCCTGGTGGAAAATAGGTCAATTCAAAATTTATTTACCTTCATTATTTATGTATAAACTACTTCCTATGTTTCGCGCTTATTGCAGATTTGGAATTGTGGTAATGTTAGCTGTCGCAGTTTTAGCAGGGTTTGGTCTAAAGTTTATTTTAGATAAATTTAAAACTCAAAAAACAAAAATTATTATAACTTCAATTTTTTGTGGTTTAATTCTCTTTGAATTTTGGAATTATCCGCCTTTTAAGGTGATTGATGTTAGCAAGGTGCCCCAAGTTTATTATTGGCTTAAACAACAGCCTAAAGATATTGTCATTGCAGAGTATCCTTTAGACGACAAAGGGCCAAATGAGATGTACAAATTTTATCAAACAAAACATGAAAAGAAAATTATTAACGCCACTATACCTGCTACTTATGCTAATAAAGTTACAAAAGCAATTATTAAATTATCTGACCCATATTCAGCTGGGATTTTGAAATGGCTGGGAGTAAAATTTGTGCTTGTGCATAGAGAAGACTATTTAAGATCAGAACTGGTTGAACAACACGATGAATTAAATAAGATTCCTAAAAACCCGGGTCTTAAATTAGTTAAAAATTTTCCTTCCCAAGTTTGTCCACAAAAGGACATAATGTGTGTTCAGAAAACTGGAATAATTGATGTTTATGAAGTAATAGCAAAGCCTATAAGGCCAGAAGCAAAAGAATGAATATTTTAGGAATTTCCTGTTTTTATCATGATAGCGCAGCTTGTCTTGTGCGAGACGGAGAGATTATGGGTGCAGTTCAGGAAGAACGCTTTACCCGTAAGAAGCATGATTTTAATTTCCCCATAAACTCAATTAACTGGTGTTTAAAAGAAGGCGGTATTTGTGCTAATGATTTAGATTTTGTTGTCTTTTATGAAAAACCTTTTATAAAATTTGAAAGGATTTTAGAGACATATCTTACCTATGCGCCAGTAGGAATAAAGCAGTTTCTTCAGTCTTTGCCTTTATGGTTAAAACAGAAACTTTGGATTCCAGAGTTTATCTCTAAAGAGTTAAATTATAAAGGCAAAATTCTTTTTACTGGTCATCATGAGTCGCACGCTGCCTCTGCATTTTATCCATCGCCATTTAAAGAAGCCGCTTTTTTAACTATGGATGGCGTGGGAGAATGGGATACAGCAAGTTTTGGAATAGGCAAAGACAATGATATTGAAATCTTATACACGCTTAAATTTCCCCATTCATTAGGATTGCTTTATTCTGCTTTTACTTATTATACAGGTTTTAAGGTAAATTCAGGAGAATATAAACTGATGGGCTTAGCTCCTTATGGAGAACCAAAATATGTAGATGTAATTTTAAATAAATTGATTGATATTAAAGAGGATGGTTCATTTAGGCTAAATATGGAATATTTTGAATATTGTTATGGTTTTAGGATGATTAACTTCCGATTTGAAAAGTTATTTGGAGGGCCTGCCAGAAAGCCAGAAACGAAAATTACCCAAAAAGATATGGATATCGCTGCCTCAATCCAAAAAGTAACTGAGGAGATAATGCTTAGGATGGCTGGCCATGTCTATAAAATTACTGGTTTAGATAGTCTTTGTTTAGCCGGGGGTGTTGCTTTAAACTGTGTAGGTAATGGCAAAATTCTTCGAGAATGTCCTTTTAAGAATATCTGGATTCAACCAGCCTCAGGGGATGCAGGAGGAGCTTTAGGAGCCTCTCTTTTTATTTGGTATAAATATTTAGATAACAAAAGAATTTGCGATAATAAAAATGATAAACAAAAGGCTTCTTTATTGGGCCCATATTTTAGCGACAATTATATCCAAGATTTTCTTATAAAGGAGGGGGTTACTTATAAGAAATTATCTTGCTTGGAAATACCCAATATAGTTTCTGATTTGATTATTAGTGGCAATATCATTGGCTGGTTTCAGGGCCGTTTAGAATTTGGTCCTCGAGCATTAGGTGCAAGAAGTATTATTGGTGATGCTAGAAATCCCGAAATGCAATCCCGCATGAACTTAAAAATAAAATATCGCGAATCTTTTCGACCGTTTGCACCCACAGTTTTAAAGGAATATGTTTCAAGTTGGTTTGATTTGGATAGAGAAAGTCCTTATATGCTTTTGGTAGCTCCTGTTGAAGAAGGTAAAAGAGTAAAGGTAGAAAATCCCGCTACTAATCTGCAAGGATTTGATAAATTAAAGGTAGTTCGCTCTAAAATCCCGGCAGTTACGCATGTTGATTATTCAGCCAGAATCCAAACAATTAAAAGAGAAGACTTACCTCTTTATTATGATATGATTAATTTATTTTTTAAAAAAACTGATTGCCCTGTTATAATAAATACTTCATTTAATGTCCGGGGAGAACCGCTTGTATGTACACCCGAAGATGCTTTTAAATGTTTTATGAGGACAGAAATGGATTATTTGTTAATTGGAAGTTTCTTGTTGGATAAAAAGGAACAAAAACCTTTTGAGAAAGATATTAAATGGAAAGAAGTTTTTGAATTGGATTGAAGGTTAAAGCTTATATGGATAAACTAAATTTAGAGAAAGAAAATTTGAGAAAATTCGGGCTAACAATGGGCGTTGTTTTTCTTATTATTACATTATTTATTCTATTCAAACATAAAAATTATAACTTAACTACTTTGATCGTCTCTGCAGTATTTTTTGTTATTACTTTAACTGTGCCGATATTTTTAAAACCCATATATGTAATTTGGATGAGGTTAGCATATGTGTTAAGTTGGATTAATACGAGATTAATTCTATTCTTACTTTTTTACCTTATCTTTACTCCCATTGGGCTAATAATGAAGCTATTTGGGGCTGATTTATTAGAAAGAAAGATTGATAAATCCCAGGATTCCTATTGGATAAAGCAGGACAAAAAGGCATTTGTTAAACGGCAGTATGAAAGACAATTCTAAAAGGGGTGAATATGAGTAAGCTCTATATATTGAAAGAATTCTGGTATTTTTTAAAAGAGAGAAAAAAATGGTGGCTTATGCCAATAGTTATAATGCTTTTGCTTCTGGGTTCTTTAATCTTTTTTACTCAGTCTTCGGCAGTTGCGCCTTTTATTTATACGCTTTTTTGAAGATATGCTGCTAATTATTTGAATTGTAAACTTTGACAAAGGAGAAAGATGTTTAAAAAAATAGTTAAATTTACTTTGTTGCTGGTTTTAATTTTTTGCATTATTTTTTCTATAATTGAGATAAATTCTCAAAGGCCTGTTCAAGTACTAAAAAGTTTGTTAAAGAAAGATGGTTTAAGCAGTCAAGGCTTCAAACTTAAACTTAACTTTTTGTTAGTAATTCCTGTTGGTGAGGCAAAAATTGAAAATTTAGGCATAGAGACATTTAGGAATAGAGAATTAATTCATATTAGGGCACAAGCAGAGTCTTTAAATTATTTTAAAAGCTTATTTTATGCTAAGGCAAACATAAATTCTTATATCGAACCCAAAGAATTAGATTCAATTTATTTTATGCAGCATCTTGAGATATCAAATAAGCCAAATGATGATAGAGAGATTAGCTATGACCAAAAAAGGCACATAATGAGATATCAAGGGCTTAGGGGTGTGGAAGAACGAGTAATTGATGAACACGCACAGGACCCGCTCTCAGCGATTTTTTATATTCAAAATAAGGTTTTTAACATAAATGAAGAATTCAAATTGAGTATGAACACAAATCAGAAGAATTATATTCTTAAAGCAAGGGTTATAGCAAAGGAATCTATCCAAGTTGCACATAAGAATTATGAACTTTGGGTTATTCAGGCAAGCGTTGCAAGAAAAGATAAAAATCCGCGGCATAAAACAAGCTTTAAAATTTGGTTTCTAGATAATGGCAGCCAGAAAATACCCCTTCTAATTAAAGCAACGACAAATATTGGACCAATTGTGGCAAAAGCAAATTAGAGATTAAAATGAAAATCGGCATTGATATTCGTTCAACCTTAAAACAAAGAACCGGCATTGGTCAATACATCTTAAGCTTGATAAATCATCTTGCTAAAATTGATTTAGAAAATAAATATTTTCTTTACAGCAAAAAAAAGATAATTGATAGAAAAAGAAAGCTTCCTAAATTGCCAGGTCAAAATTTCTCACATCGAATAGATTATTTTTCATTTGGGCCTGATAAGTTGTTAAAGGATGTTGATATTTATCATACCTCAAGCTTTGACCTGAAACCGCCTCAGCGTTGCCAACTTGTGTTGACTGTTCAAGACGTTATAAATAAAGCTTATCCCAAAGGCCATACGCAGGATACAATTAAAACAATAGATAGACAGCTAAAAGAAGTGTTGCCGCTTGCCAAAAGGATTGTTGTTGACTCAGAATGCACAAAAAGAGATCTTCTAAAGTGGTATCCAGTAGATGAAAGAATAGTTAGAATTGTTTATCCTGGAGTTAATCCATGGTTTTCTTGGCAGGATGTTAAAAAACAAGATATTATACTATTTGTTGGGACTATTGAGCCGAGAAAAAATATTGAAAATTTAATCAGGGCATTTGATATTTTGAAAAAGCAATACCATATTGCACACAAACTAATGATTATTGGCATGAAGGGATGGATGTGTGAGGGAGTTTTTAGTTTAGTTAAAGAATTGAAATTGACACAAGAAGTTATCTTTAAAGATTTTATTGCAAATGAGAATTTAGCCGCATGGTATTCTCAGGCACAAGTTTTTGTTTATCCATCATTTTATGAGGGTTTTGGTTTTCCAATTGTGGAAGCATTTGCAAGCGGAGTTCCAGTTGTAACCTCAAATGTTTCTTCTTGCCAAGAGATAGCCGGTGAAGCCGCTTTATTAGTTGACCCACAAAGTGTAGAACAATTAAAAGATGCTATTTTAAGATTATTAGAAGATAAATCTTTGAGAGAGTCCTTAATAAATAAAGGTTTTGTGAGGGCAAAATCATTTTCCTGGGAAAGGGCGGCAAAAGAAGTGTTCTCTGTTTATAAGGAGGCCCTTGGTGCTGGTTAGTGGTTTTACAATTGTTAGAAATGCTATAAAATTCAATTATCCAGTTGTGGAATCGATAAAGTCAATTCTTCCTATTTGTGATGAGTTTATCGTTAATGTAGGAGACTGCGAAGATAATACTTTAGAACTTATTCAATCAATTAAAGACCCCAAACTAAAGATTATTCGTAATAATTGGGATTTTTCTAAGGGAGAATTGGTTTTGTCTCAACAGTCAAATATCGCTTTATCGCAATGTAAAGGAGATTGGGCAATTTACCTTCAGAGCGATGAAGTAATACATGAAAAAGATTTACCGCGTTTAAAAAAAATTATGCAAAAGTTTTTAAGCGAAGCTAATATAGATGCACTTCGATTTAAGTGGCTGCATTTTTATGGCAGCTTCTACCGGTATAGAATAGACAGCGGTTGGTTTCAGAAGGAAGATAGAATTATCAGAAATAATGGGCAGATACATTTGTATAGCGGTGCTTTTGGTTTTGAAAGGAAAGATAAAAAGCCTTTAAGAAGAATAAAAACAGGATGCTTTATTTATCATTATGGTTGGGTTCAGCCACCTGATACTATGACCAAGCGAAGAATAAATGCCGAAAGCATAGGTTTTACTCAACTTTTCAAAGAAGAACGAGTTCAAAATTATGATTACGGCAACTTAGAAAGGTTCCCCATATATTTTGGTACGCACCCTAATGTAATGAATGAGCGTATTTTATCCCACCAATTAAGCCGAGAAGATTGTGCAAAGATTAGTCGCAAATATTGGTGGTCTCCATTTAGGATATTTCGAGTTAGATATAAGACATTTAAGAGGGTAGACATAAGGATATGTAGATGAATGAATCTATGAGAAATAATTTATATGCGGTTATCTTAGCCGGAGGAGTGGGAAGCCGATTTTGGCCCTTAAGCCGAGAACAAGAACCAAAGCAGTTCTTAAATGTCTTTGGAAGCCAGACTCTTCTGCAAGACACAATTTGGCGCATAAGAACAAAAATTAGAAAAGAAAATATTTATTTAGTTACTAACTCTATGTATATCCATGATATCAAAAAACAAATTGCAAAATTTAATATCCCCCAAAAAAATATTCTTCTTGAGCCAGAAGGCAAGAATACTGCACCGGCTATCGGTTTAGTTGCAATGCAGCTACTTTTTCAAGATAAAGATGCAGTTATGTTAGTTTTACCTTCTGATCATTTAATATTAAGACCAAAAGCTTTTCTAAGAGTTATTGATAGGGCTGTTAACTTAGCGAAGAAAAATTTTTTGGTTACGTTAGGGATTATTCCAAATAGACCAGAAGTTGGTTATGGATATATAAAGGTTGTTAAAAAACGGCTTGGCAAAATAAGGGTTGGCTGTGTAGAAAAGTTTATTGAGAAGCCATCTCTAGAAAAGGCTGTAGGATTTCTTAAAAGCAAGAATTATGTTTGGAATAGTGGAATTTTTATTTGGAAGGCGAGTTTAATTCTGGAAGAAATAAAAAAATATCTGCCGGAATTATATAAGAGTTTAGAAGAAATTAAAAATATGCAAGAAATTTATCCAATTTGGAAGACTATAAAGCCTATTTCCATTGATTATGGCGTCTTGGAAAAGTCAAAACGATTAATCACAATTCCCGCCAATATTAGTTGGACAGATTTAGGCAGTTGGGATGCCTTATTAGGAGTTCTAAAAAAGGATAAAAACTCAAATGTGTTTAAGGCAGATTCTTTGGATATCGGAAGCAAAAATATTTTTGTTTGGGGAGGAAAAAGACTTATTGCTACTGTTGGACTTGAAGATTTAATTTTGATAGATACCCCTGATGCGCTACTTGCTTGTCGGCGTGAATTATCCCAAAATGTAAAAAATATAGTTGAGCTATTAAAAAAACATAAGCGCGAAGAAAGAATTCTGCATAAAACTGTTAAAAGACCGTGGGGCTCTTACACAATACTAGATACAGGCACGGGCTATAAGATAAAAATAGTTGAGATAGAGCCAAGACAGCGCCTAAGCCTACAGCTTCATAAAAGGCGCGCCGAACACTGGGTAGTTGTTGAAGGAAAAGCAAAAATCCAAAAGGGTAGAAAAAATTTCTATGTTAATCAAAATGAAAGTATTTATATTCCTGCCAATAAATTACACCGTTTGGAAAATCCCCTAAAGGTGCCTTTAAAGATTGTTGAAGTTCAAACAGGAAAACTCCTGCAAGAGGATGATATCGTGCGTTTTAAAGACGATTATGAAAGAATTAAGCCATAAGAAAATATTAATTATAAATCCATTCGGCATAGGCGATGTGTTATTTACATTCCCCGTTATTAGAGCTATAAAAGAAAAAGGCGAAGATATTTTTGTTGGTTTCTGGTGCAATGAGAGGGTAGAGCCAATCTTAAAAAATAATCCCTATATTGATAAAATATTTGCAATGTCAAAAGGAGATATCAAAAAAATTTATTCTAAATCTAAGATTAAAGGAATGGTTGAATCTCTAAAACTTTTATCCAGCATTAGAAAGGAACATTTCGATATGTCCTTTGATGTTTCTTTAGATTATCGTTATAATTTAATCTCTCAATTAGCTGGAATAAAAAGACGCGTAGGATTTAACTATAAAAACCGCGGCAGATTTCTTACTGAAAGAATAGATATTGACGGGTTTAATGGTAAGCATGTGGTGGAATATTACTTAGATGCATTAAAACTTTTCAATATTGAAGTTAAAAATAAGCCAATGATGGAGTTATTTTTGTCAAAGGAAGACACAGATTGGGCAGATAATTTTTTAAAAGGTTTCAAGGTAACAGATAATGACCTATTGATTGGAATTGCTCCTGCAGGGGGCTTAAGCTGGGGAGGGAGTGCCTTTTATTTACGCTGGAGCGAAGAGAAATTTGCTTATTTATGCCAAGCCTTGATAAATAAATATAATGCTAAAATAATTCTTTTTGGTTCTTTTGATGAAATAGGCATCTGCAAAAACATAGAATCTTCATTAATAGAATCTTCTTTAAAGGGAAATATTATAAATACGGCAGGCGTATTAACATTAGCTCAATTTGCCGCTTTATTAAAAAAATGCAAAATAGCTATTTGTAATGATGCCGGTCCTTTACATGTAGCGGTTGCCTTGGGTTTAAAAACAGTTTGTATTTGTGGACCAGTTGACGAAAAAGTTTACGGCCCTTACCCAAATAATGAGAATACTCGCATAGTTAAAGCAGGCTTAAGCTGTCAGCCCTGTTATCAAAGATTTAAGATGTCTAATTGCCAAGATAAAAAATGCCTTGAAGATTTAGAAGTAGACGCTGTATTTGAAAAGGTCAGGGAATTATTATGAAGGTGGAATTTACAAATTTAAAACAGCAATATCTAGAAATTAAATCTGAGGTCGATGCTGGCTTAAAGAAGCTTTTCTCTAAATCAAATTTTATTTTAGGCAAAGAAGTAAAAGATTTTGAGAAAGCTTTTTCTCATTACTGCGGGTCTAAATTTGGCGTGGGGCTAAATTCCGGAACAGATGCCTTATTTTTAGGTTGTTTAAGTTTAGGAATTGGGCAGGGTGATGAGGTAATTGTTCCTGCCTTTACATTTATTGCAACAGCCTTTGCAGTTACTTATACAGGTGCAAAGGTGGTATTTGTAGATATTGATGAAAAAACCAAAACAATCGATGTTAAAAAAATCGAAAAGGCAGTTACTAAAAAAACTAAGGCAATTATTCCAGTCCACCTCTATGGACAGAGCGCTGACATGGATGAGATAATTGCAATTGCTAAAAGACATAAATTGAAGATAATCGAAGATGCCGCACAGGCGCACGGTGCACAATACAAAGGAAGGTCTTGCGGTTCAATGTCAGATGTGGGTTGTTTTAGTTTTTATCCTACTAAAAATTTAGGTGCTTTTGGCGATGGTGGAATGGTTGTAACTGACAATAAAAAGATATATGAGAAATTAACCATGCTTAGGGACTGTGGACGATTAGGAAGATACAAACATACAATCAAAGGATATAACTCTCGTCTGGACACAATGCAGGCAGTTATGCTGACTGCAAAACTAAAACATCTTGATAAATGGAATAAAATGCGTCAAGAAAATGCTTCCCTTTATAATAGTCTTTTAAAAGACGAAGAAAAGATAATAACTCCCTTTCAGGCTGAAAATAGAAACCACATTTTTCATATCTATGCAGTGAGGGTTAAAAAAAGAGATTTTATTATTGAAAGTATGCTCAAAAAAGGCATCAATGCACTTATTCACTATCCTTTTCCTTTACACTTGCAAGAGGCATATCAGGAATTAGGATATAAAAAGGGTGACTTCCCGATAGCAGAAAAAGTTGCCTCAGAAATAATTTCTCTACCCATGTCGCCTCATTTAAGCAAGGAAAAGATAAAATTCGTAGCCAAGATTCTTAAGGACTTAATAGATGGCAGATAAGCTTGCCTTAACAGTAGTTGTTTTAACCAAGAATGAGCAAGATAATATTGCTGAATGCTTAAATAGCGTTTTTGGCTGGACAGACGAGATTATCGTGGTCGATGATGAGAGTAGTGATAAGACTAGAGAAATTGCCAATAATTTTACAGATAAGGTTTTTATAAGAAAAATGGATGTGGAAGGCATTCAACGTAACTGGGCTTACTCCCAGGCAAAAAATGAGTGGGTTCTAAGTTTGGATGCCGATGAAATGGTAAGTGCCCAATTACAAGAAGAAATCTCCTTGGTACTTAAAAATAATACAATGTATAATGGTTTTTCTATTCCTTTAAGAAATTATATTGGTAATTATTGGGTTAAGCATAGTGGTTGGTATCCTGCCAGTAAACTACGTTTATTTAAGAAAGACAAGTTTCAATATGAAGAGGTTGAGGTTCACCCTCGTGCATTTTTAGAAGGCAAGGAGTCTCGTTTAACCAAAGATATTATCCATAAAGGTTATCCTAATTTAGAGCATTTTTTTGCCAGCCTAAACCGCCAAACTACGCTGGAGGCAAAAAAATGGATAACTACAAATAGACATATGAGTTTAGGAAGAGCAATCTGGCGGACAATTGATAGATTTATCCGCTCTTTTTTTGTGAAAAAAGGTTACAAGGATGGTTTTGTAGGTTTTATGATTGCATTTTTTGCCAGTTTGTATCAGGTGATAAGTTTCGTTAAATATCGCGAAATGCAAAGTTATCTTAAAGGAGATGATTAAATGAAGATATTAATTACCGGTGGCGCAGGTTTGGTTGGCTCGCATTGTGCAGAATACTTTGCATTAAAGAATGATAGGGTCGTGATTCTGGATAATTTGATGCGTTCAAAGATTTTTGGTTTTGACAAAGAAACAGTGAAATACAACTGGAATTATCTTAAGAGGTATAAAAATATAATTCGTATTAAGGGAGATGTGCGAAACGAAAGAGATGTTTTCAAGGCATTAGGCAAAGGTGTTGATGCGGTGATTCATACTGCTGGCCAGCCGGGAGTTCCTTCTTCGGTGAGGATACCCAAAGAAGATTTTAGCATTAATGCCTTTGGCACACTCAATGTCTTAGAATGCACACGTAAAGTCAACCCAAAAGCAGCCTTTGTTTATTGTTCCACAAACAAAGTCTATGGAGAAAATGTGGATAAAATACCTTTAAAGGAATTGAAAAGCCGTTATGCTTACGATGGTGTTCGTGGAGTTTCTGAGGCAATGTCTACAGATTTAACAGGACATACCCCTTATGGAGTCAGCAAGCTTACAGGTGATTTATACGTCCAGGAATACGCCCACATATATAAAATGAAGACAGCTGTGTTTAGGATGTCCTGTATTTATGGGACACGGCAATTTGGTTTTGAGGACCAAGGGTGGGTAGCTTGGTTTATTATTGCCACACTCTTTAAAAAACCAATTACAATTTATGGCAATGGCAAGCAGGTAAGAGACCTATTGTATGTTACAGATTTGGTTGAAGGCTTTGATAAATTTATTAAATCCAAATCCAAGTTTGAATTATTTAATATCGGTGGCGGCAAGAATAATACCATTTCACTTTTAGAATTTTTAGAAGAGATTGAGAGGCAGACTTGTAAAAGACCAAAGGTAAGATTTGCCTCTTGGCGGCCTTCTGACCAAAAGGTTTATATCTCAGACATTTCAAAAATTAGAGAAAGGCTTAATTGGCAACCAACAATTGGCGTTAAGGAAGGGATAATCAGACTTCTTAGATGGGTAAGATGCAATGAAAATTATTTTTCTTGATAGGGATGGAGTAATTAACCGTTATCCCGGAAGAAAAAAATATGTTACTAAATTAAGGGAATTTCATTTTCTACCCGGAAGCTTAGAGGCGATTAAGAAATTAAGCCAGGCAAAATTTAATATCTTTGTTATTTCCAATCAGGCTGGCGTCAACAAAGGAATTTTTACTAAAAATAAATTACAACATATTACTAAAAATATGCTTGAGAAAATACGCCTTGGCAAAGGGAGAATAAGATCTGTTTTGTATTGTATACATCAAGAGGCTGATAACTGTTCCTGCAGAAAACCCAAGTTAGGGCTTATTGAAAAGGCATTAAGAATTTTAGGAAATAAAAAAATAACCAAAAAAAATGCCTTTTTTGTAGGTGATAGTATTTTGGATATGGCAACAGGAAAAAATGCAGGTTGTTCAACCATGTTAGTGCTTTCTGGAAAGGAACGGCAACACAATAAGAGAAATTGGAAAGTTAAGCCCGATTATATTGTCAAAGACTTATTAACTGCCTCAAAAATAATCCTCAATGAAAATTTTGATTATCCATGCCTCAGCCGGTCAAGGACACAAACGCGCTGCTGAGGCAATTTTCAATATCATAAGGCAAGAAACTTGCCATAATGTTGCAATCATTGATTCCTTTGATTTCACAAATAGCTTATTTAAATTCTTATATAAAAAAGGTTATGCCTTTTTAGTAACTCACTTTCCGTCGGTTTGGGGTTTTTTTTATCGCCACACAGATAAACCTCGCCATACATTTCTTAATTCATTTTTTAGTTTTTTTAATAATAATTTAAATTCTCCTAAGTTAAGAACTTTTCTTATGAAGGAAAAGCCTGATGTAATAATCTCAACCCATTTTTTTGCAAATGAAGTTATTTCAGAATTAAAAAAGAAAAATTTAGTTGAAGCAGAGCTTATTTGCATTATCACAGATTTCTTGGTGCACCATTATTGGTTGTCAGATGGCGTAGATAAATATTTAGTTGCTTGCTGGAAGACAAAGGAGCAACTGCTGTCATTAGGCGTTGTAGAAGAGAAGATTAGGATTACAGGCATTCCTATAGATTCTAAGTTTTTTTTAGAGACTGATAGAAATGATATTTGCCAAAGATTAAATTTAAATCCTAATAAATTCAGCGCGCTTGTTGCAACCGGCACTTTTGGATTTAAGATAATTGAGCAAGTGGTCAACCTACTAAGAGATGAAGTACAACTATTAATTGTTTGTGGAAATAATAAAAGGCTATTTCAAAAGTTAAGCTCAATTAATCATGAAAACTTAAAGGTATTTGGATTGATTACGAATATGCATGAGCTTATGTCTGTGGTAGATGTAATTGTTACAAAACCGGGGGGATTAACTATCTCTGAAGCATTGGTTAAAAATTTACCGATGATTTTTATTTCACCAATTCCTGGTCAGGAAACGAATAATGCAAAGTTTTTTCAAGATAACGGATTGGCTGTGAATGCAAAAAATTTATTTCAAATAAAAGAAATAATTACCCAGTTTAAAAATAATAAAGATTCTTTAGAGCAATTTAAGTTACGTTTAGCCAAATTCCCTAAGGCTAATTCTGCAGAAGAATTACTTAAGCTTATCTAATGAAAAGAAATATTGCAAATGTTGTTGTAGGGCTGCCTATCGAAACTATCTTTGATTATTTAATTCCAGATGAATTGGTTAATAGAATAAAGGTTGGCTGTCGGGTTTGGGTGCCTTTTAGAGAAAAGAGGAAAGTTGGGTATATTGTAGGCCTTAACGCCTTTAGCAGTTTTAAGAAAATTAAATGGGTTATCTCATTGATTGATGAAGAGCCAATTTTTGATAAGGATTATTTAAGATTCCTTAAAAATTTTAACACATATTACAGCTGCTCTTTGGGAGAGGCGATAGAAACAAGTTTGCCTATTGGTTTAAAAAGTGGAATGAATGTCCTGCTAAATAAACCAATCGCATATGAAAACGAAAAAAATAATTCTTCAATAAAACTTATTCAGGATTTCTCTGGCAAAAAGAAATGGGAAATTTTCTTTAAAGAAATTCTTGATTGCTTACGAGTCAAGGGAGCGGTTATTTTTCTGGTTCCAGAGGTGTTATACATACCATTTGTATTAAATAAATTAAAGGATGCTGGTGTAAAAGATGTCGTTGCAGTTTTTAATCGAAAACTAAGTCCTAACCGTCAAGCTATAGAGTGGCAGAAGGTAAAAAATGGAGTTGTTAATATAGCAATTGGTACGAGGTCAGCAATTTTTGCCCCCTTTAAAAACCTAAAGTTAATCATAATTGATGAAGAGGACAGCCCTTCTTACAAACAGCAACAGATGCCTTTTTATCATGCACGTGATGTTGCATTGATGCGTGCAAAACTAAACCGCATAAATTTAATCTTAGCCAGCCCCACACCTTCTATAGAGATATACCATCTTGTCAAGAAAAATAGATTCAAGTTCTTATTCCTAAAGGATGAAAAACAATTAGCCCCCATAAAAGTTATAGATATGGCAAGGTTCTCCTATGAAAATAGAAAAAGAAACCAGATTATTTCTCTCCCCTTAGAGATTAGAATGCGAAAAATTTTGCAAGATGCGGGAAAGGTAATCATTTTTATTAATCGAAAGGGTTTCAGTAACATCGTTCGTTGCAAAAAATGCAATCTAACTTTGAAGTGCAGCCGATGTAATGCGAGTTTAACTTATCATTTTGACAAGAAAAAACTTTTGTGTAGATTCTGTAATTATCAGATAGAGCCTCTTCTATTATGTCCTAACTGTAATGCCTCTTATATGCGCTATTCTGTTATGGGAACGGAAACGCTTGAAAGTGAAGCCAGCCGCCTTTTTCCCGATAAGAAAGTACGACGACTTGACAAAGAAACCGGGATAATTAAGGATAAATTTGATATTCTTATTTCTACTCAAATGATTTTAAAGAGTTACAATCTGATTTTTGCAGATTTAATTGGGGTTGTGGCTATAGATTCTGCTTTAAATAGATTAGATTTTAGGGCGGCAGAAAAAACATTTTCTCTATTAATAAAATTAAGCCAGTTAGCAAAACAGGAAATAATTGTTCAAACGCATAATCCAAAGCATTATTCTATCCTTTCTGCTGCAGAGAAAGATTTCCCACATTTTTATAAAAAAGAATTAAGGGAACGCAGAAGTTTGGGTTTTCCGCCTTTTAGGCATTTTATTTTTATTATGGTAAGAGGCAAGAGATTAGAAGCTGTTAAAAATTTCTCATTTTCCTTACACGAAACTCTGAAACGGTTAAATAAATCAAAGGATATAGAAATATATGAGCCTTTGGCGGATATTCCAGATAAACTTAGGGGCAGTTTCAGATGGCAAATTCTTATTAAGGGAAAGATTATTAAAAAAACAAATCAGCTGATTAAAAATGGTTTAAGACTGCAAGGTAAGAAATCTGGTATAATAGTAGTTGTAAATGTGGACATATGAAAATTATATTTTTTGGTTCAGATATATTTGCGCTTCCCGCTTTAGAAAAATTAGTTAGTTCTAAAGAAGAAATTTGTGCAGTTGTAACGCAGACAGATAAAAAAAAGGGGAGGTTCTTACATTTTGGCTTTTCAGCGGTTAAAGAATTTGCACTCCCAAGAAACCTTGAAGTAATCCAGCCAGAAACTTTGAAAGACAGTAATTTTGTAAATCGGTTAAAAGTTTTTAATCCAGACTTATTTGTGGTTGTTGCCTATGGCAAGATTATACCTAAAGAGATTTTAGAAATTCCGAAAATATTTCCTTTAAATATTCATGGCTCACTTCTTCCTAAATATAGAGGAGCTGCTCCCATTAATTGGGCTTTAATTAATGGCGATACAACAACGGGTGTAAGCATTATAAAGATGAATGAATTTATGGATGCTGGAGAAATCATAGCTCAAGAATCTATTAAGATTGAAGATAGCGATACGGCAATTACCTTAAGAGAAAGACTTAAAATTCTGGCATCAGAGTTACTCATAAGAACAATTGAGTCCGTAAAATTAAATAATTTTTCTTTAACTATTCAAGACGAGGCAAATGTTACAATTGCTCCAAAATTAAAAAAACCAGATGGTTTGATTAATTGGCATGATGAAGCCATAAAAATTCATAATAAGGTGAGGGGGTTAGTTCCTTGGCCGGGAAGTTTTACTTATTTAAAGGGCAAAATCTTAAAAATACATCAGACAGAGATTTTTTACTTAAAAGAAAACGCTAATTTGGCTGGTTGTGTTATTCAAGTTACGCCTGATGCAATTATTATTGCCGCTGGCAAAGATGCCGTTAAGGTTAAACAGCTACAAATTGAATCAGGCAAGAAAATAGCTGCTTGGGAATTTATCTTAGGACACAAAATTACTATAGGAGATAAATTGGGTTAAAAAAACCTTGCATTAGTTATATTAAATTGGTATAATTTTTAAGTCTTTTATTGGGTTATAATAATGGAAGTTATCTAAAAATGCCAGAACTAAGAAAAGATCCCATTATCGGTCGTTGGGTTATCATTGCTACAGAAAGGGCAAAACGGCCTGATGATTTTCGCAGTGAGATATCCGGCCCTCCAGAACAGGGAGAGTGTCCTTTTTGTGAAGGTAATGAGTCGCAGACCCCTCCTGAAATTTACGCAATCCGCACAACTCCTTCCAAGGTTAATTCGCCAGCATGGGATATAAGGGTTGTTCCCAGCATTAAACCCATTTTAAGAATTGAAGGAAATCTGGATAGGCATGGTGAAGGAATGTATGATTTAATGAATGGCATTGGCGCTCATGAGATTGTAATTGAATCTCCGCGTCATATTGATAACATGGCAGACTTGAGCGAAGAGCAGATTGATAAGGTTTTTGGTTGTTATATTATGCGAATTAATGACTTAGAAAGAGACCATCGGTTTAAGTATGCATTAGTATTTAAAAATTATGGTTGGGTTGCTGGTGGCGGGAGGATAAAACATTCCCGCTCCCAACTTATCGCTACCCCGGTAAATCCTAAACGCGTGAAAGAGGAATTAGCAGGCAGCCGCCATTATTTTGAATATCACGAGCGGTGTATCTTTTGTGATTTAATCAGTCAAGAGCTTTCTTTGCAAGAAAGGGTAATTTTAGATGTAGATGGATTTATAGCCATTGCTCCTTTTGCCTCACGATTTCCTTTTGAGGTTTGGATTTTGCCTAAAAGGCATCACTGTGATTTTGCCAAAGATGAATTTTCTCGCCGGGATTTGGCTAAGACTGTTAAGGCAATACTTTCTAAAATTAAACTGGGCTTAGGCAACCCAGCTTATAACTACATAATTCATACTGCTCCTTTTAAAAGGCCAAAAACCGGTTATTGGAAGACAATAAGCGAGGACTACCACTGGCATATCGAAATAATGCCGCGACTAACACGGGTGGCTGGCTTTGAATGGGGAACCGGTTTTTATATCTGTCCCCTACAGCCAGAGGTAGCAGCTAAGTTTTTAAGAGAAATAGGAGTTTAACATGGCTGAACTAAGACGTGAGCCAATTGTGGGTAGATGGGTAATCGTTAATACTGATGACCCCAGTGGTCCAGAAGATTTTGAGATAGAAGAGCATACCTTAACACAATCAAATAACTGCCCGTTTTGTTATGGTAATGAGTCTTTAACACCCCCTGAGATAGATGTAGTTAGGGAGCCCAGCACAAAACCCAATACCGCTGGTTGGAGTGTGAGGGTAGTTGCCAATAAATTTCCTGCTTTGCAAATTGAAGGAGAGTTAAATAGGCGAGGAATGGGAATCTTTGATATGAGTAATGGCATAGGAGCACACGAAGTGATTATTGAAACACCCTATCATAATAAGACGCTTACAGATTTGTTAGATACTGAATTTTGCGATGTGATTTCTAAATATTGCTCTCGCGCGTTAGATCTTATCAAGGATAAACGGTTTAAATATATATTAATTTTTAAAAATTACGGCAAGTCTGCAGGGGCCTCGCTTGAGCATAGCCACACACAGTTAATTGCTCTACCTATGGTGCCTAAGAATGTGCATGAGGAGTTAAAGGGTGCACGCGATTATTTTGAATATCGTGAAAGATGTATTTTCTGCGATATGATTTATCAGGAATATCAGGATAAAGAAAGGATAATTATTGAGAATAGGAATTTTATTGCATTCTCTCCTTTTGCGCCCCGTTTTCCCTTTGAGGTCTGGATTGTTCCCAAAAGACACAACCCCTATTTTTGTCATATGATGCAGGAAGAAATCTGTGACTTAGCCAAGCTCCTAAAGGATATTTTAATGCGTATCAAAGTTACGCTACATAATCCTTCTTACAATTTTATAATCCATAGTTCACCATTAGACGAGGAAAACAAAGATAGTTACCATTGGCATGTAGAAATTATGCCAAAACTTACACGCGTTGCTGGTTTTGAATGGGGCACGGGTTTTTACATAGTGACAATACCGCCACATTTATCAGCTAAATATTTAAGAGAAGTCAAATGAAGACATAACTTATGTCTCCGCCTTCGGGATTCTATAACTTGTGTAGTCATTAAAGGAGGTTTTAAAAATGTCAGTTAAGGTTGGAATTAATGGTTTTGGCAGAATTGGAAGATTGGTTTATCGCGCGGGTTATAATCGCCGCGATATTGAATTTGTAGCAGTAAACGACTTGCCGGTTGGTACAAAAACCTTGGCTCATCTTTTAAAATACGATTCCAATTTCGGAGAGCTTAAGGCCGAGGTCGAAGAGAAAGAAAATAGCTTAGTTGTAGATGGAAAAGAGATAAAAATATTGAGTTTCAAATCCCCAGCAGAAATTCCTTGGAAGGATTTAGGAGTGGAGATTGTGGTGGAGTCATCGGGCGTATTTACCGAGAGGGAAAAGGCAGTCGGACACATTAATCAAGGCGCAAAAAAGGTAATTATCAGTGCTCCAGCAAAGGGCGAAGACATTACAGTAGTTTTGGGTGTAAATGAAAAAATGTATGACCCCAAAAAACACCAGATTATTTCCAATGCCTCTTGCACAACTAATTGTTTAGCTCCTATGGCAAAAGTGCTTTTGGATAATTTTGGCATTATAAGTGGGCTTATGACAACAATACATTCTTATACTAATGACCAGAGAATTTTAGATTTACCTCACAAGGATTTAAGACGTGCTAGGGCAGCCGCTGTTTCAATAATTCCCACCTCCACAGGTGCAGCCAAGGCAATTGGAGCAGTCTTGCCGCAGTTAAAGGGAAAGATGGATGGTTTGGCAATTCGAGTGCCTACCCCTAATGTTTCGCTTACAGACTTAACTTGTGAATTGGAAAAGCAAACTTCAGTTGATTCTGTAAATGCCGCCTTTAAAAAGGTATCTGAAGGAGCGCTAAAAGGAATTTTGCAGTATCTGGATGTGCCATTGGTTTCCAAGGATTTTTATGGCAATCCCCATTCTTGCATTTTTGATGCAGAGCTCACTAAAGTAGTTAATGGCAACTTTGTCAAGATAATGGGCTGGTATGATAATGAGTGGGGATATTCTTGCCGCGTTGTGGATTTAGTTGAGTTTATTGCCAAATTAGGATTTTAATCTTGCCTAAATTGTTTTTTAGGGAAAACTAACAGAATAAATGTTTATTTTAGCAAATTTAATTTCAGCATTAGCCGGTATCATCAGTATCGTTTTAACCATCTATTACTGGCTGATAATAATTCGCGCAATAATTAGCTGGGTAAATGCTGATCCCTTTAATCCTATTGTGCAATTTTTGTATAATGCTACAGAGCCAATTCTTTACCCCATAAGGAAGATTATTCCTTTAAGTTGGAGGTTAGGAATTGACATTTCTCCCATCATTGCTTTTTTAATCATTTATTTCTTTCAGAAATTTATTGTCACCACACTTTTAGATTTAGCTATCAGGCTTAAATTCTAATTTTAATAAAATGAAATTAAGTGGTTGGATTTTTATGCTTTTATCATGGGTTCTAATTATCGCTTTATCTATTTTTTGTTATAGAAGAATTTTCAAACAGGGTATTGGTAAATAAATGGAAAAAAAGACAATTAGGGATATCGACTTAAAAAATAAAAAGGTAATTATCAGGGTTGATTTTAATGTGCCTCTGGATAAAGAATTAAGGATTACCGACGACAGGCGTATCAGAGAAGCGCTTCCGACTATCCAGTACGTTTTAGATAAATCTGCAAAAAAGGTTATTTTGATGAGTCATCTTGGCAGGCCTAATGGAAGGGTAGTAGAAAATTTAAGACTTAATCCTGTGGCTAAACGTTTGCAGGAATTGTTAAAAGAGCCAGTTAAAAAACTTGATGATTGTGTATCTGCTGAGGTTAGTTCACAGATAGATAATTCGAAAGAAAGGGTTTTGCTTTTAGAGAATCTACGTTTCTATCCCGAAGAAGAAAAAAACGATCCTGAATTTGCTAAAAAGTTGGCATCCCTTGCAGATATATTTGTTTTTGATGCCTTTGGCAGTGCACACAGGGCACACGCTTCAACAGAAGGGATAGCAAGGTATCTTCCTTCGGTGTCTGGCTTTCTGTTAGAAAAAGAGATAACCTATTTAGGCAAGGCGCTAGAGAAGCCTTTAAAGCCATTTATGCTTATTTTAGGTGGTGCCAAAGTATCAGATAAGATTGGAGTAATTGAAAATCTTTTAGCAAAGGTAGATGCGATTTTGATTGGCGGCGGTATGGCTTACACATTCTTAAAGGCACAAGGTTTTAAAATAGGAAATTCTAAATTAGAAGCTGACAAGGTTGAAGCCGCCAAAGAAATTCTGGAAAAGGCTAAAAAAGCAAGAATAAAAATTGTTTTGCCCGTTGACCATTTAATTACACAAAAAATAGACACTGCTGCAAATTTAAAGATTGTTAAGGATGATATACCTGATGATTGGATTGCAGTGGATATCGGCCCAGAATCAATAAAGTTATTTAAAGATTCCTTAAAAAATGCTAAGACCATTGCCTGGAATGGCCCCTTAGGCATTTGTGAAATTGATGCATTTGCCGGAGGTACAAAAGATGTGGCTGATTTTATTGCTAATCTAAAAGATGCAGTGACAGTTATCGGCGGAGGCGATACAGCCGCAGCTATGTTAAAATTTAAATTAGAAGATAAATTGACCCATATTTCAACTGGAGGGGGTGCTTCTTTGGAGTATATGGAAGGCAAGGTTTTACCAGGAATTGCTTGTTTATTAGATAAATAAAAAAACAATGAGAAAACTTATCATTGCCGGCAACTGGAAAATGTTTAAAACCATTCTAGAGGCAATTGACTTAGCCAATGGTTTAAAAAGAAATCTCTTTGATGTTACAACTATTGATATTGTAATTTGTCCTGCCTTTACTTCTTTGGCTGAAGTGTACGAAGTTATCTCTGGTTCAAATCTACAATTGGGTGCTCAAGATATGCATTGGGAAGAGCAAGGGGCTTTTACCGGAGGAGTTTCTGGTTTAATGGTTAAGGATGCTGGCGCAGATTTTGTGATACTTGGCCATTCTGAAAGAAGAATTTACTTTGGCGAGACAAGCCAGTCAGTAAATAAAAAAATCAAAGCTGCTTTGAAATTTAATTTAACACCTATTGTATGCGTAGGAGAGAATTTGAGCCAGAGAGAAGAGAATAGAACCTTTGAGGTTATTAAGCAGCAGTTAGAAGAATGCCTTGATGCAATAGAAAAGGAGGAAGCCAGAAAATTAGTGATTGCTTATGAGCCTGTCTGGGCAATAGGCACAGGAAAAACTGCTTTACCTAAACAAGCTCAAGAGGTACATAAATACATCAGGAGTCTTTTAGTCAAATTTTATGATGAGGATTTAGCAGGGAATTTGCGCATTCAATATGGCGGAAGCGTTAAACCGGAGAATATCTTTCAGTTAATTAGCGAAGAGGATATTGATGGCGCGCTTGTTGGTGGAGCCAGTTTAGATGCAGAATTATTTACGAGTATTGTCAGAAATAGCTTAAAGGTAGGTAAATGAAGCCCGAACTTATGGAAGCAATAGCGACATAAGTTCGTTGGCTGAATTTACCCAGCACTAATTTTTGAAAGAGCACTTATGAATGACTCTGGGGGGCATCAACGATAAACTATATTAATATTAAAAAGTACTATTACAAAAATTAGTGCTGGGTTTAATTCGACCAAACAATTTACGTCAACTTAAGTTTCCGTAAATTATGGTCTCATTAAAGGTAGGGAAATAAACATGTTTATTTTTATAATTATTTTTCATGTCACAACAAGTTTACTTCTAATTACAGTTATACTTATTCAGTCAGGCAGGGGTTCTGGTTTAACAGAAAGCTTTTTAGGCGCTGAGTCAATATTCGGAACTAAAACAAATTCATTTATGGTCAGAACTACATCAATCTTAACAGTTATTTTCTTATTTACATGTGTCGCACTTGCAATACTATCTACACAACAGAGTCGTTCCTTATTGGAGAAGGAAAGACATTTAAAACAAATTGAAACCCCCGCCAAACAACTACCACTTAAAGAAGCCAATCAAGGGCTTGTGCAGAATCAGGAATTAAAACAGGAAGAGACTAAAGTTAAGCAAGATTTTGTGCCAGAGAAAGATAAACAACAGACAAAATAATTTCTTTTTGCTAGGGAAAATTTTTAAAAGACTACCATGGATAATGGTAGTTTTTTTATTAATTTATCCTATAAAAGCAATTTCTGCTAATGAGGTATCTTCAAAGCATGGCGGAGCAATAGTTTTAGCTGTAACTTCTGAGCCCCGTTCATTTAATCCTATTCTAGCCAAGGAAACTTCTACAACTAGCATAACTGGAATTATCTTTGAAGGCTTAACCAAGACTAATGCAGCAACCCTTAATGTAGAACCAAATCTTGCTAAGAGTTGGAAGATAAGCAACAATGGTTTGGTGTGGGATTTTTATCTACGCCAAGATGTGTTTTGGTCTGATAGAAAAAAATTTTCTGCAGATGATGTCATCTTTACCTTTAATGAGCTTATCTATAACGACAATATACCAAATTCTAGCAGAGATATCTTTACAGTTGATGGCAAAAAATTTAAGCTAGAAAAAATTGATGATTTTACAGTTAGATTTATTTTGCCTGTAAGGTTTGCGCCATTTTTGCGCAGTCTCCAACAGGAAATCTTGCCCAAACATATTTTAGAGGATAAGGTTAAAGGGGGAAGATTTAATTTTGCTTGGGGAACAGATGCTAAACCACAGGATATTGTAGGAACAGGTCCATTTTTACTGGATAAATATTTGCCGGGAGAAAGAATAGTTTTAAAACGAAATTCACTGTATTGGAAAAGGTCAAAGGATAATCAGCAGTTGCCTTATTTAGAGAAAATTATTTTTTTGATTGTGCAAAATCAAGATACCGCACTCTTAAAATTTCAAGAAGGAGAGTTAGATTATTATGGTTTAAGGGGTATTGATTATCCGCTTTTAAAACCCTTAGAAAAAAAAGGAAACTTTACCATCTTTGAGGTAGGACCTGATTTTGGCAGTAATTTTATTGTGTTTAACCAAAATTCAGGTTTTAATCCTAAAACTGGCAGACCTTTTGTTGAACCAAAAAAACTTTATTGGTTTAGAAATCTTAAATTCAGGCAAGCAATTGCCCATTCAATTGACAAAAAAAGGATAATTGATATTTTGATGAATGGCTTAGGATTTAGCCAAGACTCTTCGATGAGCCCAAGCAGCGGGTTTTTTTATAATCCCAATGTCATTAAATATGATTATGATTTAAAAAAAGCTAAGAAAATTCTGCAAGAGGCAGGTTTTGTAGATAAGAATAATGATGGCATAATCGAGGATGATTCTGGCAATAAAATTGAATTTAACCTTTATACTAATTCTGGCGATGCAACTCGGACTCAGATTGCTGCAATTATTCGCCGTGACTTAGAAAGTTTAGGAATGAAAGTAAATTTTTTAAGTTTAGAATTTAATTATCTTGTAGGAAAACTTGCTTCAACCTATGATTGGGATGCTGTAATCATTGGTTTAACCGGAGGTCTTGAGCCGCACTTTGGCAAAAATGTCTGGGCATCTAATGGACAATTACATATGTGGCATCCTAAACAAAAAAGTCCAATAACAGATTGGGAAAAAAGGATTGACGAGATTTTTAATACCGCTGTTCAAGAGTTAAATGAAGAAAAAAGAAAAATTCTCTACGATGAATGGCAGTTAATTGTTTCTCTTAAGCTTCCCTTAATTTATACTGTTTTAGCAGCAGACATTTTTGCCGTTAGAAATAAATTTGGGAATTTGAATCCTACTCCATATGGTGGCGCATTTCACAATTTAGAAGAGATTTATATTAAAAAATAATTCTTTAGATGTCAAATTACATTTTAAGACGAATTCTAATTTCCATACCCTTACTTTTTGTGATTTCATTAATGACATTTATGTTTATTCAACTTGCCCCGGGTAATTTTTTTGACACCTTAAGGTTAGAGCCACAGATTTCAGAAGAGACAATTATTAATTATGAGAAGTTATATCATTTGGATAAACCTGCAATCGTTCAATATCTTTTTTGGTTAAACAATTTATTGAGATTTGATTTGGGTTATTCATTTTTTTATAATTCACCAGTTTCTAAAATTATTTTAAATCGGATATTTAATACGCTTATTCTCTCTGTAAGCGCTTTGATATTTACATGGAGCGTTGCGCTTCCTTTGGGGATTTTAGCTGCAGTAAACCATAACCGCTTTATTGATAAATTTTTTCAGTTCCTGTCATTCTTAAGTTTATCCATGCCAAATTTCTTTCTGGCTATGATTTTACTTTTTTTAGCCAGTAACCTAAGAATTATTCCATTAGGAGGAATGCATTCAGCAAACTTCGATTCCTTTAGTGCACCAGCTAAGGCTCTTGATATTCTTAAGCATTTATTAATTCCTACAATTGTGATTTCCTTTGCCGCGATTGCAAGTTTACAGCGCATTATGCGGGGAAATCTTTTAGAGAATTTGCGACAACAATACATTTTAGCAGCTCGCGCAAAAGGCTTGCCAGAAAGAAGGGTTATTTATGTTCATGCGCTGCGTAATGCCATAAACCCGTTAGTTACAATATTTGGTTATCATTTGTCTGACCTTTTAAGCGGCGAGGCATTAATTGAAATTATCTGCAATTGGCCGGGCCTGGGTTCTGTTATGCTTACAGCAGTGAGGGCACAAGACATTTATTTAGTGATGGCCAGTATGCTTATGGGTGGCATTTTACTTCTGGGTGGAAATCTAATAAGTGACTGTTTATTGGCGTGGTTTGACCCACGAATCCGCTACGATTAAAGAAGTTTATTAAGAATGAACCAATTCCAGAATATTTTAAAAAGCTTAAGAAGGCATCCCATTGCACTTGGTAGTATCATTGTTTTAGGTATTCTGTACATTTGTGCCATATTTGCAGATTTTATTTCACCATATTCTTATGATAATGAAGAAAGAACTTATTCTTATTGTCCGCCTTCAAAGATACATTTTCTCGATAACAGTGGTATAACTTGGCCTTTTATTTATAAGGTAAACTTGACATTTAATAAATTCCATGGGCGAGTTTATAAAATTGACAAAACAAAAATATTTCCCATTAAATTATTTGTAAAAGGAGATTTTTATAAATTACTCGGTTTATTTTCCTGTGATTACCATTTTTATGGCGTGGAAAAGGAGGCAAGGATTTATCTCTGGGGTGCTGATTCAAGGGGCAGAGATATTTTTTCGCGAGCGCTTTATGGTGCTAGGATTTCCTTGTCTGTAGGTTTAATTGGTGTTGTAATTTCTTTTATCCTAGGACTTCTTATTGGCGGTATTGCGGGTTATTGCGGAGGTTGGGTGGATAATTTAGTAATGAGAATCTGCGAAATGATTATGATGGTTCCCGGCTTTTATCTGATGCTGGCTTTGAGGGCTGCCTTTCCCCCGAATTTAAGTTCATTGCAGGTTTATCTTCTAATTGTATTTATTTTTTCTTTTATCGGCTGGGCAGGATTAGCCAGGGTGGTAAGGGGAATGAGTATTTCTTTGCGTGAGCGAGAATATGTTTTAGCCGCTAAAACCCAAGGCCTTTCAAATATGGCAATAATCCGTAGACATATCTTGCCACATACATTTTCTTATTCAATTGTTGCGGCAACCCTGTCAATTCCTGGGTATATTTTGGGAGAATCGGGTTTAAGCCTTTTAGGGCTTGGCATTCAAGATCCCATTCCCAGCTGGGGGAATTTATTATCTGAGGCAATGGGTATTATTCCCATAAAATTCTCTCCTTGGATTCTTATCCCCGGATTTCTAATTTTTTTAACAGTTATATGCTTTAATCTTTTGGGAGATGCCTTTAGGGATATGCTTGACCCAATGTTTAAATCTTTAAAGAAGGATTAAATGTCTAAGAACCTTTTGGAGATAAAAAATCTAAAAGTAAATTTTTATAATGATGATTCAATTCCACCGGTTATCAATGGTTTATCTTTAGAGATAAAAGAACAAGAGATTGTGGCTTTAGTAGGCGGCTCTGGCTCTGGCAAAACAATAACTGGCTTATCAATCTTAAGACTTTTGCCCTTTAATGCTAAAATTATTGAGGGAGAGATAATTTTTGAGGGCCAGGATTTATTGAGGCTTTCCGAAGACAAATTGCGCCAGATTCGTGGTAGGAAAATTAGTTATATTTTTCAAGAGCCACTAAGCGCCTTAAACCCTGTATTTACTATTGGTTTTCAGATAAGAGAGGTTTTACGCTTAAACACAAATCTCTCTAAAAGAGAGATTGAAAAAGAAGTCCAATACTTGCTTAAGGATGTAGAAATGCCACGAGCTCAAGAAGCAGTCTCTTATTATCCTCATCAATTAAGTGCTGGGATGCGTCAGCGAGCGATAATTGCGCAGGCAATTGCCTCAAAGCCAAAGCTCCTCATTGCCGACGAAGCAACCAGTAATCTTGATGTGACTATTCAGGCAAAGATTATGGATTTATTTTTAAATATTAAACGAAAGTTAAGTTTATCCATTCTTTTAATTACCCATGACTTTGGTTTGGTTGAAGCTTTTGCAGATAAAGTAGCAATTATTTATCAAGGCAAAATTTTAGAATTTGGTCGAACAAAAGATATATTAAATAATCCAAATCACAGTTACACAAAAGAGCTTTTGGAGGCAGTGAAGTTGTCATGAGTGTGGCCTTATTGGAGTTGCAAGGGTTAAAAAAATATTTTCCCATAAATAGGGGAATATTAAGAAGAACTGTTGGATTTGTAAAAGCCGTAGATGGTATAGATTTAAGAATTGATGAGGCAGAAATTTTAGGTTTAGTAGGTGAGTCGGGAAGCGGAAAGACTACCTTGGCAAAGATTATTTTAGGGTTGATAAAGCCAGATTATGGTCGTATGATATTTAAGGAGATTCCTCTTGTTGATTTTAAAGGTTATAACAGGTTTGGCTTTAGGAGAGATATTCAAATTGTTTTTCAGGATCCTTTTAGTAGTTTAGACCCGCGTTTTAAAATTAAGGATATCGTAGCAGAGGGGGCTATTTTGTTGAAAGAGAAGAATAAATTAAAAATAATGTCAAGGGTAGAAGAGGTTATGGAATTTGTTGGGCTTTCCAAAAGTTATTTAGAAAGATTGCCGCATGAATTTAGTGGCGGAGAACGCCAGCGCATCGCAATTGCCCGCGCGCTTTTCTTAAGACCAAAGCTTTTGGTTTTAGATGAAGCCACCTCCAGTTTGGATGTCCTAATTCAAATGCAGATTTTAAGATTGCTTTTGAAATTAAAACAAGATTTTAATCTCACCTACATTTTTATCTCACATAATTTAAAGTTAGTAAAAAGAATTTGTTATAGAATTGCGGTAATGTATTTAGGTAAGATTGTGGAGTGTGCAAATACTGAAGAGATTTTTAATTTTACAATGCATCCTTACACAAAACAGCTAATTAATGCGGCTTTGAATTTTAAATCCGATGTCCAAGAAGAAACGGCAATATTATCTAATTATTATGGATGTAATTATGCAAATCGATGTAAATATAAAAAAGAAATCTGTCAAAAGGAAGGGCCATTATTAAAAGAGGTAAGGCCAGGACATTTTGTGGCCTGTCATTTCTTGGAATGCAATATTTAATCTATAATTTGTCTTAAACTTTGGAGGGTTGGTTATGAAAAGAAATATTTGGTCAAAGGTAAATTATGTTTTGGGACTATTTAGTGTATTGATTTTGTTTTGCCTTATAATTCTACATGCCAATAATGAAGTTAAAGACCTGGATTTATGGTTGCACCTTAAAACCGGAGAATACATTGTTCAAAATAAATGCATTCCAGACAAGGATATTTTTTCCTTTAGCATAGCCGGCAGACCTTGGATAAATCATGAATGGCTTTTTCAGATTATAGCTTACCTTTTTTATAATAAATGGGGTATCGATGGTTTGATTTCCATGCAGGTATTCGTTGTAGTTATAACATTCATGATACTTTTATTTTTAGGTTATAAGCGTCATAATCATTTTAAAATTGTATTGGGACTTCTGTTAGTTTTATTGGTTTACCGCACAAGATTTACGATAAGGCCTGATATATTTAGTCTTTTATTCTTCTCGCTTTATTTGTACATGCTAAGTAATTATATTCATAAAAAAGCAATTAGTTATGTTTTGCCTTTAATACAGATTCTTTGGGTAAATTCACACGGCTTTTTTTCATTAGGAATTATTATTATATTCTTGTATATGTTAGCCGAATTCATTAAAAGGCAATTTAAGCTTCCCTGGAGGTGGAACGAAAACAAATTATCCGATATTGATTATAGAAGATTAAAAATTCTTTTTTTGCTAGTTTTTTTGGCGTCGTTCGCCAATCCCTATACCTTTAAAGGAGTTATGTATCCATTCCAGGTTTTAGGCGAGCTGGCTGGAAAGTCGCGCATCTTCTTTGAGCATATTCAAGAGCTTAAACCTTCTATGCGGCTTAAAAATATTTTTGAGTTGGATTACCTTGTTTATTATAAACTGCTAATTATATTTTCTGCCTTATCTTTTTATTTTAACCGCAAGAAAATAAATATTAATCTTTTGTTAATTTGGCTACTGTTCTTGCCGATGTCCATTGTCGCTATAAGAAATATTGTATTCTTTGCATTTGTGGCGTACGCCGTGTTTATTATTTCTTTAGAACAAATAGAATTTGGCAAGATCCTGCCTTTAACTTTTCGCGAAGAAAAATTGAAGTACGTAACTAAAGCGATGTTCGGAATCTTACTTATCGTTTGTATGTTTAGATTGGGTAATGCGATTTCCGGTTCTGGCTACTATGTATTTGATAATTACGAATTAAAAAGTAGCTTTAGAGGGCTTTCGCAAAGAGCATACCCACAGAGGGCAATAGATTTTATTTTGGAAAATAAAATTACTGGAAATATATTCAATGATTTCAATTCTGGCGCATTTCTAATTGGTAAATGTTTTCCGCAAATAAAAGTTTTTATTGACGGCAGAACCGAAGTTTATGGTCCAGATTTCTTCAATAATTATCGAAAGATGCTCGATAATGATATGAAACTTCTTGATAAGACTTTAGAAAAATTCAATGTAGATACTGTTTTATTAAGTAGCGTATTCCATCAGATACCAGCTAAGATTTTAAAACATCTTTATAGAGACCATAAATGGAGATTGGTATTTTTTGATGAATATGCAGTTATTTTCTTGAAAAACATTCCTGAAAATAAACAACTTATTGAAAAGTTTAGGATAGACTTAGATAGGTGGTTACCCTCAAAGGTGGACTTATTAAAATTAGGACCTAGAAAAATTTATCCCTACATCAATATCAATCGCGCCTACACGTTAAACAGTTTAGCATTGGATAATCAGGTATTAAAGGAAATCTCTGAAGCCTTAAAGATTATGCCTAATTGTGCAGAGGCTTATAGTCTTGCAGGGGATGTTTATTCGCGGGAGAATTCTTGGGATAAGGCCTTTGAGAATTTTCGATTAGCCAGTGCATATTTACCTTCAAATGCACAGGTAAGGTCTAACTTAGGTTTAGCTTATTCAAAGTTGAATGATATAGAAAGCGCTATAAAGCAATTTGATTTAGCAATCAAGTCAGACCCCAATTATACAAATTCTTACTATTATTTGGCGCGAATACAAATGGATAGTAAGAATCACAAAGCAGCAATACATTTACTCGAAAAGGCAGTTAAGATAGAGCCAAAAGAAATAAAATATCTGGTAGCGTTAGCAGATGCGCTTTTTCAGGAGAAAAAATTTGTGGATGTTTGTAAGGTTTATCAAAAGGCACTTGAGATTGAGCCAGAAAATAGCGAAATTCATACAAAGCTTGCCAAGTGCTACTTAGAGATCGGGTTAACCAAAGAAGCTAAGAGGCAATACGAAAAAATCTTAGAGATAGATCCTCAGAGCAAGGAAGCTCGAAAGCAATTGATGAAGTTAAAGAGTCAAGAACTACAAGAGCAATAGCCGTTACCTTGTTTTCTAATTTCTTGAAATCTTACCACTTCTATTATATAATAGGCTAACTTATGAAATACTTAATGCCATTTATTTTAAGTTTTATACCCATCTTTGTGGCTGTGGATAGCCTGGGAAATATTCCTATATTTATTTCTTTAACACAAAATTTGAATAAACGTAGCCGTTGGATAGTAGTTAACCAGTCGGTAGCTACTGCCACAATTATCGCCTTAAGTTTTATGATTGTAGGAGAGCTTGTGCTTAAGATAATGGGCATTACAATCAATGATTTCAAAATTGCCGGCGGGATTTTACTTTTGGTTTTGTCTATAAATTTCTTACTTCCCGGCAAGTCAAAAGGTGCTGGTTTTGAAACTATCAAAGAAAGGGATGTGGGAGTTTTTCCTTTGGGTACTCCGCTTGTTACCGGGCCGGCAGTGTTAACTACAACTTTGATGATGTTACAAAGCTATGGCATTATTGCAACATTTGTTTCTTTAGTACTAAATATGGCAATAGTTTGGCTGATATTTGCTTACGCAGAAACACTTATGCACAATATCGGTCCTGCAGGAGCGCGTGCCTTTTCAAAGGTGGTGGATATTATTTTGGCTTCTATTGCTATTATGATGATTCGGCAAGGGGTTGTGGGGACTTTTTATTATTAATATGATGCGAAGAGTATTAACATTTTTGCTTGCCGGCGGAAAAGGAGAGAGGCTTCTTCCTTTAACGCGAGACCGCGCAAAACCAGCAGTGCCTTTTGGCGGGATTTATCGTATTATTGATTTTACTTTAAGTAATTGCATTAATTCTGGCATTAGGCGAATTCATGTTTTAATACAATATAAATCTATTTCTTTACAGAGGCATTTAAGAAATGGCTGGAATATCTTTAACAGTGAGCTGGGAGAATTTATTGATGTAATGCCAGCACAACAGAGAATTGGTTCGGATTGGTATAGAGGAACAGCAGATGCCATTTATCAAAATTTTTACACAATTGAACAGGAGAATCCCCACGAAATTTTGATATTGGCGGGCGATCACATTTATAAAATGAACTATTACCAGATGATTGATTTTCACCGAGAAATTGATGCAGATTTGACTGTTGCTTGCGTACCATATCCGAAAGAACTTTCTTCTGAACTGGGTGTTGTAGAAGTTAATAAGGAATTGAGGGTTTTGGGTTTTCAGGAAAAGCCAACTGAACCTAAGACATTGCCCGATGATAAAGAAAAGATTTTCGCTTCAATGGGAATCTATGTTTTTAAACGAGATATACTCGAAGCAGAGCTTAAACAAGACTCCCAAAAAGAATCTGAGCATGATTTTGGCAAAAATATAATCCCTCAGATGATTAAAAATAGCAAAAAGATATTTGTTTACAATTTTGTGGATGAAAAGATAAAACCAAAGTATTGGCGTGATATCGGAACACGTGATGGCTATTACAAGGCAAACATGGATTTGATTGCTCCAGAACCAGAATTTAATCTCTACGATAAAAACTGGCCTATACGAACTTATCAAGAGCAGTTTCCGCCAGCCAAGACTATTTATTCTGGAGAAGAGATAGCTGGGTGCGTTGGGTTAATTCTTAACTCTTTAATCTCTGTGGGATGCGTAATTAAGGGCGGAAAGGTTTTACGTTCGATTCTTTCGCCCAATGTATATATCGATAGCTATGCTGAGGTAAGCGATTCTATCTTGATGGAGGGTGTGGTTGTGGGAAGGCGCGCTAAAATTAAGAACTCTATCATAGATAAGGATGTAATTATTCCCGATAATACAGTTATTGGCTATGATTTAGAGGAAGATAAAACAAGGTTTAGTACTACAACAAATGGTATTGTATTGGTAGCTAAAAGGACAAAGATTTAAATGTTAGAAAGAATAAGAAAGGCAAGATTAGAGGATGTCAAACAAATCCACTCTCTCATAAATTTTTACGCCAATCAGGATCAGATGATGCCTCGTTCCTTAAACGAGCTTTACGAGAATATCCGCGATTTCTGGGTTTATGAAGAGGATGCTAAAATCTTTGGTTGTTGCGCCTTGCATGTAGTTGGTTGGGAGGATTTAGCAGAGATTAAATCTTTGGCCGTGGAATTATCTAAGATTAAAAAGGGGATAGGCAGGCAGTTTATTATGGCGTTACTAAATGAAGCAAGGGAAATGGGAGTAAAGAAAGTTTTTGCTTTAACGTATTGTCCGGATTTTTTTAAAAAGATGGGATTCGCCGAGGTTGAGAAAACACAATTTCCCCATAAAATTTGGGCAGAATGCTGTAATTGCCCTAAATTTCCAGATTGCCAAGAGGTTGCGTTAATTAGGGAAGTTTAATAAGGAGTTATGCATATGGATTACGGTCTAAGCGAACAGCAAATAATGATTAGAGATTTATGTCGTCAGATAGGAGATGAGAAAATCCGTCCAGTTGCCGCGGAGCTGGATAAAACTGAAAAATTCCCTTCAGAGATTATGAAGGTTTTAGCACAGTCTGACCTGTTTGCCATATTTGTTCCTGCTGATTTTGGCGGGACAGGCGGCGGGGTTTTAGACTTATGTATTGCCACAGAGGAGCTTTCTCGGGTTTGCGCAGGTATTGCGGTCTGTTATGCAGCCAGCGCATTAGGTACATTTCCTATCATACTTTTTGGCAATAATGAACAAAAGAAAAAGTATCTTCCTGATTTAGCCAGTGGCAAAAAACTTGCTGCCTTTGGTTTAACAGAGCCAGCCGCTGGTTCTGATGCCAGCGCAATTCAAACTACAGCCAAAAAAGAAGGTAATTATTATATTTTAAACGGCACAAAACACTTTATTACCAATGGCGGCGATGCTGATACTTACACAATTATCGCCATGACCGATAAAACCAGGGGTGCCAGGGGAGCTTCGGCTTTTATTCTGGAAAAGGGGATGAAGGGTTTTAGCTTTGGTAAAAAAGAGGATAAATTAGGTATTCGCGTATCCTCAACAAGTGAATTGATTTTTCAGGATTGCAAGGTTCCTGCAGAAAATCTTTTAGCCAAGGAAGGTATGGGATTTATCATCACAATGAAGACTTTTGATATGAGTAGGCCAGGGGTAGCTGCTCAGGCAGTTGGCATTGCACAGGGCGCCTTGGATTTAGCTGTGCAATACGCCAAGGAAAGAGAGCAGTTTGGAAAAACCATTTCTACATTCCAGGGTATTCAATGGATGCTTGCAGATATGGCAACACAAGTTGAGGCAGCGCGCGCTTTGGTTTATTCTGTGGCTCGTATGATTGATAAAGGAGAAACTAAGGTAGGTAAAGAATCAGCTATGGCAAAGCTTTTTGCTTCTGATACAGCCATGAAGGTTACAACCGACGCAGTGCAGATTTTTGGCGGCTATGGATATATGCGTGATTATCCAATTGAGAAATTTATGCGCGATGCCAAGATTACGCAGATTTACGAGGGGACAAATCAGATTCAGAGAAATATTATTGCTTTAGGACTAATTAAAGAAAAACTGGCAAAAGATTAATTTTTGGCAATATGGAAGACAAACTAAAAGATATTTTTCATTCTCTGTTTAACAAGATAAATAATATCAATGTTGCTGCTGGTTTAAATAAGAAGATTTTACAAGAAGAGAATCTGGATAGTCTTTTAAAAGAAGGGTTAATAGAGAGGATTTCTCAAATAGTGCAAGTATTTGAGAGAATTGAAGATAACGCAAGGTCTCTCGATGAAAACCTAAAATTGCTTTTTAAATCATTCAAAGAAGATAATGGTTGCGCATAAGTAATCAAAACAATTCCAATCCCGCCCAATCTTTTCCTAACATCTTGAAAAACAAACTTTTTTGTGTTATATTTATATTAGATTGAACATAAATTCACTTTAGACGAAAAGGCTAACTTTCGCCACCCGCCACAAAGCATTGGCGGGTGGCGAATCCGCTTTAGCTAATGTGGCGGAATTCGAAAGATTAGGGCGCAAAGCTTCGAGCCTAATCCCCGACGTATCTTCGGGGTATGGCAGTCGGGTTGCCGAATCAAAGTGAGAAACTTGAGCCTATTCTTTTCGAAAGAATAGGCTTTTTTAATGAGCAGACAACTTATGTCGGCACAAATTAAAATTACATCTCCATAAGTTGTGTCATCATTGGAGGATAAAATGCATTTTTTGCCAAAGATTTTAATAGTAGATGATGAGGTTGATGTGTGTCAAGATATTGGCCATTTCTTAAAGATGAAAGACTACCTTGTAGTTACTGCAAATAGTGGCAAGCAGGCTTTGCGTTTGGTAGTTGTAGAGAGGCCGGATTTAATATTATTAGATATCCGTATGCCGGAAATGGATGGTTTGGAGTGTTTGCGTCAAATAAAAACAATTGACTTAGATGTGCCTGTAATAATGGTAACCTGTGTTACTGATGTAGATATAGCTAAGATGGCTTTAGAATTAGGCGCCAAAGATTACATTCTAAAACCATTTGATTTTGAACGCCTGGAAACAGCGATTTTGATGTACCTGTTTCTTAAAAGCCAGGCATAGGGTTAGTAAATAAAATAAGGCTAAGGGGACAAAAGACAAACTATTTATTAGTTTGTCTTTTTATTTTGGCTTATTTTTGAAAAGTTGACAAGAGTTGGCAAAAGGGGTAAAATAAATAAAAATTAGTAGGGGGTCAGCAGTAATTAGGTCTCAAGGATTTAAGGATATTAGGGGAGTAGTTTTATTTGGCTCTAATGATGATAAAGTTAAAAGTTGCATTATTGCTATTCTGTTTAGTCTTGCTAGTAGAAAAAAATAGCTTTGGGGAGCAGGTTGAAGATTTTAAGCCTTATACCTTTCCAGAAAGGTTTATGTATTCTGGCGTGTTGCTTAAACCCGAGGGCTCTGCTGATACACCCATCCCTCGTTATAAAGGAGAGCAGATTTATGATTTCTTATTGGACAGGAAGCGAGTAGGGTATTATTGGGGGTTTCCTAGATATGTATCCTTACGCTCTGCCGACAAAAAAGAGGTTCCTAATCTTTTAGGCAAGGAGGCACTGATTATTGGATATATAAAATTATTTTTTATGCCTATATTAGAGAAAGAAAATCCTGATGTTGAATGGCTAAAGAAACGTGAATCAGCAGATATAGGCGTTATCGATTCTGAGATTATTATCCCGGTACAAAATCAAGAAAGCGCAATATTTTCTTTTGAGGCCTTACCAGAGACGTTAGAAAATAAGGATTATGAAATCAAGTTTAAGGTTAAAAATATTCTTGGTCAAGAACTCATAGAATCAGAACTCATTGTAGATTTAGAGGGAACTTTTATTTTAAAGGAAGGAAAGCCAGCAGAATCTACGCACCAGTATAAGCATTTTAAACAAAAATTTGATAAGTTTGAAGAAAAGCAATTTAGTTTACAGATTGTTCCCTGGCAGCCAATATATATTCCTGATAGAAATAAATTTGTTATGTCTTTTTTGTTTATGGGATATGCTTTAAAAGGTGATGAAGTTAGGCCTGTGTATGCTTTCTGGAAGAAAGTTTGGCCGATTAACTAAATAACCTAATAGCGAAAGTAAATAGGATATTTAGTGTTTTTAAATAATTATTCTTGCGGTAAATACGTATTAAAATTAGAATACGTATTTTTTATTGACTATAAAGTAAAATGCCTCCCTATTAGTAGATTGGTGTAATAGGTAGGATGTAGATAAATTAAATTGGCGTTTAAAAATATGAATATCATTGTCTGTATAAAACAAGTCCCAGAAACTACTGATGTTAGGATTAACCCTGAAACCAACACCTTGATTAGGGAAGGGGTTAAGTCTATCATAAACCCTTTTGACATGTATGCAATTGAAGAGGCCATTCGCTTAAAAGAAAAATTCGGCGGTTTGGTAACTGTAGTTTCTATGGGGCCTCCACAAGCAGAAGCAGCGCTTCGCGAAGCAATTGCCATGGGAGCTGACGAAGCAGTTTTGGTTTCAGACAGGGCTTTTGCTGGTTCTGATACCTTGGCAACAAGTTACACGCTATCTTCGGCAATCCAGAAAATTGGTAAATTTGACTTAATCCTCTGCGGCAAGCAAGCCTCTGACGGAGACACTGCCCAAGTTGGACCTGGCATTGCTGTGCTTTTGGATATTCCCCAGGTAACCTTTGTTAAAAAAATCGAAGAGATAAATCAAAATTTGGCCAGGGTAGAGCGTTTAACTGAAGAGGGTTTTGAGATTATTGAATGTCCTTTGCCTGCATTGTTTACTGTTGTGAAAGAAATTAACACACCGCGACTTCCTTCCTTACGAGGATTAATGCGCTCAAAACAGGCAAAAATTTTGCACTTATCTAGCGCAAATTTAGATGTTGAAATGGAGAGATTAGGATTAAATGGTTCGCCAACACAGGTAATCAAGATTTTTACGCCTGCTCCTCGCAAAGGCGGAGTGATTTTTCAAGGTAGCACCCAGGAAATAGTGGATAAATTAGTTGAAGCTTTAAAACAGGATATAGGCTAATGTCGATCAAAGTCATTCTAGAAAAATGCGTAGGTTGCAAGCTTTGTGTAGCAGCTTGTCCTTTTGATGCAATCAAAATTGTTAATAAAAAAGCTGTAATCGACTTGGATAAATGCACTCTCTGCTCTGCCTGCAAGGATGTTTGTAAATTCGAGGCAGTAGTAATTGAAAAAAAATCTGCAATTGCCCAGCAGATTTCAGATGCAAAGGGTGTTTGGGTGTTTTGTGAGCAAAAAAAAGGCAAGGTTCAATCTGTATCATTTGAACTACTGGGCAAGGCAAGAGAGTTGGCAGATAAATTAAATGAAAAGGTATCTGCAGTTTTATTGGGTTCAAATATTGAGGCTGAGGCGCAAAACATTATCCACGCCCAAGCAGATAATGTTTATTTAGTGGATAATCCACAGCTGGCAAATTATCAAGACGAACCATATACTGAGGTTTTAGTTAAATTGATTCATAAATACAAGCCTGAGATTTTTCTCTGCGGTGCAACCACAATTGGCCGTTCACTAATTTCGCGAGTGGCAGTTAGGGTGCACACAGGTTTAACTGCAGATTGCACTGGTTTAGATATTGATAAGGAAAGAAAAATTTTGCTACAGACCCGTCCAGCTTTTGGCGGAAATATAATGGCAACAATTATTACACCCAATCATCGGCCACAAATGGCAACTGTAAGACACAAGGTGATGAAGGAGGCTGAAATTGATAAGCAGCGTAAGGGAAAGATTTTCAAAGAGAATTTTGAGCAAGATTTATTTAAATCCCGCACAAAATTACTGGATATAGTTGAAGAGATTTCATCAACTGTAAATTTGGCTGAAGCTGATATTATCGTTTCAGGCGGCAGGGGACTGCGTGAGGCAAAGAATTTTTCTTTTATGGAGGATTTAGCCAAAGTTTTAAATGCAGCCGTGGGTGCTTCGCGTGCGGCAGTGGACTCTGGTTGGATGCCTTATTCTCATCAAGTAGGACAAACCGGTAGAACTGTTTGCCCAAAAATTTATTTTGCCTGCGGAATTTCTGGCCAGATTCAACATCTGGTGGGAATGCAATCCTCAAAAATAATTGTTGCCATAAATAATGACCCTGAGGCACCCATTTTTAAGGTTGCAACCTTTGGCCTTGTGGGTGATTTGTTTGAAATATTACCTGCCTTAACTTCCAAATTTAAATCCCTGCTTTAATGAGCACATAACTTACGAACACGACAGTGTGAGAAAGTTATAAGTGCGAATTAAATCCAGCACTAATTTTTGTAACTGCTCTGGTTTTTTGATATGGGTTTTATGTAAATTAACCCTTTGATTTAATTAAAGTGCTTTTTCAAAAATTAGTGCTGGGTCAAATTCAGCCCAACAACTTATTTCACTTCGTTCCATAAGTTGTGGCTTCATTTGACCTGCTTAAAAAATAAAGTTATAATTTCTGAATAAACTCATCAATATATTGTATTTTCTGAGAAATTAGGCTACATAATGTAGTATTATGTAAAAATATGTAAGAAAGATGTTGACAAATGTAAAGCTCGGTAATAAATTGTAATTGCAATGTTGAACGGAAATTTACTCACAATTGATGAAGTAGCCAAATATTTAAGGGTCAAGAAGAGAACTATTTACGACTGGCTTAAGAAAGGCAAGATTCCAGCTTCAAAGGCTGTGGGTCAGTGGCGTTTTAAAAAAGAAAAAATAGATGCCTGGTTAGAATCTAGTCATCATTAATTCGCACTTATAACTTACTCATCCGCCTCGGCCGGATTCGTAAGTTATGTGCTCATTAAAGGAGTAAAGAATGTTTAAACCACCAGTTAACCTAGAACAAGATATCCGTAAACTTGTAGCAGAGGTTTTAGAATCCGAGCCAGAAAAAATTGACGCCGAGGCGAAATTTGTGGAAGACTTGGGTATGGATTCTATGATGGCTTTGGAGATACTCGCATCTATCGAAAAGCAATACAAAGTAGTTATTCCAGAAGATATGCTACCAAAGTTTACTACCCTTAGCCAAACCGTCAGTTTAGTCAGGGGTATCTTGGAGAAAAAGAAATAATTTGGTAGTCATAAATGAATTTTTGGGGATTTTTAGAAACGGAGGAAATAAATGTATTTTAAAAAGTTAGAGATACTCGGTTTTAAATCCTTTGCTGATAAAACTGTTCTAAATTTTGAACCGGGTATTACTGCAATTGTAGGGCCCAATGGCTGCGGAAAAAGCAATATTTTTGATGCCATCCGCTGGGTTTTGGGTGAGCAGAGCGTTAAATCTTTAAGAGGCACTTCTATGGAGGATGTGATATTCAACGGAACAGATAATAAAGCAGGTGTTGGTTTTGCAGAGGTATCTTTAACATTTGCCAATGAAAGCAAAATTCTTCCCATAGAATATGACGAGGTAACTGTAACCAGAAGATTATTTCGTTCTGGAGAAAGTGAATATCTATTAAACAAAACACAGGTACGGCTTAAGGATGTTCTGGAATTATTTATGGGCACTGGCATTGGCGCAGAAAGCTATTCCCTGGTTGAACAGGGCAGGATTGATTTAATAATCAGCTCCAAGCCAGAAGATAGACGCCTTATTTTTGATGAGGCCGCAGGTATTACTAAATATAAATCCAAAAAAAGAGAGGCATTAAATAAACTTGAAGGTACAGAAAATAATTTACTAAGGATAAACGACATTATTGTAGAGGTAAAAAGGCAAATCGGCTCAATTGAACGTCAGGCAAACAAGGCCCGGCGTTACAAAGAAGAATTTGAAAAGTTAAAAGAGTTAGAAATTAAGTTTGCCGCATTTGAAGTAAATAATTTAAAGTCTGAATTGCAAAGGTTATTGTCTGAGGCTTTAATATTAAAGGATAAAGAAGCTAAGGCAAATAATGAAATAGAAGAATTAAATAAAAAACACATCCTTTATAATTCAAATTTGGAAGAACTTAAAACAGCATCAGAGGAAATTAAGACGCAGGATTTTAAGAGCGAGAGCTCTATAGAGATGGATACAAAGCACATAGAGCTAAATAAGGAACGCATTGTTGAGGCAAGCAAAGGTATTGCTCGGTTAGAAGAACAAAGAAATCAAATAGACCAAAGGCTGCTCACCCAGAAAGAAAAAATTGAAAAATTAAAATCTGAAATTTACAATTTAAACGATTTTAAAGAAAATAATACATCCCTTTTAAATGAGAAAACAAAACTTTTAGAGCAAATCGCCTTAATCCTCAAAAAGGCACAGGAAGATATTGCAAAATCAAAAAAGGCAATCTTAGAAATAACCAGCAGTCAGTCTAAAATAAAAAATGAATTAACAGATTGTTTTACACAGATGCAGCAACTCCTAGCGCGTAAACGCCGTCTCGAATTAGAAAAAACCAAGGTTACCTCGGAAAAACAAGAAGAGGAATCAAATTTAGAAGGCGTGTTAAAAAAAATTAAAGAGGTTCAAAGCAAAATAAATAGCCTTTCAGTTCAAAAGCAAGACTTAGCAAATTCTCTGTTAAATCTGCAAGAACAACTTAAAGCCATTAAGCAAAATTCAATTGACTTAGAAAAAGAAGAAGTGACTTTAGAGAGTCAGGAAGAATTCATTGAAGATTTGAAGCTGCAGTATCAGGAAATGCCGCAGGCAATTAAGGCTATACTTTTAACCTCAGAGGTGCCAGATGCTAATACAACAGGAATCTTAGGAAAGGTTAAAGAGGTTATACCAATTGAAGATAAGTTTAAGGTATTTCTCGAGGGAAGCGTAATTAAAGAAGATATAAAGCAAATAAAACAAGTTATTTGTGAGACAAAATTTATTGAATTGGATTCACAAAAAATTGCACAGAGAATTGAACAGGTTTTAAATTCAATTGAAAAATTAAGACAAGAAGAATTATCTTTAAATAGCAAAATTGAAATAGAAAATGCAAAGCTTAAAGAATTGGACAATCAAATACATCAAGAACAGATTAGCCAATCCAATGAAGAATTGCGTAAAAATAATATTTTAGAACTGGTTAATAAATTTAACTCAGAGTTAGATTTAATCTCTGACGAGCTTAAGGAAACAGAGGTTTCTTTAGAAAAACTAAAAATTAAGGACTCTTGGTTTAAAGAACAAAGTGAAGCCCAAGACGCGCAATTTAATCAAACCCAAAATGCAATTAATTCAAACCAAGAGCTAATCAGCCTAAAAACAAAGGAAAGGGAAGGCGTTTGTGTTAATTTGGCACAAATTGAAACTGAGTTAAGCTCCTTTAAAGATAAAGAAACCTCGCTTAAGGATAGTCTAATATCATTAGAAGAAACACAAAATCACGATTGCGGCGAATTAAAGAGAATAGAAAAAGAATCACAAGAATTGACACAAAAGATTAGTACAATAGAAGCCAACAATATTGAATTAGAGCAAAAAATTAATCAAGCCCTTACTCATAAACAATCGCTTCAATTGCAGTTTAAAGAGACAGATTTAAAGATAAACAATTTAACAGACATAGCTAAAGAAGAGCAGGCAAAAATTGGTTTGTTTAGGCAGGAATTAGACAAAATTATCAATATTTCTCACGAAATAAAAATGCAGGAGCAAGAATTATCTTTTAAAGAGCAATCAATAAAAGAAAGGCTCTTGCAGTCATATAAGGCAAATTTAGAAGAGCTGAAAAGTATTTGCCAAGAGGCAATTGATGTTAGCTTGTTAAGCAATCAAATAGCTCAATTGAAAAAAAGGGTGGAGTCTTTTGGAAATGTAAATCTTGTGGCAATTGAAGAATACGAAGAATTAAAACAGCGTTTTGAATTTTTAAATCAACAAAGAGAAGACCTATTAGCGGCAAAGGAACAATTACATTCAACCATTTCCAAGATTAATCGAACCACCAAACAATTATTCTTGGATACCTTTGAAAAAGTAAAGGAGGAGTTTAAGATTTATTTTAAACTGCTTTTTGGCGGCGGAGAGGCACAGTTGATTTTGATAAATTCTGAAGATGTCTTGGAAACCGGCATTGAAATAGTAGTTAGACCCCCGGGAAAAAAGTTACAGAGCATTTCTTTGTTATCTGGTGGCGAAAAGGCATTAACCGCGGCTGCGTTAATTTTTGGGGTTTTTAAAGTAAAGCCCAGCCCATTTTGTATCTTAGATGAAATTGATGCGGCTTTAGATGAATCTAATATTGGACGCTTTGCCTATCTTTTAAAAGATTTTGCCAAGATTTCCCAGTTTATTATTATCACGCACAATAAAAAAACTATTGTGAATGCAGATGTGATGTATGGCATTACTATGCAAGAAACCGGGATTTCCAAAATTGTTTCGGTGAAATTTGCCAACAGAACCGAAGAGAATATAACCGAAGACAAAAAAGAGGTTGTAGCTAGTCCAGCCTAATCCAGAACGGCAGAAGTTTTGTTCTTGCCCTCTGCCTTTGCCTTATACATCAATTTATCAGCACATTCAATAAGCTGTGATTTTGTTTGGGCATCATCAGGAAGGGTAGCTAAGCCAATGCTTGCGGTTAGCTGTTTGTTGGGTTGGGTTTCTTCGTTTGGGAAATTGTGGTTGACAATTATTTCTCTTAGCCTTTCGGCAATAAAATAGGCTTCCTTTTTACTCGTCTGCGGAAGAATTATTGCAAATTCCTCTCCGCCGTAACGACAGACATAATCCATTTTCCTAGAATAGTTTTTTATAATCCGCGCGATTTCTTCAAGTATCATATCGCCTTTCTGGTGGCCGTAGGTATCGTTATAGACTTTGAAAAAATCCATATCCAGCATAATTAGACTAAGGGGCAAATGCAAAGCCTTGGCGCGTTCGAGTTCTTCTTGGAGGATAAACTGGAAATATCCGTGATTCCAGAGGTTAGTTAATGAATCTGTATGGCTTCTAATTAATGTTCGTTCATAAAGACAGGAGTTCTCAATAGCAAGCCCTGCTTGGTTGGCTAACATAATAAATATTCTCATATCATCTTTGGTAATGGGCTTTTTGGTAAAAATATTATCTGCTAAAATTATACCATTTACTTTGTCTTTTGCCTTTAAAGGGACAATTGCCAATTCCTCGGTATCTAGAATCTTTAACAGAGGGTCGTTAGTATATTTTAGGATAGTGTCTTTAGTTAGATGCAAAGGCATACCATCCATTATTGCCATTGCCAAAAGCCCGCCTTGCTTTTCATCCAAAGAAATCTTTAAATGCGTAACAGTGCGATTAAATTGCGAATCAAACATTTTGCCAGATAATTTATATGCATTAATGAGGTCATCAAAATTCATCTGTTCTGATTCAATATTTTTCCAGATTTTGTCTGCCTCCTCACCTGTGTCTGGACCAATACCCATTTTTCCTTCGATAATGCGCTCTTTTTCATTAACCAAAAATAACATTGCCCGGTTAAAGCCAAGACCCGTGTGAGCAGTAACCCCAGTTAAAATTATATAAAGAATTTCATCAAGCTTAAGGGTGGTACGCATGGCATTGCCAATTTCATAAAGAATAGATAACTCCATGCGCGCTGCCACTATTTCTTCTTGCAACTTTTGCAATTGTTCTTTGGTTAAAATTTCTTCTGGCATATCAATCACTCTTTGTAAAGATAACACCTTTTAGGAAAAATGTCAAGATAGCCTCTGAAATACATGATGTAAATTGGTCTATTATTGTAAGTCTTTGTAATGCAAATATTTACAAATTAGAATTCTTCATTTCTTTTGAAAGCGCTTCCTTGACACTGCCTATATGATATGTTATACTTGAATAACTAATTTATAATAGGATTATTAAATTCTTACAATTTTATGAATTTTGAACTCTTAAAAAAATTAAATTGGGTGGATATATGTGTTTTTTTATTTATTGTAAGGACGCTTTATATTGGTTTGAAGCGCGGATTGGTTGTAGAATTTTTCAAGCTCTTAGGCGTGTATCTGGCGATAGTTATCTCTTTCCATTATTATGCTCGCATCGCTAATTTTTTAAATTCTAAAAGCCCCCTGCCTTTGGATTTTGCTGATTTTCTTTCCTTGTTAGTTTTAGCCGGCTTTATAATTTTAGTTTTTAAATTTATTAGAGAGGGATTTACAGCCTTAATCAAGGCTGAAGCCAAGCCCGTTTTTGATAAATGGGCAGGCTTTATTTTTTCCCTGTTAAGAGCTTTTCTTTTAAGCAGCCTCGTTATTGTAATTTTATTTATAAGTAATATAACTTATGTAACCAGCTCTATTACAAACTCCTTTTCTCAAAATTATTTCTTAAATCTTGCCCCGCGTATTTATAGCGGTTGTTTTGAAAACTTAATTGTTAAATTATTTCCCAGCGAGCAACTCAATCAGTCGTTATTTGATTCTTTAGAATCTGCAAAAGAAAATAAGTGAGGACATAAGTTATCTGCTTCCGCCAAAATCTTCGATTTTGGCGAGATCTCGTCATTTCGCCCGCCTTCTTGATGGCGAGGCGAATGACGGACATTTAAGGAGGTAGGTCCAATTGAATTTAGGTAAATTTTATGAGTTGATAGTTAAATTTGGAAGTCAAGCAGATTTAAGAGGAAAAAGCTTTTTAGTAAAAGAGCTTAAGAAACTTAAATTAAGCTACAGAAAATTAAAAAAGGAAGATAAAAAATTCTTTGATTTAGAAAGCCTTAAAAATCCTTTTTCAGATTCGCGTTTGCTTTTTGGCGATGCAAAAACTGAAATTAAGAAAATTTTGGTTGGCATTGACATAGATGTAGCTGAATTGCTCTTGGCAGATAAGATAAGGTCAATGGGCAAAAGAATTGATTTAGTTATGGCGCATCATCCTCAGGGTATTGCCTTGGCAGGCTTACCGGAGGTTATGTTTTTACAGATAAATCTTTTAGAAAAACAAGGCATTCCTTTTGATATCGCTAAGGATTTTATGGAAAAGCGCATAAAAGAGGTAGAGAGAAGGGTTTTATCTGCCAATCATTCGCGCGTAGTGGATGCAGCTAAGCTTTTAGGTATTCCTTTTATCTGCGCTCACACGGTTGCAGATAATTTTGTCTGTTGTTTCCTTCAACAACTAATGGATAAAAGAAAGCCCAAAACCTTAGGCGATATTCTGAAAATATTATTACAGATTCCTGAATATAGGTTAGCGGCATTGAATAAAAGTGGTCCCAAGATTTTATCAGGAGATAGCAAAAGTAAAGCCGGAAAAATTTTTGTAGATATGACCGGAGGCACAGAAGGCTCTAAAGAGCTTTTTGGCCGGCTTTCACAGGCTGGTATTCAGACAATTATCGCAATGCACCTCTCTGAAGAACACTTTGCCAAGATTAAGGATGAACACATAAATGTAATTATTGCCGGCCACATAGCTTCAGACGCCATTGGCTTAAATTTGCTTTTAGACAGATTAGAAAAATATGCTAAGTTTGAAATTATGGGTTGCTCTGGATTTAGGAGGTTTAAGCGATAAATGGCAGGACTGATTCCTGAAGATATTATTAATCAAGTTCTTGACCGCGTGGATATCGTAGAGATTATCTCAAGTTACTTACCCTTAAAACGCGCAGGCAGAAATTTTAAAGCACTTTGCCCTTTTCATCATGAAAAAACCGCCTCTTTTACGGTTAATCCGGATAAACAAATTTATCATTGCTTTGGCTGCGGAGTAGGCGGCAATGTATTTAATTTTGTGATGCGCCAGGAAAGGATGGAATTTCCTGAAGCAGTTGAGATGTTGGCTAAAAAGCTGGGCATAAATTTACCCAAACCAGAATTTAAAAATCAACATACATTAAATTTAAACCAACAATTGTACAAATTAAATGAGTTGGCATGCGACTTTTATCATCAGACACTCTGTGAATTACCTCAAGGAAAGATAGCTTTTGTATACCTAGAGAAACGAAAGGTAGATTTAGCAACTATAAAGAGGTTTAAACTGGGCTTTGCACCCGATAAATGGGATGGTCTTTTAAATTTTATCAGAGGCAAGGGCATAGGCTTAAGTCTTTTGGAAAAATCCGGCCTTATCATTGCCAAAGAAAACAAGGATGGCTTTTATGACAGATTTAGAAACAGGGTTAGCTTTCCTATTTTTGATATAAAGTCTCGGATTATCGGATTTGGCGCCCGGCTTTTAGAAAGCAGTGAGTCTGCCAAGTATATAAATTCGCCAGAAACGCCAATTTATATCAAGGGAAATAATCTTTACGGCTTAAATTTTTCCAAAGATGCAATTAGAGACAAGGATTTTGCAATTATTGTGGAGGGTTATTTAGATTTTATTACTCCTTTTAAGGCGGGTATTGAAAATATTGTTGCTTCATTAGGCACTGCCTTAACTGAAGAGCAGATAAGAATTTTAAAAAGATATACCCACAATTGTATAATGCTTTTTGATGCAGATTCTGCAGGAGAGCTGGCAACACTGCGTAGTTTAGATATTCTTCTGGAGGAAGGAATGAATGTGAAGGTGGCAACTTTACCCTCTGGCTTTGACCCTGATTCCTTTGTAAATAAATTTGGTGCCGAACCATTTAAGGAAATAATTAAGCAGGCAAAGGCGCTTTTCGAATATAAATTGGATTTATGTTTAAATAAATTTAACTGCAAGGAAGTGGAGGGAAAGTCAAGAATTGCTGGTGAAATGCTTCCCACAGTTAATAAATTTCCCAATGCAGTGTTAAGGTTTGGCTATTTAAAGAAGCTTTCAGAGGTTTTATCTGTAGATGAGCAGGCTCTGCTTATTGAATTAAAAAAATTGAAACAATCAAACCCATATTTTTCATCTAAAGATAAAGAAACCAGCTTCAAGAAATTATCAGCCACAAGTTCCGTAGAAAAAATGATTTTAAAATTGTTGCTGGCGGAAAACAAATTTATTGAGCAATTTAAGGATAACTTAGATATTTCAGATTTCGAGGATTCTTGTATGAAAGAGATAATCACAGCTATCTTAGATTTTGTTTCTCAAGGTAAAGAGGTTACTGCCCATAAATTAATAAATCGTCTGGAAAGTCGTATTGCACATGAAACAATTTCAGAGCTCTGTACACAGGATGATTTATTGGTAGTGGATAAAGAAAAAGTCTTTAAGGAATGTTTAGAGCGATTAAAAAAGGAAAGATTAAAAGCCAGGTGTAAGCAGTTGCAACAAGAGATACATTTGGCAGAAGCAAGCGGCAATAATGAAAAGGCGTATAAATTATTTACAGAATATAATCAACTAATCAAAGGATAAAAAATGAAACCTGATTTAAAAAAAGATATTGATCGGTTAGTTGCCTTGGGCTTGCGCAAAGGCTTCTTGACTTATGATGAAGTTAATGATGCTCTTTCTGAAGAGGTAATTACCTCTGATGAGATAGACGAGGTTTTTGATGCCTTGGATGTCAAGGACATTCGTATAGTTGATGCTGATAACCCTAAGGACATAGAGGGTATCTTAGATGATGAATTAAAGCCAATTAAAGAGGAGCAGCTCAAAGAAGAAGAAATTGTTGCCGTAGAGGATAAATTCTTGCCTCTGGATGACCCGGTGAAGATGTATTTAAAACAAATGGGTTCCATTGCTCTTTTATCCCGGGAAAAAGAGATTGAGTTGGCTAAAAGAATTGAAGAAACCGAGATTAGGTATGCCCAGGCTTTGTTTTCTACAAAGTTTGCCAGAGTTGAGGCAATGAAGGTGGTTAATCAGATTTTAGAAAAAGAGATTAACCCTGAGGATGTAATAAAGGATGAGTTGGAAAGGCGTAACACCTTAATTAAGATTATTACAAGATTGATGCATCAACTTCGCCACTCACGGATTAATTCTTCTAACTCGATTGATATTTTAGTGGATTTTAAATTTACCTCCACGGTCAAGGATAGAATAACTGCCCAAATAGAAAGTATCATCAAGGATATTGAGCATATTGATAGAGATTTAGCCAGGAAGGGTGCTAAAAAGATTTCTAATGCTAAGCTAAGAGAAAGAAAGCGGCGCTTAATCAGAGAATTGGCTGAGACATTTAGAAAGGTTAAAGAGCAGCTTCGCCTGATTAAATTAAGGCAGTCTAAATTTAACCGCTCTAAAAAATTATTGGTGGAGGCGAATTTGCGTTTGGTTGTGAGCATTGCCAAAAAATACATTAACCGCGGTTTGTCTTTTTTAGACCTTATTCAAGAGGGAAACATTGGTCTTATTCGGGCGGTAGAAAAATTTGAATACCAAAGGGGATATAAGTTTTCCACCTACGCAACTTGGTGGATTAGGCAGGCAATTACCCGCTCCATTGCTGACCAGTCCAGAACCATTCGTATTCCTGTGCATATGACTGAGACCATAAATAAAATTATTCGCGTATCGCGTTTGTTTGTTCAGGAATATGGCAGAGAGCCAGTCCCTCAAGAGACAGCCAAGGAAATGCGCATTTCTTTAGAAAAGGTAAAGGAAATCTTAAAAATTTCTCAGGAGCCCATATCTTTGCAGACCCCAATTGGCGACGAAGGAGATACACATTTCGGAGATTTTATTGAAGATAAAAAGGCAATTTCACCAGCCAATGCCACTTTACACTCAATGTTAAAGGATGAGATAAGCTCAGTTTTATCTTCTTTAACTGAAAGGGAAAAAAGGATTTTAGCCCTTCGCTTTGGCATTTTAGATGGCTCAAGCCGAACCCTGGAAGAGGTAGGCAGTGTGTTTAAGGTAACCCGCGAAAGAGTGCGCCAAATTGAGGCAAAGGCGCTTCGGAAATTAAGGCATCCCACGCGCTCGCGCAAATTAAAAACCTTTCTGGATATGTCTTTGGTGAAAGAAGGAGAGACTGGGTAGCAAACCCTAAATCCAAAATCCTAAACTCTAAATAAACTCAAAATGTCAGAAACTCAAAACCCAAAACCCTACGATTTAGGAGAAAGAACTAAAAAATTTGCTAAAAGCGTAAGAGAATATGTAAAAAGTCTATTTAAAACCTTAACTAATATTGAAGATGCAAAACAACTCATTAAATCTTCAGGTTCAGTAGGCGCCAACTATATCGAAGCAGAAGAGGCCTTAAGCAAGAAAGACTTTGTAATGAGAATAAAGATATGCAGAAAAGAAGCAAAAGAATCGAGATATTGGCTTGAATTAATCGAACCAAAAGATAATCAGATTAAAGAAAAGGAAGCCCTAATTCAAGAAGCAACTGAACTTACCAAGATTTTCGGCTCAATAATTGAAAAGTCAAAATAATGTTTTGAGTTTTGTATTTTGGGTTTTAGATTTATTTAGGATTTAGTGTTTAGGGTTTAGAGTTTAAGAACAAGGGTGGTTAACATCCAAAATAAATTTATCCCTTCCAGAATTATCTCCAAGATACTCTTTACCGCATTATTGTTTTTCTTTATTTCCTGCCTTTGTTTGTCTTGTCTTTTTGCTGATACAAATGTGGGCGGAGAAATAACCCAAGACACAACTTGGACATTTGCGCCCAACCCACCCTACAACAACGGCTCACCCTATATTGTTATTGATACTGTCACAGTTAACCAAGGTGTCACCCTTACCATAGAACCAGGAGTTCAGGTTAAATTCGCAGGAAACCGCTCTCTGATCATTAACGGCTCACTGGTTGCACAGGGCACCCAAATCCAACCCATTACCTTTACCTCTAATAGACCAAATCCAGCACCTCGTGATTGGCAAAGTATCTTCTTTGCTGACACCAGCGATGATACAACTTGCATAGTATCTTATGCAATTATAGAATATGCCACTACTAGTATATACATCACTAATGCCTCTCCGAGGATAGAGTATAACACCGTACGCAATAACCCGAACGGCATTACAGCTGACAATTCATCATCCCCTACCATTACCAACAATACCATAGAAAATAATACCTATGGCATTTATTGCCAAGATTCCTCATCACCAGCTATTACCAACAACACCCTACAGAATAATACCTATGGCATTTATTGCCAATATTCCTCATCCTCAGCTATTACCAACAACACCATCATCAATAACGAATACGGCATCTATACCTCTGGCAGTTTAACCAACTATCCCAACCCTTTCATAAACAACAACTCTATCTATAACAACACTCAATATAACCTTTATGCATATGCTTCTAACAACTGTTCCTCTTTAACCATCAATGCCCAAAACAACTGGTGGGGCACAGTGGATGTCATTACTATAACCCAAAAGATATACGACTACACTGATAACCCTAATTCTCCAGCAGTTGACTTTATACCCTTTTTAGATGGACCCAATGGAAGCCCCATTGAAGGTAACTTTGTCTTAGGCTCCATAAACCAAAACACTACCTGGACACAGGCTCAAAGCCCTTACATCGTAGTAGGTAGCATCAATGTCTTACAAGCCATTACCTTAACCATTGAGCCAGGTGTTCAAATTAAGTTTGCA
>JAUYCX010000089.1 GCA_030692045.1 Candidatus Omnitrophota bacterium
CTTTTGACATTGCGATTTTCTCTCCGTTTCTGAAAATAAAAAATTAAAGGGGGCAAAAAGAGAAAAAGAAATTCTTTTCGGGGGCAAAGCACCGCCAATGGCGGGGGCGATTTTGATGTTTTTGCGTCTTGCCTTTGGCAAGCCGCTGCATCAACTTTCCAGTTGTTGCTAAAAAGCAGCCATTAGGAAAATCCCCACCTACCCCAAATTGTCTCGTTGCTCAGGCTTCATCCGCCTTTGGCGTATTTCGCTTCTTGCGCTAAGAGCCAATTTCTCCCCTAAAAACACTTGACATAAACTGTCTAAAAGTGTAATATAGGAATGCTATGAAAAAATATAACATAAGCCAGTTAGCAAAAGAATTAGGTATTGCACGGCAAACTCTTTACTACTGGATAGAAAAAGAGTGGGTAAAACCCAAAAGAGATTACCGACAATACCCGGTGTTTACCGAAGAGGATGTTAAAAAAATTAAAGAGTGGCGGGATAAGCTGGAAGAGGTTTAAAAGGGAGTCCTAGAAATGAGTCTAAAAGTTCTTGATACTGCTATAGGTGCTTTTCTTGGAGCATTTTTTGCCTATTTTTTTATGCGTGTCCGTGATGTATTTACACAGATTTATGAACGACAAAAAGAAAATTTTAATGCTTTAGTTAGATTAGAATATCTTTGTTGTGAAAATATGGATAGCATATCTAATAACATATGGATTATTGACGATTTTGACAGAACCGTAGGTCAAGCACTTAAACAAAAACAACCTGCAGTCTATGGGAATAGATTACATGAATTACCTTTTCCAGAAGATATTCTGTTGAAATTTACAGGTATTGATTTTTTGAATGAAATTCTGTCCTATAAAGTAGATTTTACAAGAGTTAATCATGATATTGAAACCATCAATAGCATGTATAATAGTTTTAAGAATGCTCTAATACAAGGTACCATCAATATTGATACCTATCTAGTTAATGCACAGATTACATTAACAAAATCACTTGAATTAAAAAAATTCTTACAAGCCTTAGAGGAAAAAACCATAAGAATCGGTGCTTATGCAAGAATATTATGCAGAGACCAAAAGCCTTTCTTGACAAGAATCATTCAGTTGACATTTAAGAAAAAGATATTTACCCTAACATTTAATGCAAAAGTCGAAAAAGAAATAGAACAAATTAAAAGAGATAGAGCCCAAGTAACTGCTAAAAGCAAAGAAGAACTTGATAAAATATCTGGAAGGTCAACACAGCAATAAATATGAAAAATTATTATGCGTAGCGTAGCTATTTACGTTAGAGTAAGTACTGAAGATCAAGCCAAGGAGGGTTATTCTCTCGAAGTTCAGAGGGAATATCTTGAGTCTTTTGCTGTGCGCGAAGGGTATGAAATTTTCAAAGTTTACTCTGATGACGGCATAAGTGCATATTCCACACGTCGCCCTGCTTTGCAGGCCTTGCTTGTTGATGCGAAAGCAAAAAGGTTTGAGTTTGTATTGGTCCACAAGATAGATCGCTTTAGCCGTAATCTTAAGGATTTGCTTATGTTGGTTGATGAGCTTTCATCTTATGGCGTTGCCTTCAAATCTGCGACAGAGCCATTTGACACTACCACATCAGCAGGTAAACTGATGTTTCAACAGCTTGGCTCGTTTGCTGAGTTTGAAAGTAACAGAATTGCAGAGCGTGTATTTCCTGGAATGGTGAAGGGAGTCCAAAAAGGAAACTGGCAGGGTGCGAGATTTGCGCCGTTTGGATATACCTATAACAAAGAAAATAAATTATTAGAAGTTGAGAAGAGGGAAGCCAATATCGTTAAGCTGATTTATACGATGTATATTTCCGGCAAAAGTACACATGACATAGCGGCATATCTAGACAGAAAAGAATATAAGACAAGGACAGGAAAACAATTCTATAACAAATTCATTTGCGACATACTGAAAAATCAAATTTACACAGGGAAAATAGTTTGGAATAAAAAGCATTACGATAAAAACCAAAAGACAAAAAAGCATTACAAGTATATTAGAAATGATCCTTCCAAAATCATTGTGGCGCAGGGACGGCATAAGGCAATAGTAGATGATGAAGACTTTGCAGAAGTACAGAGACGGTTAGCAGAGAAGAAAAAAACATGGCGACCTAGAGTGAAAAATAAAGAGTATCTGCTAACCGGCTTGCTTACTTGCTCTAGGTGCAATCATAAATACAATGGGGTATCAACAATTTCAAATCATCGTACAAACATAAAGAAACGTTGGTATCGCTGCTCTGGTCCTTATGCCAATCATATTCGGTGCACAAATAGATCGGTGAAGGCAGAAGATATTGAGCCGGAAGTTACAAAGGTAGTTGCGCAATTAGTCCAAAATGAACGCTTAAAACAGTGCCGATGGACGACAGTGACTTCGCCAAAAGGCGCAAATTTTCCTGTTTTTGCAGAAAGCGCAAAAACTGACCTATTGAAGGTCAAAAATAGGCTTGAAAATAATCTTAAAAAACAATCAAAATTAACTGACGCCTATTTGGAAAATTTGCTGAGCGAAGAACTATACAAACAGAAAAACGAAAGCTTTAGACAGGAGGAAGAAGAACTTAAGAAACTCATTGCATTACAAGAAGTTAGAGAGATTGAGAGGGAGCGTTCAAAGGACTATCTTAACAGGGTAGAGGAGTTTTTAGAAGGCTATGATCCGAACAAGAAAGAGATGGACTTAGAGACTAAAAAACTCATACTCAATCTGCTTTTTAAAAACATCAAAATCGCCCACAAAAAGATTTTTTCTTTTGAATTTTTTGCCCCCTTTAATTTTTTATTTTTTGAGGAAAAACAAAAATGCCAAACCAAGAATCTAAAAAGAGTTACGAATTTTTTGCCCCAAAAGTCTTTATCAGGACTTTCGG
>JAUYCX010000007.1 GCA_030692045.1 Candidatus Omnitrophota bacterium
TACCTTGCCGTTTTGGTCGGAAAGCCTCCCCACGATAACCAAGCAGTTTGGCGGGGTAAGCCGGGATGTGATTATTCAGGGTATGAAAGAATTAAGAAAGTAGAAACTGATAGAAGTAAAATATGATGAATTAACCGGTAAGCCCTATGATGATAAAGCCCCGAAGATGTATAAACTCTTAAAGCTTTATGACCCGAAAGAGCTGGGATTAAAGCTAAAAACAATAGAGGACAAATACGGTAGGCAAGCTTATACAAAAGCAAGGAGATACGCGGAAATTGTCTTTGAAGAGAATAACCCTTTAGTAATAGAAGATATCATCCTGAAAACAAAGCAATATGGAGAGAAAAAAATAAAGAAGGCCTTTGATATAGTGGCATTGAAAAACATAGATAATCCGAAGAGAAGCTATGGTTATGCAGTGGGAATAATAGAAAAGGCAGAAGATGCCAAGCCTTAATCCCGACAGAGTCAAAATCGGCTATGTAATCCTAATTGCCGGGCGCAATACGGCAATTCAAACTCTGCAGCGAAAAGCCGGATACGGCGACAGCGCCAAATGGACGCATGTTGCCGGCAGTATAGGCGGTTTTGATGCAGTTGAGGCAAAGGTGCCGCAGTCGCACGTAATCAATCTGCAAAGGGAATACGTTGATAAGGGATATGAAATAAAAGTAATGAAGCGAAAGGGCCAAGAGGCCGCGAAAAGATACAAGGTTGCCTTATGGTGGGCCACAATGAACAACCTGCCTTATGATGCTTTGCAATTCTTCTGGTTTCCTTTATCAATAATGTGCGGGATAATAGGCGTGGCGCTGCATAATCTTTTTAGTAGCCATAAGAGATTTCTTTGCTCTGAGCTTATAGCAACAGGATTTTACAAAGAAGGAGATTTTTTGTTTGGCAAACCGGCAGAGAATGTTCTGCCTGCGGATTTTGATAATCCGGTTTTGTTTGAAGAAGTAAGTGATAGCTGGTTAGTAAATAGCAAATAAAATCTGAATCTTATAGAGATTATGGTAAAGATTTTGCCATTTTATACACATCCAGGAGAAGGAAGATGTTTTCAGGCCTGCCTAAAAGCAGTATTAAAAGTACTGCAGTCAACCAAAGATTACGATTATGATGAACTCGATAGAATATCTGGAAGGCCAAAAGGTAATTTTGGAACGTGGCCCGTGAAGCCTGCGATTGAATTAAGCAAAATGGGATTCTATGTCAAATATTATTCTTGCGTGAATGCAAATAGATTTATAACTGAAGGGATGGATTATTTTAAACAAATTTTACCTCAGGATGTAATAAGTCGCATACATTTGGAGAGTTTTAACGAAGCAAGAAGACTTGCACCAGAGATGCTAAGAATGAATTTGTTTGAACAAAAGAAAGTAGATTTTAATTACTTGTTACAAGAACTAGAAAATGATCGTTATCCGATTCTGATGATAACAACCACTCCATTTACAAATCAACCAAGTTACTTTGGTGAGCATTTTGTTGTAATGTTAGGGTTAGAAAATGACTCCATTTATATTCATGATAGTGCCAGTTTTTGTCACGGAAAACAACCCGTATCAAGACTCAAATTGGCTTTTAATCCTTTACCGTCTTTAAATGAGGTTTTTGTTATAGGGAATAAATAGTCTTTCCGCCCCTTGAAATATCGGTTTTCTTTTGGCAAAATTTTGGTGCGGGCAAAATTTTGCCTGCACTCAAGCGCTGTTCGCGAGAGGCTCGGCATGCCGCAACCCTGATTTTTTTTATTTTTGTAGCGGTAGCGGACGAACCCGTTTATTAAATACTGTTCTTTTCTTATTGTAAAGGAGTTGAAGCGAGGACGCTGCGGCTG
>JAUYCX010000072.1 GCA_030692045.1 Candidatus Omnitrophota bacterium
ATATATCAAAATCGCACTGAGTTATTTCTTCCGGTTTTCCATGCAGAGCATTGTGAAATTTTTTAGTTACTTCAAAAAATTGCTCTCCGCCCTTTATAACATCCCATCGGGTATCTACCCCCAACTCTTTCAATAAAGGCACCATACGGCTAAGTATCTCAGCAATTCCACCGCCTACCGCTGTGGAATTAATATGCTGAATGATCTTGCCTTTAAGTTTTTCAGCCAATAGTTTCAGATCATCTATGATGGGCTGCCCTACTATAGGTATATATTCTTCTATGTTAGCCATTATTAATCCCGCAGTTTCTGTTCTACTATTCTAATGACTGTTTTCCTCAAATCTTCCAAAGTATGAATATAAGGGTCAAGCCTTGAAATTCTATCTGACAATTCTTTATCACCTATAGAAGTTTCTATCCAGTTTGAAAAATCATTTGTCTTCCTTTCCAATCTTAACCGCGATTCAAAGATATGAAAATATATGGAGTCTATAGTTACTTTTTTAACTATATCTACAAATTCTCTTAAATCATATGCAATATAATTTGTCGGCAATACAAAGCTTACTGACTTTATAAAATGAAATTCTTCCCCTTCTCCGGAAAATTTCAGCTTAGCTGACATATTATTTTTAAGATAATCTTCAATAGTCGCAATAATTTTATCTCTGAGACTACGAACCGTAGGAAACTGAATCGTATCAATACTGGCTAGCTTCTCTCCCAGTTCATCCTCTCCCAGCACTTTGCTCACCCAATACGCAAAATCATTAGGCGGCTCAGGAGATAAATACTGGTGCTGCTGCAGAAATCTATGCGTGTGATGGTAAATGCACGCTCCCTGTACCTGTTTTAATACGCTCAATAACTGGCTTAAATTCGACGCCCTAAGGCCGGTCAATTCTGACAGATGCAGCCTTGTATAAAACCTGAATGGCTCTATCGCTTTGATTAATCCAGGCATATATCCTCATCTTTTTTAATTTTTAGGATCTGCTCCAGGAACTCAGCCACCTCTTGAGTGTTTTTCAGATAATATTTAGCGTGAGAGTTTCTGGGATTGCCTACAAACACGGTCAATCCTGTATTTTTCAATGCCCTAAAAGCGTCTTCATCAGTTATATCATCTCCGATATAAATAGGAACACATGGTTCTTTGCCAAGGACAAATTTTAGCCTGGTAAGAAGCCATAACACAATTTTACCTTTATCCCATTCTAAAGACGGCCTTATCTCCAGCACCTTTTTACCGGGCCTGATTTTAACTCTATTGCTTACAACATAATGAGCCAGCGCTTCATGAAAAGCTGTCTTCACAAGCCATACGTCCTTTGCATCGACAAGCCGGTAATGAACACTCAGGGTAAGGCCTTTATCCTCTACAATTACGCTTTTAATCTTTGATAGTTTCTTTTTTAAAACAGTTTTGATCTTTTTGAGTATTGCCATGTACCCGGGGGAAACAGGAGTCTTAAATTTAATCTTCGGGCCATCTATTTCCAGGCCATGATTGCCGGCATAAATCATTCCTTCCAAGCCTATTTTATTTTTTATATCTTTCAAAGCCCTGCCACTTATAATAGCTACCCTGCAATGCGGATTTTTTGATAATCCCCTGAGAATCTCCATGGTCTTTTTGGAAATAATAGCTTTATCCGGACTCCTCACTATAGGCGTCAGCGTGCCATCGTAATCCAAAAAAAGAAAAATAAATTTGTCCTTTAAAGATGCTTTTAATTTATTTAATTGAAAAAATAAATGTTCCATTATTGCACCTGTTGAAAGATTTATGTCCTTTTTAGAGATGTTAGCTCTGTAATAATGTTTCCTGCCCAGCGGTAAATATTATTTTCTGTAACCATCTTGCGCATACTTTCCATCCGTTTCCTTTTTTCTTCGAGAGGCATCTCTAATGAGAACTTTATCGCATCCGCAAATTCTTCGATAGCATAGGGATTAAACTGAACTGCGCTCGTTAATTCCCTGGCAGCACCTGTAAATTGACTCAAGATAAGCGACCCAGACAAATCTTTCTTACTAGCTATA
>JAUYCX010000097.1 GCA_030692045.1 Candidatus Omnitrophota bacterium
TTAACCGCTTGCACCTTAAACGCCTTGTCAAACCGCTTTATTTTGACCGCTTCCCCCTCCATTGGACACCCTCCTTTTTAAGAGCCGGCTTTTATACTACTACCAACTCTTCTTTGTGTCCACTTTTTCGGGGGAAGATCACAGTAATTTTAACATCAATAACTGCCTCTTCTAAAGGAAAGGTTAAATAATCTTTTACCTTCCATCTAATTGCCTCCAGCAATTCTTTATTGCTCATTTGAGGAAAGATAAGCTCGCGTACAAAAAGATGCTGATGATTTATGGTACTGATAACCTTAGTGTCCATTAAGTCTACATCTTTTAAGAGGTCTTTTAAGGCGCTTACCGTCTTTTGGGTGTTGGCCTCTTCTTTCTCAATCTTAACGCTACCGCTTTTGAGCAAAATCCATCTCTTACCAATTACTGCAAGATAGGCAAGAGTAATTGCCTGGCTATTAACTTCTAATCCAATAAATTTATTCATCCTTTTACTAAAAACACTTTGTAAATAAACCTACCTTATCATACTGTAGCCAGCATAAAATAAAACTATAGCTGCCAAAAGAAATATCAAGCCAATAGAGGTTCGCACAACTTTAGAATTTAAAAATAATTCTCTATCAACAGACCATTTCATCTCTAACCGATTAACTAATTTAATCATTAACTGTGGGTTTAAAAATGTTAAACCTGCTAAAGCCAAAAAAGCAATGCCGATAATAAAAATAATTATGAACATACTCTCCCTCCTTTTTTAAACAAAATTACTGCCCTGACTCAACGCCAAAAATCGCCTTTGGCTGGCGATTTACCGATGGCGGCGAAGTACCATCCACAATAACATTTTGCGCTGCGTAATAAGAAAGGCGCTTTGTGCCGCCCAAATCACCAGTGCCCGGATATGTAACCGAGCATACTGAAGAAATACACACTGCCGGCAGATCAATCTCACTTATAATAACTGTGTTTCCACCTCCTTGAACTGCACTTACATTAATCCTAAGAGCAGTAACATTTGTCTGTAGGGTATTAAATGTAGCAGTAGCATCTGGGATTAAACCTAATTGAGATTCAGTATAAACCACACTGTTTGTCCAACTACCACTAGCATAAACATCCAAGGTATAAGTTGCAGGAAATTGGTCTGTTTGAGTATTTGGGTTTCTCATACGAATCTTATTCACCGAATAATTTGAACCTGAAGGGAAAGTCAATGTAAATGACTGTGGTAAAGGACTTGCGCTCCAAGAGGTAGTTAAACTATTGTCTATAGCGTTAGAACTGGTGGCAGTTGCTGGAACAACCACGCCGTCAATTTCTACCTCTCCCACATTTACTACTCCAGCGCCCTGCGTCGCAGTGACCCATAATCTTATATAATTTGCCTGTGTTAAAGTAAAAGTATCTGTGATAATGCAGGTGTTTGCGCTATTACAGGTAAAAGGGTAGGTGGCAGTGCGATTAATCCTCGTTGTCCAAGTAGTTCCATTAGTGGATGTCTGCCACATATAAGTTCTGGGAAACTGAGTAGCTGTTGCTGCTCCTAACAGCATACGCACACGGCCTAGATAAATTGTATAATCGCCATTAATCGCTAAAGAAAACTGTAACCATTGCGGCACTCCTCCTGAAGAGCGCCAATAATTATTTAAACTTCCATCCATTGCGCGCGAGGCAACATTAACTCCAGCAGAAGACGAAGCAGTGATAACCGGGCCTTCTAAGGGAAGGTCAGAAGACACAGCATTATAACTGTAAGTTCTGGAGAGGCCAGTCTCGGTTATAGTTATATTTTCTGTAACAGTCCCCCTCCAAGTGCCATTAGTTGTGCTATCAGGCGCGGTATTTTCCAAATACCAAGCAATTCTATTAATCCCAGCTTCGGCAACATTAGCCACGCGGTAACGGTTCATCTTATGGGTTGCGGCTTTAGATAAAAAACCTACCATATCCAAATAAGCCATTACCAAGCCGCTTAAAACGATTGAAAACATAAATACCATTAGTAATGCGGCGCCCTTTTTTGACATTAAAGATTTCTTGGCCTAATCTGCGTGCGCAGGGTTACTGTCTCAACGTTAGATAATAATGTTGACTGTAAAGATAAGGTAATCCTGACTAAGCGAACATTATCACGTTGCGCCTGAGTCCCGATGGGCGTGGAAATTAATGTCCCGGCAGAATTATAAAACTCTAAAGTGAATGCAGAAACATTCTTAGCCACAGTCGCAGTTGTAGCGCTTAGTCCTGTGGGAGTGTATGTGCGAACTATCTGCCAAACCCCGGAAGTGAGCACACGATTATAATTTACGGTTTCGTAAGGAGAAATTGTAAATTCAATCTGGCTGGCTTGGCAAACTGAGAATGAGCTTGCCCGACGCAAATCTTGAGAGATATTTTCTAATCCCCAGATAGCCGGCTCTCTTAACTCCAGTCGCTGACTCTGATAATTCCAGTTTTTTAAGGTAATAAAGAAAACAAAGGTAAAGGCAGAGCTTAAAACCGCAAACATAGCCACTGAAATCATCATTTGAAGTAGGGTAATGCCTTGTTTTTTTCTCATTTTTAGTAGTCCGCGATATAGGTTCTTAACTGATAATCCTGCCAAGTGCCTTTTAATTGCCAAGAAACCGTTATAGTTACTGTCTTATAATTAGAATTTATGCCCGATGTTTGGGTAACTGCGGTTATGCGCCTGAAAGAGGTAAAGCCGGCAACAGGATTTTCAGTGGTTGTGCCAACTGTAATGCTGGCATAAGTGCCGCGCCTTAACTCATCTATGCTTTCCTGAGCTAAATTTACAGCAATTGCTGCTTGGTCTAAATATATATCTGCAAAAACACCACGGTTATAAGCATCCATCAAAGACACAAAAGCGATAGCAAAAAATGCTACCGCAATCATTATTTCTAAAAGGCTAAAACCGGATATAAATCTTTTACGTGCCAGAACCATTGGAGGTCCTGACATCATCCACAGCAGCGGCCGGAGTAATTACTCCGGCATTAGAAATAGCTGTAGTATTTGCTGTTGCATTTGGGCCAATGGAAAATATCACATAATATTGGCGATTTGCTGAACAGATATAGCGATATTCAGTAGTGGCAGTAGCGCCAAACGGGTCATACAAGTTGCTTTCTAAGATACGCGGAAAGGTTGTGGCAGTAGTAAGATTAGTAGCGCAAACAGTTGTGGTGGTGATCGGATAAATGCTATTACGGATAAAGTAAGACTCAATTGCAGTCTTAATTGCTCTAACCTCTCCCTGTGCTTTGGAGATATTTGCCTGGTCACGCATACCTCTAAATCTGGGTAAAATCATGCCCACCAATACAGCGATGATTGCCATAACAATCATCAACTCAATTAAGGTAAATGCTTTTTTGTTTTTGTGCATAAATCCCTTCCTCCTTTTTAGTTATCCCCTTAATCATATTTCATACATTTACTGTCATTCTTTTTCTGAACCTGATTTTTTATAAAATTCTGTAACTTGAGTTTGCTCCAATAATATAAACCCTTTTCCTTCTTCTTGCTCAACCATTTTAAAGAACTCACACTCCATACAAGACTGCTTCTTCTTAGCAAATGTGCCTTGCACCTTTCCGCCACAAAAGGTACCTGAGACTGCCCAGCAAATTCTTCCTGCATTCTTACCTTCATTTAAGCCATTGGCAGAGGTCTCAATGGCTGCAGGGCATACACCCAGTTCATTTACCTTTTCACCTCCTTGCTCTCTACCGCATTTCATAAATTCCCAGCAATTTAGTTTTTCTGCCATCTTTTTAACCCTTTTTAAGATATAAGTTTACCATATCGCTTTCTATTTTTTCAATTCTATTTTTTAAATCCTGCGCTGTTTTGTTAATTTCTTCCTGATTTTTTCTATACTCCTTAAACCTGAGCTCTAAAGCCCAGAGGATAATTAAGGCACAGACAAAAGCAAAAGTAGATTCCATATTAACCTCCCTGCCTTAATAACTTCATCATATCAAATATCGGCAAAAGCACAGATGCCATAATAAAGGCAATTAAAGTTCCCAGGACGACTAAAAAGATTGGCTCAAGCATTGCCATAAATTTTTTTACAGCGTATTTTGCAGTAGTATCGTAGTAGTCGCCTAATCTATTTAAAAGCTGGTCTAACCTTCCGGTTTCCTCACCCACTGCAACCATCTGGATTAAATCTACAGGAAAATCCTTGGCTTCTTTTAAGGCATCAGCCACCCTTATGCCTTGTCTTACTTGTTCATGGACTTTTTCAGTAGCCCGGCTAAATACCTCACTGCCCACATTCTTCTGAACAATCTTAAGCGCCTGTAAAATCGGTACGCCGCAACCTAAAAGCATACCGAATGTCTTACTAAATCGCGAAAGTTCAAATTTCTCAACCATAGGACCCATAAAAGGAATATTTAACTTTAGGCGGTCAAGCCATAATTTACCGACAGTTGTAGCGGAAGAGGTGCGCAAAAGCACAATTAATATTCCTATGGCTCCGAATAAGATATACCATTGCTTTTTTAAAAACATACTTACATTATACATAATCTGAGTGGGAAGCGGCAATTCAATGCCTATACGTACAAATGTGGAGACAAAAGCAGGGATAACCCCTGTAACAATGAAAAATACAATCCCCGTTCCTACCACAACCAAAATAATCGGATAGGTCATTGCCGCCTGAATATTCTGCTTTACCTCCATATCATGTTCAGCAAAAGAAGCAACCCTTTCTAAAACTGTACCTAACTGGCCGGATATCTCACCGGCCTTGACTGAGCTGGTAAAATAAGGAGGAAATACTTTAGGGTGTTTTTCCAAGGCATCAGAAAACGCCATACCACCCTCAACATCATTATAAACCACATCCAATACAGAGCGAAATTTGGGATTCTTCATCTGCTGTAGAATAATATGCAAAGCCCTAACTAAAGGTAAGCCCGCACTCACCATATTAGCTAACTGCACGCTAAAAACCATTTTGTCTTCGCCAGTTATTCTGCCAAAAAGCACAAATTCTTTTTTGGGCGTCTGTGTGGCTTCCTGCTTCTCTATCTTTGCTTCTTTTTTAGTAAAAGGCTTGTCACTAATTAAAGTAACAAAAAGGCCTTTCCTCTGCAGAGTAGTAGCTACCTCTGATTGAGAAGAAGCCTGCAGTTCTCCATTCAGCATCTGTCCGGATAAATCTCTTGCTTTATAAAAATAAATCGGCATAGTTTTTAGGTAATTGAGGTTTCCTCTTCGCGGCTAACCCTTAGAACCTCTTCTAAGGTTGTATGGCCATCAATAACCTTGCGCACCCCATCTTCATAAAGTGAAACCATACCATTATTTTTGGCTAACTTCTTTATTTCATCACTGGAGCGCTTTTCTAAAACCAAACTCCTGATTTCTGTGTTGGGAATCAGCAATTCAAAAATTCCCTGCCTGCCTCTATAACCTGTATTACGGCAGTTATCGCATCCTCGGCCTTTAAAAAGTTTGTTGTCTTTTAAGTTTATTCCTAACCCTTGTATAATATCTTTGGGAGGTGCATATTCGCTTTTACAATGCGAACATATTCGCCTGACCAGGCGCTGGGCAATTATGCCCAAAATAGTTGAGGTAATTAAAAACGGCTCAATGCCCATATCAATTAAGCGGGTGAATGTTGAAGAGGCGTCATTAGTGTGAATAGTGCTAAATACCAAATGACCGGTTAAGGCGGCTTGAATAGCAATCTCTGCGGTTTCTTTATCACGGATTTCACCCACCATTACAATATCAGGGTCCTGTCTTAAGATAGAGCGCAGCCCATTAGCAAAGGTTAAGCCTGCCTTTACATTAACCTGAATCTGGTTAATTTCATCCAAGCGGTATTCCACAGGGTCCTCTATAGTAATAATATTTTTTTCCACTGACTTAATTGTATTTAACGAGGCATAGAGGGTAGTGGTTTTGCCGCTTCCGGTTGGGCCGGTAACTAAAAGTATTCCCCAGGGCTTTTTAATCAAGGAATCGTATATTTTTAACTCTTCCGGATAAAAACCTAATTGCGCCATGCCCGGCAAAACAGTGGTGGTATCGAGCAACCGCATGACAACCTTTTCTCCGTGGATACTGGGAATTGAGGAAACGCGCAGGTCAATATCACGGCCTTTAATCTTTACGCCAAAGCGGCCATCCTGAGGAATTCTTCTTTCGGCAATATCCATCCCTCCTAAAATTTTAATTCTGGAAACTATTGCCGCATGGAGCCTTTTAGGCGGCGAAGGAATTGGGTGTAATACCCCGTCAACTCTTAAACGTATCCTTAAGTTATCTTCACGCGGCTCAATATGAATGTCACTGGCGCCTTCATTTAATGCCTTGGTAACAATAAGATTAACCAGTTTGATTACAGGTACCTCCTCAGCCATATCATGGAGTTTGCTGACATCTAATTCTTCCTCTTTCTTCTCAGCAATCTCAATTTTTTCCGCCTCTTGGCTTACCTCGCCCTCGTCAAGTTCTACTAAGTCCTCTAAAGCAAAAAATTGGCTAAAGAAATCCTGCAGTTCTTTGTCTGACACCAGAACCGGCTCAACTTCACATTTAAGCGTTAATCTGAGACGGTCAATAGTTACAATGTCTAAAGGATTAACCATGCCTAAGGTCAAAATTCCATCCACATTTGACAGCGGTATAATTTCATATTTACGGCACATTTCCTCAGGGATAAGTTTTAACATTGTCGGTTCAGGCTTTCTGCCTTTTAAGCTTACCCTTAAAATACCAATCTCTTCTTCAAAAAAACCATTTATTGACTCGGCACTGACAAATCCCAGCTTTATCAAAATTTGGCGCAATGGCTCGCCGCTGCGTTTCTTTTCTTCCAGCGCCTGCTCCAATTGCGTCTTTGTGATTAGTCCTTGCTCAATAAGAACCTGGCCTAAGGGCTTTCTTTCTCGTATTGTCATTCTAAATATGCGGTTTTAAGTTCTTTGGGAATATTTATGGTTAAGAATATCAAAACCTCGGTTTTTTCTTTGGTCGTGGACTTATGTTTAAAGGCAAACCCAAGAAATGGGATATCTCCTAGTATGGGCAACTTTGTAACAGTTGTAATGCTCTTATCCTTTAACAATCCGCCAATTACCACAGTATCGCCATCTTTTACCCTAAGGGTGGTAGTTACTTCGCGTGTAGAAATAATTGGCCTTTCGTTGTTGGGACCGGTGTAACCAGTTATCTCGCTTACCTCAGGATGCAGGGTTAAAGTAACATAATTATCCTTGTGAATCTTGGGTGTAACCTTTAACAGCACACCTACTTCTTTGTCTGTGTACCCGGTAATTTCCATCTGACCGGTTGTGGCATTGCGTTCATAATTTGGAATAGGTATTATAGTTCCAATAACTATCTCTGATTCCTCATCATCAATAGCTAATAATCTGGGATTGGATAGAAGAGTAGTATCAATATCGGTTTCTAAATATTCTAATGTCCATTGTATACTACCTGATTCAATACTTCCAAAGGTAAAATCATCGGCAGTGGTAACTTTAAAAGCCGTGGAACTGTCGGTGGGAAAATCACTTATTTCATCCTCATCTGGCGGCTTACTGGAAGGAAGCATCTGTCCGAATAGACTACCTTTGCTGTAGGCGCCTGGCTGAAAAGGAAACACAATTGGTCGTGTGGCTCCACTAATCTTGGCATAAACATTTTCTTCCCACTTTACACCTAAATTTTTTACCTTTGATGCTATCACCTCCATTACCTTTGCCTCAATACGCACCTGTGGCCTTGCCTCATCAATCTTTTTTACCATTTCTTCAATATCGTGAATCTTAGAGTAATTATCTGTAATCATTAAAGTGCGCGACTTCTGCTCGTAAAGAATCCTGGCTGTATCCGAGAGCACTTCTTTTATTTTGCTTATTTGTGTGTCGGAAAGGGTTGTATGTTTTAATTTAAATATCTTGGTCATAAATTTATCTTCGTCAATTTTTACTACTCTAATCACAGTTCCATCAATAAAATAAGTGGCACCCGCAGATTTTAAAATAGTATCTAAAACCTCTTCTGGAACAGCCTCCACAAAATTGGCAGTTATCTTTCCTACAATATCCTCAGCAAAAATTATATTTATATTGAGCAGTTGGGATAGGGTGCGTAAGGCAACGTTTACATCTTCATTTTTAAAGAAGGCCTTGATTTTATCTTTCCTTTTATTTGGGGGAATAAGATGAGTAATGGATGTAACTGCCTCTTCCTCTCCGGCTAAAGACTTAACTCTCTGCGTTATTTTGGAAACAAGCTCAACAGCCTTCTTATGCTCTGGGTCTATTTTTAATGCATTATTTAACTCATCCATCGCCCCATAAAGGTCATTATTAAGATACTTGTTTAGCGCCAAATTATAATACTCATTAGCCAAAGCAATCTCTTCTTTTTTACTTGCAGATTTTTGTTTGTTAAGTATCTCGTCGTCTTTTTTCTTTAAAACAATCGGCAATAGTTTGTTTGCCTGGCTATAATCTTTATCGATAGCCAAGCTCTTACTCAATTCTTCTAATGATGCATCGTAGTTTCTAGCCAGATAAAACTTAACTGCTAAATCAAAATGCTCCTTAGCCGCATCCTGGCTTTGAGCAAAGATGCAAGTAAGACTGGCAAATATAAAAATTACCGCAATAAAAGCACCACGTTTCATCTTGATTCTTTAGTAATATTAATAATATCCACTAACCTATCTAATAAAGTATTAGCCTCCTCATTCCCCGGCTCTAAACTTATCACCTTTTGTAGTTCAACCTTGGCATTCTCATATTCGTTTTTCTCCAAGTATTCTGATGTATTCTTAAGATAGCTTCGGATAAGTAATCTGCTTTTTTCTTGCTTTTCTCGCTCTTCTTTTTCTCTGGATAATGTAGAGGTTTTTTGTATCAACTCCCATAATTTCTTCTTTGCATCATCAAATTTATCGCTACGGATAAAGGAAAGGATTTCATCTGGTCCTTTCTGTGCGCTCTCCTTAATTTGCCTTGCGGTTTTTAATTGAGCGCTCTCGATGCTTAATTTATTGATATTCTCTAATATCTTAGAGAACTCTTCTTGTGCACCTTGATAATTATTTGCCTCTAATGACTTTAAGGCATTCCCAAAACCATCTTTAATCAACTGATTATAAAAATCCAGGCCTTGTTTAGTGGAAGCTGTGCCTTCAAAAGTCTCTGGAGCTGTTTTAAGTAGAAATGTTTTTGCCTTGGCTAATTTACCTATTGCCTCTTTATGAGTTGGCTCAAGGCTTAGGACTTTTTCAAACTCATCAATGGCAGTAGAGTAATTCTTATTTGCTAAATATTCATTCCCCAGAGAAAGATGTTGCTTAATCTGTGTTGTTTTTAGAAGCAGGGTCTTTTCTTTTTCCCGCCTTTCTCTGCTTTCTATCTCGTCGGCAATTTGTTTAGCCAAACTTAACTGTGCAAGCTGCTTTTTTTTATCTAATTCCTGAATACGCCTTTCTTCTAAATTCTTAATCTGCGCTAAGCAAAAGACTATTCTATTATCTAATTCTGGCTTAGCTTTAAGGTCTAATGCCAATAATCTCTGATAAATCTCTTTTGCTTTAGAATAATTTTTATGATGAAGATAAAGAGCCGACTCATTGTAAAGGTCATTTATGTATTTTCTTGTTGCCTCTTGCTTTAACTGCTGGCGCTGCAACTCATCCTTCTTTCTTTCATCTTTTTGTTTCTTATCAATTTCTATTCTGGCTTTTTCTATTTGCGTTTTAAGCGTATCAATTAACTTATCTGGTTCGTTGGTTCCTTGCGCAAAAATACTTATAGCAAAACAGAATAAAACCACTAATAAAGAAAATAAAACCCTTTTCATCATATTTATTTTTGTTTAACTATATAATTTTCTTTAATCTTACTGCTCGCTGTTTCAGGGCTAACTTTGCCAATTGAAACTGTCTGCTCTGTTTCATCAATAATAAGTTCAGCAATGTAATTATTGTTAACACTCAAGATTTCAAATTTTGAACCAACCATAATCCCATCCTGGCTTCCTAAATTAATCACGGCTATATTGCTTGCTGGCTTCACTACTAAAATCTTGCCCACTAAAACCTTGCCTGTCTTCTTAACCACGCCTTGAGGCTTAGTTTTTTCTGTAGATTCTATTTGAGAACTAGATTCCTCTTGAGGAGTACTTTGCCTACTTTCCAAATCAGCTTTTATCTCTGTCAATGCTGCAAGTTGATTGGATAACTCTGTAATTTTTTTATCCTTTGCCTGTAAGGTATTCTCTAAATTTATTTTTTCTTCTGAAATGCTCTGTAATTTCTTATTTAGTGCTGCAGAGCTTTCTTTAAGCTGTTCAAATTTGGTTTTAACTTCGCCATTTACTTTGGCTGATTCTTTTAGACTCTCTAAAGAAGCCTGAAGCGATTTAGCCTCTGCCTGTACCTGCACTAAATCACCCTCTTTCTTTACTCTAAGACTTGCTTCTTTCTGGTTCATGTAATAAAGAAAAACGATGATGCCTATACTAACAAGAATCATTAATTTAAAGATTAATACTGCCTTTACACCAGTACCGCTTCGACTGTATCTACTGACATTGGCAGTTTCTTTAGGGTCTTTTGCTTTTGGACTCAAAGCAGACTCTTGGCCAAAGATAGAAGAAATAGGTTTATGAAGGTGCACTTCTTTTGAATCGCTTGGCTCTGGCTGTTCTTGATTTGCTTCTTTCTCAATATTATCGTTTTCAGGCTCTAACATTTTTTATAACCTCCTTGGCTAATTCAAAATAATCCCTTGCTCCTTGCGAGTGGGGTGCATAAAAATTTATCGGCTCACCCTTACTGCTGGCTTCTACTAATAAAGAGTCCTGCCTAATTATTGTTTCGAATATTCCTGCTTTAAAAAATTCTCTTAAGCCATTTATGATATCCTTTCCTATGCCACTATTTTCATCGTGGAGTGTTGCCAAAACACCAATGATTTCTAAACTCTCATTGAATTTTTTACGGATGATATCGATGCTATGAAGTAATTGCTTCATCCCTTCCAGGGCAAAATAGTGTGTCTGAACCGGAATTATCACCCCGCCTGCGGCAATAAGTGCATTTAAGGTTAAAATTCCTAATGAAGGCGGGCAATCGATAATTATAAAGTCATAGGAACTTTCTATGTTCCCTAATACATTAAATAAGCTGCGCTGCCAATTTCTTTTACGAATCAGCTCTACCTCAGCTCCAGAAAGAAGATTATTTGAAGGCAGAATATCTAAATTGGGAAACTTAAGTTTTAAGATCGCTTGATGGACACTATTTCCTTTTACAAATCTTTTTATCTTTAGAAGATTAAAGATATTATTTTGAGGAGTAACTAGTAGGTTAAAAATTGTGTTTTCAAGCTCGTCGGGGTTTAAGCCTAGGCCTAAAGTAGAATGCGCCTGAGGGTCAATATCCACCAGAAGAATTTTTAAATTCTGGCTTGCCAGTACTGCGGATAAATTTACGGCAGTAGTTGTCTTTCCGCAACCGCCTTTTTGATTAGCAATCGCAATAATTTTAGACATATCAGTGCACCGTGGCACGAATCTTAATAACCTCTAATTCCTTTTTTATATCTTCTAAGCTATTAAGAATTTTATTTAATGCCTCTTGGTTGTTGGATTGCGCTTCTTTAATTGCCTCTAATTTTTTTAATATCTTTTCTTCAAAGGTAGTATCCTGTTGGGCGCTGACAAAAATCTTGGAGAGAAAAATACCAGAAAGGAGAAAAATTAACAAAAGGACCCATGCTTTTTTAATTTTCATTATTTCATTTAACATATTTTACCTCACTTCAAAGATAAACCCCTGCGCCTATTGGAGTTAAGAAAAGATTGTTGAATTAATCTTAGGGTATAACCTTGCCTGCGCAGCGAATTTATTTTATTAAGCGTTCTTTCTATCTTTGCTTTATTATATAGGCGCTTATTGCCCTTCTTATCTGCGATCTGGAAAAGTCCCAAATTAGAATAATAATTCACTGTGGACCTAGAGATATCAAAAAGCCTTACAACTTCTTCAATTGAAATTAAATTCTTATCAACCATAATTTTACCCATCCTTATTTTCAAATGCTACATTAAAAAACACTAAAAGTCAAGGGATAAAAAGCTAAATTCAATATATGTTAACATATACTAATATATACTAGTAATTTTTAACTTGTCAAGAAAAATTTGCTAACTAGCGTTTAAATTTTGCTTGGTCGAGAAAGTTTTCTCGACACAAGCGAAAAAATAAGCACAAGTTTGTATTTTTTCGCTTGATGTCGTAAAGACTTTTCCGACCCAGAAAAATGCTTGAATGATGTTTAACATTTGACATGCGCTTTTAACTATGTTATCCTAACAAACAAAAAGGAGCAGAAATGAATTTTAGACGCTTAAAAATGTTTTTAAAATTTCATTGGATTAAGCTTTTAATTACCCTTTTAATCGTGGCGGTAATTCTTTCTTTGGTAATCTTTATTAAATTAGGCCTGGATGCTTGGAAATCTTTAGAGGCTTTCTACAAACAAACCCAAATGGCGGCTTTACCCCTTCAGTTATACCTTTATATTGTGGGTGGAATGATTATGGCTTGTATCTATGTCTTTTTATGGTACTGGATGATGTTTCGCGGCGGCGGTTTTCAACAGGCAACCCAAATCAAGAAAAAGGCAATTGCCGGTGAAGAGGTAGGTGTTAAATGGGATGATATTATTGGCATGGAAGAAGCAAAGCAAGAGGCATTGGAGGTAGTAAAATTAATCACTGACCGTGTCCAGCTTCAACGTATGGGCGGAAAAATTTTGCGGGGCATTCTTATGTTAGGGCCTCCGGGCTGCGGAAAAACCTATTTAGCTAAAGGCATTGCTACTGAATCAAAATTGCCTTTCATCTCTATCTCAGGCTCAGAATTTGTGGAGATGTTTGTGGGCGTTGGCGCCAGCCGTATTAGAAAACTTTTTAAACAAGCCCACCAACTTGCCTATACAGAGGGTGGCTGCATTATCTTTATTGACGAGATTGATGCTGTAGGAGCTCAACGCGCAATTGATAGAGGCTTTGGCGGGCAGACGGAATTTAATACCACATTAAATCAATTACTTGTGGAAATGGATGGCTTAAAAGAGAAAGAATACAATGTTGTTATTATCGGAGCAACAAATGTCCCGGAAACTTTTCTTGACCCAGCGCTTTTGCGCCCGGGAAGGTTTGATAGGAAAATATATGTAACCTTTCCAGACTTGGAGGCGCGAGAGAAGCTCTTTCAATATTACTTAAGTAAGACTAGACACGACGAAGATATTGATATTGGACGCCTGGCGCGTAAAGCAGTTTATAAAACCCCTGCGGATGTTGCCAATATCGTCAGAGAATCCACCCTAATTGCCATCCGCAACAGAAAAGAAAAAATCGGTATGAAGGAATTAGCTGATGCTATGGAAAGAATTGAAATGGGCATTAAACACAGGGTTAAAATGACTCCCCAAGAAAAAGAAAGGGTTGCCTTTCATGAGGCAGGCCATGCAATTGTAATGTATGTGCTTCATCCCACAGATGATGTTTTTAAAGCCTCGATTATTTCTCGGGGGGCGGTCTTAGGGCAGGTTGTTCAACATCCTAGAGAAGAACTCTATTTATCCAGCCGCGATAGAATTTTAGCCAATATAAAAGCATCTCTGGGCGGTTATGTGGCAGAGAAACTGCGATTTTCTGTTAGCTCTGATGGTGTGAGCCAAGATTTCCGTCGCGCAATACACGAAGCCCATAATATGGTCTGGCGTTTTGGCATGGGAGAAAATGGCCTAATTGGTGATTACACAACTATCCCCCAAGAGCAGATTTCAGAAAGTTTAAAGGAAAGTCTAAATCAAGAAACTCAAAAAATTATGAAAATTTGCCTTAAAGAAGTCGAGGACCTCTTAGCAAAGGAAAGGCCTCTTTTAGATAGGTTTGCCAAAGAGCTTATTCAAAAAGAGGAATTGGAATACGATGAAATCCAGGCCATCTTTAAAGAATACGGCTTTGAAAAAAATATCCCTTCCCAACCCTCCTAAAAACTCTACCCCTTTTTTAAAAAACATAGAATTACTTATTTTGTTAATCGTGTTTCTTGTGGGCTGTGTGGGAAAAGATTCCAGCAAGAATTTCTATTCAAAAGAAGAAATTGCCAACACAGTTCAAAGGCTTACTAAAGAAGAATTTAATCTGGCTGTCGTAACCAGCTTAGTCGATAACTGCCTTTGGGTTTACTTTCCAGTGGATAAACTTTTGGATAACGATTTAAATTTATCAGAGGGGGTGGGTAAAAATTTAGACCATATAGGATTAATCATCGCGCGAGTAATTTTAAACTCACCTAATCCTCCGGAATTCTATGCGCTGGCTATTTCAGATATAAAAACTCTGGGCGCAGATTACATAACCATTATCTATTCAAAAGACCTTAAAAGGTTTTATTACTCTAGAATTTCACGCGGAGATTTCTTAAAAAGAAGGGTTTCGCAATTTAAACCTAACCCAATGGCATTGAATGAACTAAACGGAAATCATATTCAAAAAGGCGGTATTAGCTTGCCAAAATTTCTTGCGGAGCAAATTGGCCAACGTATAGAAATAAAATTTAAAGAACCTAATTTAAAGACCTTCTTAACTGTAAAATCAATTGGAGCGGATTTTCAAGACGGCCGCTTTATATTTCGCATTGAAATAGATAAAATAAATCCTGTGTTTAATCTTGATATCATTCAAGAGGCGCTTAAAATAATTTCATCGGTTCTTAAAGATTATAACTTTAAAGATTTTTCTGAAGTCGAAATAAATGAATCTGCCACTAGTAAAAATACCACCATCAATCAAAAGGCATTGTTTGAGGATTTTTAATACACAGATGGGCACATATGCAGTAAAACAAACTCTAAACACTAAACTCGAAATCCTAAACAAATCCAAAATCATAAACCCAAAATCCAAAACAACAGTTTTAGAGTTTTGAATTTTGAGTTTTGAGTTTGTTTAGAGTTTAGGGTTTGGGATTTAGGGTTTAAGGTTTTATCTGTATATTAAATAATTGTCCCCTGCTCCTGATTATAAAGCGGGTTTTCTTCCTGTTCAGGCGCTAAAGGTTTTGGTTTTATTTCTGAAGGCGTTACTTCTATATCAATAGGCATTGTTTTGTAAGTCTTACCGCTATATTTCATTTCTACTTCTCCAATTGTAATCTTGCCAGATTTTTTGGGAAGCAAAATATATTCAAAAACTGCGGTTTGCTTTTTCTCTTTGCCTGCTATGGAAATACTCTGCGATTGCAAAGAAGAAATTACCTCAAAATCATTTTTTAAATCCGGTAACTCTATCTCTGGGGACCATTTTAAAAACCCAGTAACCTCAATTTTTAAAGTAAGAGTATCATTTTGTGATAATTTATCTTTATCTGCATAACTTTTGATAACCAAATCCTCTTTTATCGGACTAGCCTGAAGGATACTCGATAAAAAACAAAAAGCCAATGTTAAAAAATAAATCCTTCTAAACAATTTTTACTCCTCTGCCCTCTACTTTCAATTTTCCTTCAACAAATAGTCTAATTGCCTCTGGATATAGCTTATGTTCTATTTTATGAATCTTTTTTTCTAAACTCCCCAAAGTATCATTATCATCAATCTTTACCGGTGCCTGCAGGATTATGGGACCATGGTCCATTCTTTCATCCACAAAATGCACTGTTACTCCTGTAATTTTTACTCCGTAGTCAAAGGCATCTTTTATGGCCTGAGTGCCTTTAAAAGAAGGAAGAAGTGCGGGATGAATATTTAAAATTCTATTTTTGTATTGGTTGATTAAAACAGGACTAATAATTCGCATAAATCCCGCCAAAACAATCAAATCAATTTTTTCCTGCTCTAAATATTTTAACGCCTCTGTATCAAAATCCTCGAGAGTTTTAAAAAGTGCCGGGTCAATCGTAGCAGTTTTTATGCCAGCCTTTTTTGCCCGTTTTAAAGCATAGGCTTGCTTGTTATCAGACAAAACCAAAGAAAGACTTGCCTTAATCTTTTCTTTTTTAACTGCTCTAATAATGGCCTGCAAATTTGACCCAAATCCTGAACAGAAAACTGCTATATTTATCATGCTAACTCCTTTTTTAATGAGCACTTGATTTATGGAGTCCGCCAATATTCGTGGCGGACGACATAAATCAATCTCCTCTGAGTCACTTCTTTGTTTGTGCGAATTAAATCCAGCACTAATTTTTGTAATAGTGCGTTTTAAGGATTTAGGGGATATTGTTAATGAACCCCTGCATATTTTTATAAGTGTTCTTTCAAAAATTAGTGCTGGGTCAAATTCGGACAGATAACTTATGTCGCACTTCGTGTTCCATAAGTTATGTCCTCATTTGACCTTTTTACAATGCATTTTGTGGGACAAACCTTTAAGCATTCACCTATATTCTGACATTTTTCATAATCAAAAATTGCTAAATTATCGACAACCTTTATAGCAGATACTGGACAAACCTTTTCGCATTTTCCGCAAGCAATACATCCCAGCGGACAAACTTCCAAGACTGCCTTGCCAAAATCCAAGGATGCACAATTGGTATAAAATTTTTTGCCAATCGGGGCTAAACTAAATAATTTCTTGGGACAAATTGCTACGCATTTGCCGCAGGCAGTGCATTTTTCTTCATTAACAATAGGAAGTTCATCGCCTCCCATAGTGATAGCGCCAAAAGGACAAGCTCGAACACAGGTAGCAAAGCCCAAACAACCATAGACGCAAGCCTTGTGTCCACCTAGAATTAAATTTGCCGCAATGCAGTCTTTTACTCCATCGTATTTAAATTTATGCTTTGCCCTTTTTCCGCCGCCGCAGTGCAAAACCGCAATTGTTTTTACCTTTTGTTTTACCTCCTGGCCTAATAATCCGGCAATTTCAATTTTTTTCTGCAATTCTGTAACTGGACACTTCTCAATTGTACAAGTGCCCTGTATTAGTCCCTCGGCAAAACCCATACAGCCTGCCATACCACAGGCGCCGCAATTTGTACCGGGTAGATTAGAAAAAACCTCATCTATTCTGGGGTCCGTTGCAACACAAAGTTTTTTTGCGGCAATTGCTAAGCCAATGCCAAAGATTAAACCTAGACCGCTTAGAGTTAATACTGGGACGATAATTTCAAACATTGTGTTTTAATTCAAAAATCAAAATGCAAATATCAAAACTACAAACCAAAGTCCAAAAATTTAAAAATTTTGAATTTTGCATTGTCATTTTGATATTTGATTTCTGATATTTGGATTTTCTAGAATCTAAATCCATTGAACCCCATAAACGCCAAACTCATCAAAGAGGCAATTACAAATGCCAAGGGTACCTCTTTAAAGCTTTTTGGCACATCTGCCAATTCTAATCTTTCTCTTATTCCTGACATCAAAAGCATTGCCAGACAATAACCCGCCCCCGCAAAAAAGCCCTGAACAGCAGAAAAGATAAAGCTTCCTGCAACAATGCCTTTATTTATAAAAAATTCTTCGCTATTTAAAACCGCCACTCCCAAAACTGCGCAGTTAACTGTAATTAACGGTAAATAAATTCCGAAAAATTTATAAAGATAAGGGCTAGTGCGACGGATAAACATCTCCACCAACTGCACAAAGGTGGCAATCACCAGAATAAAGCAAATTGTGCGCAAATAGGTAAGGTTAAAGGGTATTAAAATAAAGCGATAAATTAGCCAAGTGATAATTGAAGACATTGTGGTAACAAATGTAACAGCTAAGCCCATACTTACAGCTGGCTTGGTTTCTTTGGAAACGCCAATAAATGAGCAAAGCCCTAAAAATTTAGAAAGGATAAAGTTGTTGATAAAAACCATACTGATAAAAATCATCATAAATTTACTTACATCCATTACATCCTACCTTAGTAATCTCTCTGTGTGTTCTTTTTCTAATATGATAAAAATTAATTAGTCCGATTAACAAACCGATTGTCAAAAGCGCTCCAGGTGCTAAAACCATCATTGTTACTGGTTCAAATCCTTTAATCAAAGGAATGCCCAAAATTGTGCCATTACCTAACAGTTCTCGAATTGAGGCAATAATTATCAGGGCTAAAGTAAATCCTAAGCCCATTCCCAATGCATCAAAGATAGAATAACTAACAGGATTTTTACAGGCATAGGCTTCAGCACGACCTAGCACTATACAATTTACCACAATCAAAGGCACAAAAATCCCTAATGCACGATTGAGTGCAGGAAAATAAGCCTTCATTACCATTTCATTTATGGTAACAAAGGTAGCGATAATCACAATAAAACAAGGTATGCGTATTCTATCAGGAATAAAATTTCTTAGTGTGGAGATAAAAATATTTGAACCCAATAAAACAAATGTAGCAGCAGCACCCATTCCTACGGCATTTATAACAGAAGTAGAAACTGCAAGTGTTGGACACAACCCCAGCACAAGAGCAAAGGTGGGGTTTTCTATGGTAATGCCTTTCTTAAATTCGTAAAATAATCTTTTCATCACTTTATTTGGGTCAAAAAATCTGTAACAGATTTTTTGACCCCCTCTAAAACCGCTTTTGAACTAATCGTTGCCCCAGTAATTGCCTGGATATCTTTTAAATCTAAATCTTGCGCGCGCTTGCCTTGAAATTGCTTTAAAAACCAGGGCTCTTTATCGCCTTGTCGAATCTCAACTATCTTACTACCCAAACCAGGCGTCTCTTGATGAGACAAAATTTTAATCCCTTTAATCTCTGCCTTAAAATCAAATCCTACAAGCATTGTTATTAAACCCGAATATCCCTTTGTTTCTGCCTTGATAATAAAACCTAACTCTTTTTTGCCTTTTTTTGCCAGATAATAAGTTTTTCCCTCGAGTTGTTTGTCCTCAAAATTAGTTGCATCAGGGAAAACCTCATCCAAGGCGTTTCTTTCCTCATTAACCTGCTGCGCCTCAATACGAGATTGTGTAAATTTATAGGTTACACTTAAAACTAATGATGCGCAAAAACAAATGATTAGCAAAATTATGCCGTAACGAAACATATCTTTACTTCACTCTCTTTTTAACCATATTTCTTAGGTCTACTAAAGCGGTCAATTAAGGGGGTAGCAGCATTCATCATTAAAATTGCATATGAAACTCCTTCTGGATAGCCTCCCCATTTACGAATTACAAAGGTAAGAAAGCCGCAGCTAATCCCAAAAATAATCTTTCCTTTTTTAGTTAAAGGCGCGGTTACATAATCTGTAGCCATAAAAAATGCGCCTAAAATTACACCGCCTGCAAGAATAGAAAACAGAAAATCTCCTTTAAATAAACCCTTGCCAGCAAATGCCCAGCTAAATAATCCTAAAGTAACAATAAAGCTTACAGGTATCTGCCAAGAGATGTATTGTTTGATAATTAAATAAATACCTCCAATAAGTAAAGCCACAACACAAACCTCGCCAATACAGCCCCCTCGATTACCGATAAATAAATCCCAATAAGTAGGCAAGGAAGATGTTAATTTCTCTTTTACAATACCTAAGGGTGTGGCAGTTGTAATGGCATCCACTTGCCATCTGGGATTTATCCAATTAGTCATATGCTTTGGCCAGGAAGCCATTAAAAATGCCCGGCCTGCTAAAGCAGGATTAAAGATATTAAAACCTAAACCTCCGAATAATTGCTTGGCAATTGCTACAGCAAAAAAACTTCCCACAGCCGCAATCCATATCGGCACGCCTGGTGGTAAGTTGTAGGCTAAAAGCAAACCCGTAATCATTGCCGAGCCATCCAAAAGTGTTGTATCTTTACCTTGAAGTTTTTGAAAAAACCATTCGGTAATCAAGGCGCTGATAACTGAAACACAAATTACATAAAATGATTTTATGCCAAAAATATAAATACCGGCTATTCCACTGGGAATAAGCGCAAAAAAGGTAAACCACATCCGCGCCACGATATGGTCCTCGATTTCAATGTGTGGAGCTGAGGAAACTATTAGATTAGGCTTTAACTCTTGATTTGGCATATTTTATTAGATGCACTAAATCCCTTTTCGCGGGACAAATATAGCTGCACAAACCACATTCAATACAATCAAAAACATCAAAGTCTTTGGCAATATCCCATCTTTCTTTTTCTGCTGCCATACCTAAAATTGCCGGCATTATGCGTGCAGGACACACATCAATACAACGCGCGCAACGGCAGCAAACCCGATTTTCTCTGTTGATTATTTCACCTTTTGAAAAAAATATTATCCCAGTTGTGCTTTTTATTATTGGCACATCCAAACTAAATTGAGCTACTCCCATCATTGGGCCGCCAAAGATAATTTTTGCGGGTTCTTCTTTTAAAGGTCCGCAATCATTTAATAAGCCTCTTACTGTTGTGCCAATTCTTACCAAAAAATTACCGGGATTTTCTATGCAACTTCCGGTTGCAGTAATTACTCTCTCATAAAGAGGTTTATTTTTATAGACTGCCTCGTAAATTGCAAAAACTGTTGCTACATTTTGAACTACGACCCCTATATCAAAAGGAAGGCCGCCTGAGGGAACCTCTCTATTCAAAATAGATTTTATCAACTGTTTTTCTCCACCTTGAGGGTATTGACTCTTTAAAATTCGAATTTCCCACCGCCTTTTGTCGAAAGGGCGGGATCGAATTTCTTTTTTAAAAATCTCGATGGCCTCTGGCTTATTATCCTCGATTGCTACAATACATTTGTCTATGCCTAAAATTTTTAAAACAATTTCTGCGCCCTCGAGAATTTTCTTTGCATGCTCAACCATTAAACGAAAATCATTAGTTAAATAAGGCTCGCACTCAGCTCCATTTAGAATAAAATATTCAATTCTCTTGGGGGGTTTAAGTTTAATGTGTGTGGGAAAAGCCGCGCCTCCTAAACCCACAATCCCGGCATCAAAAATAATTTTTCTTAATTCATCGGAAGTTAAATTTTCAATCTCAGCTTGTAACCTTTTAGGTGTTGTCTTGCACCTATCAAGCCCATCGCTTTCAATCACAATTGCCTTATGCCGTCCTAACAAGGGATGAAAATAATCTTGAATATCTAAAACAACTCCAGAAACTGATGAGTGTATAGGGCTAAATATTCCTGAAGACTCTGTAGCAATAAGCCCTCCTGTTAGAACTGTATCCTTAACCTTAACAACTGGAATGCATTGCTTACCAAAATGCTGGCTTAAGGGTATAAAAACCTTTTGAGGAACTGTTGCAATTTTTATGGACTTATTAAAGGTGTAATCTTTTTGCTCTTTTAATTTAACCATTGACTTTTAATTTTAACCAATATCGCAAATACCCCACAATACCAACTAAGCTAAAAACAATGCCTACAAAAATCAAAATCCATAATCTTGATATGAATTCTGCCATAACCGAACTAACCAACATCGAAAGCAGAAAAGCAAAATGCATTACAATTTCCAAGTAACTAAATATCTTACCACGCATTTCATTTTGGCTAACTTCATGAACCAAGGTATTTGAGGCAATCATTATAGGTGAAATAATCATGCCAAAAACAAATGATAATAGTGCCGCCAATAAAAAGTGAGGATATATTTGTAATGATAAGGAAAAAACAATCAGCATTATACCGCCTAAGATTAAACAGAAAAATATTACTTTAAAATGAGACAGTCTTTGGCCCAATCGTCCATAAACCAAAGACCCCAAGAAAAGTCCAAGCCCCAAAAACATAATTAGAAGCCCTAAATCCTTGGTAACGCTCTCCAAGGTTTCCTGCACAAAAACAATTATTACTACATATATCGCACCTAAAGCCGACCAAAGGATAAACAAAATATTAAGGATAAGACGAATCTCTTTCTGGTTAAGAAGGTATTTTAAACTTTCCTTAAACTCTTGGGCAACTGACTTGCGTATCACCTCTAAAACCTCACGGCCTACAATTAATAAGTCGTCTTTCTTTATTCTTAGATTAATCTTTGCGCTAATTAAGAAGATAAGGACTCCTGAAATAAAAAAACTTATGCTGTCTAAGTAAAATCCGCCGGCAACCCCTAACCAAGCAACAAGAATACCCCCTAATCCAAACCCAAACATTGCGGCAATCATTCCAGTGGTATTCACCAGAGAATTTGCTAAAAGCAAATCTCCATCCTTAACTAAATCCGGGACAATAGACATTTTTGCCGGAACATAAAATCTACTGACGCAGAAAGCCAAAAAAACAATGAGATAAATTGGAATAAGCGACTTCTGATAGATAAAAATTGCAGGAATTAAAAAAATTAATATTCCTCGCAGTATATCACAGATGAAAAGAGTACGCCTCCTATCCCACCTATCTACATAAACACCAGCTAATGGCCCAATTAAAAATACAGGAATAATTGTAAAAGAAATTAATTTTGCAAGTTGAAGGGTTGAGCCGGGGTGACGAGCATAAATTAAGGCAATTAGAGCCATTTGGTCGAGTCTATCGCCAAATTGAGAAATAATTTGGCCCACCCACAAAAGAAAAAAATTCCTGTTTTTTAAAATTTCTCTAAATCTGGACATAAAGCATTAAAATTTGCGCATCACAAACATCATAGAATTGTTAAAATTTTTATTAAATCTTACTAATAATTTTATTAGACGGGCTTGAATTATATGAAATAAATTATCCTTTGCCTTATAGGTAATGTTATCTGTAAAAAATACTTGCTCTAAGGTTTCATAGCCAAAACTTAAAAAGAAATTCTTGATTTCGCTTGCTGTGTAAGTTCTTAAGTGGCCAAAGATAACCTCTCCTTTTTGCGGCAGAGAAAGAAAAAGCTTACCTTTAAACATAAGCAATAGTCTATTCTCTAAGCTGGCAAGATTAGGCGTTGAGAGGTATAAATATCCGTTACTTTTTAAGACGCGAGTAATCTCGAGAATTGCAAATGATAATTTCTCGGGAGGTAAGTGCTCAAAAACCTCCAGAAGACTAACTGAATCAAAAAAATTGTCTTCAAATGGCAAAGCAGATTCACAGATATCTACTGTGGAAATTAAAGTTTTTGATACCGCAATATTCTTCTGGGTAATATTCTCTTTTAAAACTAAATCTTTTGGATGTTCAATGCTATACAACTTTACAGGCAGCCTGCTTAAAAAAAGCTCATAATCACCAATACCCAAACCTATATTTAGATGTTTGTTATTTTGTTTATAATATTTATTATAAAGGTTTAAAAAACGCAGTCTTGGCTTTAGGGGATTATGCAGAGAAGAGATTGGGTAAAAGTCTTCTTTTTTTTCTCGAGATTTTATGAGATGAAAATATTTTCCATTATATTCTATTTTTCCATAACTTGGCCGGAAATAAAACTTCTCTTCTTTAAAATCACCGTAGTAAGACACTTGTTTTAAAATTCCTTGACTATTAAGCCCGCGGAGGGAATTGCCCGCCACAATGCTTTGGCGGGTCCGCCACGCTTTGTGGCGGAAACCCCAACTCGTGCTTTACGAATGCTCTCTTTTATATAAGCCGAGAGTGGGACTTGAACCCACAACCTACGATTTACGAAACCGTTGCTCTGCCGTTGAGCTATCTCGGCAAAAGAAAAGAACTACAACTTAAATATTAAAGCAGAAATGTATAAAATTTTTATAATTTTAGACAAATAAAGTGGGTATTTGATTGATGATGCAAAAAACTGGTGCCGGGAGCCAGACTTGCACTGGCCACGCCGGGCTTTTCAGGCCCGCGCTCTACTACCTGAGCTATCCCGGCAAATTAATATTATTTAAGACATCTAAAATTTGCCGAGGCTCGCCTGTTTGGGCGGCCCGGCAATGAAACAAGAAGTATTTTAGCAAAGTGGCAAGTTATGTCAATAGATTTAGACTATCTCTAAAAGTACTTTCAATATTAACTAATTCAAATTCTCAATCTGCGAAGGATGATTAACAATTATTTCAGGGCCTTGATAGTCCTTAATAAAACCGGTAATGCGCAACTTCTTCCCCCGATAAAAATTATTCTTAACCAATGTGTCTGTGTCAAATAGGGTTAAATCCTGCTTAAATATTACAGCACTAAAATCGTTTTTATAATCTTTACCGAAATTTAGATGTATTGCCTTGTCACTAATAGAGGTATTTTTAACTTTCCCTTCCACAGTCTTGAAGCTACCTATAAACTTATCAGCGAGTTGCGCAGGAACAATTTTAACCTCCCGCCAGAAACCTTTCTTGTTTTCCCTTGCCTGTTTTTGCAATTTAACAAATAAGTTGACATATTTAATATTCGGGGGTCTTGTATAAATCAAGCTCAAACCTTCTTCTAACAGTTTGGCATTCACAAAAGTTTCTCCCACAAAGCAATATGCCAAAAGGCGATTGTATTTATCTTTTTTTTCTAAATCAAATTCTAACCGTACAAGCTTTCCCTCTACGAGCCTTTGATTAAAATCTTTTGCATCTTCGGCAAATGGCATCGGCTCATATACCCAAACGCCATTTATATTTTTCCTTAATTCTGGGGTATCAATACCGATGTAGCGCACGTGTTGGTTATTAAAAAGAATTATCGTATCGCCATCAATTACCTGCTTTACCCTGACTGCATTATAATCGAGCCTTTGGCAGTTTGTGGTATAAAACGATAGGAGGCTTATAAGGATAAGCTTGATTAGGCGGGTTAATTGTGAAATATTAAAATTTGGCAAAGAAGCTGTTAATTGATACATTATTTCGCTTCTTGCATAATCTTAACGTACATCTTTTGCGCCAAGGGGATATCTGGCATTAGTTTATAATATCGGCGGGCCTTAATGCGTATTTTAGTTGTATCATTTGTAATCTTTTCAATATTAATGTTAACCTTGGTCTTGCCAACCTCTGATTCAATATAACCTTTTTGTCTGTCTTTAAATCTTATGTTGCCAAGGATATTAGAAACCCTAATAGCTGCATCCCAAAGATTATCATATTTTTTGTCAATCATTCCCTCTATGGTATCATTGCTTATGGCATAACCACCAGCAGCGCCTATTGCACCGCCTACAAGAAATACACAACCAGAAATAAATAACCCCAAACAAGAAACCAATACGATAAGACCGAATAACCTAAAATAATTTCCTTTCATTTCGCGCCCCCTTTTTTAATATTCATACGCCTTCTCCAAGCAAGTTTAACCAGAATTACCAGAATAATAAAAACTAATAAAAGCCCTAATCGGGTAAACAAAATATATGGCTTTGCGCCTTGAGATATATTCTTCATAAATATTACAGGAATCCATTCTTGATAAAACCAAAATCCTAATATAATCAAAAGAAAAAGAGGTGTTATGTATTTAATTATGAACTTGTAAACTCGAGGCACTTGCATTTTTGCACCATAATGCACCTCTTTCCAGGCACGCTCCATACCAAAAACCCAGGCAAATAAAATTGTTTCAACTGTGGCAAACAAAACTAAAAATAAAGTCCCGCCCCAGAAATCCAACTCATCCACCACACCTTTACTTAAAAAGAATATCGGCGCTTGACAAAGTATAAAACTGACAATTGTAAAAATCCCAACTGCCTTTTTTCTGTCAATATCAAATTCATCTTCCAAAAATGCCACTGCCGGTTGTGCCAAAGACACCGAAGAGGTTACGCCTGCTAAGAATAAAAGCATAAACCAAACAAAACCAAAAAGATTGGCAAAATGCAATTTGCTTAAAACCAAAGGCATAGTTACAAACCCCAAATTAAACATTCCTGAACGGGCAATATTACCAATTTCTGTGGGACCAAAAAATACAAATGCCGCAGGGATTACAATGCTTCCACCTAAAATTACCTCAGCCATCTCATTTGTAGAAACCGCGGTTAAACCAGAAAGAACCACATCATCTGCTTTAGAAAGATAACTAGCGTAAGTTAAAATTACACCAATACCTACAGACAAGGTAAAAAATATTTGTCCAGCTGCAGCTAACCAAACCTTGGCAGATTTTAAAGCAGAGAAATCCGGATTCCATAAAAATCCTAAACCGTTAATAATGTTCCAATCGGGTTTGCCTGCATTAGGTACGCCTAAGGTTAAAACCCGTATCATTAAGCCAATGCCAAAAATAAATAATAAAGGCATGGCGATGTTGCATAATTTTTCAATCCCCCTTTTAATCCCATAAAAAATAACCCAGCAATTCAGAATAAATGTAATCAGAAAAAATATGTAGGCAACCCCTAAACCGCCACTAAAAAACTGATTTTTCTCCAATCCCTGAAATCCTCTTAAAAATGCCTGCATTGAGGTTTGGTTGGTGGCTTGATTATATTTTCCAAATAAGGCAAAAAAGCTATAAGCCAAGGTCCAGGATTCAATGTAAGTATAATAAATGAAAATTACTAAGGGTCCAAAAATCCCAATTACGCCAAAATATTTAATAAAACGGTTTTTCTCCCAGAGGGAATGAAAAATTCCCGGAGCTGTTCCATGCTCAAAGCCGCCGCCAAATCTGCCCAGAGTCCATTCAATCCACATTAAAGGTATGCCTAAAAGAAATAAAGATACAAAATAGGGAATCATAAAGGCCCCACCCCCATTTTGTGCAACCTGTCCGGGAAAACGCAAAAAATTTCCCAGGCCCACAGCTGAACCGGCAACTGCCATAATAATTCCCAATCTTGAACTCCAGGTATCTCTTTTTTTAGACATAAGCAAATCGCTGTAATCTCCGATTAAAAAGTTAAGTTATTTTACCATAGGGAAAGACAATTTGTCGATAATTTTAGAAAGGATTTTTGAGGGTTATGTTCTTTGTAATTCCCAAATCTGCCTTAAAAATTCCAGCACTTCCTGGGTATCTCTTAAGTGATACTGCGCAGTGGTTTTTGCCGGATTACCTACAAATACGGTTAAGCCCTTATTTCTTAGCGCCTTAAAGGCATCTTCATCGGTTACATCATCGCCAATGTATACAGGAAATATCACTCTATTTTTAAGAGCGAATTGCTCCCTGGCTAAAAGCCACAAGCTAACCTTTCCTTTATCCCAATTTCTAGGAGGTCTTATTTCTAAAAGCATTTTACCTCTTTTTACTTCCACTTCTTTTTTGATGCGAGATGAAAAAATAGTTTCATGAAAAATTTTTTTTATTAAAGGTATGTCTTTTTTATCTGCCGAGCGGTAATGAATAGCTAAGGTTATTCCTTTATCTTCCAGAAACACACCTTTGAATTTAGATAGCCTTTCATCTAAATCATTTTTAATTTTTTTAAGGACCCCTTTGTAATTAAATAAACCTGGGCTCTCGAATTTAATTTTAGAGCCCTCTATCTCAAATCCGTGGTTGCCTACATAAATGATGTTTTTTAAACTGACTATTTTTTTTATATCTTTTAATGCCCTACCGCTGATGATTGCCAACTTACATTCCTGGCTATTTGCCAATTGTTGCAACAAAGTTTTGGTTTCTTGGCTAATAATTGCCTCTTTAGGATTCTTAACTATAGGAGTCAAGGTTCCATCGTAATCTAAAAAGATATATAAAAATTTCTTTTTAAAATTCTCTTTTAGTTCATTCCATTTATTATATAGATAATCCATTTTTTAAGTTTTTTTCAAAGAAGTAAGTTCCGTGATTATATCAGCTGCCCAGCGGTATACATTATTTTCGCTTATGGTTCGACGCATATTTTCCATACGCTTTATTTTCTCTTCATCTGGCATTTCAACAGCCAGTTTAATGGTGTCTGCAAACTCTTCGATTGAATAAGGATTTATAGGAAGGGCGTCGGTCAATTCTCTTGCTGCGCCGGTAAATTTGCTTAAAATCAAGACTCCGTTTAAATCTTGTTTCGAGGCAACAAATTCCTTTGCCACAAGATTCATTCCGTCGTGCAAAGAGCTTACAATACAGATATCTGCGAGTTTATAAAAAGGTAATATCTCTTCTGGAGAGAAATGGCGTTTTAGGTATATTATGGGCTTCCAATCGGTTTCCAAATATTTCCAGTTCTTTTTTTCTATTAATTCATCAATTTCTCCCATTAAATCGTGATAGCGTTTTATATGTGTTCTACTGGGAGCAGCCAGTTGAATAAATACAAACTTACCTCGGTATTGTGGATATTTCTCCAAAAACCTGTCTACGGCTAATATTCTCTCTAAGATGCCTTTTGTATAGTCAATCCTGTCAACGCCTAAGGCAATTATCTTATTCTCCAATTCGAATTCTTTCTTAATTTTATTTATCTGTTCAATTTTTATTGTAGAGGCGGCATTAGTATAACCATCAACGCTTATAGGAAATGCCCTGATAAATGTCTCTTTGCCAACTCTTGTTATGCTGAATTTTTCAGTATCCACACGCGATTCCAAAAGCCTGTTTGCCGTATCCAAGAAATTATTGCAGTGATATTGAATGTGAAAGCCAATAAGGTCAGCCCCCAACATTCCATCTAAAATCTCTTCTTGATAAGGACATATCGAAAAAACCTCTGGGTTTGGCCAAGGAATATGCCAAAATAGAGCAACAGTTGCATCTGGTCGTTTTTGCTTTATCATTTTGGGAAGAAGGGTAAAGTGGTAATCTTGAATGAATACAAAAGGATTTTTTGCAGGTAATTCCTCTAAAACTGACTCTGCAAACTTTTCATTAACACTTTTATAAAACTGCCAATCGTTCTCTCTAAAGATGGGTCGTGTATGAGTTATGTGGCAAAGTGGCCATAAGCCCTCATTAGAAAAACCATAATAATAGCCATCTTCTTCTTCCTTTGTCAACCAAACTCTTTTTAGTATGTAACGATTATCCTCTGGGGGGACGCCAAGTTTATTTTTTGTATTTACAAATTTTTTATCGGCATTACCCCCTCCTTGGGCAATCCAAATTCCTCCACATGCACGCATTATTGGGTCAATTGCGGTAACCACGCCACTGGCAGGTCTAACGCATTTAGACGCGCCGCTACTTTCATCTATTGTATGAATGTACGGCTCCCTGTTCGAAACTACAAATAAAGCATTTTCTCCTAATTTTGCTCTCACAAAATCCCTTAACTTTACCTCTGTCCATGTCTCTTCTTTTTTCAGGCGAAACTGGGCATCTTCTGAAATTGTCTTTCTTGCTACACGAATACCTAAAGCCAGTTGCTCAACTTCACTTGCAAGTTTTCCTAATTCTCCTTTCTCTTTAATTGGGTGCCACTTATCGATATCCCCTCTTTGAAAATGCACGAACCAGTCGGTGAGGCGCGCAACCGGCAAGGTAAAAATCTGCCTCTGGATAAAAAGCGCTGTAATCACAATAAATACCACCAGTATTGCCAGGGTGGTATTAAGCCGCCTCCAGAGTTCTGTCAGGGTGGTAAAGACATAGGAGGTGTCGTAAATAACTTCCACAAAACCCAAAGCATTATTTTCATCATCCAGAATAGGCAAAATATAACTATAAACGGAATAATCCTTGAGTTTCTCGAGGCTTGAGCGCGGGGCCTTTGAGGATAAATTCTCTTTAATATAGGGCCTCATTTCTTGCTGCAAATTCGATATCCTTTTGGTAATGGCTAACATCTGGCCGTCTTTATCATAAATTATGCAGCCCTGTAATCTTTCCCTGCCCTGAAAACTCTCTACCACCCGAGCGGCTATTTTTAAATCATTATTTACAATTGCAAACCTGGCAGCCAATTCTACGCTCTCGGCAACGGCCCTAGCTTTCCTCTGCAGGTCATCCATTAATTTCTCTTCTTCAAAACGCACTTGAAAAATCCCAAAAATTGTAAATGCCGCTGCCACGATAATTAAAATCGGTAAAATAAATAAAAGAATTCTTTTCATCTTAGCCTTCCTTTTTAATATTGATTAATAAATTAGGTTTCATTTAATTTTAATTTGGTTGAGTAAGAATAAAGGCCGCAATCCGCCTTGGGCGTATGGCGGCCCGACCATCCAAAATACCTCCAGAGAATGTATCTCTGGACCCATTATAAATATTAT
>JAUYCX010000108.1 GCA_030692045.1 Candidatus Omnitrophota bacterium
AAGTAGGAATCTGTGCTCTTCTTTGTAGAACTTTAAAAGATACAGGTAATATTTGTAATCTTTCTGGTCATTAAAGATCTTCTGTCTATTATTGCCCCTGGTTAAGATATGAAATATCCCTGTCTCTGGTAATAATCTAGAGATCCTTGGCATAGACGAAAAATATCACAGAACAATGCTAGTGTCAAGAAAAATAGAACCGTCCCCTTTTCTAGTAAGAATAAGTTTTATCCGCCGTAGGCGGATGGCGGCTGATGGTTTCTTTCATCAGCCGCAGCCCGCTTTGCCCTTATGTTTATTATTGGCAAAGCGAGGCAAAACTTGTGAAACATCTGCTATTTGGATAAGAAAAGAGATGAATAACTTAATGTTCGAATTTTCTTAGACAAAGAGCAGATGAGAGAATAGGCAATTAAAAAATGGCGCTGTCCCCTTTTTTCTTGCAATAGAAGCTTGAATCTACCCGATACTATTTTTCTGCTCTATTTTTCTGCTATTTTTCTCCTTGTCCCCTTTTTTCTCCCTTTTTTTCCCTTTTTTTCCCTTTTTTAAGTTTTATCCCATTTTTTTCTGCAATCTTCTACGCTTATAAAATAAGGCAATTACCAGAAATATAGCTAAAATAATATTCATTTTTGTTCTGTCAAATGGAAGCAAATCCTTTAAACCTAATGCTAAGGCGAAAAATCCCCATATATTCCATACCCAATTCTTAAATATCTTTTCCGTTTTGGTGCCAATGTAATAATATAAAAGAAGTGTAATGCCGATAATAATGCTACCGAAAGAACCCAAGCTTAACCCATAGAAATTAAACACCTTGACTCTAAAAATTGTCGAAACAAAAGAAATAACAATTAAACTACCTCCTATAACATTTCCGATAATAAATATTCTCCCTTGCATAGATAATCCTTTTTTATACCCTATCCCACCAATAAGGTACAGTGGGGTATTCGGGCATGTTTTGATTATTATTCACTGGGATGGTTTGATTATTTTTTGTCGGACATTTTCCTCTACCTTGCCCTTCCTCTCTGTTAACTGGTGATCTAAATTTATTCCAAAAATCTTCGAGCCACTTTAATCCAAGAAGTACCGGAGGAATCCATCTAAATTTTTTATACGGATTGGGGACTCTAGGTGGACCACCTGGAACGCCAGGAACAGGTAAGCCTAGGTTGGGCATCCAATTAACCTGCCTTAAGGGAGGGTAATTATTACGAGTTGCTAAGAATACTCCAAACGCTATAACCCAAGGTAACCACTCAGGAGCAGTTACAACCAAGGTTTCTATTATAACTAGACCGTAAGGGTCAATGTAATTTACGGGGTTGTTTAGGACATAGCGGTAAACATTAATATCTGGAAGTGTTCCTAAAGGATCTCGTTGTAAAAACCTGCCAATAATTGATGAGTAGTACCGCTCCCTGAAATAATACAATCCGCTCTCCTCATCCAACTCCCGTCCTGTAAAATAGAATCTATTTCCTATTTGTGAAGTTTGATTTGGCAGTCCATAGACATCATATCGATAACTCTCAACTACTTCCCCTTGTTGATTTGTAATATCAGTTACGCTTCCCAAACCATCGTAATGATAGTAGTATGTGCCAGCATTGCGATACATTGTTAAAACCTCATCAATGCCTGTGCCGTAAGTGTAAGTTGCTTTGAGTATGCCTGAAGCATCCCTTTCCTCGATTATCTGATCACCATCATAAATAAAGTAAGTTACTTCACCATTGACATCTTTCTTTATGCGCCTTCCAAAACCATCATATTGATATTGGATGCTCGATCCTGGATGCTCGATGCTCGTTAGTCTGTTCTCGACATCATAGGTGTAGGTATTTGTGCCGTCGGAGGTTAAGTTGCCATTAGCGTCGTAGGTAAATGATTGAGCGCCAACAACTGTGTATTGGTTGAGGTTGTTGGCGCTATAAGTTGTTCCATCCACCACTTCCCTATTTCCCACTGAGTCATAATCATAAGAATGTGTCTGATTGCCTAATACCCTGGTAAGCTGATAAGTTGCATCATAAATGTATTGAAAGCGCTGCTCAGCTTGAGGATAGTGGCGACTGCGTAAAGAGAGTCTGTTACCTACCTTGTCATAACTGTAGCGAAAGTAACTGAAGGTTCCAGGAGGGACTACTACGATGTCTAGGGTTTGAGCGTCTTTGACACCAAAAAGATTTTGAATTTTTGAACGCAGATTAACGCTAATCAAACGCAGATTATCGCAGATATGTTCGCGTAAATTCGCGTTTGAAAATTCGCGATTATTCGCGTTTTTATAGTTTGACAGCTGAATAAGGCGGTTGGCTAAGTCATAGCGGTATTCAACGGCAGTATTATTGCCTAATTCAGTTTTTAAATGAGCAGACACTTTACGGAACGTAAGTGACGTAAAGTGTAGGCCGAAGGACGTCTGCGAATTTAACCCCTCACCAATTTCACTGCGTGTCTGGACTAAAAAAGAAGGATTTGGATGAGAATAATGTAGCTTATTAAAAGAATCAGCTTTGAAGGTGAAATTGGTGTGGGGTGACACGGGAGTAGTTGCCGGGTTTATTGGAAATGTTCCGAGAGCAAGACAAGGTTGGGAAAGCAAAAGAGAAACGAGAATTAAACAAATCGAAAATCTGAGAAATTTTAGCATAACATAAGAATAAGTTTTAACGCTTTTTTAAGCGTTGGGCAAATTGGTGCCGAACGGCACCAATTTGCCCCGTCCCCACGCTTATCTAACTAACAAGCAGAAGTGGGGACAAAACTTATGATAATCCGCTATTTGAATGAGAGAGAAGATTGCTGATTAAAATTGTCTTCTTTCTCAGGCAAATAGCGGATGATGGAAAAATATTTATGTTTATTTTTTGAATTCATATTTCTCAACACTCCATTTTCCCAGACTTCTTTTGAGTGAAATGTATAAATCTCTTTGGCCATTTTGACCTTTTATAGTAAGCAAAAATTCAGCCTCTCCCTTTGGCCCACTATATTCGAGTGAGGAATTAAAAAAGTGTAATTGTATTGTTTTGATTTCTCCTAACTCATTTTTAATTTTGGGATCATTTTTAATATAATCTTTGGCAAACTGATATGGCTCTGACCTTAAGACAAGAATATAACTCACGCAATAAACTAAAATTGTAATAACGATTAAGACTAAAATAATCTTTACCCAGGTTTTTTTAAGCATTTGCCCCCCTTTTTTTAATAAACAAAAGTTTGCCCGCCAATAGCCAATCCAAATGTAAACTTCCATCCTCTCTTAATTTTAACTTTGAATTTAGGTGAAAATCCACGATAGAAATGTGTTTCATAATCATACGGTATTGTATGGTATATTCCGAGATTAGCGTCAATGCCGCCGTAGAGCGGACCAATACCTACTCCTGCCTGACCAAATCCACCTACGCCAAATGCATGACGCGGTTTGCAAGGATTCCAGCCGGGAGCCGATCCCCAAGGGTCATAACTGACGCCACCACCAACACCGATTCCTGCTCTACTCACAAAAAAGACTCCACCTCCAGAAAGTAAAGGGGACGGTTCTATTTATTTACTTTAAACGGCCTTCCCCTTCTGTTGCGCAGATTCTTAACTCCAAACTGCTCCTCCATCCTATTTATAAAAGAGCGCGAACCTAAAAACCTCAGGTTAAAATTAATCCCTTCTATTT
>JAUYCX010000002.1 GCA_030692045.1 Candidatus Omnitrophota bacterium
AAGTAGGAATCTGTGCTCTTCTTTGTAGAACTTTAAAAGATACAGGTAATATTTGTAATCTTTCTGGTCATTAAAGATCTTCTGTCTATTATTGCCCCTGGTTAAGATATGAAATATCCCTGTCTCTGGTAATAATCTAGAAATCCTTGGCATAACCAAAAAATATCACAGAACAATGCTAGTGTCAAGAAAAATAGAACCGTCCCCTTTATCTGGGTTGATTAACAAAGGCAAGGCAGGGTTGGGCAAGTAGAAGAAAAACAAGAATAAAACAAATCGAAAATCTGAGGAATTTTAGCATAACATAATAATAAGTTTTAACGCTTTTTTAAGCGTTGGGCAAATTGGTGCCGAACGGCACCAATTTGCCCCGTCCCCACGCTTATCTAACTAACAAGCAGAAGTGGGGACAAAACTTATGACACATCTGCTATTTGGATAAGAAAAGAGATGAATATCTTAATATTCGAATTTTCTTAGACAAGAGCAGATGGGATGAATAGGCAATTAAAAAATAGGCGCTGTCCGCTTTTTCCAGTTTATTTCAGCAAAATTGTCTGTCCGTTATTCAATATTAAATTAGCCTTTATTATTTCCCATATGCCTGCTATTTTTTCAATATTAACATAAACTTTACCCTTAGCTTTTTCACCTTCAACACTAATTTTATATTCTGCATATCCATGAGGCCCTTCGTATCTTATTAAGTAACCAAAAAATGTTAACTGAATACGCTTTAATTTACCTATATTGTTATAGAGATATGAATTATTTCTTATAAATTTCACAACAAAGTCATATGGTTCTGATTTCATAGCTACTACATATCCTATAACATAAGATAAAATTATCAAAACAATAATGAGAACAAAAAGGTAGAGCATTCTCTTTCTAAGCACTTGTTACCTCCTTTATTAAATTTAGTAAATTGACAATTCTCCTCCTATTGAAGCACCAGCTCTTATTTTCCATCCCCAATCTAATCCAGCTTTTGGTGAAATACTTCTATACAGATAATAACCACCCGGATTTTCATGCCTTACACCTAAATTTACACCCGTTCCAGCAGAAAATGGCCCGAGACCAACACCCGCTTCTGCAAAACCTCCAAGCGTAGAATTCATCAAATAACCATGCCAATCGCAGCTTTTCCAACCGGGACTTGTGCCTAGCGGATCAAATCCAACACCACCTCCTATTCCATAACCCACTCTAAGAGTCATGAAAAATCCACCTCCGGGATTTTGTCCCAATATAATGCCACCACCGAGTCCAGAATATAATTCTAAGGAAATAGACCATAGTCCTAAAGGATCGACAAAATTATTCGGACTATTAAAAACATAAATGTATGGGTGCAATAATTGTGGACTCCTACTTGAGATATTGTAAAGAGATAGGAATTGTCTTTTCGTAAGTTCGGTATTAATATCTAAGGTACCAAACCGACTAAATAAACCTGCGAATAATAGACTTGAATTTTGAAGATTTATTGAACTTTGTAATCGTTGATCATCCGGCCCCCACGTCAACGGATCCCTCTGCAAAAACCTCCCAATCGTTGGTGAGTAGTATCTAGCCTTATAATAGTAAAGTCCGCTCTCTTCGTCTAACTCTCGTCCAGTAAAATAGAATCTATTTCCAATTTGTGAAGTTTGATTGGGTTGGCCATAGACGTCGTAGGTGTAACTTTCTACAACATTTCCACTGGTATCGGTCAGGTTTGTCACGCTCCCTAAACCATCGTAGTGATAGAAGACCTTCTGAGGACCCCGGTGCATTGTTAGAACCTCATCAATCCCTTCCCCATATACGTAGCTGGATAGTAAAGTGTTGTTTGTGTCGCGCTCTTCAATAATTTGATCCCCATCGTAGATGTAGTAGGTTGTCAAGCCACCAACGGTCTTGGAGATTCTGCGGCCAAAACCATCATATTCATAAGAGCTGTTTTGGCCGCCAATAGCAGTAATTAATCTGTTCTCAGCATCATAAGAATAAGTATGCGTTCCATCACTGGTAAGATTGCCATTTCCATCGTAGGTAAAGTTATTTGAGCCAACCTGCGTATATTGATTAAGGTTATTGGAGGCGTAAGGAATACCGTCAGCGGTGGTTCTATTACCCACATTATCATACTGGTAGGCGTGAGTTTGGGCACCCGTTGTGTTGGTTAGCTCATAAATATTATTGTAGCGGTAATGCGTAAGCTGATTATTGGAGCGTAGGTCAATACGATTACCAGCTTGGTCATAGTGGTAAGCAAAATAACTAAATGTACCTAAAGGCACAGCAACATCTTCAATGGCTTCGGCTTGTTTTAAAGAAAATGTCTTTCGAAGAATTGATAAAAAGTCGTGGTCAGGTTGAGGAATCTTGTAATGAGCCAGCTGTCTTAATTGATTAGCTAAGTCATACTGATAATCAACAGCAGTATTATTGCCTAATTCAGTTTTAATTCTGCGGGACAAGGGGTCATAGGTGTACTTGGCTACAGAGAGATTAGCATAATCCTTGATTTGGCTTAGGCGATTAAGTTGTGGCAAAACTAAAGGAATGGGTTGATTAACAAAGGCAAGGCAGGGTTGGGCAAGAAGAAGAAAAATAAGCGCAAGGCAGATTACCGATTTAAAAAATTTCGGCATAGATTAAGATTAAGCACTTAAAAATGGTGAATTGGTCTTTTCGGCAACAATTTTTAAAAGTTCTTCTCCATTATCAATGAATTTATCAAAGACAATTTTTTTGTTATCCAAAGTAATGGTACAAACCCAAATATCCCAGATAAAGCGGCGCTCATATTTAAGCTCAACCTTACCTCTGTCTTTGATATTTTGCCAAGAAAAAATAATACTTTTTATAAAAGGGCGCTTAAGCTGAAAAAAAGTATCAGTAAAAGATATAGAAAAACTAGATTTCCAAAAGAGAAAAATGAAATATAAAATACCAAGATGAACTGGGGACAGATTTAATATAAAACTATAAAAACTTTCTCGAGGAGGCATTAACGCAAAAACATAAGATGACATCAAAAAAATTACCATCGCTAATATTCCTTTTCTAAAAAAAGAATATTCAAACTTAAAATTACAGGGTATTTTCTTTTTAAAAAATTCAAACCATTCGTTAAATTCTTCTATTTCATCATCGATAGCAATGCGTTTACCATCTATTGTATAAAGTAATAAAGCCTCACCCGTGCCGATTCTAGAATAAAGACCGTATTTGATAATATTGGATAATGGTATAGCCTTTTTAGAAAATAGACTTTCTATTTCCAATTTATTATTCGAAACTCTTATTCTAAATTTTCTTACATAAATGAAAATAATGCCTAAAACTAATACTATAAAGGCTTGTATAACAATTAATGAAAGAAGTATTTCTCTTAGATTCAATCCATGTCTGGGTGCATAATAATAAAAAAATAAGCCCAGGCAAATTGGAATAACTAAAGCAAAAACAAAGAAAAAAACTGAAGATTTTTTCTTTGTCTCTCTTTCAAATCCATAGAATTTATTTTCCTCCATGGGGTCTCCTAACGAAGTAATATACTCCATTCCCTAGCGAATGTTCCCATCATCACCCCTAAAGCGGGATTTCCAGATAACCAGCCAATAAAGGGGACGTTTCTATTTATTTACTTTGAATGGCCTTCCCCTTCTATTTCGTAGATTCTTTACTCCAAACTGTTCTTCCATTCTATTTATGAAAGAGCGCGAACCTAAAAACCTTAGGTTAAAATTAATCCTTTGCGTTTGCTCAATAGAATCTCTGTAAATCTTCTGTCTTTCTTTAGGGCTTTTGCTTAAGTCTTCATATAAAGGATCGATATCTACAAGGCCATCCACTGCCCCTTGAGCATACACTCGATAGCTCGACCAAGGATAATCTCCCGGATTTTGCACCATCTTCGCTCTCACAGGATTAGATTCAACATATCTACCGCAGGTAATAAGGTATTCATCCTTATCAATTAATAAACTTTTAAATCTTCCCTGCCAAAAATGCCCCCAGTAATGGTATCTCTTTCTGAAATGATACATATAGGCAAGATTTATTTGCTTCATTAATTTGGAAAGGTTGGTTTCGGGTGTGGTCTCGAGGATTAAGTGAACATGATTTGGCATAAGGCAGTAATGGTAAAGACGGAACCTATGTTCTTCTTTGTAGAACTTCAAAAGATACAGGTAATATTTGTAATCTTTTTGATCCTCAAAGGTCTTCTGTCTATTATTGCCTCTGGTTAAGATATGAAATACACCTGTCTCCGGTAATAATCTAGAAATCCTTGGCATAGCCAAAAAATATCACAGAACAATGTCACTGTCAAGAAAAATAGAACCGTCCCCTTTACGCTTGCCGAACGGTTTAAAAAGAACGCTAACTTATGATCAAGGCGCAGAAATGGCCGAACATAAAATATTTACGGAAGAAACGGATATAACTATTTATTTTGCACACCCTCGTTCTCCATGGGAGCGAGGAACAAACGAAAACACCAATGCCTTAATACGCCAGTATTTTCCCAAAAATACTGATTTTTCAAAGGTCTCAAAAAATAGACTTCAAGAGGTACAGAATGAATTAAACGATCGTCCGCGTAAAACTCTTGAAAGGCATACACCTCATGAAAAATTTATTGAATTGTTGCGTTAGCAACTTGAATCTACCTGATATTATTTTCCCCGTTTTGCTAATTATTTCCTATAATTTGTATAACCCAAACTAAATAATTCAATGTTGAATGAACTGAAATACACATAAAAAGATTTCTATATCTATCGAATAGCCAAGTAATACATACAAAGTATATAAACCTAATCAACAACCAATTATAATTTTGAAACGAGCTAACATGAGTTAGGCTATCGAACGAAGATACAATGATTATACTCGCTAATCTATTAAATTTATTTAAGAGCGCTTGAAAAAATAGTCCTCTAAAAAGTATTTCTTCGATGAAAGGAATAAGTACTATATCAACAAATCCCTTAAAGGTTACTAGAATTAAAAAACATTTGAAAATTTTTAAAGGAGTCAATTCACTCGCAAATAATTCAATATAAGAGAAAGGACGGAAAATTAATTTTGTAATAAAAAATAAAATTGCACCGATGGCAATACCTTGAATTATTAATTTACCACTATTTTTTTTAACAAACCCTAATCTACTCCATTTTTCATTACGATAATGCAAAAAAACATTCACAAGAATAATCACAAATATACTAAGGAAAAAAGCTCCTACAAAAGGATTTCTCTTAATTACTTTTAGAAACAATAAACTTATTACAAATATAAAAATTAAACAAGCTATAAATATAAAAATTACATCTTTAATTTTCCAAGCGACGTTAAATTCTGGAGATTCTTTATTTCTCATTATTTAACGATTATTTTTTATCTCTTCAATCATATCTTCAGTTAATGTCGTTCCAATATTAAATATGTCTATAGCTCGATCTACGCGTGGGTCACCTGTCCAAGGAACGCCTGGCGGAACAGCATCTCTTACATCTTGATAAAATCGATATCCATTTGAAGCCATCCCTCCCACTTCTCTTCCCACCCCTCTCCAATCTATATCTCTTGAACCATAAGCCCTTTGCCAACCCGGAACTCCTTGGGTAAACCAAATTTCATAGGGATCTTGATAAGAAGGTCCTGATGGAGGATTATTTAATTGTTCCCTATACCATTCCCATCCCTCTTGCCACCATGATTTTTGTTTACTCCATCCAATAGGATCAATCCAATTAACAGGATTATTATAAACATACGCGTACAAATTCATACTGTCATAATACCCGATTGGATCGCGTTGTAAAAATCTTCCTATAGTCGGGGAATAATATCTTGATCTGTAGTAATAAAGTCCGCTTTCTTCATCTAATTCCCGTCCTGTAAAATAAAATCTATTTCCAATTTGCGAGGTTTGATTTGGCAAACCATAGACATCATAGCTATAACTCTCAACTACATTTCCACTGGTATCGGTCAGGTTTGTCACGCTCCCTAAGCCGTCGTAGTGATAGTAAACTTTCTGAGGACCCCGGTGCATTGTTAGAACCTCGTCAATCCCTCCCCCATATACGTAGCTGGCTAGTAAGGTGTTGTTTGTGTCGCGCTCTTCAATGATTCTATCGCCGTCATAAATAAAGTAGGTGGTTTGCCCATCAACTGTCTTGGAAATGCGTCTTCCAAAACCATCATATTCATAAGAGCTGTTTTGGCCGCCAGAGGCAGTAATCAATCTGTTTTCAGCATCATAAGAATAAGTATGTATTCCATCACTGGTAAGATTGCCATTTCCGTCGTAGGTAAAGTTATTTGAGCCAACCTGCGTATATTGATTAAGGTTATTGGAGGTGTAAGGAACACCATCAGCGGCGGTTCTATTACCCACGTTATCATACTGGTAGGCGTGAGTTTGGGCACCTGTTGTGTTGGTTAGCTCATAAATATTATTGTAGCGGTAACGCGTAAGCTGATTATTGGAGCGTAGGTCGATACGATTACCAGCTTGGTCATAGTGATAAGCAAAATAACTAAATGTACCCAAAGGCACAGCAACATCTTCAATGGCTTCTGCTTGTTTTAAAGAAAATGTCTTTCGAAGAATTGATAAAAGGTCGTGGTCAGGTTGAGGAATCTTGTAATGAGCCAGCTGTCTTAATTGATTAGCTAAATCATATTGATAGTCTGTTGCCGTGTGGTTGGCGTAGGTAGTCTTGATGCGTCGAGATAAGGTATCGTAGTCATATCTAGCAATCTCTTGATTTCCGATATCCCGGACATTAACCATGCGATTAAGGTTATCATAGGTATAGTTGTAAAATGCGCCATTGGGATAGGTAAGTTGGGTGCGGTTGCCCACAGCATCGTATTCATAGTTTAAAGTGTAGGGTTGACTGTTTACAGTTTGGGTGTTTGAGGTTATGCGGTTAAGAGTATCATAAGTATAGACCATAGACGATAGACCATAGACTATAGACGTCAGGCGAGAGCCTAAGTCATAGGCATAATCCACAGTGGTTTGGTTGGGATAGGTTTTTAAATCCAGCCGATTTAAAACATCGTAAGTATAATTTATTAGTTCGGAGTTGGGAGTTCTGAGTTCAGAGAGATTAGAGTTTTTGTCATAAGTGTACTGGGCGTATGAAGCATCTGCATAGGTAGTAGTTTGCAATCTGTCAAAGCTATCATAGGCATAGTTAGTTTCATTTGAACGGCTATCTTTGATATTGTCTAAGTTGCCATTATGGTCATAGGCATATTCGGTGGTGTTATTTAATGCATCTGTGGTTTTCCAGATTAAGTCACGCTCATCATAAACATAAGTTGTAGTTTTGTTGTTGGCATCAGTAACTGAGGCGCGGTTGCCATTTAGGTCATAAGAAAATGTGGTTTGTAGAAAGATTGTAGGGTTTAGGAATTGCTTGGTTGATTCTAATTGGTCAAGAGGAGTGTAGGTGTATTCTGTGGTTTGCCAAGGGATGTGCTGCAGGTTTGTCTGGCGCTCTAATTTGGTTAGGTTGCCATTGGCATCATAAGAGTATTTGGTTTGATAGTTAAATGGCGAAGGGTTAGTGATAGTTTTTAATTGATTAAGCGCGTTATAGACAAAGGTTGTGGTGTGGTTATTGGCATCAGTTAGAGAAGTAATGTTTCCTACAGAGTCATAGGTAAATTGGGTTTGGGCATTGATACCATTGGGGTCTTGGATGATTTTGTGAAGATAGCCAGTGTCAGCGTAGTATTCGTAGCGGGTTAGGTTGGAGTTAGGGTCTGTAACAGTTTCAATTTGGCCGTATTGGTTGTAAGTAAATGTAGTTTGGGGAATTTGACCGCCTACTTCTGGATAAATAATTGCGGTCAAATTCCCATTAGCATCATAATTAAATGTTGTAACACTTCCCTTAGGGTCAGTAATTGTTCTTACAAAATTAAAATTTGGCTCATAGGTAAAATGGGTTACAATATCATTTGTATCATCATCGGGTTGAGACATATCAGTTTTACGCCGAATTTCTAAGAGATTTCCCTGAGCCGGAGGATTGGGATTTGCTTCGTCAAAGGTATATTTTATGCCATTACCTTCAGAAGAAATAATTTGTGTGCGCTCTAAATCTGCATTGTAGGTATAACGGGTTTCAAAAAAGGTGGGATCTGTTGGCCTTAAACCAGCGGTAAGTTCTTTTTTAATAAGAGGACCGCCATTTTCATCATATGTCCATTCAGTAACAAAACCCTTGGGATTGGTTACAGTAGTTTTTCTATTTACCTCATCATAAGCAAAAGTAAATGTGCCACTGCCATAATCCTGCGAGCTAACTCTATCTTCTGAATCATAGTGATTTGTAAGATAGGTTTGTGCTTTGGCATCAGTAATAGTTTCCAAATTATGGTCTGTGTAGGCATAGGTTGTAGTATTGCCAGAGGGATATTCTGGAGTTGCTGGTGTAGTAAAAGAAATTAAATCGCCATTTCTCGATGAGTCATAATTGTAAGAATAGGTTCTGCCAGCAAAATCTGTAATCGTAGTCAGTCTTCCGTCATCATTGTAATTAAAGTTAATCTGCCGGCCCACAGTATCTGTTATACTGATTAACTTATAGTCATAGGCAATAACCTTAGGCTCAGGGTCATTGGAAAAAATTGATTTACCAATAATGGGTAGCCTCCCAGCTGGGTCATAACTAAATTGCATTCTGTTATTATTTCTATCCCTAACTTCAGTTAAAACACCGTTCTGGTCAAAGTTATAGACTGTTGCGTGTTTTTCAGTTAGGGTAAATGTGCCATTTGCATTTTGCACAATTTTATCGTATATACCAGTAGGCGAGATATAATTTGTGCCATCAATATAAGCAAATCTGTGGCGATTTAACTTGCCATTAAGATAATATAAGTCTCCATTGCATTGAGGAATTATCTTCTTATTGTAAAATATATCCCAGCCATAGCCAAAGCGATTATTATAGCGGGATTGCGACTTGTAGGTTCTAATAATCTCAGTATTCATTGCACGGGAGGGAATTAAAATATCTTGGTGTTCATAGACAAAATCGCCGTTATGCACTAATACAGGTTCAGCTACTGGCTGATTATTATTACCCTCATTGGCATTACCCTCACCAGCAGGGGCAGGGACAACGCTTGTAGAACCAGTTGCCTGAGAGCCACTCCACCAAGGACCAGTCATAGCAGAAGCTTCTCTTACAGGTAAAACTACATTTAATAAAAACCCAAGAATTAAAAAAGATGAAATTGTCTTTTTAATCGTCTTGTTCATTTATCACCACACTTATTTTTTCCTTATCACAATAAAAATGGTTATAGTAACAACCTTATCATCAATTTTTCCAGTTACAGTCAATTTACTGGTTCTTTCTTTTATTGCCTTTAGTGTAATGGCATTGCCTTTCATCTCTACTAACTCTAAGAATCTTGCATCAAAACTCCATTGAATTTCTTTTATTTCTACATTAGGTGTCTTTTGTTGTGTCTTCTTATCCCAGCCAAAACCTTGAGCTTCAAAGGTTTGGATTTCACCCTTCTTCATTACATAATATTCTTTACCTTCTAATACAGGCCTTATTTCAATTTCAACAGCAAAAGCACTTAAAGAAAAAAGAAATATTATTATTGAGATTATGGATGTTCTAAAAAATATCTTTCTTTTATTCAACATATATCGGTAAGCTCCCCACAGCTATATGGTCATTAAAGCCTTTTAGGTTAACTGTAATTAAATGTTTGCCTTTGTTTATTCCTTTAGAGTCAAAATTCCAAGTATAAGGAGTATACCCTAAAGCCTCGCCTTTTACAAAAATATCATCAATAAAAATGTTTATACCGAATCTTTCCTGCCTAAACCAAGATTTATCTTTTTCAGAAAGTTTTATTACAATGGGACAAATCCCTTTAATTTTGGCAAGTCCTTGTTTTGACTTTTCTATATTATTAGGAAGTTCAAACAAAACATTAAGGTCTCCACAATGTTGCTGTTTATGGTTTTTGTGAATTTGGCTTAGATGAACTAATTTAAGAGCTCTACCTATAAAATTATCTAAGATAATTAAATCGCTTTCTAAATATTCTCTAATTATTGGCTCATCTTTATAGGGTAGATAATAATTAAATGAAAAGGTAAAGTCTTTATTATCTAAAATATTAAAGTTTCCAGAGGAATCCAATCCATCCCATTTTATGTTGTGTCTTCCCTTTTTTTGTTTTTGCCAGTTAACTAAGGTTCTATAAAGAGGACCTGATTTTGAGCCCACCCTTATTCGAACTGTGGCTGGCTCTGTTAACTCATAGAAAATAGTCTTATTCTTTTTATCCAGAGTAAGATTTTTAACCACTGGCTTATCAACTTCTGCTGCCAGAGTTACCATAGATAATAATAAAATAAATGTAAAAATTAAAGGGCTAATTTTTATATTCATCAGCTTAGGGCGAATACACACTAATATCTTGTTTATCAAGGTTATCATTTGTTATTTGTTTAAGTTTATTTCCGCTGATGTCCGCTTTCCAAATTTGCATACTTTTTGTTTTATCAGATAAGAAAAATATGGTTTTGCCATCATTGGTTACAACTGGTGAAGAGTCAAATGCAGGACGCTTTGTTAAATTCTTTTGATTCTGACCAAATTTATCCATTATCCAGATATCATAATTACCATCTTTATCTGAAGAATAAACTATTTTTTCTGCATCAGCTACAAATACAGGAGCTGTATCATAGGAATCGTTTTGGGTAAGCTGAATATAGTCATTTGTTTTTAGATTAAGTTTAAAAATTTCATGGCCAGCTAATTCTAACACATCTGTGAATATAAGCACTTCTTCATTTTTTGAAATATCAGGTAAGAACTGTAATGATGGACGGCGGATAATCTTTTGTAGCTGTGAACCATCTTTATTTACCAACCAGATATCACTATCATCCAAGAAGTAAACTCCCCGGTAAGAGGTAAAAACTATTTTTTTATCTTCAAAGCACCATTTTGGCTCTGAGGCGCTGATTTTTAAAGGAATGTTTTTCTCCTTATTTGCGTCACTGTCCATAACCCAAAGCTTTCCTTCATTGGTTACATAGACTATTTTTTGTCCATCACTTGAGAAATTAGGAGAGCGTTTATCAACCTTAGAATGGGTTAACATCTTTTTATTTGAGCCATCTAAATCCATTATCCAGATTTGCCAGTATTTGCCATCAAGTTGACAAAAGGTAATTTTTCCTAAATTTTTCTTCTGAATAGTTTCTGCTGTAAATGAAGCTAAGGGTGTTAGACATATTATTGAAATTATTAAAATCACAAAATAAGCTTTCTTCATTCTACTCCTAATGCACAGTTACATTTCCAAAAGCAGTTGCAAGTCTACCACTACCACTTCTTGCCTCTACCATAACTGTAAAATTGCCTTCTTGAGGCACAACTCTACCTTGAGAATTTGTACCATCCCAGGTTAACACATAGGTTCCTGCTGGCTTAGGTGCATTATCTTCTAAAACCTTGACTAATGCGCCATCAATATCGTATACAGATACTGTTACATTAGCAGTTTGGGAAATATTATAGGTTATAGTAGTAAATTCTCTATAAGAAGGAATTATTGAATAAGGGTCTGTGGATACGCTTACTGTAAAGTCACTTACGACTATAATTGGCTCATCTGGCAGAGCTCTGGTCCATATGGCAAAGGTTACTGTATTTAAGTTTACTATACGACCATTTGGGTCCCTACCGTTCCAGTAGTCTGTATTAAGACCAGGAATTCTGGGTCTCCAATCTATAATCGGCCAATTAGCACCCCCGCCTCCTGCTTCTCCCACTCTAATAAGAACCTCAGCATAGTCAGCTAAATTGTAATCTATTCTACACAATTCGTTATTATGAGGGTTAAAATCAGTATCCACAGTAAAACCTGTAACACCTACTGGATTAGGAATATATTCAGGGGTGTATTCACCAAAAATTGTTCCAGCAATTGCCTCAATGGTAAAAGTGTAGGCATTATCAGCAACGATTTCACCTGCAGCATTCCTGCCATCCCAGACATCTGAATTTGCTCCAGCTAACTTGGGATTAGGGCCAATGGTTCGTATGGCATTGTAAGACAAATTCTGGATGGTAATAGTCACATCTGCATTACGGTCAAGTGTATAGTTAATATTAACTCTTTCATTATTGGAAGGATTGAATGAATGGGGATTAACTGAGACATTGGTGATTTGAAATACAGGGTTGCCGTTAGGGCCATCTAAATATGGTATAAAGTCAACTACTGGAGAATTGGGGTTATCTGCATGGTCGTAGATGCTCTGGCGAATAAGAACAGAATCCATTGTGCCCCACCAGTTGTACTCGGCATTGATGGTTAAGGAAGAGCAATTATTAGAAGCATAGGCATAAAGGTTATATTGAGTGTTGTTATAGATAGAGTTGTTGTTTATGAAAGGGTTGGGATAGTTGGTTAAACTGCCAGAGGTATAGATACCGTATGCGTTATTGATGATGGTGTTGTTGGTAATAATAATAGTTAATGATGAGCGGTATTCGCAATAAATGCCACGGTTATTATTTTGTAGAGTATTATGCTCTATTCTGGGAGAGGCGTTTTGAGCGTAGATACCTTGATTAGAATATTCCACAACTGCATAAGAGATGATGCAGGTGGCATCATTACTGATATTAGTAAAGAGGATATATTGCCAGTCACCTATGGCAGGGGTTTGTCTATTAGAGGTAAAGGTAATGGGTTGGCTCTCTGTACCTGAGGCAATGAGTGAGCCCCAAACTATTAGAGAGAAGTTGCCAGCAAATTTAACTTGAACACCTGGTTGAATGGTTAAGGTTCTGTTTTGGTTAATGGTGATATTGCCAACAACAATGTAAGGAGAGTTAACCAGTGTCCAGGTGGTGTTGGTGTTGATTGGGCCATAGACAAGGGTACCTTCAATGGGGTTTCCATTGGGACCGTCTAAGAAGGGCATAAAGTCAACTACTGGAGAGTAAGAATTATCAAGGTTATCGTATATCGTTTGTAAGATGACAACTGGATCAATTGTTCCCCACCAGTTGTTTTGGGCGTTGATGGTTAAGGAAGAGCAATTATTAGAAGCATACGCATAAAGGTTATATTGAATGTTGTTATAGATAGAGTTGTTGTTTATGGTAGGGTTGGGATAGTTGAATAAACTGCCAGAGGTATAAATGCCGTATGCGTTATTGATAATGGTGTTGTTAGTAATAGCTGAGGATGAGGAATTCTCACAGTAGATACCCCTGTTATTATTCTGTAGGGTGTTTTGTTCTATTCTGGGAGAGGCTCTGTAAGTATGGATACCTTGATCAGAATATTCTATGATTGCATAGGAGATGATACAGGTGACATCATCACTGGTATCAGTAAAATTAATCTGTTGCCAATCACCTATGGCAGGGGTTTGTCTATTAGAGGTAAAGGTAATGGGGTTTGTTTGGGTGCCTTGAGCAATGAGTGAGCCATTAACAGTTAGAGAGAAGCTGCCTGCAAACTTAATTTGAACACCTGGCTCAATGGTTAAGGTAATGGCTTGTAAGACATTGATGCTACCTACTACGATGTAAGGGCTTTGAGCCTGTGTCCAGGTAGTGTTTTGGTTTATGGGGCCTAAGACAAAGTTACCTTCAATGGGATTTCCATTTGGACCATCCAAAAAGGGTATAAAGTCAACTGCTGGAAAATTAGGGTTATCAGTGTAGTCGTATATCTTTTGAGTTATGGTAATGACATCCACTGTACCCCACCAGTTGTTTTGGGCATTGATGGTTAAGGAGGAACAGTTGTTAGTGGCATATGTATAGAGATTATATGAGCTGTTGTTGTAAATAGAGTTGTTATTTATGGTAGGGTTAGGATAGTTGGTTAAACTGCCAGAGGTATAGATACCGTATGCGTTATTGATGATGGTGTTGTTGGTAATAGCTGGTAATGAGTAGTATTCGCAATAAATGCCATTTTGGTTGTTACGGATAGTATTATTCTCAATTCTGGGAGAGGCGTTGTTAGTATTAATGCCATTGGAAGAATATTCTATGATTGCATAGGAGATGATACAGGTTAAATCATCACTGCTGTCAGTAAATTGAATGCCCTGCCAATCACCTATGGCAGGGGTTTGTCTGCTTGAGCTAAAGGTAATTGGGTTAGTTTGGTTACCTTGAGCAATGAGTGAGCCATTAACAGTTAGAGAGAAGCTGCCTGCAAACTTAATTTGAACACCTGGCTCAATGGTTAAGGTAATGGCTTGTAAGACATTGATGCTACCTACTACGATGTAAGGGCTTTGAGCCT
>JAUYCX010000105.1 GCA_030692045.1 Candidatus Omnitrophota bacterium
CAATCATCACAGAATTAATATTTTGCTTTTAGTTTCTAAAAATCCTGATATCACACTGGATGGAATTGCTGAAAATTTAGACAAAAATTTTAAAACCATCTCCGAGCATACCAGGCGATTAGTCCAAGCCGGTCTTTTGAATAAAAAGTATCAAGGCAGAAGCGTGATTCATTCACTATCTCCTTACGGAGAAAAATTCGTAGAGTTTATAAAAACATTCCAACATTCTTGAGAATGTCGGAATGTTTTGTAATAAATTTCTATGGTCTAATTCCCGCCTGCGTTAAAACTTCGGCGGGCAGGCGCGCGAATAAGGGAATAGATTACAATAAGCCAAGCAAAAAGTCGAACCCTTCGATGAAACTCAGAGCAAGAAATTAATAAAAATATTAAACTTTTTAAAAAGGTTTAACTAAAATTTAGTATGCATCCTATTCTACTTGCCTTAATAGCCGGTCTGTGCACAGGTTTGGGGGCTTTAATAATTTTCATATTCAAGCCCACCAAGGTTTTTATGTCCACCAGCATAGGTTTTGCCTCGGGTATTATGTTAACCTTGGCATTCACAGGACTGCTGCAGGAATCTATGGAAATTAGCTATCTATCAGCTATCATTGGTTTTGCATTAGGTGCATTGCTTATGCTTATTTTAGATTCGTTGCTACCCCATATAAAATTTTCTTTTCTTGAAAAAGGAATAATTGATAAAACAAGGTTCAAGACAGCCATGCTGATAGCTATAGGTATGGCGCTCCATAACATGCCAGAGGGATTCGCTGTCTCGGCTGGTTTTTATCATCTACCGGCTTTGGGTCTGCTTATAGCCGTGGCCATAGCTTTGCACAATATACCGGAAGGAATCGCCATAGCCTTGCCAATAATATCTGCCGGAGGTTCGAGAAAGAAAGCTTTTATAATCTCATTTCTCTCTGGGTTGTCAGAGCCTCTTGGCGCAGTAATAGGTGTGTTACTATTACCATTTGCTTTGGGATTAATACCTTTGGCTTTGGCCTTTGCCGCCGGGGTAATGGTCTATCTTACTATTGATGAACTTTTACCAATGGCTCGGTGCTATAAGCATCCCCATGGAATGGGTTTCGGTGTCATCGCTGGTTGTGTTGTGGCAATGCTGATTTCTACGATAATTTAGCCAACTTCCCCCTACAACCAAAGCCTTTTTTGGCAAATTAATTCATTAATTAACATTCCAACATTCTCAAGAATGTTGGAATGTTTTGTAATCAATTCCTATGGTTTAATTCGCGCGAATGGTAGAATAGATTATAAACTAAACAACCAAAAAATCGAAAAATTAATAAATAAAAAATGAATAAACCTCTTCCAAAAATAAGTGTTTGTGGCGTGTATTGTGAGAAGTGTCCAAAATATATAAAAAAACACTGTTCTGGGTGCGGACCAAATCCGGTTTGTACAATTCCTCAGTGTGCTCAGAAAAAGAAAGTTAAATTTTGTTTTGATTGTAAAGTATTTCCCTGTAAATTACATTATAGGAGAGCTAAAATGTATGCAGAATGGCTTGATTTTCTAAAATCAGACGAAATAGTCGGATAATATAAGGCAAGAAAAGAAGTTGGGCCATAAGAATTGGAATTTAGAAATGAAAATTAAAGAAATTCAGGCAAAAAATATTCTTTCAAAATCAAAGGTTTATGATTGGACAATCAATCCCTATGTGGGATGCATGCATTCTTGTGTCTACTGTTATGCTCGGTTTATAAAAAGATTTAGCGGCCACAAAGAGAATTGGGGTGAGTTTGTTGATGTAAAAATGAATGCGTCAGAACTGCTCAGCCAGGAAATAAAGAAAAAGAAAAAAGGAAAGGTTTGGGTAAG
>JAUYCX010000104.1 GCA_030692045.1 Candidatus Omnitrophota bacterium
ATCCAAGCGTTTCGGAGCTGTCTCAATAAATGATTACCGCAAGATGGGCTATCTGCCTCAGGCGCTGGTTAATTACCTTTCGCTTCTGGGATGGTCGCCCGGAGATAACAAGGAATTTATGAGCGTGGAAGAGATTGTAAAAAAATTCAGCCTGAAGCGCATAAATAAAACAGGCGCTGAATTCAACCAGGACAAATTAAGGTGGATTAACGGAGAACACATAAGAAAACTTACCCCGGATGAATTTGTAAAAATAGGCAGGGACTTTGTTAAGACAGATTGCGATGAAACATGGTTCAGGAAATTCGCAGAGCTTTATCATCCCAGGGTTAAGACATTAGTCGAGTTTAAAGAAGAATTCGGCATATTCACCTCAGACGACGCGCGGTACAATGAAGAGGCAGTAGAAAAATTTTTGAAAAAAGACAAGGTTTCAGATATACTTAGTATGACAAAAAAACGCCTTGAAAAGATAGATTCTTTTACGCAGGAAAATATAGAAAAAGAAGCCAGGGCGCTGATAGAGGAGCTCAAGATAGAGAGCGCTGATCTGATACACCCATTAAGGGTCGCGGTGACAGGCAAAGCTGTTTCAGCAGGCGTATTTGAAGTATTGGCTCTTCTGGGCAAAGACAAAGTTATAAAAAGATTGGAACGGGTTATTGAGGCGGGCTATGGAAGAAAATAGAAAATTTGTAAGGATTGAATGGCCTGTTGTAATAAAGTATAAGACCATAGAAGAGCCCAGCGCTCAGGATCAGATTGTAGGAAAAGATATAAGCGAGGGCGGGGCGCGGTTTATAGTTTACGAGCGCCTTACAAAAGGCACTAAATTAGACTTTCAGCTCGAGGTGCCATTTGATCCAATGCCTATCTCCGCTAAAGGCGAAGTTGCGTGGATAAAGAAGATAGGCGACGAAGATGCCAAGACTTTTGAAGTAGGAGTTATTTTTAAAGGGCTCAGCCAGAATGACCAAAAACGGCTCAAGATGTACATTGAGAATGAGATAAAGGAAAGAAGAAAGACTTAAAAATTAAACAAAAGAAAGGAAGTTGATTGAATAAAAAGAACTTGGTAAAAGTTCTAAGAGAATCAAAAGTCTTGGCTGAGCTGATTGGAATTGTTCTGGGAGATGGCCATATTCATAAATTTCCTAGAACAGAGAAGTTAGTTATTACTTGCGACAAATCTCAATCTAGGTATATCAGCCATATTTATAAATTGGTTGAAAGGATATTTTTAAAAAGGCCTTCGTTATTTATTAGAAAAAAAGAAAATGTAATTGATGTATGTTTGTATCAATGTGAAATCAGTGCGCGATTGAAGATAGCATCAGGAAATAAAATTAAAAACAATGTAGGTATTCCATTGTGGGTATTTAAAAGCAAGAAGCATGTGGCAGCATGCTTGAAGGGCTTATTTGAAACAGATGGCTGCTTTCAAAGGGATAATGATAACTATGCGCAATACATTGAGTTAAAAAATTGTTGTGAACACATAAGAAAGGATACTTTTAAAGCTCTTTTGTTGTTGGGTTATAATCCTCAATTAGGTAAAGATTATGTGAGATTAGCCAGAAGAGAAGAGGTTTATAATTTCAAAAAAGCTATTAAATTTAGAGAATATTAATTGGAGGATCGTCTAATGGTAGGACACAGGTCTCTGGAACCTGTTATGATGGTTCGAATCCATCTCCTCCAGCCACAGTAATCTCTCAAATTCCAGATGGAGAGATAAAGATAACCCTGGTTAGCATCGGTGATCAGGGTATTTTTTATGTCTTTAGGTGTCAAAGAGTTAGGGAGTTATTTTTCTTAAAGGTTTTTAGTAGCTACCTTTAGAGATATAGTTAAGCAGATTCACCTAGAACAGTGTATAATATATAAAATAGGTCTCATAGGTCGTGACTTGAAAGGTGGAATAAAGCGATGAAAAATAGAGTTCCACACATTATTTTTCTATATTGGGTAATTAAAATAGTATCAACAACATTAGGGGAAACCGGGGCAGATATGTTTTCCATGACCTTTAATTTGGGTTATTGGGAAACCATTGTTATATTCATGAGTTTATTTCTCATATTGCTTGTGGTTAAACTTTCTTTGAAAGGCTATCACCCGCTGGTCTACTGGTTGACTTTTACTGCATCAGCTATAGCAGGTACCGCAATATCTGATTTCATAGATCGTACATTAGGATTTGGTTATGCGTTAGGATCCGCTGTTTTGACAGCGATGTTATTGATAATTCTTGCAGCTTGGTACAGAAAAGAAAAATCTATAAATGTAGAGTATATTTCTACACCTACAGCTGAAATTTTTTATTGGATGGCTTTTTTATTTGCAAACACTCTAGGAACAGCGGCGGGAGATTTCTTTGCTGATAATCTAGGGCTTGGATTTATGAACAGCGCGATCTTGATATCAGTAATACTTATTATTGTAGCTTTGCTGCACTTTTTTACAAAAGTCTCCGGTATATTACTATTTTGGGTGGCATTTGTTTTAACAAGACCGTTTGGCGCCACGTTTGGAGATTTTCTTACTAAGCCTATTCAAAAGGGAGGAATCAACCTTGGTACAGTGGCGTCTTCGATAGTTATTTGTATAATTTTAGTTTTTGCAATTGCCAGAGAAACTAAGTTAGAAAAAGCAAGGAATTAATAAATGTTCCAGCATTGGAAGACATATGCTTTTATGTCAGCTTTGTTCGCAGGTCTTACCGCTATCTTTGCCAAGATAGGAGTAAAAAATACACCTTCAAATTATGCAACGCTTCTCAGAACAGTTGTTATTATTATTTTTTTGGCATTATTGGTAAAAGTGCGGCGTGAATGGATAAACCCGTTATCTCTGGACAAAAGAAGCTTGGTTTTTCTTTTGCTGTCTGGGATTGCCACAGGGCTTTCCTGGCTTTGCTATTTTAGGGCTTTGCAAACCGGTCCAGCTTCACTCGTTGCACCGATTGATAAGCTCAGTCTGGTTTTTGTCGTTGTGCTCTCTGTTATCTTTTTAGGTGAGCGGCTGAGTCTGGCACAATGGGCAGGTGTTTTTCTGATGAGCAGCGGAGCGGTTTTAATTGCTCTAAAGTGACACTGTGCACCGGATAAAACACAAAATCTATCTCTAGTTGGTTGATTATGGTTGAGATTTTTGCCTGTTGCTATATAATAGGCTTGCTCGCGTTAAGAGATAGAGTTATAACTTATACAGCTTAGCGCAGCCAGTTTAATCGTAAGTCATTGTAAATAAGAGAGTTACGTAGAAATAGCCTGACCAAAAAAGTTAGGCTATTTTATCTTTTAATAAAAACTTCTTGCGTCGCAAAAGTCTTTGCTTGACATCCTAAGGTATTTGACATACAATTGTATATACAAATTAGAGGCCGAATGAAAGATATGCGCTGGAGCCAATTAAAGAGCGAAAGGCTTAAAAGAACAAGAGGTGTTTCTTTTGAGGAAATCATCTCTTCACAGTTAATTGCTGTTAAAAGCCATCCCAAAAGATCGGGTCAAAACATTATGCTCTTTAAGCTTAAGGGTTATATTTGGATTGTTCCGTATGTTGAAGAAAAAGATTATATATTTCTAAAGACACTATACCCCAGCAGAAAGTTTACGAAACTTTACAGAAAAGGAGAATTAAAATGAGAAAAATTAATCTGACTAGACAAGAAAAAGCCATTGAGGATAGCCTTTTAAAAGGCGAATATATCAATGTCAGTAAGACTAACTTCGCAGCTATTGCTGAAAGTATTGCTGCAAGAAAAAAAGACGCTGTTTTGAATGTCCGTGTAAATAGCCATGACCTGGCTACTATTAAACAAAGGGCCCAGAAGCTTGGGATTAAATATCAGACTTTTGTTTCCGAGGTTATACATAGGATTGCTCAGGCACATTAAGCAGTTTATTAAATAAAAGTTCGAATCCAAGTAGCGATGCCGGTAGAGATATAGTTATGCGAATCTATCTCGGGCAGCCACATAAATCTCTCAAATTCCAGATGGAGAGATAAATCAAACCCTGGTTAGCGATGCTGATCAGGGTATTTTTTATGTCGCAATGTGTCAAAGAGTTAGGGAAAATATTTTCACACCGTCATTGCGAGGAGCGCAGAAGGCGCTACGAAGCAATCTTTTTCGTATAAAATAGCCGGATAAATCTCGCCAGCCTATCTCTTTATCTCCATATCGCGGTTTAGTAAAGGCGTCGTAGTAAATGATTATTAAGGGAGATTATCGCGAGATTAGAGCGGACTATCTTGGCATTTACTAGGATAAGGCTTGTTCTTTGGCATTCTGCCAGATTATAGCCTGTTTATTCCAGTCAAATTGGGCGGCAAGAGAACGGATTTTGTATTCTGGAATGAGATTAATTGTTTGGTTATTACCAGTCAATATTTCTGTCTGAATAGCTGGAGAGGGTCGTATTTCTGGATAAATTCTTCAATTTTACCCTGTGTTTCTGAAGATAGCCCGCCATGTTCAAGTTCCTGGATACGATAGGCAATTTTACGCCATAAATATACCTTATTATTAGAAGGAGCTTTTTTGCCCTCAAAAACCTCCTTGTATTTCTTCCCTAATTCGCCAAGTGACATCTCTTTTAATGCCATTATTTTAGATGTGGTATTTTCGCTCATATTTGGTATCCTTTTGTCAGTACACATATAGCCATACAGTTTGAGAGATAGCAAGTCAAATAGAGAGGTATTTTATGCTGAATCTATCTATTGAAAGTGAGGCATTAGGAGGATATAATAATACATAGCTCTATTTCATAATATCGGCGGACATATTTTTTGTACTAGGCGATGTCCTGCAGTTATCAAATTGAGG
>JAUYCX010000064.1 GCA_030692045.1 Candidatus Omnitrophota bacterium
AACAGATTGCAAAACCCATTCGCGGGAAAGGTTTTGTTAAATTCAAAAATGGCGCTGTTATTTATGAAGGAGAACAGGCTAAAGACCTTTCAGTAATTTTCGGTGAGCAGCTTTACTGGCTTATTGACAGCCATTTTAGAAAAAAAGAAGAATTGAAGAAAATCGGGATTAAATGCCTGTCTCTTACATTTATAGACAGAGTTGACAATTATATCCAGCCGGACGGCATTATTAAAAAGGCCTTTATCGAACAATACAAGAAGGCGCACAAAGATTTTTACGGCAGAGATGCTGACAATTCTCAAATCGAACGATCACAGGGTTATTATTTTGCTCAGACAGGCAAGGGCGATTTTACAGATAACGAAGGCTCAATGAAAAACAACAAAGAGCTTTACGATCTCATATTAAAATCGAAAGAAGTGCTTCTTTCTCTTGATAATCCGGTTGAGTTTATCTTTTCGCACTCTGCGCTTGGTGTCGGCTGGGACAATCCCAATGTATTCAATATTGCCACATTAAACCAAAGCTACAGCGAAATAAAAAAACGGCAGGAAATCGGCAGAGGCTTGCGTATATGCGTTAATCAGGACGGCCAAAGGGTTCATGACAAGCAGGAAACTACGGAAGGACAGGAAATAAACCTGCTAACCGTTATTCCAAATGAAACGTATGAAACCTTTGTTTCGCAATATCAGTCTGAAATTGCGGAAATTTATGGTAGCAGCGAGGCGGGGGCCGAGACACGCAACAATCATAAAGGCAAAAAACTATCCGTGAAACGCTTATCAAGAAACGAAACTCATTTTAACAGCCCCTCATTCAGTGAATTTTGGAAACGGCTATCTCAAAAAACAGAGTATCTTGTTTCATTCGATGAAGAAAAAATAATAGCGGAATCTGTTAAAGCAATAAATGAAATTACCATTTCAGAACATCAGGTACAGGTTGTCCTTGGCAGGATACAGAGCATTTCAGAAGATGGTATTCAAACACAGGATTTCAGAACAGAAAGCAAGTCCGTTAATGTGGCATTCGCGGCAATAGACCTTATCGAGGAGATAAGTGAAAACACATCCCTTGCCTATCCGACAGTTTTTAAAATTGTGCAAAGGCTCTCTAACCCGGATTATTCGTAAAATTGTCATTTCAATTTTTTACATAAATATCAATCACTTACCATACATTACAAAATAAAGCTTATCCTCTTGTATAACAAGAAGTAATGAAAAAGTATTAAAGAATTATCACCGCCTATTT
>JAUYCX010000028.1 GCA_030692045.1 Candidatus Omnitrophota bacterium
AAGTAATAGGCAATTAAAGGTAGAAGCCCAATCCAGGCAGCGCTTGATACAGAGAAGGTCAAGATTAGAAAACGTAACCATGGTATCTTATCTAATTTTTCAGGGAAAATAGACTTTATTTTAGGAGAAAGCCAGACAATCGAGATTACGCTTAAGAATGAAAGCTGAAAACTAATCTCAAAAAGCTGCCAGGGGTTAATTACCAATATTATTAATGTGGCAACTGAAAGCGAATTATAAATATTAACCTCGCGCTTGAAAAAATAACTCAAAAGGAAAATTACTGCCATAACCGTTGCGCGCACTACCGGCGCGCTTGAGCCGGTTAGAATACAATACACAATCAATAACAATATTGTAAAAAGATAACGCGGCCTTCTGGGAATTTTCATTATTTTCAAGGTTAATAAGATTATAAAGGCAACTATGCCCACATTAAAGCCAGAAATGGCAATGATATGCCTTAAAGCAGACTACAGTCTGCATGTTTTTATACGGTAATATGTTACATTAAAATCTCAAGCTAATTTTTGAATAGGGTCTTGCCTGTATACGGGAAATAATAGAAGCGGGTTCATTCCAGCATACCTCTCATCTTCAAAAAATTAGTAATTGCTTCTCTTGTCAATTCGCTTATACCTCTACCGCTCTCTTCTGCTAAGAGTCTTAACCTTTTATCCTGCTCTATTGTTATGGTTCGCGCAATTCTTTTTAAACCCAGAATTTGTTTCTTCCTCAATGGTTCATATGGTAGTTTTTCAATTTCCCATAACAACAAGTAGTATTCTATGGCTTCCTGAATAACTTTTGACTGTAATGTGTGAATCTTTCTGGAGTACTTCTTAAGAGCATTTAATACTTCTTCTGGCAGGCCTATATTTACAGTGACATATTTTGCATTTTTAGGATATTTCTTGGGTGGGAGTTTTTTAAAGTGTAGGCAGGTTTGAATCCTAATCCTAATGCCTTTTTCTTCAAAGCTTACTGATATGGTAGGTTTTTTTAAAAGTCCTTCTCATGGCGAGCCTCCATTCATATTTCCGTTAATGGACTGTTTATAAAAATTTCTGGTATTTTTCATCGCCCCTCTCAGTTGTGCAATAGCAAATTTTAACCGAACAACATCGCTTTTTTATTTTAGCTTTTATTGCTTTTGTTATTACCTGGCGTCTTTTCTTCTTTGCTTTGCGCTTCTTTATTTATTTTCTCTTGTTGTCTGCTATTAACTACTGCAAAGACAACAAAGGCAACAAATCCTCCTAACAACAAATAAATAGGCCAATTTTGAGCAAAATTTAATCCCATTATTTATCCTCCTATTTTTGAAGCCGTTTTAGAGTTCTCTCTGAATCTTCTCCGCCAAGGCCTTTCCTAAATATTCTGCTAAAACAAAAAATAAACATACTAAGAATAAATGTCCATGATATTATCATAAATATCCAGCCGCTCAGTTTCAATCGGTACCCCCTTATCTAATGTTATGGGTAATCGCAAAAATTACACACAATATCCCTGCCAAAATACAAACTCCCATTATAATAAATATAAACCTCATTTCTTTATCCATTCGCCTCCTTTCTT
>JAUYCX010000075.1 GCA_030692045.1 Candidatus Omnitrophota bacterium
GTCTCCGCGGCAAGCCGCGGAGTATGTTCTATACTAATATTATCACTGGTTCATTCATTGCCTTGGAATGAGGTCAACTACGTTTACGATTTCGGCTTCATCCCCGTGGCAAGCCACGGGGTATTCGCCGAGAGAGAATAATAAAGCAGTTACAAATAAAAAAGTATTCCTACGCACATTTGGCTGACCGTTGGTGCAAGCTTGCCCTGAGCGAGCAAAACGAGTCGAAGGGTACCGCGTGATGATTTTAGGGATTTTACAGAGGTTAAATATTTTGGAGTGAAAGGTTTAGGATAAAGCATAAGGAATTTTGGGGCACGATACTTAATTATCTATAGAATATTTAAGGTTATGAGAATCTATATTAAGCATTTGATTAATCAACAACTGCTGTATAGTGGATTGTGTGGAGAACTAATGGGGAGTTGATTCCATTAAACTGGAGGGAAAATGAGAAAAATATCTTTTGCTTTGGTGGTTGTTTGTTCTTTGCTTTTTTCCGGTTGTGGGGAAGAAACCGAAGATTTTTCAAGATATCCGTCCGTCTCAATACCGCGGTTTACAGAAGCAGATTATATTAACCTTTTATCTGATAAAAATCCCGAAGTTGTTTGCAGCACAATAGTTAACTTGGGCCAACAGGCAGCAGACATAGGGAGAAGGCTATCCGATGAAAAAATTAAAACGACTTCTACGGAATATATTACGGCATCCAATGCTTATAAGAAAATAATAGGGTTGTTAAACTCGCGTAATCCCCGGGTGGTTGCCGCTTCTTTAAGGTTTTTGCAATTATTCAGCAGCAAATACAAAGCAAAAGAGGAGCTTATTAAGCCGGTATTAAAGATTAAAAGTAATAATTCATTAGTTTTATATGAACAGGTAAACACCTTAAGCATCATTGCAAATAAAAATTCAGATATCCCGATTCAGAAAGTACGCCAATTCTTAAATAATTCTTCATGGGTTGTTTCTCGCAGCGCGTATTTATTGGTTAACAGCTTAGAGAATGATTCACTTAGGCGGGAATTGATTAATAAATATCGCGTTATGAGGGATAATAAAGAAAAATTATTAATCCTGCCTGCCCTGGAGAAACAATATGATGATTATGTAGCGGACTTTCTTTTTGCTGAAGCGCTAACAACCACAGATAGCAAGATACGGCATGCAATTTTTGACATGTTTAAGGGCGGCAAGAATCAAGAAAAGGTTTTAGCATCTTTAGACAAAAATTACGATAAGCTTGTGGCCATAGATGGTGAATACCTGTTTCAGCGCTATGCACTGACGATGGATGAAAAATTTTCTAGTAAGCTTTTAATTATTTTTATTATGAAAGGATTTTCAGCCGATGAAAAATTTCTCGAAGGACTCAATAAAAATTTAGAAGAATACGAAAACAAAGAAGAATTGAGTGATTCTGACAAGGAAAAATTAAATAACCTAATGGAATTAGAGAAGACGGTATCAGCGAACAAAATATTGGCCGGACAATGGAATGCTTTAAAAGATAAAACCGAAGTTTTGAATGCTAAATTAACCCAACTGCAAAAAGAACATGATGTTATTGCTAAAGAATATGTTCCTAAGGTAGATGAACTTTTCAAGAAATATAACATTTCGGATGAAAAAAGGCAGGAATATAAAGAAGGAGTGTTAGATTCTCGAGAGTATTTAAAGGATATGTTGATAAATAAAGAAGAAACTGCTACTGAAAACGATAATTAAATGAATTGCATAAAGCCGCTATTTAATTATTTATAAAATATTTTATATTTATGAAGATTTATATTAAAACCTTTGGCTGACCGTTGGTGCAAGTACCGAGAGATGATTTTAGGTATTTTAAAGCGGTTAACTGCTTGTGAATGAAGGAATTATGGCAAAATCGCCTATAAATGAAAAATCTTTTTGATGTAAAGCAATGTGAAGCAATGTTGAATAATAGAAGAACAAAAAATAGGCTTACCTATCTTTGGGAGAAGCTACAGTAGCGTGTAGTAGAAGAGGATTAGATGTATAATAATACAGCGTCCCAAAACCCTTGACACGGAGGAAAGATTTATATATGATATATTCATCAAAAGTGAATAAACATTCAATAGGAGTGAATAGGCATGTTTCCCCTTAACCTTACCAAAATAGTGGATTTTCTTTTCAGGAATATCCCGAACAAGTTTAACGTAAACCAGACATCAAGGGAATTAAAAATAAGCGTTGGAAGTGCTTATAAGATACTAAAATCCCTTGAGAAAAAAGGCGTTCTTGTTTCGCAGAAAATAGGCAACGGTATTTACTATGCCTTAAGCCTTGATAATAGGGAAGCTAAAAACATCACTGAGCTTGTTTTGTTGGAAAACAGGAATAAAATGCTTTCAAAAAAACCGCTCGCCTCAATTTACGCTAAGGATTTAAAAGAGGCGGAGAAATTAAGCAAGGCAATTATTCTCTTTGGCTCTATTCTCAAGACAAAAGATGCGAATGACATTGATGTTCTATTCATCATTGACAAGGGCAGGTCAAAGGCGGTTGAAGATTTCTGCATGAAGTTGTCTAATTTAAGGCCTAAAAGGGTCAATCCTTTGCTTATGACAATGGCTGATTTCAAGGGAAACATTAAGAAACAGGACAAAGTTGTAACTGATATCCTGAGGAAAGGGATAATCCTGTCTGGAGAGGATGAAATAATAAATACATTGAGGGGGGTATGATGGATAATACTGAAAGAAAATTTCATTGGTGTCTTGAAAAAGGAAAAACTGGCGGAAGAAAGCATCATGGCCTGAGGAAGATAAAGCCGGATCCGCAGGAAGCTGAAAACCACATCCAGAAAGCATTGCATAATCTTGAAGCTGTCGAATATAACATCAAAGGAGGATTTAGCGACTGGGCTGTTTCCGCTGCTTTCTATGCAATGTATCATTCGTTGCTGGCTGTTTTATATAAATTAGGGTATGAATCTAGAAATCAAGAATGCACGATTCACACCGTCGATTACTTCATAAGAACAAGGAAGATAAAACTCGATCCAAAATATATAACAATGATACGAAGAGCCGATGAACTTATGGGCAGCGATGCGAAAGCATTAAGAGAGGAATTTCAATACGGTACAGAAATTGAAGTTGATGATGAGATTTTAGAGAATATGAAGAATAACGCAAAAGAGTTCGTTGAGGCAGTAAGAATTGTTTTCGAAGAGATAAAGGCATGAGCTTAGATGGATATAAGCCAGATCAAATTTATTAAGGCAAAAATCGCGTTATTAGACGAAGAAAAGAAACAGCTTATAGCAAAGTTAAAGACCATAGAAGAGACTAATTCTCAAGCTCATATATCCTCTCCTTTATGTACCACATCAAGATCCGTCTTCCCTAAAGAAAATATTCCTGTATTCGAGCAACAAATAAAATTATTTCGTAGTTTATTTCGTGGCCGCGATGATGTCTACGCTCGTTTATGGATAAGTCGAAAAACAGGAAAATCTGGCTATAGTCCTGTCTGTAAGAATGAATGGGTGCGAAAAATTTGTCAAAAACCACTGATTAAATGCTCCGAATGTCCAAATAGAGAACTAACCTCTTTAGATGATGATATGATACTCAAGCATCTGAAAGGAGATTGTGTTATTGGAATCTATCCTTTGCTACCGGATGAAGGTTGTTATTTTCTGGCTGTTGATTTCGATAAGCAGGGTTGGTGGGATAATGTTATTGCGTTTAAGGAAACTTGCTTACAGTATGGCGTGCCTGTAGCTATTGAGCGCTCGCGTTCCGGTAATGGAGCACATGTCTGGATATTCTTTGAAGATAAAATTCCTGCGATAATTGTACGGAGAATGGGTAGTTTCCTGATTACGGAGACCATGTCTAAACGTTATCAGCTTGACATGAAAAGCTACGATAGGTTATTCCCTAACCAAGATACAATGCCCAAAGGAGGTTTTGGTAATTTAATTGCATTGCCTTTTCAAAAGGAAGCCGCTGTTAAGGGTAACAGCGTTTTTATTGACGATAGCGGTAATCCGTACGAGAATCAATGGGAATTTCTATTTTGCATTAAAAAAATGTTAAAATCTTGTGTCGAGAAGATTGCAAAAGATGCCTCGACAACGGGCCGGGTTATGGGAATACGAATGAGTCCGACAGATGAGGATGATCCACCATGGCTGAGATTGCCCTCTGGCAAAAGCCGATACAAAACAGTAATAAATAACCTTCCAAAAGAAATCGAAGTAATAATTGCCAATAAGATATACATCAAAACTGATGTTTTGCCCTCTGTGTTTTTGAATCAAATTAAGCGATTGGCTGCATTCCAAAATCCTGAATTTTATAGAAGGCAAAACATGAGATTATCAACGTCTTTGACACCTCGGGTGATATGTTGTTCTGAAATTTTAGACGGTTTTATTTTTTTGCCGAGAGGATGCTTAGAAGATCTTTCTTGTCTGCTGCAAGAATACGGCATCCAAATGATTTTGAAAGACGAGAGGATAATAGGCAAGAAAGTCAAATTTAAATTTAATGGCTTATTAAGCAAAGAACAAAAAAAAGCCGCAAGAAAAATACTAAAAAATGATATAGGAGTTTTGGTTGCTCCTTCAGGAATGGGTAAGACCATACTAGGTATTTATGCTATCGCCAAGAGAAAAACAAGCGCGCTAGTTTTAGTGCATCGTAAGCCTCTCATGGATCAGTGGCGTATGCAATTAGCCTCATTTTTTGGTATTGATGTAAAAGATATAGGTCAGATTGGAGGTGGTAAAGATAATTCAAATGGCCTGTTAGATGTAGCGATGATTCAAAGTATGGAAAGGAAAGGTGTGGTTGATGATAGAATCGCTGAATATGGTTTTGTTATAGTGGATGAGTGTCATCACATAGGAGCTGTTTCATTCGAAAGAGTTTTGACGCAGGCAAAAGCAAAATATGTTTTAGGACTTACCGCAACTCCTTATCGTCGTGATGGCCATCAACCAATTATCCATATGCAGTGTGGTTTGACTACTCACCGTATGAAAACAGAAGGCAGCGATGACGGAATTTCTCAATATATTTTTATTCCAAGAATTACAAATTTTGTTTATGAAAAATCAGAAGAAGCTAATATTCATGATATTTGGCCAAATCTGATAAAGGACGAAGAAAGAAATAAGCTAATTATAAACGACATTATTACTTCAGTAGATTCAGGAAGATTTCCGATTGTTCTCACAGAAAGAAGAGAACATCTTGAGCTACTGGCTGATAAACTTAAAGACGCTATTGAACATTTAGTTGTATTGTACGGTGGTTTAAAACCAAAGCAGCGTAAAGAGATGTTAGGAGGGCTAGCTAAATGCAGCGAACATAAAACAAATGCCATCTTAGCTACAGGTAGTTATGTTGGTGAAGGTTTTGATGTCCCGAGTTTAGACACACTTTTTATAACAATGCCAATTTCATTTAAAGGAAGAATAGTTCAATATGCTGGAAGGTTGCATAGAAAGCATTTTAGTAAAAAAGAAGTTCAAATCTATGATTACGTTGATAAGAATGTGCCGGTACTCTGGAAAATGCATCAGAGAAGGTTAAAAGTCTACAAAGCAATGGATTATGTGGAATCAACGTAAACACGCGGAGGTACCTATGGACGATTTTAAAAAAGGATTTAGTTCTTTATGATAAACACGGAAAGGTAACGGCGGTTTATCCGTATGGCAGTGAGGAGCATTGGAGATTTCACAGAGTTCTGGAAATTTTAATTGAGACAGGGAAGAGGCGCTTAGAAGAGCTGATCAGCAAAAAGAAGGAACGCGAAGGGCAAGTAAATCAGATATTAGATGAATCCGATAAGCCAATCATCCGCAAGGCAGCGAAAAGAAAACTTAAAAGATATAATCTTTCACAAGCAGCAAAGATTCTTGATGTATCAAGGCAAAGTTTGTATTATTGGATAAAGAAAGGTTGGGTTAAGCCAAGGCGCGATTACAGGCGCTATCCTGTTTTTACAGTTTTTGACACCACCTTGATAGTGTATAGAAACCGACATAACATTTTGTGAAAGAAGAAGTTATGACAAAAAAAGAATTTCTCCTTACCTTCGGATGCCAGATGAACATCCGCGATTCCGAATTTGTCGCAGGGATACTGGTTGATAAGGGATTCAGGCTGTGCGGAGCTGTGGATGATGCTGATGTTATAATATTCAATTCCTGCTCCGTGAGAAAACACGCCGAGGACAGATTATTCGGCAATATAGCCTGCCTTAAGAAACTGAAGGGGCGAAAACCGGGGCTTGTGATCGTCCTCATGGGCTGCACAGCCCAGGCCTACGGAAGTAAAGCCATCGATAGGGCTCCGCTGTTAGACATTGTCTGCGGGACCGGTAACGAGACGGATCTGCCGAGACTGATAAGAGATGTGCTGAAGAGGAGAAACCGCATAATAGCCGCCGATAAGGTCGACGAGAAGCGTCCCGAAGCTTTTCCAAAATACCGCGAACATAAGTTTAAAACGCTCGTATCCATAAGC
>JAUYCX010000033.1 GCA_030692045.1 Candidatus Omnitrophota bacterium
AATTGCTTATCAGTAAACTCAATCTTAAACCCTTCCTTGAAAAAGGTCTTCTTAATTCACTGAATCCTGAAGCAAAAAAAGGCAGATTTTACATAGTGACTAGCAAGGCGAGAAGATTACTCAAATTGCCGTGCTCTAAAAACGATGATGACAGGGATTGGGGATTGATAGGATGGGTCATCTCAAGCCCGCGGCAAAGGCTCGCTGTTTTAAGAGCCGTTGATTTGCAAAAGTTAACCTCTGAAGAAATCAGGGCAAGGACAACCCAGCTTAATGCAAATATCTCAAGGACCAGCATAAAGGGAATACTTAAAGAACTCCTTGAAAGAAACCTTATTGATACCGAAGTGCTTGAAAGCATAAGATTTTATTGGCTCAATCAGCAAGGAATGAAAATAAAACAGGATTTGGCAGTCATAGCCCCTCTTTCCGCTCTATTTTCCCCAGCATAATTATCCCTTTGTGACTTAGGGTTTGGGCAATTTTGATACAATAAATTTTTAAAGTAATAGCCTTATAGGATATAGTTAACCTTTTTAAGGATTGAAACGCCATAGAAAAGTTAAAAAATCAAACCCCGCCATAGCTCAGTGGGATTACTTTTTTTAACACCGTAAAGTATTTAAAGGGTTTATTCCTTTATTTCTTATGTTAAAAGAATATCCTAAATTCAAGCGCGGAGAGATCGAATTATTCTATAACAGCTTATCCAAAAATGAAAAAGAGCTTCTTTCTGACTATTTAGAGTATAGGAAAGCTAGGGGAATAACGACCGAAGAGAAGGTAAAGGACATTAGAAGGTATTGGCTTCATGTTCGTTACATCTTGCAGAAAGAGTTTGCGGGAATGAACCTAAAGGACCTGAGAGGTCTCTTAGTAATTATAAATAACAGTCATCTATCTGATGATTCAAAGAATAGCCTAAAAACAGACCTAAAGAACCTCTTAAAATACAGTTTCCAAGATTGGAGTTCAAGATTCGCTAATCTCGAAGATATAAAGCTTATTTCAAAGCCCAGAAGAAAAAGAGGGCTAGATCATAAAAATATATTCAAAAAACAAGACATAGAAATGCTAATGAAACACGAAACTGAAATGTTTTGGAAGGCATTTTTAATTACGCAATACGAGGCAGGGTTAAGGACGAAAGAGGTTAGATTCTTGAGGTGGGAGGATATAGTGTTTAATGCTGATGGGGATTTAAGCGAGTTAAATATCTACTCCACCAAAACAAAGGAAGCCAGAGTGGTATATGTCAAAGAGGCAACCTTTTACCTTCAAAAACTGAAAGAGCAGCAGGAAAACACTAACCAAAAGGGGGTTTATATCTTCCACTCCAAGCATGACTTAAACCAGCCAATCCCGAAATATAATGTTGCCATGTGGTTTCGGGATTTAACCAAAAAGGCACTAGGCAGGGTTGGATGGTGTTACATACTCAGGCATAGCAGGGCAACCGAGCTTTATACCTTGTCGGATGAGGGAAAGATATCAGAAAAGACAGCTAATCGGTTTATGGGACATTCTAAGGATATGGGGGATGTTTACAGAAAGATATCCCCCGATAAAATTAAAGAAATGCTGAAAAGCCAAATCTACAAGCTTGAAGATCTGCCCGAAGAGAAAAAGCATGAATTGGAAAAAGAAATAAACGAGATAAAAAAGGAGAGCGTTGCTCAGCAGGATGAGATAACTAAGCTAAAAAGCGAGGTTAACAAGCAACGGGGGATGTGGGATAAATTCAGCGAGGTCAATATGGTTTTAGAAGCGATTGACAAGAGCGAGATAATGAAGGCGGAATTAAAAAAATACAGGGAGAGTTTACCTTCAAATAATTGACATACTCAATTCTAATAAGATGTATGTCATTGCCCGTTGAAAGCTTTTTGCGGCTTTGTTTCATATAAAATTTTCTCAAGCAAATAAATGCTAGAATAAATATCCTTTAAACTAAATTCCTTCTGGTATTCCGGCAGCTGAGGGCTCCCGCTTTTCTGATATAGCTTCTCTATCTGCTTTCCCTTCTGATAGTATTCCATTTTCCCCAGCAACAAATTGCTCTCTCCAATAGCAATGAGAACACACGTCTATCGTTACAATTTTTCCTTTTACAAGACGTGTGCTCATTGTCAGTTTTCGCGGGTTATTTTCCCCGCAAAATACGCAATAAGGTATCATAAAAACAAAAATTAAAAATAACTTAAATA
>JAUYCX010000094.1 GCA_030692045.1 Candidatus Omnitrophota bacterium
TTTGAATCACGATAAATCAAACCTGGAACTTTGTTTAAATCTAAACCTTTCTTTAGACCTTTTACTAAGTTCAAAAAAGGGAATTCGTATTCTCCGTATATTACAAAATCGATAAAGCTGTTATCTAACAAAAACTGAGGATTTGTGATATTATTATCGCAACCGACAAAGACTATTTTACTGTCTAAAAACTTCTTAATTTTTTTGGCATAACCTAAATCAAGCTCTAATGAAGGGGTTGAAGTCTCGATTAAGATAACAGTAGGGCTAAATTTTTTTATACGTTCAAAGAATTCCTCATCTGTTAAATCCTCAGCGATAGCGTCGATTAAATGGACATCAAACTTGTTTTGTTTTAGAAGTGAAGATGTATATGCTAAAAAGAATGGAAAAGGCAAATAATCCCTTTCTTGGTCAGTTTTTAAATGTGGCCAACGACTTCCTGCCCTAACACCTTTTTTTCCACCCACATTCCATGGAGGGTTAAGCAACAAAATCTTCATAAACTTAAGGACATTAGAACTTATGTTTAAATAAATTTCGTTTACCTCACTACTAGGTTTACATCATCGATGAGAAGAAGACTATTCGGTGGAAATGTTATCTCAAGGCCTACAGCCCGAGTATCGTGTAAAGTTTTTGAATCTTCTAAAAATGTCCACTCGTCAGAACATTTGTTAGATAATTCTTCCAACGGAGATGATTCAAATTTCCCTGATTCATCAAGCGTCAAAAGATAAACAGCCATAGTACAACCCTTATACCAAAAATTCAAGGTAGCCATTTTTGGGTTGTTCGTACCTAACCATACACCTTTGTCCAGATTATTTGTATCATAGTCTACAAAACTAGAACCTTCTTTTTTATTGTATTGAAGCTTACAGGATTTGTCAGGCTCAGCTTTACACTCTAATTGTAAGCTCTGCGACTGTGAATGATAATCTTTCATATTCAATTCTAGCTTAACCTCTCCTTCAGGTAGGCTATTCCAATGAATTACTCCTTCCGAAAAATCTGAATTTAACAAACCATGCTCTTTGAAATAATCCTCTTTTATATCTGTTATAAAAGAATTTGTATTTACTACTGCTCCACCACTTATAGAACCGTTACCGGAAGAAAAGAAGTAATATAACCCACCTAGCACAACCAAGCCTAAGAAGAACACTATTGCAAGAGTTGTAAGATTTATTTCTTCTTCGCCAGTTTCTTTATTCGGAAACATATCTTTGGACATCAATAACCCTAAACTTTTAAAAAGTATAAAAATGTTTCTATAACTCATTCAAATACAAATTAGTACCATTGTTTAAAAATGCTCCATAAACCACTAAAACTTAAACACATGGATGGAAATAAATAACAACGGTTTATACACCCTTTACAAAAATCATAATACCCTGTCCTTTGTCTCATCTCACCTAGTTTAGGATCGTTCCATATCTTTTTTAAAGAAGAATTCATTGTGTCAATTTTTAAGATTGGAAAAAGGTTACATGGCAGAAATAATCTCCCATCAGGATCGATGGATAATACCATGCTCGCTCCACGACATGTTAAGTGCACATTCTTGTCAAATAAGAAGTAGTCTAAGTTTTTGATGTTTTTATATTTCTTTCTTAACTTTTTTAAATTTGCCATAAACATGTTATTATCTACAGCCAAAGAATATTGATTATCCGGGTTTAGCATTTTAGTATATGTTATCTTACAGCCCACCCTATTAGAAAACCTAGCAAATTCTTCCATTTCCTGTATCGTATCATCTGATATAACCGCAGTTATCGTTGTGTTTATACCTTTTTGTCTACAGAGTTCTAATCCCTCCATTATCCTATCAAAAGACCCTTTTACCCCACAAATATCATCCTGTTTCTTTAAAGAGTACAAAGAAATTCTTAGATAATCTAAACTATCACTTATTTGATCTATCTTATCTTTTATAAAACAACCATTGGTCGTTAAAAAAGTGATCATGCCTTTATTCTTCGCGTGTCTTAAAATCTTACCCACATCATTCCTTATTAATGGTTCTCCCCCTTGGAGATAAAGTATACTCGCCCCTAAATCTCTGCTCTGATCTATTAAACCAATTACCTTTTCGGTTGTAAGTTCTTTTCCTCTGAAATTTCTACGGTTGTGTTTCACATTACATTTTGGACAATGCAGATTACAATTATAGGTTAACATCAAAGAAAGGACTAAAGGTGCTGGAATACCTATCTTGTTTTTAATTAAAGAAACTAACAAGTTCAAAATATTTTTTTTAGTTATATTTTTAGCCATATTTTAAGATATTTACATATTATTAAGGTAAATATTTAAAAACCTTCTTATTCAAAGGGTATTTAATGAAGGTTTTGTTGATAAAACCGTTTAATGACAAGGCTTTTGCTATAGTCCCGCCTATAGGCTTGGGTTATTT
>JAUYCX010000117.1 GCA_030692045.1 Candidatus Omnitrophota bacterium
AGGGTTGAGGAGTTTGTTGAGGGGTATGATCCTGACAAGAAAGAGATGGATTTAGAGACTAAAAAGCTCATATTAAATCTGCTTTTTAAAAACATCAAAATCGCCCACAAAAAGCTCTTTTCTTTTGAATTTTTTGCCCCCTTTAATTTTTTATTTTTTGAGGAAATACAAAAATGCCAAACCAAGAATCTAAAAAGAGTTACAAATTTTTTGCCCCCAAAGTCTTTATCCGGACTTTCGGCTGACCCTTGGTTTGTTCTCTACAAATTATCTAAATCGTTCTTTTTTACCGCTTTTCAGGTTGAGTTGGCTGCAATGTAAGTGGTAATGCACCGCCCGCTGGGGCGGGCTACGTTGTTAACAAAGGCACCGTTCAGCCTCGCTGTCGCTCGGCTTCACTCCACGCTCGCTGGGCCGCTCGCTCATTTGCCCGCCTGGGCCGGCGGGCATGCTGGCTGGGTCGCCAGCATTTCTTATACAGGTATACGATTCGGCTTTTCGTGTTTGGCGAATTTTGCCCCCACCCAAAATTCGCCAAACATTATGCGTCCTCAACCTCGCAAAAATTCTCTTAAATAATTCCTTTTATTTTATATCGGCGGCGACGAAAAATTTATAAAAGGTGTTTATTGGGTGGATGAAGGCAAACGCATCAAGAACGTTGCGGAAAACATCGAAGGTGGTTGAAACCAGACGACTGCGATTGCCGAGGGAGGAAATTATTTCTTCTAAAAATTTATTTATAGCAAGTTAAAGGATTCAAGCTCATTATAAACTTCTACCAACTCTTTATTTAGTTGAGTTAAATACTCATTAGAAACCTGAGAAAACAAGTCCTTATTCTCTCCTACATAATTGAACTTAAATTTTCCTTTTTTTAGCTCTACTATTAACTCATTGAACACATTTTTAATCTCATTTGGATTATCCTTTGTTAAAGCTATTTTTAATACCTTTTCTTTAACAGATAATTGCAAATACCAGTGTTCACCTTCTTTTACAACACTTGCATTATAAGTTTCCATAAATTTTCCCTCTTTCGCCAAATGCGTTTTCACCACCCTCTAATGTCCTCATACTTACCGCTTTCCAGTCAAGTTTGTCTTCAGGATTAGCTGAATTTATAAGAAAATTAGAAAACGGATTACCGACATAAGTATCATACCCATTTTTGCTATGCTTTCTATAAATCGAATTGTACGGCAAAGTCCTCACTGCAATATTAGCATCATGCGTAGATATAAATATTTTCTTCCCCACCTTTGCTTTATCTTTGATAAGTGGGACAATAACATCGCTAATATAATCATTACCCAAGCTCTTCTCTGGCTCATCTAGGATATAAATATCTTTATCTTCATTTAATTCTTTATGCAAAAGGATCATAGATGCCTCACCACTCGAGGGCTTGTATGGAACATCCACAAGCATAAAATATCTTTTAAGCATGAGTAATTCATGAATAGTTTTCAAGTCCTCTATTTTGTCTAATTCATTCAATTCATTAATTTTTTCAAAGAGATTTGATGCATATAAAGCATTGGATATCTCACAAATTTTTGTTGAAAAAGATCTTTGAAGTTTTTTACCTACTTGGGTAACCGAATTAAAATCACTGTCAACTACACCACCATCTTGAATTGTGACCTCAGATACACAATATAATTCACCTTTATCGCCCAAATTACCGACATAAATAGAATTATTATCAATTTTTTTCTTCATATTACCAATGATTTCTCTTATATTACGTTCAATATTTATTCTGTTACTGGCATATTCTTTAAATCCAGTTGTTGACGGCTTCATTGGTGTTGCTGTTTTTCTAGCAATTTCACTCTTAATTTTACTGATTAAATTATTAAATAATTTAATTCCTCGAGAAGATATAAATGAGTCTTCGCGTTCACTTAAAACTTCCGCTATAATCTCTGACAACAACTTTTCTAAATCTGCTAATTTATTCTCAGATACAACCTCTCGAAATGCTTTATTCTGCACCACAAACTCATTAAATTCAGTTAGTTTTTTATGTACATCTTCCAACGAATCAAACTTTCTTGTTTGCACTTGATCACTTATCTTACCGATATCTTTTACGATAAATTTTTGTGCATTCTTATTTGTTATCTGAGTTGTTAATGCTTGCACGTATCTAGACAATCTCGTAACATCTTTTTCACAAGCACTCTTGATAGAATCTATCTCGTTAGTACAATAATTAATCTTATAATTATTAAGATTAATAGTAAAACTAGCCCCATCCAAATCAAAAAGATCATCCAGCTTATCAGCACTTGATTCAAAAACTTTGGCTGTTATGCCTGTGTCCGAGTAATGCTTTGCAATACCTTCCAATATTTTTGTCTTCCCTGTTCCCTTTGCACCAAAAAACACATTAATATCATTATATACTTTCAACTTGATTACAGTCTTATCCTCAAATGGCATTATTTCAAATTCTTCTGGAACCTTTTTATCCAAGATTGTATTAATTGTTTGGGTGTCTTTTTCCAGCAAAAGACAAAATTGCTCAAAACTTTCAACAGGTAATCTTAACTCGGGCAAATCTTTTGCTAACTCAACATAAGAACTCCAATCGTGTACATCAGACCCATAAATTGAATTATGCCCATGGCTCACATATATACCAGCTGATATAGAATTTGTAACTTCCTTAATTACCATAGACGCATGCTTAGTTGTAGATATCAATTTATTTATACAATCATCTCCTAAATCAGGTTTCTTTTGATAATGGGCTATATATAATGGATTTAAATTGTCAAAATGTTTTACAACGTCTTCAATTGAAATCACATATTTATCAGCATTACAAGACGCAGTCAAACAATTGATTAGTTTTGAGAAATCTTGAGATTTTTGAGGAGAAACAATTACAAGAAGATGACCTTTTGTATCGCCACACACAACATCAAATTCAACTCCAGGCCAAATTTGAATTCTACCTTCCACATTTTTTAAAAAGGACTCATATTGTTCTAAATCAAATAAATTATGATTAGTTATTGCAATTATTCCAACATCGGTCGACGTTACAATATCACGAAAAGACTTTGCCTCAACATTTCTCGTGTCTGCTTCGCCTTTTTTTGTTTTTTTAGTATGCGCGTGCAAATCAATTTTCATCCTACGCCTTCCAAATCACTAGATATTCTCTTATCACTTAACTCAAGATCATAAATATATGTATACTACCCCTTATTTAGAATATAAATATTTCTGAAACCCAATAAAAGTTTCACGTATACTGTCGACACCGCCCAATATTTCCTCCGCATCGCTAATTGCCTGATATTTCAGAGTCAGAAGGTCGGGCAGTTTTTCTTGATCAAGCTCTTCCACTCCAGATTCGATGTATTTAGAAAGTACAAATTCCAAAAACTCTTTCTGCTTATTATCCAACCCTTGAAAAATCTTTGCCTGCGCCTGTGCAACTCGCATTTCCCTTGTAATTGGCTTCATCGCAAAGGAAACATATTCAAGAACATCAAATAAATCGCTTTTCTCAGCATTGATCAATTTCTGTAATGTGCTTAATTCATCCAAACCATACCCGGCCTCAGCAAGCTTAGTAAGTAACACTTTGCGCGTAATCGGATTCGACCAAATCTTACGTAGCTCCTCTTCGCTTTTGAAAAATTCCGGCAAGGTGCCGAACATATTTCGCAGAAACTCCTCCGATGAAATCGGTTTGCCATCAGCGCTCCAAAAAGAAGTCGCAATCATATGTTGAATCTCGCGTTCTTTCCCATCACGTAACTTGATTTTAATCCTCTTCTTTGACTCACAGAGAGGCCTAGGTTCACAGATAATATCTTTATGCTTTTTTGATTTTTTGTATTCTTCTGGTTCCGGCTCTATCGGCTCACCATCCCATTCAGGATCAGCAAAATGGTGATACGCATCCACAAAATCGTAAATAGTAAAATATTCTTTTCCATCAAACAACCGAGTACCGCGGCCGATTATTTGCTTAAACTCAATCATAGAATTAATAGGACGCATGAGGATTATATTGCGGATATTCCTGGCATCAACTCCGGTAGAAAGCTTTTGCGAAGTAGTGAGAATTGTCGGAATAGTCTTTTCATTATCCTGGAACTCTCGCAAATACTGCTCGCCAAGCGCGCCATCGTTAGCAGTTACACGCACGCAGTAATTTGGCTCTTTGCTTTTTTTATACTGATTAACTAAATCCCGCACTGCCAGCGCATGATCCTGGCTGGCGCAGAAGACAATAGCCTTCTCATTCTGATTAATTTCCGAAAGAAATATCTGCACTCTCTTGGATTCACGCTCTTTAATCTCTATGATTTTGTTGAAATCTGGCTCTATATAAATTTTGCCTTCTTCTATTTCGCCTTCAATAATCTGATCATCCGATGTGTATACATAATCATCTATTGTAGTCTTGATTCGCTTTAACTTAAACGGCGTCAGAAAGCCATCGTTAATACCTTCTTTGAGTGAATAAATATACACCGGCTCGCCGAAATAACGATAGGTATCGATATTGTCTTTGCGTTTAGGCGTTGCGGTAAGCCCTAGCTGAACAGCAGGCGAGAAATATTCCAAAATTCCGCGCCAGTTGCCTTCGTCATTCGCTCCGCCGCGATGGCATTCGTCAATAATAATGAAATCAAAATAATCTTTCGGATATTCGCCAAAGTATGGGGCAGGCTTTCCATCTTTATCCTTCCCGCTCATAAAAGTCTGAAAGATAGTAAAGAAAATACTGCCGTTAGTCGGAACACTGCCTTTTTTGCTGATTTCTTTGGGGTTAATCCGTACCAGCGCGTCCTCTGGAAATGCTGAAAAAGCGTTAAATGCCTGATCAGCCAGGATATTTCTATCGGCAAGGAACAAAATACGCGGCCTGCGGCTTCCATCGCGCTTTAGATTCCAGCGAGTTTGATACAGCTTCCATGCTATTTGAAAAGCAATAAAGGTTTTGCCGGTACCAGTAGCCAGAGTAAGCAATATGCGCGATTTGTCTTCGGAAATAGCGGTCATAGCATTATTAACAGCAATTTCCTGATAGTAGCGCACATCTTTTGTGCCACCTATATCTTCAAACGGTACTTGATTAAATTTATCCAGCCACTGATTTTGAGTGGCAAATGTTTTATTCCATAAATCAGTAGGCAATGGGAAAGCTGCAAGCAATCCTTCCTTGCCAGTCTTCATGCAGATTTGGTAAATCTCTTTGCCGTTACTGGCATAAGTCGTATCAAGATGCATCATTTCAGCATAGTTCTTGGCCTGTGCCACGCCTTCGCCTACTTCAAATTCATCGCTCTTAGCTTCGATGATAGCCAGTTTACGGCCCTGATATACCAAGACATAATCAGCGATTAATGGTTTAGCGCGGCCGCCGCCGGGTTTAATCTTACCTGCAGTAATTTTATATTCCCGCAAGACTTTTGTGCCTTCCACGACACCCCAGCCACTAGCTTTTAGCTTAGGATCAATATATTCTGCTCTGGTTTCAGATTCGTTCATGAACATGCTCCTGCGAGTTTACCGGTAAAAGCTTTTTGAAGTATTGATTTTTTTAGTTCTTCAAGGTCAACCAATTTCTTTTCTGCATTTTCTTTTACCTTAGCAGTGGCAGAAAAAAAATCATCTAATTTGGTAACTATATGTTTCTGCTGTTGAAGCGGCGGAATTGGTATTTCAATATTGCCTAAATTGCTTCTACTGATTCGCTGGCGTGTTGCACCGGAAACCTCTTTGTTAATTTTGTTTTGATAATCTGGACACAAAGAATAATAAATAAACCATTTGGGTAGAATATCTTTTTTAAAGCGCATAATTGTGCAGTCAACCGCAGTAATCATTTTTTGACCTGTATCAGGTATAAGACTTGCCCTTCCTACTGGATCAGGTAATCTGGAAAGCAAACAATCACCCGGTAAAACTTCTGTACATCGCAATCTTTTAAATGTATCTTCTGAGATATATCGCGCTTTTCCACTTCTATCTAAAAAATATCCATTCCCAATATTGCCAGTCTGTATAAGTCGAATACCGCTTGTTGATTGATCTTTTTTCTCTATCCAATCGCCATCAGCAAAGACTTCACAAACTTCTTCAAGTTTTTTTGTTTGCCAATTAGTTCTCATATTCATCTTGTTAAATCAATAATCATAGGCATGTTTGCTTTTACCGCTTTACCCGCAACCACCGCATGATATTGTTTCAAGTTTGGAAGAACTTGAACCATATCTTTACCAATATAGTTTCCTAAAAAAGTAAAACTAGTCTCATCAAATGCCTGAAAACAGATGACTGTATTGCATTGGGTCAAAACAGTCTTGGACACATTAGCTGTTCTTTGGGTGACTACAAGAAAGCCAACACCATACTTTCTACCTTGTAAGGTAATCTGCCCAATACTATTTACAAGACCTTGGGATGTTTTATCTCCACTTCCTGAGAAATTCCATTCAGGAATAATAGTATGAGCTTCTTCTAAAACAACACAAATTTTAGCAGGATTATCAGTAACTTGTTTTTTCTTTGCTACTTCAAAAAGTACCTTGAAAAAATATTTGGTATAATCAAGTATGCCGGTAGTATTACTAACGTCTGGTAATTCAAAAACCTTAATACTGCAAGTTGCATCATTCAAAAAAGATTCTATTTCTTCTTCTAGGGCAGTCTTTATTTCAGTTTGTTTTCTTGCAATTTGTGCCTTATCTTGCTGATTTCCAAATTTCTCCAGCTCATTATTTATCCAGTCAATTTTTTCTGATATTTCTTCTGCTTTTGTATCGCTAATAATGTTGGTTGGCGCAGGCATTAGCATAGAAACAAACTCTTTATTAAAATCAACACAAATAACTTTCGTATCGACTTTTATCTGATTAATAATTTCGCGTACTAAAAAAGACTTTCCAGATCCCGTTACTCCAACTAATGCCATATGGTGACTTACTGCTTCACTAAGGTTTACTACGGATGGCAATTCTGTATTCGGAATTTTCCCGAGTTTATAGTTTGGATAAGTAAATGCCCTCACTCTAATATCCGAAGCATCAGTTTTAAAAACAGGCGTATTAATTGATGGGACCCAACCAAATTTTTGAAAAGAAAACTCAGTCTCTCGCCATTCTCCAAGCTGGATTGCCTCGCCCTCAATAAATCCTGTTTCATTTCGTGCTTCGAGTTTTTCTTTTTCTGTACGACCTCCTATTACTTGATAGAAAAGTCTACGGACACCTATGTTTAGTTCAAGCAAATCTCCCTCTTGAAGATCATCATTCTTCTTAGAGTATTCAAATTTAATCTTTCCAATAGTTGAACCGTCGATAACTACGCCAGCAAGATTATCAATTTTTAACTTTACATTGATTTCTGCGTTACTAGCAATTTTATAAACAATATTTTTTTCTAATTTTTCGTCTTCTTTCCTTGAATCCGCCAATTGAAGGATTTTTGCCCACTTTTCTTGATTTAGCAAATATGTATCAAAAACTATTCCTGTAATAGTAAAGTCTTTCGCATCTTGCATAGAATATCTAAATTTGACTACATCAAATTTTTTAATACTTTTTCTGTCTTCAAAAAGTTTTACGAGGAAAATCTTCTTTGACTGAACACTAAATATTTCTCCAATTTGATCGCCAATATCTTTTTTAGCAAGAATAGCAAAACTGCCATGAATATTCTTTGGATTTATTGAAAGAATAAAAAACCACAAAATAAACAGACTTAAAGTATAAAAATTCTGGATTGAGTGGTATGTCAACAAAAAGTAAATAAAGACAGCTGAATAAAGCACTCTTCCTTGGCCCGCAATAACCACAATATCTTTAAGTTTGGTTGCGGTTTTGTTTTTCCAATGGTCTGGACTTTTATCTTTATCGTCAAAAGCAAGAGCAACAATTGAAGCAAGAAGAAGCAAAAGCAATATAGCTACTGCTGTCCACCAAAATACGACATTTTCAAAAGAAGTTTTAATTGCAAGAAATACAAGCAAAAGCGGAATTGCGTTTGTAATGACATTTTTCGGAGAAGTGTAGTATGGCTCAATAAATAATATAGAAAATAGAACCATGAAAATACCCGAATAAAACCATAGGTCTTTAGTTTCAGCACTTGGTAAAAAAGCTCCAAAAGAAAAATATTGAACAATAATAAAAACTGCACAAAAAAATCCAAAGATTATAAATCTGTTTTTTGTTAGAAAATTTAAATTTTTGAATAAGTTCTTCATATTTTTTGCAAAATTTGATCTAAAATTTTTGAATTTTCAACATCTAATCTTTTCATTTCTTCCAAAATCTCTTTCGGCTCACGCAGTGCTGTTTCATCTTTTTTATTCGGATTCTTTACAGATAAATCGAAAGTAGTATTATCCACATCAGCTACATTTACTGACCAAGAATTTTCCGAATCAGCTTTAGTCTTTTGAAGTTTTACAAACTCAGCCAAGTCACCTTCGTTTAGCGGATTAGTCTTGCCGAGATTCCGATCAAGATTGAGCTGATAAAACCAGATTTTTTTCGTCCGTACACCTTTTTCAAAGAATAGCACTACGGTTTTAACACCGGCGCCGGTAAAAGTGCCTCCGGGCAGATCGAGTACCGTATGCAGATTACAGCTTTCTAAAAGCAATTTGCGCAAGCTTACAGATGCATTGTCAGTATTAGATAAAAAGGTATTTTTAATAACCACGCCAGCTTTGCCTCCTGCTTTCAAGATTTTAATAAAATGCTGGAGAAATAGAAAAGCGGTCTCTCCTGTTTTAATGGGGAAGTTCTGCTGAACCTCAGCGCGTTCCTTGCCGCCAAATGGCGGATTAGCAAGGACTATGTCATAACGGTCTTTCTCCTGGATATCAGCGAGGTTTTCAGCCAGCGTGTTTGTATGCACGATATTGGGCGCTTCAATACCATGCAAAATCATATTCATTATCCCGATTATATAAGCGAGAGATTTTTTCTCTTTACCGTAAAAAGTTTTCTTTTGAAGCATTTCTGCGTCTTTGGTGCTTAAATTCCTGCTGACTTTGAGATATTCAAAGGCTTCGCATAAAAAGCCTGCTGAACCTACTGCACCGTCATAGATCTTGTTTCCGATTTCAGGCGCAACCACTTTCACTATCGTTTTGATAAGCGGCCGTGGCGTATAATACTCACCACCGTTTCTGCCTGCGTTACCCATGTTCTTAATCTTGCCTTCATACAGATGAGACATTTCATGTTTCTCGGTATGGGATCGGAAACGAAGCTGGTCGATCAAATTAATAACTTCGCGAAGATTATATCCGCTCTGGATTTTGTTTTTAAGCTCGTTGAAGATCTCGCCGATCTTATATTCGATAGTATCAGCGCTTTCAGCATTGGTTTTAAACTTTTTCAGGTAGGGAAACAGCTTATGGTCAACGAAATCTTTCAAGTCATCGCCGCCGAGCGCTTTGTGGTGATCAAGCTTATTGTCTTTATCTTTAGGAACAGCCCAAACCTCCCAACGATACTCCGGACTGATAATGCCTGTATAGGCCTTGCCTGCCAGCTTTGCCGCTGTTTTTTTGTCTTTTTCAAGATCATCAAGATATTTTAGGAAAAGAACCCATGAGGTCTGTTCCACATAATCCAGCTCACTACTGCACCCGGCGTCTTTATGGAGAATGTCATCGATATTCTTAAAGGTTTGCTCAAACATTAGATTCCCTCATCATCATTTATTCGTCCTCGCCCTAATAAACTCCTTCAGATCCTCCGGCTTCACTTTCCACTGCCCTATCTTTGTGGCGCGGACTTGTTTTTCTCTTATGAGTTCACGCACTCTATATTCAGACAGGCCAAGCTGTTTAGCAACTTTTTTTACTGTTAGGTATCCTTTAAGTAACATCGAAAACACTCCATTTTTTGCTATACAACATTATTCCACATATTACCACATTCAATATGTTCATTCAAGCTAATTCCTCTAAGGGGAAGTAGGCACACAAAGGGCGCTGCGGAAGCCCCGAAGGGGCTGAAGCCGCCCGACTGTGACTGTTGGGGGTCCAAATATTCATCAAAGCAACGCGAACCCGACGGGCAAAAGTCTCTCCGCCGTAGGCGGAATGTCTTTTGGCGTTGCGGACTGTTCTGTCTTTTTGGAAAAAGGACAGAACAGTTTGATGAATATTTGATACAAGGTTTCTTTTCCGTTTAGGGGGAAAGCAGGCTTTGAGCGCAGGCAGGCGAATACGTCGCAGACGAATGAGCCCCGAGCACAAAGACTGCTTTGGGTGGGTGGGGTGATTCGGCTTTCCAGCCGCCTGAAATGCTTCTATGAATAACTACTGGCGGCTGGGGCGGACGAAACCGAGCAAAAACACCTTTTATAAATTTTTCGCCGCCGCCAATATAAAATAAGAAGATTTTTTTAGAGCCCCGAATCAGAACAAAGTTCGGTTCGGGATTAAAAAATTTTTGCGAGGTTGAGGACACATAGTGTTTGGCGAATTTTGCCGGCTCCCAAAATTCGCCAAACACGAAAAGCCGAATCGTACGCC
>JAUYCX010000031.1 GCA_030692045.1 Candidatus Omnitrophota bacterium
AAAAAAAATGGCAAAAGTTCATCTTATATACTTTGACCTTCATACTGGTTACTACCCCGACTTTCATCATGGCCTTGCTTATCTTATAGGAAGCCTTCAAACAGAAAAACATTCAGTTTTCTTAACTCACCTGAAAAATGAATCGGACTACAGTCATGCTATAGAATTAGTTAAAAGAGAAAAGCCCGATGCGATAGGGTTATCATTTACAACTAATCAAAAACAGTATCTCCGCCGTTTCTTGGATATTGCTGACTTTTCCGATATGTTGATAATTGGAGGCGGGGTGCATTGCACTTTAATTAAAGAGGAAATATTTGCCGAGTTTCCAGAAATAGATGGCATATGTATCGGCGATGGCGAAGCCTCTTTGAAAGAATTATGTCGACGGCTGGATAATAATGAAGATTATTTTAATACCCCAGGCTTTTATTTCAAAACAGAGAAAGGAATAATTAAAAATCCAATCCTGCCTTTGCAAAATATTGAATCCGTTCCTCTGCCGGACTACGCACTGTTTGATTATAAAAAAATTATTCGTGAAAGCGGGGACCGATTTACGATGATATTATCAAGAGGCTGTCCTTACGGTTGTTATTATTGCAGTAACCATGCATTAAGGGAAGCATACCCTAATAAAGATAAATACGTGCGCTTATGCCCACCTGATCATGCGATAAAAATAATAAAAAACAATCTCTCGCTTTACCCGCAAACAAAAAAAATATTATTTTGCGATGATACATTCACCTTAGACAAGAAATGGTTATTCGATTTCTGCAATTTATACAGAAGAGAGATAAATCTGCCATTTTTTTGCAATGCAAGAATTGAGAATATAGATGATAGCGTTGCCGAATGTCTTAAGGATGCAGGATGCGCCAGTGTTCAATTCGGCGTCGAATCAGGTAATGAATGGCTAAGAGCGCATATTTTAAACAGAAAACACTCTAATGAAAAAATAAAAAAAGCTTTTGTCATATTAAAAAAGCGCAAAATAAAAACATTTGCGTACAATATACTTGGGTTGCCATTCGAAACAAAAGAGATGCAAAAAGATACGCTGAATTTGAATTTTGAATTATGGTCAAATATGGGAGGAGGTTATTATTTTTATCCATATCCAAAAACGAGGCTTTATCAATTATGCTTAGATTATAATTTATTACCAGATAAGCCTGACTCGAAGTCGGGTTATCTTGAAGGACCCTGTTTAAAAGAGATTTTTATTTCTCATAAAGAAACTATAGAAAATTTTCAGATACTGCAGCTATTTTTTTATTCAAGATTAATATTTTCGAAAATAAAAGCGCCGATGATGATAGAGAAACTATTATTTAAAATGGCTGTTCTATTGCGAAAACCTATTTTCTTTTTCTGTAATCCAACTGGAAAAAATAGAATTGTGGTCATTATGGTAAATGCCATGCGTAAATTAGGGCTTAGGTACTTAAGGTAATCATTAACCAAAGAGCTTATATGTGGTATGTCTATATAATCAAATGTTCAGACAAATCTCTTTATACTGGCAGCACTACTGATTTAATTCGGCGTTTGAAAGAGCATAATTCTAACAAAGGCGGTAGTTATACAAGAGTCAGAAAACCAGTCGAATTAATCTATGAAGAATCGCATCCCAATAGGTCAAAAGCCCAGAAAAGAGAAGCCCATATTAAATGTTGGACAAGAGCTGAAAAACTTGCGCTGATTGAAAATGACAAGCAAATCCCTGGAGAGTTCAGTAAATCCAAAGACTGAAAATGCTTTGGATTTTTTATTTTGTGAGGTATAATCAAGCTTAATGACTACGTAGCAAAATTGAGTATCATCGAAAGACAAGTAAATAAGGAGGATAAATGATAACAATTGAATCTATTTTAAGAGAACATTCGTTTTTCAAAGATTTGCCGTCAAAATATTTTGATTTTATAGTAGGATGCGCTTCTAACGTTATATTTAAGAAGGGAGAGGTTATCCTCAAAGAAGGCCAATCTGCGGATAAGTTTTATGTTATTCGCGGAGGTCTTGTAGCTATCTATATAGATCAGCGCCGTCAGAATCCGATACAGACTATTAAAGAAGGCGATATCCTGGGTTGGTCATGGCTTATTTCGCCGTATAGATATCGGTTCAGCGCTGAAGCTGTGGAAAATACCAGGGCGGTGGTATTGGATGGAAAATGCCTGAGAGAAAAATGTGAAAAGAATTCCGACCTGGGATACGAGTTATTAAAAAGGCTTATGAGTGTTTTTACTCAACGGCTGGAAGCGACAAGGCTGCAGCTTCTGGATGTTTATAATATAGATGTAGAAAATGAAGTTCGCCCGGGCTAAAGCTAAGGAGGGGCAGATGTCTATAGTCAAAGAATTTAAGGAATTTGCTATTAAAGGTAACGCAGTAGAGATGGCAGTAGGTATTGTAATCGGAGCTTCATTTGGTAAAATAGTAACTTCTATGGTAGGCGATGTAATGATGCCGCCTCTGGGACTATTGCTTGGAGGAGTTGATTTCAAAAATCTGAAAGTAGTTCTTAAGGAAGGAATTGTTAATATGCCGCCCACTCCTTCAGTTCCACCGGTTACCCTTAATTACGGGATGTTTATAAACACAGTAATTGATTTCTTGATTGTGGCGTTTTGTATTTTTCTAGTGGTTAAAGGTATTAATCATTTGAAAAAAAGCGCAGCTAAGTAAATAGTAAATATTTATATGCCTGTATGAAAATAGTAACAGAGATATTAGCGTTCGGAGAACTTAAGCAAATGGCCGTTGCCACCTTTGGGAACATGGTAAAGGCGGCAGTAGACGTGGAAAATGAGATTATTGCAGTGGATGCAGAGCTTCATTCTGATTTAGAAGCGCTGCTTTTGGAACATGGCTCAAAACAGAAAAATCTTTGGGGTATAAATGTTTATCCTGAACTGCAAGGCGATGAATTTATAGAGTTCGATTCCATGATCAATATGCGCCCATCCCAGGGTAACAGAAGCCGCTGCGTAGAGAATGAAGAAATGCGCAAGAAAATTACTGAAATTGTTTCAAAAAGGATTAAACGATGAATTGTCAGCACAAAGATCTTGCGGCAGGCCGCTGGAAACAGCTGCCGTTTTTAGAGCAGATGGCAAATATCGGAAGCGAGGTAGAGCGCGCTCTTAATTGGCGCGCAAAACGTAACGATGCCTATTGCCAGCAAGCTTTCGAGCGTTCTCTTGAGTTGATAGACTTGACCTTGGACAGCGTAAAGGATTTTGCGCGCCTTAAGGAACTTACCCGCTTGCGGGAGGCCATAACGGATTACTTCTTCGGATCAAATCAGTTTATCTCTTCGGATTTATTGTGGCGAAAGTACTTTTCCAGTTTTGCTTATGCCGCGCGCAAAGATTATTAGAATGATTACCGGTTCAGGGCGGCTTCATAATTTTATTGACAAGCAGAGAGTTTAGACATATAATAAGTCAAATGGTAAATAGGTGAGTGGATGTTTAGGCCGTAAGGTAAAATAGAATTCGCCTTGCGGTTTTTTGACTTCTGACATTATTTACTAAAATTTTGTTGGAAGGAGGTATTGAATAATGGCAAAAGGAAAAGTAAAGTGGTTTAATGATCAAAAAGGTTACGGGTTCATAACGCCGGATGATGGAAGCAAGGATTGTTTTGTTCATCATAATGCAATTCAGGGCGATGGCTTCAAGTCTTTAAGCGAAGGACAAGAAGTAGAATTCGAAATCGGAGAAGGCCCAAAAGGCCCTCAGGCAACAAACGTAAGAAAGGTATAACTTCGGTATTACGAAAACTAAAAAGGAGGCAATGTGGCATTTCAGGAACGTGGTGGCGGATTTGGCGGGCGACCGCGGGAGATGCACAAGGTGACTTGTTCAGACTGCAAGAAAGAATGTGAAGTCCCTTTCAAGCCCAGCGGAGATCGTCCAGTATACTGCAAAGAGTGTTTCTCGAAGCATAAAACTGACGGCCGTTAAAAGATAGCGTCATAAAAGCCCTTTGGTGATTAAGCCAAAGGGCTTTTATTGTTTAGGAAAATCTAAGCCTTTTTACTATAAAATAGGTAATGGTAAAAATCCCTGCCTCAATTACTGCTGTCGCAACCGCAGCGCCTATATAAGAAAAAGAATATATTAAAAGAAATATCAAAGGCAGTCCTATCATTGCCATGATTATGTGAATCCTGGAATAGATATGCGTTTTCCCGCAGACAAGCAGAAACTGTACGCGGAAGGCATTAGCGCTTACAAAGAATACAGAGATCAGTAAAAGTCTCAATGACAACACCGTATTCTGGTAATCTCCCCCGCAGACAATTCTTACAATTAAATGCGAGAAGATAAAGATAACAGGAAGGCAGATTAGAGAGATATTGATGGTAATCTGCTGTATCCGCTGCATAATCTTAAAGGCCTTTAGTTTGTTTTTATGGAATATCTTGCTTAAACGGGGAAAAATCGCCTGGGAAAAGGAAGCCAGAGGAAATGTCTGGAACAGGCTGGCGATTCTTTCCGCAACGGAATAAAACCCTGTGATAGTATTATTGGTAAGAAGGCCAACGGTAAAAACGCGCGTAGTTGTATAAGCATTTATCGCTACGTTGGAAATAAAGATATTCCAGCCCGCATCAAGCTGTCGCCGGACATTCTTATATCCCGGGAATTCAAACGATACCTTAAACTTACTGAAAACAATATATTGCCCTAAAAGCCCGGTTATTAAAGATGCGGATGATGTTATCAGCGGAACCATCAGGTAGTCCTGCGGCCCCCGTACGAGGATAAAAATAAAAAACGCAGATGCAATCCCCCCTATAATATTCTAATTTGCGATATACTTCATTTTCTCCGTGCCCTGAAAAAACCAGACAGGGAAAATGGTGTTTCCCGCTACTGCGCCGAAACTGAGCGCGTAAACCATCCAATCGTTCCTGAATCTTGGTATAAAATATAAAATAATACCCAAGGCTGCTAAACTCAAAAATGCCAGCGCGGACTTGATTGTCATGACTGAAGAAAAAATCTTGCAGACTTTAGCGTGTTCGTTTCTGCAGAGAGAGATTTCTTTTGTAGCGGAGATGCTGAATCCGTAATCTGTCATGATCATGAAGTACTGTACAAAGGCCTGCGCAAAAGCAATCAGGCCGAATTTTTCCGGTCCTATCACTCTGAAAAGATAAGGCAGGATTACGATTGGCAGTATGTAAGTTATAGCCTGCAGTATCGTAAGGGAAGCGACGTTATTCATCACTACCCTGCGTTCCCTGGGTCCTGCCATTTTGTAAGTTTTCTTAATTAGTTTTATTAATGAATGCATGCGCTTACTTTACACTTTTTTAAACGCTAAGTCAAGCGCTGCAGCAACTGTTAAAAAGCGAAATAAATATATTTTGTTGGGATTTATTGTATGTGATGATATAATTTTATCATGATGAAATTTCCGCAAGATTTTCTCTGGGGAGCAGCTACATCCGCCTATCAGGTAGAAGGGGGCAATGTTAATTCTGATTGGTGGCAATGGGAGAAGGATAGAGGATTAGAAAATTCCGGCCGAGGCTCGCGTCACTATGAATTTTATGAACAGGATTTTGACTTGGCTAAAGATTTGAATCATAACGCCCACCGCCTTTCTATAGAGTGGAGCCGCATTGAGCCTAGTGATGGGAAATTCTCTCAGGAAGAGATAGAACATTACATTGATGTTATTATTTCTTTGAGATCGCGTAATATCGAGCCAATGGTTACATTGCATCATTTTACCAATCCGGTCTGGTTCGCTAAATCAGGTGGATGGGAGAGCCGGCAGTCCGTAGCTAAATTCCTGCGTTACTGCGATTTTGTGACCCGCGCTCTCGCAAAGCATGTCCATTATTGGATTACCATAAACGAGCCTATGATATATATACCCCATGCTTATATTCTCGGGGTGTGGCCTCCACAGGCAAAGTCATTACTGAGAGCAAAAAAAGTTGAAGACAATCTTGTTTCAGCGCATATCAGAACCTATTGCCTGATACATAAAATTTATAAAGAATTAAACCTTTTGGAACCCTCTATAAGTATTGCGCAGAATATGCAGGCTTTTGTGCCTTGCGTTCCGAATTTAAAAAACAGATTCGCCGCTTATCTGAGGGACAAGTGGTATAATTTCGGGTTTTTGGATAAAATAATGCGGCATAAGGCCATGGATTTTATCGGGGTCAATTATTACTCGCGGCAATTGGTGGAGTTGGAAAAATGGGGGATTAGCAATTTGGCGATGGATGTCTGTAAAGAGAACCACCATCCGGTTAAAAAGAATTCGCTCGGCTGGGATATTTACCCGCAAGGCTTATACGAGATGCTCTTAAAGGTGAAAAACCCGACATGATTGTGCTTGATCCTCCGAGAATGGGTATCTTGCCAAAAGCACTTACAAAAATCATCGCGTTTGGCGTGAAAGAAATCGTTTATGTATCATGTAACCCAAAGACGCTTGCGGATAATCTGGTGCAGTTTAAAGCAGCTGGTTATGAGGCGGTTAAGGCGATTGCGGTGGATCAGTTTCCTATGACGCCGCACGTGGAGTGTGTGGTAAGAATACAAAAGAAGAAATAGTCGAATTGCTAGTGTTTTCAAGGTCTGTGAGGTTCTTTAACTTCACTAGCGATAAGGATAATTATAGAGGTA
>JAUYCX010000080.1 GCA_030692045.1 Candidatus Omnitrophota bacterium
GTAAGTCAAGAGGATATAAAATTAGATTTGAAAGAAGACATCCTGGATATTTCAGTCCAGAGTGGTGATAGAAAATATCATAAAGAGATCTTACTTCCGGCAAAGGTAAAGCCCGAAACTTTAGAATCAAGTTATAAAAATGGCATATTGGAAGTTAGAATAAAGAAATAAGTTAGAAATAGAAAATATGTTGTGTGTAAAAAGAAGTAGATTAGCCATAAACGACTCTTCCAGTCTCCTTTATTACTCCCAAAAAATCAAAGTGGCTGGCGTTTTCATATTCTTCGGGTGTATAGCCAAAGGTTTCTATATCAATGGTAAGGTTAAATTTAATTCTATGGGCACAGTCAAGAAGCAACTTGATGCGTTTAAGCTCGTCCATACCACTAAACTTAGGAGAGATTACAGCAATATCGATATCGCTGAATTTCTTAGGAGTTCCTTTGGCATGCGAGCCGAAAAGGATAACCTTTTCTACAGGGATTCTCTTTTTAGCTTCTTTTATAAATTGGGCAAGTATTTTTTTAGCCCCATTTTTTTTGTAAACCATTTTATGACTCCTTGCGTCAGTTTTATTGTTTTTTTGGCAGTAGCCTGGTTATAAATTTTAGGGTCAAAACGTTGGGGTTTATATCGCGCAATAATGTAATGAGGATTAATATCTCTTAAGATATTATGGATACGTTTCGGAATTATAAGGTCGATTTTTTTTGATAATATAATTAGGTCGTGCAGATAAGGAGGATGGTCTTTGCTTTGAATCATAATGATGGCTTTGAGCAGCTCTTCCAGCGATTGCTGGCACATAAACATACTATAGTTGTAGCGATGAGCAACAAGCATCGAGTTAGCAGTATTAAAGTCATCTAAACAGGAATTTAACCAGAATTTTATGGATTTTTCCAGAGTCATTGTTACCTCTAAGATAACTTTATCACGATTTGAGAGGAGTGTCAAGTGGAACTGGAAAGAAATGTTAGATGCCGCTAACCGGATTAAAAGAAGATGCATTAAAGTTAATTTTATTTGGCGGAAAAGGCGGTGTGGGAAAGACGACCTGTGCCTCAAGCACAGGTTTTTATTTAGCCAAGGATTATAAAACACTCCTTATTTCCACAGACCCTGCGCATTCGCTCTCTGATAGTTTAGGTCAAGAAATCGGTAGCGAGATAAAAGAAGTAAAGGGTGTAAAAAACCTCAGCGCTCTTGAGATAAGCGCGGAAAAAGCTCTTTCTAACTTCAAAATAAAATACGAAGCCCAGATAAGAAAAATCTTGGACACCTCTACCTATTTAGACCAAGAAGACATTGATTCTATCTTTAGCCTGCCTATTCCGGGCATTGATGAGGTAATGGGGTTTAAAACCATAGTTGATCTGATAGAGCAGGCTCAGTTTGAGAAATACATAGTAGATACTGCGCCTACCGGACATGCTCTTCGGCTTTTAACTCTGCCCGAACTGCTTGATGACTGGATTAAAGTGATGGCCAAGATGAGGTGGAAGTACAGGTATATGGTGGAAACTTTTTCTGGGAAATATAATCCTGATGAAGGCGATGATTTTCTGGTAGAAATGAAAAAGACAGTAAACAGAATTGAGGGGTTGCTTCGGAGTGGCTTGGCTTGTGAATTTATCGCCGTAACTATACCCGAGGATATGGCAATTCAAGAAACAGAAAGATTAGTAAATAACCTAAATAAATTCGGCTTAAAAGTAAAACAGTTAGTCATCAATAATGTTGTAGAGCCAACGGGGGTTTGCGAATTTTGTCGGGAAAGAAGCAATGCCCAGGAAGAATATATAAGACAAATAAGAAGAAAATTTAGCAATTTAAAGACCACTATTATACCATTACAGCCTCGGGAAGTTAAAGGTATTGAGGCGTTAGATAAATTTTCCCAGCTTTTATTCCAATGACAGCGAAGAAAGACGATAAAACTCTGATATTAAAAGTTAAAGAATCATCACCTAAGGATGTAGGCAGGGCAATTGCCAGAATCGATCCGGAAGATATGAAGGAGCTCGGATTGGATGTAGGCGATATCATAGAAATTAATGGTAAAAGAAGAACACCGGCAAAGATAATGCCTTGTTATGCGCAAGATAGGGGTAAAAAGATTATACAGATGGACGGCATATCGAGAGAAAACGCTTCAATTGGGCTGGATGAGAAAGTAAGAATCAATAGAATCAACTCTAAGCCCGCCAATAAAATTACCCTCTCGCCGCTAACGATATCCAGCCTACTCCAAAGAGATAGCGACACTAAATATATCGGTTCTCTCATAGAGGGGCTTCCGGCACTATCGGGTGACAA
>JAUYCX010000065.1 GCA_030692045.1 Candidatus Omnitrophota bacterium
GATTTCTAATGGTGAGTCGGGAATATTGATAACATATGCCCCTCGCCTAACCCAGATGGGTAGCCCTTCCTGATACCTTTTAAGGAAGGGGCTAAGCGCTTGTCAATTTCCTGCCTGCCTGCGGCAGGCGAGAAATTGACTACGCAGGCTTCGGGGCTAATTCGCACTTATAAGTTATGTGCTTCCGCCAAAATCTAAGATTTTGGCGAGATCTCGTCATTCGCCTTAGGCGAATGACGGACATTAAAGAAAGGAAAATATGGCATTACCTAAACGAAGACATTCTAAGACACGAGGCAGAAAAAGAAGGACATTCTGGAAATTAAGAAATCCTAATTTAAGCAATTGTCCTCAATGCAAACAGCCAAAACTTTCGCATAGGGTTTGTCCTACCTGTGGTTATTATGATGGTAAGCAGGTAGTTCAGATAAAGGTAAAGGAAAAGAAGGTCAAATGAAGACATAACTTACGCAAGCGTTAGCGAGCGTAAGTTATAGGCTGAAGGCCGTGTCTGAATTTGACCCAGCACTAATTTTATGAGCATATATTGGATTTATATTTTGAAAAACAGAAATACAAGTGAGTCTTATTACGGTTATACAAATAACTTAGAAAGACGTTTAAAAGAGCATGATATTGATGATAAATGGAAATTTATCGGTTGTGAAGGATACGCTTCAGAGTTAGATGCCAGAGAAATGGAAAATAAATTAAAACATTATGGACAGGCAAGAACTCATCTTAAGAACAGGCTTAAAAAATCGTTTCAATTGTAAAATTAGTGCTGGGTTTAATTCGCAGACGTCCACCAATGAAACAGTGGCAGACTACAATTTACGTTCACTCACCTCGTTCGTTCCGTAAATTGTCTGCTCATTAAAGATAAAGGTTAAATATCATGAAAATCGCTTTAGATGCAATGGGTGGGGATTTTGCGCCAGCCACAATTGTGGCTGGCGCAATCCAAGCCGTTAAAGAATTTAAAGACATAGAAATAACTTTAGTCGGTAAAAATGAGGAAATTGAAAAAGAGCTGTTAAAATTTAAACCTGTTCCTCGTTCAATTAGTATTCTTCATGCCTCAGAAGTGATTGAGATGCACGAGCCAGCAGCAGCCAGTGTGCGCAGGAAAAAGGATTCCTCAATTGTCAAGGCAATTGGGCTTTTAGAAAATAAAACCTGCGATGCATTTGTCAGCGCGGGAAATACCGGGGCGGTTGTGTGCGCTGCAACCTTAAACTTGGGGTTATTACCAGGAATTGAACGTCCAGGTATCGCCATTCTTATTCCCACCCTTAAAGGCGTTTCTTTAATGATTGATGTGGGTGCCAATATTGACCCAAAACCCGACCATCTTTTCCAGTATGCGGTGATGGCAAATGTCTATTTTCAGAATGTTCTAAATAAGATGAACCCATCTGTTGGGCTTTTGAATATCGGCGAAGAGGAAACAAAGGGAACAGATTTTGTTAAAGAAACACACAAATTACTCTCTGAAAAAATATTGAATTTTATCGGCAATGTCGAGGGCAAAGATATATTTTCTGGAAATTGCGATTGCGTTATCTGTGATGGGTTTGTAGGAAATATCGCCCTTAAGGTATCGGAGAGTTTAGCTGAGACCCTAAGCGAATTCTTAAAGCAGGAATTAACCCGCAATATTTTTGGCAAAATCGGGATTTTATTGTTAAGAGCCAGCCTGATTAGATTTAAAAAGAAGATTGATTATTCTGAATACGGCGGAGCTCCACTTTTAGGGGTGGATGGAATAGTGATTATCTGCCATGGCCGTTCCAATGTCAAGGCCATAAAAAATGCCATTGGCGCGGCTAAAAAAGAGGTGGAGCGCAACATCAATATCCAGATTATCGAGGAGATAAAGCGGATATGAAAATCAGAGCAGGGATAATTGGTGTAGGCTGTTATTTGCCGTCTAAAAGATTAACCAATGCAGACTTGGAAAAAATGGTGGACACAACTGATGAATGGATTACTACCCGCACTGGCATAAAGGAACGTAGAATTGCCTCTAAAAATGAGGCAGTGAGCGACTTGGCTATTGCCGCTGCAAAAAATGCTTTAAAAGATGCCAAGGTAAAACCGGAAGATTTGGATTTAATTATTGTGGCAACAATTAGTCCGGACATGCACTTTCCTTCCACTGCCTGCCTTGTGCAAAAGGCTCTTGGCGCTAAAAAGGCATTATGTTTTGATGTGGGCGCGGCTTGCGCAGGTTTTGTATATGCCTTGTCAATTGCTCAACAGTTTATAGAAAGCGGCAAAACCAAAAAAGTTTTGGTTATCGGAGCTGAAATGCTTTCTTCAATTACTGATTGGACTGATAGAAATACCTGCGTATTGTTTGGCGATGGCGCAGGAGCTTGCGTAGTTACGCCTGTTAAGCGCGGCGGAATAATCTCAAGCTACCTGGGAAGTGATGGCTCACAAAGCGATTTGATGATGATGCCAGGCGGTGGTTCGCGCCATCCTGCCAGCCACCAGACCATAAATAAGAAAATGCATTTTATCAAAATGCAAGGCAAAGAGCTTTTTAAATTAGCAGTAAACATTATGGCAGATGCAGCTAATAAGGCTTTAAAACAAGCAGGCTTAAAATGTAAGGATGTAGATTGTGTTATCCCTCATCAGGCAAATATCAGAATTTTAATGGCAGTTGCCAAAAAATTAGGCCTTCCTCCAGAAAAAATCTTCCTGAATATCGAACGCTACGGAAATATGTCTTCTGCCTCCACAGCCACTGCCCTTTGCGAAGCAGTTAGAAAAGGAAAAATTAAAAAAGGCGATATTGTAGTTTTAGATGCCTTTGGCGCAGGCTTGGTCTGGGGAGCGTGTGTGATCCGTTGGTAAAAAACTACAGACCATAGACAATAGACCAAAGACCATAGACAAAAATGAGAGACTACAAAAACATTAAAGCCTATCAATTTGCAGATGACTTAGCGGTAGAGGTATATAAAATTACCAAAGATTTTCCAAAAGAAGAACTTTATGGATTAACTTCGCAACTTAGAAGAGCAGCAGTATCAATTCCAACCAATATTGCTGAGGGTGCAAGTCGTCAACATAAACGTGATTATCTTCGTTTTTTATATATTGCTAGAGGTTCATCCGCAGAAACAGAATATTTACTACATTTGTCACATAGATTAGGTTATTTGAGTAATGAAAAATTTGATAAAATAGATGGCCTAAAACAGGAAGCTGTAAAAACAGTATTTGGTTTGATAAGTTCAGTTGAGAAAGAAACGCGTTTTACATCTTGATTTGTTGCCTTGATAACAAGTACAATTGTTTTGTATGGGCTGAAGGTTTCTAAAGGTCTATAGTCAATGGTCTATGGTCGATAGTCTGAAAGAAATTAAACTTGCATTCATCTTCCCCGGTCAAGGCGCACAATATGTGGGAATGGCAAAGGAATTATACGATGCCTTTCCACAAGTGCGAGATTTATTCAAGCGAGCTGATGAAGTTCTTAATTTTCCTTTAAGCAAGCGTTGCTTTGAAGGCCCTGCAGAAATCTTAAAGAATACCTCAATTTGCCAACCAGCAATTTTATTGGTAAGTATTGCTTGTTTAGAAGTATCACGAGCATCGAGCATACAGCCAAAATTTGTTATGGGCTTGAGTTTAGGCGAATACACTGCTTTGTACGCCGCAGGCGTATTTTCTTTTGAGGATATTTTACGCTTGGTACGTAAGCGCGCGGAATTAATGGATGACGCAGGCCGAAAAAAACCTGGAAAAATGGCGGCAATTTTGGATATTGAACTTGAGGAAATAAAAAAGATTTGCCTTAACTCAAATTGCCATATTGCCAACTTAAATTGTCCGGGGCAAGTTGTGATTTCCGGAGGAACTTTAGCAGTGGAAAAGTGCGTTAATTTAGCCAAAGAAAAGGGGGCAAGAGCAGTTTTTTTAGAGGTAAGCGGCGCATTTCATTCTCCTTTAATGTGGGAGGCGGCAGAAGAGTTTAGGGGATTTTTGGCAAACATTCCAATAATCGAGCCAAAAATCCCCATTATTTCCAATGTTGACGCCCAGCCAGAAACCCGCATAAATCAAATTCAAGAGAATTTAGTCAAACAAATTTACAGCTGTGTTTATTTTGAAAAATCCATCCAATATATCGCCTCGCAAAGTGTTACAACCTTTTTAGAAATCGGCCCGGGAAAAGTCCTAAAAGGTCTGCTTCGGCGTATTGACCCTTCCTTAAAAGTCTACAATATCGAAAAACCTTCAGATATAGAAAACTTCAACGCTAATGACCGCTAATTTGAAAACACTAATTACCGCGAATAATTATTAGCGGTAATTCGCTTAAAATTAGTGGTAATTAGCGTTCCAGTGGCAATTCGTGTGCAATTCGTGGACATTCGTATTCACAGAAACCCCTTGACCTCATTAAAGTTACGGATTAAAATAATGTTCGATACTCGATACTCGTAAAGGAGAAGGAATGGCATACTTTCACGTTTGGTTTGTAACTAAATATAGAAAAACAATATTAGAAGGTAAAGTAAGTAGGCGACTAAAAAATATATTCGCAGAGTGCATAGAAAGACATAAATATAACGTATTAGAATTGGAAACAAATAGGGACCATCTGCATTTGTTGCTAGAAACGAAAGACAAAACTGAACTTTCGGCAATAGTCAGGACGCTTAAGGCTGTATCCGCAAAAGAACTAAACGGCACCCCACGCTTCCGCGTGGGGAATGCAAGTTTCAGAAGAAGTTTTTGGGCAAGAAGATATGGCTCAAGAGAAATAGGCGAAAACCAAATAGAAGATATTCGGGAATATATTCGAAATCAGGATACTACAGGCGGAAGCCTGTAGAGGAAAAATATGGGCTACAAAAATAGAAGAGTAGTTGTTACTGGTTTAGGAATTGTTTCTTCTATTGGAATTGGATGGAGAGATTTCTGGCAAAATCTAATCAAAGGTAAATCCGGAATTAGCAAAATTACATCCTTTGACACAAAAGAATATGACCGTCACTTTGGCGGAGAGGTAAAAGATTTTAAGCCAGAAGAATTTATTGACCGTCGGAAAATCAAAAGAATGGGCAGAAGCTCGCAGTTAGCAGTTTCTGCCTCTAAACTTGCTCTTGAGGATGCAAGATTAAAAATTAAAGACATCGCAAAACAAAGAGCCGGGGTTTGCGTGGGGACAACTATGGGAGAGTCGCAGCTAATGGAACATATGGATAGAATCTGGACAACAAGGGGTGATAAATACATTGATTCAATGCATATCTTTTTATATCCTACCAGCATAATTCCCACTGAAATTGCTCAGGAATTTAAATTGCATGCAAATAACCTTATCTTCTCCAATGCCTGCGCCGCAGGAAACTACTCAATTGGCTATGCCTTTGATTTGATTAAAAATGAAAGAGCAGATTTAATGCTTGCCGGAGGAGTAGATGCTTTTTCAAGGATAAATTTTGTGGGCTTTGGACGGCTTTACGCCATTGCTCCAGAAATTTGCCAGCCCTTTGATAAAAATCGAAAGGGAATGTTAGTTTCAGAAGGCGCAGGAATGTTGGTTTTAGAATCCTTAGAAAGTGCCTTAAAAAGAAAAGCCCCAATTTACGCTGAAATTTTAGGTTATGGTCTTTCCTGCGATGCTTATCAGATGACCACTGCTTCGGTTGAGGGTGTAGCAGAATGTCTTAAAAAGTCATTAAGAGAGTCAAATATAAAGCCAGAGGATGTAGATTACATTAGCGCCCATGGAACAGGCACACCCACAAATGATAAAGTTGAATGCGCTGCCATAAAAAATGTGTTTAAAAATTACAAAAAAATTCCCATTAGCTCCATAAAATCAATGTTAGGACACACAATGGGCGCAGCTGCGGCAATTGAGGCAATTGTTTGTTGTCTTACGATAAAAAATGGAATCATTCCTCCCACGATAAATTATGAAACAGCGGATCCCAATTGTGACATAGATTGCGTTCCCAATGAAGCGCGTAAACAAACAGTTAACATTGCTCTCAACAATTCACAAGCATTCGGTGGCAATAACGCCTGCGTAGTACTGAGAAAATTTGTTAGATGAGCAGACCAGAATATCAGTATGAACCCATAGCTGGTTTTGAAAAGTTATGGGTTTGGCAGAGAGCTCACAAGCTAATGCTTGAAATGCATGAAATTGTTAAACGATTGCCACCTTCGGAGCGCTTCAAGTTAGCTAACCAAATTGAAAGAGCAACATCTTCTGTCCCGGACAATATCGCTGAAGGCTACGCTGCTTATTATTATAATGATAAAATAAAAGGAATGTTTACTGCTCGTAAAGAGTCCGCAGAAAGTCAGAATCATATTGAAGCCTTAGTCGGTAAGAAATATTTATTACGTACAAAGGCTGATGACTGGTTTAATCGTTATGAAAGGGTTATTGCTGGTATAAATAGCTTTGTAAATTACATAAGAGATAAACGTACGAAAAGTAATAAAAAAGGTTCAGGGAAAAGTTCCGGATGACCGGATTCCCAGATATCCTAGTATCGGATTCCCGGTTTACCGGATGCGCTTTTTAAATCATTATTAAGAAAATGAAACCATGAAACTAAATCCCTTTGCGGTGTCAATTTGTTGATAGCCTTGACAGATAGGCTAAGTTATGTTAATATTACTTAACAGATGTTAAGTTAACCAAACATAGGCCTCAATAATGGCTATAGAAAATAGTTTAGATAGCGTACTAAATACTAAAACCAAGGTAAAGATTATACGGCTATTTATCTCTCGAACTAATGAGTTTCACACCTCTGGCAGGGAGATTGCAAAATCAATTAAGGTATCGCCACCCGCCGCACACGCCGCTTTAAAAAAGCTCTACAATCAGGGAATTCTCAAATTAGAGATTATCGGTAAACAACACATCTATAGCCTCAATGATAAAAATCGCTTAGTAAGAGATATTTTAAAGCCAAGTTTTAAAAAAGAGATTTCTCTCAAGGATGATATTAAGCGTTTTATAGCTAAGAAAATTAAAAAAGAAAAATTGGCCAGAGATATTATTTCCATAATATTATATGGCAGCCTACAGTGCCACCAAACCACTGATACTAGCGACGTAGATATCGCTGTTATTACCAAGGATAAAATAAAAGCGAAGAAGGTTGAGGATGCATTTATAGAAAATATCGCTGTGCAATTTCATGAATATTTTGGGTTTCATTTAGATGTGTATGTAAAATCGAAAGAGGAATTTTTAAGCAGGATAAAGAGGCGCTTATCACCGGTTTCATCTTTAGCTAAATCGTATTCTGTAATTTATGGAAAAGACCTCATAGAATTAAAAACAATCCAATGACAAGCAAAGAGATAAAAATAAAACAGGAAGATAAAAGCGCTAGCATCGATTATTTAAATAAGGCAAAGGATAATTACCGGCAGATGTTATTGGCATTGGAAAACGGTAATTTTAATGCCACTGCCACATTAGCCATCCAGTGTGCTATCTCTTCGGCTGATTGCCTATGTGTATTCGAGAAGGGGATTCGTTCAATATCAAGAGACCATTTTGATGCCTGCGACATCATCGATTCTATTACTATCCCTGAGGCGAAAGTGAAGGCAAAGACTCTAAGAAAGATTATTGCCAAGAAAAATATGGTTCAATATGAAAGACGCAATATTTTTCATTCTGAGGCAGAGGAATTAGTAAAATTGACAGATAGATTCTATCATTGGGTAAAGTCAATAGTTTCTTAAATGTGAGGTAATTCGTTTAAAATTGGTGGTCATTAGCGCTTAAAATAAGGAATAAAAAATGCCCCTAAATCCCTTTGCGATAGCGAACGAGAAGTAGGAAAAAGATGGTGGCCGATAAAGATGTAAAAAATACAATCTTAACTATAGTAGAGAAGATAAAAAAAGAATACCAGCCAGAAAAGATTATACTCTTTGGGTCTTATGCTTGGGGGAATTCCTCAAAAGATAGCGACATAGACCTATTTATAATCAAAAAGACTAATGAGCGCCATATAGATAGATGGCTAAAGGTAAGAAAAATTGTCTATCAAGAAAATCTTAGGATTCCATTTGAGCCATTAGTTTATACTCCGGAAGAAGTGCAAATACGGCTACAGATAGGAGATAGTTTTATCAAGCAAATATTAAATAAGGGAGAGGTGCTTTATGGCTAAAGAAGAGGCAAAGGAGTGGTTTAAGCGAGCAGAAAAAGATATCGAAGAAGCCGAGTTTCTTTTTAACAATAACCGCCCATTAGAAAATGTCGGTCTATTTATTCAACAGGCAGTTGAGAAATATCTTAAAGGTTTCCTGATTTATCATGGTTGGGAACTAAGAAAAATCCATGATTTAATAAGCCTTTTAGGTGATGTAATAGAAATTGATAAGGAATTTGAGAAATTCTCTGATGCGCTTCAAGTAATTACTAAATACTACTTAGATAGCCGCTATCCCTTAGGATATTCCTTAGAATACACTAAAGAAGATATTAGGGAATCAATAACTTCAGCCAAAGCAATTATTAGTTTGATAAAAAAAAAATTATCACCGTAATCATTTTTTAATCACCGTAATCACTGTACAAAGAAAGAAAAAATGCCCCTAAATCCCTTTGCAGTGTCGAATTTGCATTGGTAGGAGGAACAGATGAACGCATTAGCTCTGCAGAGAAGAAATATTTTAAATAAAGAGTTAAAACGTATTGTGGATATAATTATTAAAAAATATTCTCCCCAGAAGATTATTCTTTTTGGCTCTTTGGCAAGTGGCAATGTTCATGAGTGGAGTGATATTGATTTGGTAATTATAAAAGAAACTCGCGAGATATTTATTGATCGCCTTCACAGGGTTCACTTGATGGCTTATCCGCAAGTAGGTGTTAATTTTATCGTCTATACGCCTCAGGAGGTCAGGGTATTTGAAGAACAGAATCATTATTTTTTTGTAGAAGAAATTTTAAGGAAAGGAAAGGTTATTTATGAAAGAGATAAACAATTGGTTTAAATTTGCTTATGAGGACCTTACAATGGCAAAGGCGGCCCTAAAACAGAAAGTATACAATCAGGTCTGTTTTCATAGTCAACAGGGCGTAGAAAAAATGTTGAAAGGATTTTTAAGAAGCAAAAAACAATTTATACCAAAGACTCACTTCTTAGATGAACTGTTAAAACTTTGTATAGATATAGAACCTCAATTTAAAACATTGAAAGAAAAATGTTCTATTTTGGATGATTATTATATTCCTACTAGATATCCTGAAGCATTGCCGGGTATGTTACCTAATGGATTTCCTACAGAAAAACATGCATTAGAGGCATTATCTTTTTTAAAAAAGATAATGAAATTTGTAAAAGCAAAGTTAAAGAAATGAGTTTATTGAAGAAATTTGAGAAATAATGTTCGATGCTCGATGTTTGATTCTTGATACTCGTAAGAGATAAAATAATGAGAGAGAAAAATGCCCCTAAATCCCTTTGCAGTGTCGAATTTGCATTGGTAGGAGGAACAGATGAACGCATTAGCTCTGCAGAGAAGAAATATTTTAAATAAAGAGTTAAAACGCATTGCGGATATAATTATTAAAAAATATTCTCCCCAGAAGATTATTCTTTTTGGCTCTTTGGCAAGTGGCAATGTTCATGAGTGGAGTGATATTGATTTGGTTGTGATTAAGGATACTCAAACACGATTTTTGGATAGAACAGAGGAATTGCTTCTTCTAAGCAGGCCACGGGTCGGTATAAATATTGTGGTTTATACTCCCTATGAAGCAAAAAAGATGATAGAAGAAAATCGTTATTTTTTTGTTGATGAAATCTTAAAAAAAGGAATGGTGCTTTATGAAAGAGATAAACAATTGGTTTAAATTCGCTAAAGATGATTTAAAAGTAGCTGAACTTATCTTAAAAGAAGAAATATTTAATCAAGTATGTTTTCATTCTCAGCAAGTTGTAGAGAAGGTATTAAAGGGGTATCTCTCGGTTGAGCATAAAATTATTCCCAAGATTCATTCTTTGAACGATTTATTGAATTTGTGCATTGAGATAAATAAAGACTTTTCTAATTTAATTGAGATGTGTTTTAAATTGGATAAGTATTATATTCCTGTGCGTTATCCCGATGCTCTACCGGGAATTCTTCCCGAAGGTCTTCCGCAAGAAAAAGACGCCATAGAAGCAATTTCATTCGCTAAAAAGATAATGAGATTTGTAAAAGCAAAGTTAAAGAAATGAGTTTATTGAAGAAATTTGAGAAATAATGTTCGATGCTCGATGCTTGATTCTCGATACTCGTAAGAGATAAAATAATGAGAGAGAAAAAATGCCCCTAAATCCTTTTGCAGTGTCGAATTTATTGACCGATGTTATCTTCCCTATTACGGTAACACTTGTCTTAAGATATAGTGGTAGAGAAAAGATTCACCATAAATTTGTATTATTTTACATGACTGTTGTCATTTGGGCATTCGGTTTATTTATGGCAAGTATATCAAAATATTCTTCTGAAGCTTTATTATGGTGGAAAATTGCTCATATAGGTGGTTTATTTGTCAGTGTTACTTTTTTGCAGTTTGTTTGTGTATTATGTAACGTTCATCATCCTTTTGTTATTTTTCTCGGTTATCTTAATGGTATTTTATGGCAAATATTGTCCTTTTTAAATCTTACAGATTTGACTACGGTTCATTTCATGAATTCCTTTTATATTCTAAGACCAATCAGCTATAAATATATAACTTCATTCTCTATTTGGTTAATTCCGATGGCATTTGGATTTTTTGAAATACTTAGATGTCACAGAACATCAGTGGGGAATTTTAAAAATCAATTAGTTTACATTTTTGTTGGAATGTTTTTTGGTTTTTTTGGAAGTATGTGGTTGATTTTAGCAATATTGGGTGTAGAAATTTACCCATATGGGAATTTTGGCTTGCCATTATCTGGTTTATTTTTTTCGTACGCCATTCTTAAACACCAACTTATGGATATAAATATTGTCATCAAAAAAGGCTTAGTTTATTCTGTTTTAGTAGCTTTCGTTACTTCTGGCTATCTCATATTTGTTATTACCATCGGCAGAATTTTTCAAGGCTTAGTAGGCTACCAGTCATTTTTCGTAAACCTTTTTGCCATTTTTGCAATTGCCCTTTTATTCAATCCTTTACGAAACCGAATCCAGTCCTTTCTGGATAAGCGTTTTTTTAAAGGCACTTTAGAGAGTTTATCTAAAGAAAAAGAGCGCCTCCAACATGAGCTTTTTCAAACTGAAAAATTAGCTTATGTTGGCGGCTTAGCCAGTTCCATTGTCCATGAAATTAAAAATCCCTTAACCGCCATTAAAACCTTCTTAGCATATCTGCCGCAGAAATATCAGGAGCCGGATTTTAAAGCAAAATTTGAAAACCTTATCCCCCAGGAAATTAAAAGAATTGAAAATGTAGTAAATCAATTATTAGGCATTGCCAAACCGCAACAGCCTACCTTTAAACCAGTAAATATCGTTAATATCATTGATTCCACTCTCTCATTATTAGAAAATAACCTTAAATTAAAAGGCATTAATGTTAAAAAAGATTATCAGGCTGGCGAAGCCACAATTAATGGCGACGAAGAACAACTTCGCCAGGTCTTTTTAAACCTCTTTTTAAACTCTATTCAGGCGATGAATGAGGGTGGAGTCCTTTCGATTTCTACGAGTATCGAGCATCGAGCATCGAGCATCGAGAAATCTGTGCTAATCTGTGTTAAAGACAATGGTTGTGGAATTAGCCAAGAAAACCTCAACAAACTCTTCACACCCTTTTTCACTACCAAAAAAGAAGGTGTTGGTTTAGGACTTGCGATTACACAAGAAATTATAAAACAACATAAAGGCGAGATTTCTGTAGAGAGTAACATAGGAGAAGGAACTAACTTTATCATAGAGTTATCTCTAGGATAGAACTATTGAGATTAGATAAGTAAAATATTTATGGTTAGCAGAGATAGAGAATTTATAAACCTTCTTTTTACAGAAAAATATTATAAAATTTATAATTTACATATTTTATATATTTTAAATTTACTTTTTTTTATTCTACATAATCTAAAAATTGTTAACTATTTAGAATTTGATTTTATATCCGCCGAAGATTTAATGGTACATTTTAACTTTCACATCCAATCAAAATATTCAATTGTCTGGATGATAAACTTTTTAGAAGAGATGGGTTATTTAGAAAGCAAAGAACAAAATGACACAGCTTATTTCAGAATAAAAAAAGATATTCCTTATGATGGTAATTATGATGAGTTAGCTAAACAAATCTTAGAATTAGATAAGAATTGGTATCCTTCCATTGAACTAATGAAGAATATTGCTTTGGAATATGAATTTTTTTTAAAAGGCAAAAAAAATGCCTTAGAAATATTATTTAAAGGAGAAAATGCGAATTTATGGAATGAATATTTTAATAATACTTTTAGCGGATACGCTGTTTTTAATATTTTTGGAGCTTATGGGGTGTCGAAGTGGTTTTTAGAAACAAATGGTAAAAAATTTTTAGAATTAGGTGGCGGCACTGCAGGTGCTACAGTTAAACTTTTTGAGTTGTTTAAAGAAAAAAACTTAATGGATAAAATTGAAGAATATATTTTTTCAGATATATCTCCAATCTTTTTAAGAATAGGCAATAAATTAATTATGGAAAAATTTCCTGATTTCGACAGGGTAACACTGAAAAAAATAGATTTCAATAAGTCATTATGTGAACAAAAAAATGAAGTTGAAAGTATTGATGTTGTTTACGCTGTTAATGCATTGCATGTTTCGCAAGATTTATTATTTTCTTTAAAAGAAATCTACAGTATTCTTAAAAAGAGAGGGGTTCTAATTATTTCTGAATTAGTAAGACCTACAGAAAGATACGCATTAAGTCAAGAATTCATATTTAATTTACTAGAGAATTATTATAATGTTAAACTGGATACGTATTTAAGACCAAGCCATGGCTTCCTCACGCCAGCATGCTGGAAGAAAAATTTTGAGGCTGCAGGATTTAATAATATAGAGTTTATTACTAACACTAAAAGTAATTTTGAGGGTTTTCCCCTAAATGCAACTGCACCAGTTTTCGCTTTGATTATGAAGGGACAAAAGGGATGATTGGCAAAATATTATGATTAAAAATAAAAGAGTTGTTATAACTGGAGTTGGTCTTCTGTGTTCACTTGGAAAAGACAAAAAAGAAATTTGTGAGAATATACATAGTGCCAGAACGAATATAGAATTAGAAAAAGCTTATTTTGACAATCAATATCTCACTAGTTTTTATAAACATAAGATTAAAAATTTTAATATTAGGAAAGTTGGAATCGATAGTGCGCGACTTTTGGAAATGATAGAATGGAAGGAAGGAGAAGAAATAAATGATCTATATTTTTTAATCGCTTCGATAAAACTGGCTTTGGATGATAGCAGGATTAAATATAAAAATGAAGATAATGTTGGGTTAGTTATTACTCATGAGAATCCAGGGTTAGAACCTTTTTTATCTAAAATAATTAGTAATTCTTTTGAAATTCTCAAAAATAATAAGACAATCTCTAAAGTCGATTTTTTTAAAAAAATTTATGAACTTTGTGATAGAAGTGCTTATGATTTACAAACCTTTATGTTTCTTTTTCATATCGCTAAGTTATTTAATATTCATGGATTTTCCTTATATATAAATAATGCTTGCGCTTCGGGTCTTTTTGCTCTGGAGACAGCCAGCCAAATTATAAAAAGCGGGAAGAATAAAATAGTTATCGTTGCTGGTTCAGATTGCCCCGGTGTTTATAAGTATCTATGGCTAAATGAGATTGGACTTTATGCTAAGGATGGAAAGATAAAGCCATTTGCAAAGAATCGCAATGGATTTATATTTGGCGATGGAGGAGCTGCACTAATTTTAGAGGATTTAGAGTATGCAACAAAGAGAAATGCTCATATATATGCAGAATATTTGGGTGGAGGGTTTTCTTTAGAGAGTTGGAAAGTCACTGTACCAAACATTAGTCAAAATTTTTATAGGGATGCTATTATTAAATCTTTAAAACAAAGTAGAATTAAGCCCAAAGAAATAGATTTAATAAATGCCCATGGAGCAGGAACCAATATTATAGATCAGTACGAGGCTAAAGCAATGACAGATATATTTGGCAAAAATTTTAAGAAACCTTTTATTACTGCCTTCAAACCTTATGTGGGGCATAATCTTGGTGGCTGTGCACTTTTAGAGTCAGCGATGCTTCTGTTTCTCTTAGGAAATAATTTCATACCACCTGTATTAAATTGCGACGAAGTTGACCCAAAGTTAAAAATTAACATTGTAAGGAAAGAAATTTATTCAAATAAAATCAGTATTGCTTTGAAGCTGTCTTGTGGTTTTGGTGGTTATGACGGAGCTGTAATCTTTAGAAAGGAAATATAATTAACATGAATTTATTCTCTTTATCAGGACTATTAATAGGTTTAACTTGTTCGATATTGATAATATTATTATTAAAATACGGCGAAACTAAATTACACAAGGTATGGGCGTTTTTTAATCTAACTGTTGGTATATGGGGATTAGGTTGTTTTTTCATTGGGTTAGCATCAAATAGAGATTTAGCACTATTATCGTGGAAGTTCGCTCATATTGGAGTTATATTCATACCTATAACTTTTTACCACGTAACTTGTATTTTTAGCGAGATAAAACAGAAGACCTTTTTATTTACTATATACATTTTAGGTTTTATTTTTTTATATATAGGCATCTTCACAAATATATTTATTTCAAAATTAGAATTTCTGTTTAATTCATTTTACTATACAAAATCTGAAGGAATTATTTATCCTATCTTTTTTATTTTCTGGGTGGGTTTAGTAGCGTTAGGGCATATTCAATTACTAAAATATTATAAAAGCGCTTCCCATATTAAAAAAAGTCAAACACTTTATTTTTTCTATGGTGTTTTTACTGGTTTTGCTGGTGGCATAATGAATTTTTTTCCTATACTTGGTTGGAATATTTATCCATACAGTAATTTTGCAATTCCCATTTATTGTATTATTGTTACTTATGCTATTATTCGCTATCGGTTAATGGATATAAGTATAATAATAACTCGTACGGGAATATTTGTAACTATTTATTCTTTAGTTCTCGGCATCCCCTTTGTTGTCGCTTACACAATGCGGCCTTATCTTATAGGATTATTCGGCTCAAATTGGTGGATAGCGCCTTTGGTTTTATCCACCTTTCTCGCCACTGCAGGACCCTTTGTCTATCTCTACATCCAAAGAAGGGCAGAGGATAGGTTGTTAAGAGAGCAGAGGAGATATCAGTCAACCCTAAGGCAGGCGTCAATTGGAATGACTCGTATAAGGGATTTGCAAAAACTATTAAACTTAATCGTCCACATTGTCACAAGAAGTGTTAGACTCAAACACGGCTCAATATATCTTTTGAATGAAAAAACTAATCAGTATTTCCTGCGCGCCATAAGGGATAAGGGAAACCTAAAACCTGGCTTTAGCTTGGATAGTAACTCTAGCCTCATTTGGAATTTAATCCTACAAAAAGAACCTCTTGTCTATGAAGAAGTCAAACAAAAAATGCAAGACTATAAAGACGAGAAATTAGCTTCCTTAGAAAAAGAAATGCGTTCAATTGATGCGGCTGTTGTTGTGCCCAGCTTTGTAGAAGAAAAGCTGCTGGGCTTTATTGTTTTAGGTGAAAAAATCTCTGGCAAAACTTATTCGCAGGATGATTTGAATGTGTTAAGAATTGTGGGTAATCAATTTGCTTTGGCCATAGAAAATGCCTTATCATTTGAAAAGATGCAAAATATCCAGCGACAACTCTCTCAATCAGAAAGATTAGCCGCCATAGGTAGATTTGCCGCTAATATTTCCCACGAGATAAAAAATCCCTTAACCGCAATCAAAACCTTTACTGAATTCCTGCCAAATAAGTTTCAGGATAAAGAATTTATAGAAAAATATTCACATATTGTTTTGGAAGAAGTAGATAAAATAAATAATCTTAGCCACGAGCTCTTAGACTTTTCTAAACCATCTTCCCTAAAATTAGAGGAGATAGATATTCACAAATTGTTAAGCGAGACTTTGGATTTGTTGGGTAATGATTTTATCAAGCACAAAATTAAAGTCATCGCAGATTACACAGATAAAAATCTGATTACACAGATTGACGCAAATAGAATAAAGCAAGCATTCTTAAATCTCTTTTTAAACGCTATAGAGGCAATGCCCTCCGGAGGCACTTTAAAAGTTTCCACTAATCTGTGCTCATCTGTCGCTTCACAATCTGTGCTAATCTGTGTTCAAGATTCAGGAATTGGCATTCCCGAAGAAAGCTTAAGTCATATCTTTGAGCCATTTTATTCCACAAAAGAAAAAGGAACTGGTTTGGGATTGGCCATAACTTATAGTATAATAGAAGAGCACAAAGGTAATATTTTAATAGAAAGCGAAGTTGGCAAAGGCACGAAATTTATCATTGAATTGCCTTTAAGTTAAGACGCTAATTACCACGAATTATAATGGTAGGGAGGTAAATATGCCAAAATTATTGATTGTTGATGATGAGCAAGATATACGGGAATTCGCACAGAATTTTTTTAGAAGAAGGGGTATTGATGTTTTGACTGCTGCAAATGGCAGAGAAGCCTTGACAATTTTTGAACAAGAAAATCCCGATTTGATTTTAATGGATATCCGAATGGATGAGATTAACGGCTTGGATGTTTTGGCAAAAATCCGTCAGAAGAATAAGGATGTCAAGGTGATTATGGTTAGTGGTGTTGAAGAGAAAGAAAGTATGGAGCGCGCAAAGTCTTTGGGCGCAATTGGCTATATCCATAAGCCGCTGGTCTTGGAAGAGCTGGAGAAGATAGTGTTAAAAGAGATCAAACACGAATAAACACGAATCAAACACTGATTAACACGAATATATGATTGAAAAGAAGATATTATATAAAGATTTGTCTTACAAAATAGTTGGATGTTTTTATAATGTTTTTAATGAATTGGGTCCTGCTCATAAGGAGCAGATATACCATGAAGCATTACGTATAGAATTTAAATCTAACAGAATAGAATTTGATGATAATAAAAAGTTAGCAGTGAAATACAAAGGTCAAGGAATAGGAGTATATCAACCCGATTTTATAATTGAAGACAAAATAATCGTGGAAATAAAATCAGTTTTACAAATGCCCAAAGTTTTTGAGAAACAGTTATATTACTATTTAAGAGGAACAAAGTATAGTCTTGGTTATTTGGTAAATTTCGGTGGCGAAAAGTTGGAAATCGAACGCAGGATATACGATAAGAATAAAGATTCGTGAGAATTCGTGTTAGATTAGTAGAATCAGTGTTATGAGTATTGACTATAAAAGAGAATTAGAGCAGGCGGCGCGCACAATGATCCTGATACATAATCCTGCAACGCTTATCAGGATGATTGTACGTATGATTGTGCGTAAAGTTAAATTGCGGCACGCGGCAATACTTTTGTTTGATAAGAAAAGAAATAGTTATGTTTTAACAATTTCGCGCGGAGAACGCGGCTTAAGAATTCCTGCTGGCTTTGCCAGGGTTGACTCTGATAGCGCATTAATTAGTTTGTTTACCCAATATGCCGGCAAAGCCGAATCGCTTAAAAAATCTGCAATGGTCTGCGAGGATATTGACAAGATGCTCTGGAAAAATACGCTTATTAGAAACGAAGATAAAGAGCAAGAGCTTTTGACAAAGGTATCAAATGAGATGCGTATTTTCGAAAGTGTTGCCTGTATTCCAACTTACTTTCAAAACCACCTTTTAGGCATTCTTTTATTGGGCGAAAAGATTAGCACTGAAAAATTTACTCAGGAAGAGCTGGATTTTTTTGCGGCTTTGGCTTCTGATGTGTCAATGGCAATAAGTAACGCCCAGCTTTTTCAAGAATTGCAGGATGAATTAAAGGCAAATAAAGATTTATTTTTACGAACAACTATTGCCTTAGCTGCAGCAATTGAAGCCAAAGACATCTATACGCGCGGCCATACTGAGCGTGTAACCAAATTAAGTTTAGTCATTGCCCAAAAATTAACTAATTCTAGAATTTACACCCTGCCAGAAAATTTTTTAGAGAATTTACATATTGGTAGCCTGTTACACGATATTGGAAAAATCGGCATTCCTGAAACGATTTTAAATAAGCCTGGAAAATTAACTGAAGAGGAATTTGCAGTTATTCGTGAGCATACCTTAAAAGGGGCTGCCATTTTACAGCCGATTAAAGAAATGGAAGAGTGTCTTGCCGCAGTTAAATACCATCACGAGCGCTATGACGGAAATGGCTATCCAGAAGGCTTAGTAGGTGAAAAAATTCCTTTAATTGCCGCGATTATTTCTGTGGCAGATGCCTTTGATGCCATGATAATTGATAGGCCTTATAGAAAAGCGCGCAGCAGAGTTGAGGCAATTGAGGAAATCAAGCGCTGTAGTGGCTCGCAATTTAATCCGGTTGTGGCAAATTGTTTGTTGGAATTGGCAAGGGAAGGAAGAGTATGATAATGTCTATTCCAGCGTCTTTGCGACTCTTTCTTGAATATCCTTAGAATCAAAGGGCTTGACAATGTAATCATCAGCCCCGGCATTTATCGCTTCTGTTGCAGTATCAACTGCCCTGTACCCGGTTACCATTATAACCTTCATATCCGGATGAAACGATTTTATCTGTCTTAGCGTTATTAAGCCATCCATCTTGGGCATTTTAATATCCAATAGCACAAGTTTAACCTCAGGATTATTTTTAATCCAGGTTAAACATTCTTCTGGCTTGTCACAGAGAATGGCCTCATAATTATCTTCCAAAATTAACTTCAGCGACTCCCTGATACCAACTTCATCGTCACAGATTAGGATTTTTGGTTTCATTGAGCATTCCTCCTTCTTTTTAAGCACTGATTAAACTGATTTTTTACGGATTTTCACGGATTAATTTTTAACACTGACTTATCTTGTATTCTACGTTTAATCTGAATTTTGTCTGAGCCAAAATTAACTAAAAAACCCAATTCATATGGAGTGCCTTTTAGGTAATAATATAATTGCATATCAAATAATTTCAAAAGAGTGGGAACAGCCTTGATTTCAATTAGAATTTTATTATCAATGACAAAGTCAGGTTCGTATATTCCGACTTGTTTATTTTTATAAAATATAGGCATTCTTACCTTTTCTTTAAAAGGAATTCCTTGAGTTGTAAATTCAAAAACTAAAGCATTATGATAAATAGATTCTTTAAAACTAGGTCCCAAAGTATTATAGACATCAAAGAAAGCTCCTCTTAATTTATAACTTAAGCTTTCAGATTTTAAGATTGCCATAATTTACTGCTTTATCCGTTTAATCCGTTATTAAAATCCGTCAAATCCGTGATTACAAGGCTGGCGGTGTTATCACGCATACAGCCTTGGCTTGGGTCTTTCCCGCATTTTTAAAATAATGTACAAGAGAGGCATCAAAATAAAGTGTGGAGTATTTTACAAGCGGAAAGACCTTTTCATTTATTACTGCCTCAATTTTTCCCTCCAGACAAAAAATAAATTTCTCTGTTCCTAAGGAATTCTGTTCAGAATTGGTTATGCCAGCGGGCTCGATTTTCAAAAGTATAGGCATCATATTTTTTTCCATAACCTTAGTTGTAAGCATTTCATATACTGCCTTGTCGCTATGCATAAAGATTTCTTTGGGGGTTTCCTGCAATTGTAGATCAATTGGCTTTTCTTCAATACCTACACCCTTATAAAGTTCAGCCAAGCTTACGCCTAAAGACTTGGCAATGTTTATGTGGGATTCAATTGTGCCAACCATTTTTAAATTTTCAATTCTGCTTAAAGTAGCTAATTGCACGCCGCTGGTTTTAGAAAGTTCAGTTAAACTCATTTTTTTAGCCTTTCTTAAACTCTGGATTTTTTCTCCTATTTGCATATTTTAACCTTTCTTTTCTTAACGCAGATTAACGCTAATCTAATACAAATAAATGATAAATCCGAAATCCGAATATCGAAATCCGAAACAAATCCGAATTTCCAAATGACCCAATGTTCAAAACAATCTTTTGGTCATTAGAATTTTGGTAATTCGAACATTGTTTCGAATTTCGGATTTCGTGCTTCGAATTTAAAATAAATCTGCGACCATCTGCGTGCAATTTGCGAAAATCTGCGTTCAACCGTGATTCTTTTTTCTAAATTTAAGATAACATTGAATTGATTTATTGTCAATAATTTTTTTTAAATTAGTAATTGAGCTTGTTATAATTCAAGATTATTTCTATAACTTATTACTTAACAACTGGTTAAAAAGAGCAAGATTATTTTGATTTTTATTCAATTTACTCTTGACAAATAATCAATGTTATGCTATACTTTCAACTGAAATTCAGAAAAGGGACTTTTTAAAATGATATCGAAAGAATCTACAAGGAAATCTTAGATTGATAAATAAGCCACTCAAATTATATTTCTTATTATTTATTATTTCCTTAATATTTGGAATGGGAGGTTTGGTTTCTTTTTGTCTGGCATTTCCTTGGCAAGGCAAGTCATCGGGGATTAGAGAAACAGAAATAAGAAGTTTGGCAGTTGGCCGGCTTAATCCAAAAATCGCTTTTGCCGGCACAAACAGCGCAATTTATAAAACAGAAGATGGCGCAAAAACCTGGCAAGAGGTTTTTAGGGTTAGCGGCTCTTTGAGAAAAGTAAATTTTTTGGTTTTTGAATCCGAGAATTCTAAGATAATTTATGCTGCCACTGATAATGGATTATATGCAAGCACCGATGAAGGCAAAAACTGGAAAAACATCTTTCAAGGCATAGGCAATTTGGAAAACATTTGTTTAAATTTAGCCCTTTGCGAGAATAAAATTTATTTAGCCACTCGCAAAGGGCTCTTTTTTAGTTTCAATAAAGGCAAGACTTGGCAAAGAGCTTCTGGAACAATTGGCCAACTCGAGATTTCCTGTGTGGCTTTAAATGGGAATGAGATTTATTTAGCGACCCCTGAAGGGTTATACAAATCGCAGGATAATGCTAAATCCTGGGAGAAAATATTTGCTCTTTCAATCCCACAAGCCACGGAGGCTGCACAGGAATTTGATTTTGAGATAGATTCTGAACTAAAGGTTTCCTCAATTAGATTTATTGCCGCTTCCCCAGATGAACCAGAGAAAATTTATCTTGCCACAAACAGAGGAATATTTTTTAGCTTGGATTCAGGTTTAACTTGGCAAAGATTTATAAGTAACGGACTAATTGATACGGATATCCAGCATATTTTTATCGCTGCCAAAGCCAAAAACATTTTTTGTGCCACAAAAAATGGAGTGTTTGAGTTTAAACAAGATAGATGGGTTTCTTTATATCAGGGCTTAACTGCAAACATTGTAAATTTTATTTCCCAGGATAATTTGGGAAATGTTTGGTTAGCTACTGATAAAGGAGTTTTTAAGACAGAAGAGCAAGTTGTAATGCTGACACAAAACCAGAAATCACCGGAAATTCTGGATAATTTTAAAAACGAGCCCTCAATTCAGGAAATCCAGAATAGGGCAATTGAGTATGCAGAGGTTTCTCCACAGAAGATTCAATCTTGGCGCAGGCGAGCTGCAAGCAAGGCGTGGTTACCCACTGTTTCAGCTGGCTTGGATAGGTCAGCAACTGAACTTTTTCATTGGGATTCAGGTTTGAATCCAGATGCTTTAGTCAGGGGAAGAGATTTCTATGATTGGGATGTTTCTGTGTCTTGGAATTTAGGGGAATTAATCTGGAATGACGACCAGACTTCAATTGATTCACGTTCAAAACTAATGGTGGAACTGCGCGATGATATCTTAAATGAGGTAACCCGACTTTATTTTGAGCGCCGTCGGCTGCAGGCTGAAAATTTACTTTCTCCTCCACAAGACAAGAAAGAGGAAATCGAAAGGAATTTACGATTAGCTGAGCTGACGGCCTCAATTGATGCTTTAACCGAAGGATATTTTTCAAGTGAGCTTAAGAAGAATAAATGAAAAGTGATAACAGCTACAGGCTAATATTTTAAATGAAAACATCCGCCTTAGGCGGATGGGCTCATTAAAAAGGAGGTAATGATGTTTAAAAAAATGATAGCAGTTGTTTTAATTCTTGCAATTTTTGCACCGGTTGTTTTATTTGCAGAAGATGTTTATGTAACAAAGCAAGGCGCAAGATATCATAGTCTTGATTGTTCCTTGATTGCAAATAAGGACAAAGAAAAAATAACCCAAGAAGATGCAAAGGCAAAGGGCTTAGAGCCTTGTGCAAGATGCATTGGTAAGGAATTAAGCAGCAAACAAACCAAAGAGGATTTAGTCTATGTTACAGAAAATGGTAAAAAATATCATCAACCGGAATGTAATCTAATTAAATCCCGAAAAACAAACGGCATTTCTTTGGAAGAAGCTAAGGCAAAGGGTTTAGAACCTTGCCGCCGTTGCTTTCCAGAGATGGCAAAAGCAGAAAAATAAAATTGATTTTAGCTTGTAGCTGTTAGCACTAAAAAAACTAAAAAGTAAAAATGAAAAAGGAAAAAGTTAAAGTAAAAAGCCAAAATGGAAGAAAAGAAAACTAAAATTTACGATTTGAAGAAAAGAAGTTATCTTTATGCCTTAGATATAATCAGGTTTCTTCAAAATTTGCCCAAAGACTATATTTCTCAAGTATTAGGTAAGCAACTATTGCGTTCAGCAACTTCAGTTGGGGCGAATATTATTGAGGCGCAAGTTTCTGCTTCTAAGAGGGATTTTTCTAACTTTTATCGTCACGCCCTCAAATCGGCTAATGAAAGTAAATTTTGGTTAGAATTAATCAAAGATTCTGTAAGTATTTCGGCGCCTGATCTAAATCCGCTTTTAGATGAGACTATAGAATTATCCAATATTCTTGCTTCCAGTATTTTAACTATAAAGAGAAATAGAAATAGTCTTTTGACTTTTTTCTTTTGGTTTTTACTTTTTACTTCTTACTTATTACTTTAAAGGAGGTAAATGATGTCTCAAGAAAAATTAAATCTTAAGGTTGAACGTTTGTATCGTTTTGAAGGCGATGGTGCAATGAAGGCATTTGCAGATATTGTTTTCAATGATTCAATTCTTATAAAAGGCTTGCGCGTAATTGAGGGTAAAAAGGGTTTGTTTATCTCAATGCCTAAGCTGCAAGGTAAAGACAAGAAATGGTATGATACGATTATGCCGCTGAATATTGAAGTAAAAAATCAGATATCAGAGGCAGTGCTTTCTGCCTATAACCTTAAAGAATAGTAGGGACGTCTTTTGTGCGCAAGCCAAGGGTGTCCCCTGTTGCAAAAATTAAAAACTATGCCCCGAGTTGCCAGATTGCTTTTGGAAAGTGTTTGTTACCACATTATTACCAGAGGTAATCAAATGCAGAATGTTTTTATAAGAGATTCTGATTTCAAGGTTTATCTAAATTTGTTAAGAAAATATAAGCAGAGATATCGTTCTAAATTTTATGGATATTGCCTTATGAAAAACCATGCACATTTGCTTGTAGAACCACTCAATTCGAAGAATTTAGCTAAGCTTATGCAAGGGATAAATCAGTCTTATTCGATTTATTTCAATAGCAGATACCGCAAGAATGGACATCTTTGGCAGGGAAGATATAAAAGTATGGTAATCAACAAAGACAGATATTTGCTAACTTGTTTAAATTATATAGAGTTAAATCCAGTTAGGGCCGGCATTGTAGAGAAGGCAGAAGATTATAAGTGGAGTAGCTACCGCGACAGAATTACAAGCGGTCGAAACCGTCTTTTAGATGAGTTAGAAATTTGGTAATCAGGGACAGCCTTGAGATTGTCAACAAAGACGTCCCTTAATATAATCGAGGAGGTTTAAATGAAAAATAAAATTATAATATTTAATTTTTTGTTAGCAATTATTTTCTCCTTTACTATTTCTTCCTTTGCAGCTGCAGCAGAAAATTCAGACTCTGTAGTAGAATCCTCTACTACCAATCCCCATTCCTCTGAAATTATTCAGGATTTAAAACATAGTGAAAATTCTTCCAGTCAACTAGAAGAGACAGCTACCTTAAGCTCAACTGAGGAACAATCAAACTCAGAGCAAAAAAATCTGCCTCCTGAAGAGCCTTCTTTTCTTTTAACTACTGGGGCTCAACCTTTTACTTCTTCAGAAAAATTTCAGGTTGAGCCCTCCACCGGCACAGCCAGCTTAACTATTCCTATTGATGTTCCTGCCGGAAGAAAAGGCATTCAACCAAGCTTAAGCTTAATGTATAACTCTTCATCTCCAAATGGTCCTTTAGGTGTAGGCTGGAACTTAGAATTAGGTTCAATTCAGCGTTCAACCAAAAAAGGCGTGCCTAAATATGATAATACAGATACCTTTGTCTTAGTTCAGCAAGGCTCTTCTCAAGAATTAGTCAATATCGGCGGCAATCAATATCGCGCCAAAATCGAAGGCGCATTTATGAAGTTTGAAAACAATAACTCTTCAGGTTGGCTGGTTACAGATAAAAAAGGCATCAAATATTACTTTGGCCAAACCTCAGCCTCTCAACAGGGAGGTGGCGGCGGAACATTTAAATGGTGCTTAGACTGGGTAGAAGACCTTAATGGAAATTATATGCAGATTTCCTATTTCAAACAGGAAGGTCAGATTTATCCTGAGCATATCTATTACACAAGAAAAGCAGGCACTCCAGCCTATGCAGATATTGAATTTATCTATGAAAATAGAACTGATACCAATTTTTCCTATAGAACTGGCTTTGCAGTTACTACCTCAAAGAGATTACAACAAATTACAATAAAGGTAGATAACAATCTACAAAGGCGTTATCAGCTTAATTACAATTATTCTCCCTCCACTAACCGCTCTATTTTAAACTCAATTCAGCAATATGGCGCTGATAATCAATCATTCCTACCCCCTACAAGCTTTACCTACATAGAAAACGGTTATTCGTTTAATCCCGGTGCGACTTGGATTAATAATTTTCAAAGCCAGTATCAGCTGGATGAGTACCCGTTGGGTGACTTTAATGGAGATGGGCTTACAGATATTAGCGCAATATTCTGGACTGGGCAGGTTGAATGGAAAGTAGCTCTTTCGAATGGTGCAGGATTTAATTCTCCGCAGAATTGGTTAACTCAGCAGTGGGACGAAGCCGTATCGGACGTTTATGCAGCTGATTTTAATGGAGACGGTTTGACCGACGCATGTTATCCTGGCTATCGCCCAAACGGCCCAAATACTGAAGTCAGATTAAACATAGCACTTTCTACGGGCTCTAATTTCGGCAATTTTAGCCTGTGGTACAGCCGCTGGGTGGGCTATGGGCAATGGGTTGATATCTCTAAATTTGGAGATTTCAATGGAGATGGCTTAACTGATGTAATAGAGTTTTATCAACAACAAACGAATGTTTATCTTTCTACTGGTAATAACTTTGAATTAGCTGGAGATTGGTATACAGGTTTTGGAATAGCATATAATATTGCTGTTCTTACTGGAGACTTTAATGGAGATGGCATAACAGACATAGGAAAATTCGACCATGGCACTTGGCAGGTTGCTATTTCCACAGGTCATTCTTTTTTGCCTCTTACGAACTGGATTACTGGTTATGGTGAGAATCAATCGATTTTCGCTATGGATATCAATAATGACGGACTTAGCGATGCAATGGTATTCAATCAAAATACTGGTAGGTGGCAGGTGGCTTATTCTGACGGAACTCAATTTAAAGCGCCTGTAGATTGGATTAATAATTTTGGTAGCGGTCTGCCTATGCCGGGAGATTTCAGCGGAGATGGAATAGTTGAGCCGGCTTATCTAAGTGCTGGAGAGCTTCGGGTGGCAGCAAGCAACGGTTCCCCCAATGATTTGCTTAGACAAATATCCAATGGAATTGGAGGAAGAACTACAATTAATTATGCGCCTTCACCACATAATACATCTTTACCATTTACCCTGCAAACAGTATTATCAGTGACTACAGATGACGGAGAAGATCACTCATATGTTTCCCGTTATGAATACCGAGACGGTCTTTGGGATTGGCAGGACAGAGAATTTAGGGGTTTTGGCTATGTTAAAGTAACTGATGTAGACGGAAACTATTCTGAAACAGAATTTCATCAAGATGATTATAAAAAAGGCAGAATCAAGGAACAACGCAGTTACGCTGCAGGCAATTCTAATCCTTACACTAAGATGGTTAATGACTGGCATATTGGTGATGATTTAGGTGGTGGCAGCCGCTTTGTTCGTCTTGATAGCGCGCAAAACTATACTTACAACGGAGACGCCTCTTATAAAGAGACTAACACTTGTTATTATTATGATAACTATGGTAACCCTACATTCATCAGGGAATTTGGCGATGTTAATGCAACCGGCGACGAACGCCTCAGTTATACCGAGTATGTCTACAATACTGCAAACTGGTTGGTTAGTTTACCTAAAACCACTTATATTAGAGAATGGGATGGCAGTCCTCTTCTTAAACAAACCTGGTTTTATTACGATAATCAGAGCCTTGATCAGCCGCCTGTAAAAGGCAATTTAACCAAACAAGAAGACTGGTTAGCTGGTGTTGTGGTTAATCCTCGCACCCGTTTTACCTACGACGAATACGGCAACTTAATTACTGCTATCAATGCGCGTGGTCATCGCACCACAATTACCTATGATTCAACTTATCATCTCTTTCCCTTAACCACTACCAACGCCTTAGAGCATAGTGTAATCAATGAATACTATGGCGTGGATGGAGTGCCTTTGGATAATGGTAATTACAAAGGTTTATGGGGACAGACCAAATCCTCTCAAGACCCTAATGGCAATTTCAGTTATTCTATTTATGATACCTTTGGCAGAATTGTTAAAACCATTTCTCCTTTTGATTCCATCGAGTATCCCACATCAAGCATCGAGTATCTCCTTGATTCAATTCCCCTAAAAATAATCTCTCATCAAAGGGAAAAACCTGAGCAAGAAGGCAGTTTAGATTCTGTTTCTTTTTACGACGGCTTAGGTAGATTAATTCAAACCAAAACTGAATCCGAACAGCCAGATAGATTTATTGTCTCTGGACAAACTGAGTTTAATTCCCGAGGTCTGCCTGATAAAAAATATCTGCCCTTCTTTGATGAAACTTACAGCTTTTCCAGTCCGGTTCCTCTAAGCCAAAACCCATACGCACCGGCAATTATCTCTTATGACCCAATGGGTCGGGTAATCCAGTCTACTAATCCAGACGGAACTCATTCAAATATTATCTATGATGACTGGACAACAACTACTATTGATGAAAACGGCCATAAGCAAATGTCTTATTTTGATGCTTATGGCCGCCTTATCACAAAAAAAGAATTTACTGGCACAAATCCTTCCTTTACACTTTACGCAACCACCAATTACACCTATGACATCTTAGGTAACTTAATTCAAACCAGAGACAATTCTCAAAACACAACTACCATTACCTACGATACCTTAGGACGCAAAATCGAAATGACAGACCCTGATATGGGACACTGGACTTATGAATATGATGCCGTAGGAAATCTCAAAAAACAAACCGATGCCAAGAACCAAGTAATTACCTTTCAATACGATGAGCTAAACCGTTTAACCAGCAAAACCAGTCCAAACCAACCAGCTGTAAACTATACCTATGATGATGTAGCAATTCCCAATTCTAAAGGCCGCTTAACCCAGGCTACCTATAGCCAGACACAAGGCAATACCAAATTCTATTATGATGCATTAGGCAGGGAAATAAAGTCAGAAAAGCTCATTGATGCTACAACCCATACAGTTGAGAGAAGCTATGACTCAGCAGGAAGACTAACCTCAGTCAAATATCCTGATGATGCAGTGGTAAATTACACCTACAACTTAAGCGGTCAAATTGAACAGGTTAAAAGTGTCTCCAACTCAGATTTCAACACCAAACTGCTTTTACATAACAATGGCGCTGATGGTTCAACCAACTTTTTAGATAGTTCTCCGCATGACCATTCAGTTACAGCCAATGGCGATGCTCAGATAGACACTGCTGAGTATAAATTTGGGAGTGCTTCTGCATTATTTCCAGGTGTCAATGGTATTGATAACTATACCAAACTTGCCCTGCATATGGATGGAGCTGATGGCTCAAGAAATTTTTTAGATAGCTCTAACTCTAACCATTCAATCGCTGCCAATGGCAATAGCCAGATAGATACTGAACAATATAAATTCGGCGGCTCATCTGGCTTATTAGATGGAAATGGCGATTATTTAACAATCCCAGACAGCAATGACTGGAATCTTGGTTCAGCAGATTTTACCATTGATTTTTGGGTGAGGTTTAATACTTGGGGAGATGGTATATTTCATACAATAGTTGTCGACCAAGGAAATGCCGACCCAGAATCTTATTTCACAACCCAGTGGCAAATTTACATGGGTCAGAATGTGTCAGGAGTAGCAGGTATCTCATTTGAAGCTTGGGATAATAATAACCTACTAATTCAAACATATGCAATAATTACTGGCGAGATACAGATTAATACTTGGTATCACGTTGCTATTGTCAGAAATGGTAATAACTTCTATAACTTCATAAATGGCATTCAAAAAGGCGAAACTGTTGTGAATACATCTGTTGTCCCTGATTATGTTGGACCCTTATGGATAGGAAGAGGATATCCACTTCATAACCTCAACGGTCGGCTCGATGAATTAAGAATTAGTAAAGGCATTGCCAGATGGACGAGTAATTTTACTCCGCCCTCAGAGCCATATTCTGGCAGTGGCTATCTTTCTATCCCTGATTCTGATAACTGGAACTTTGGCTCAGGGGATTTTACAATTGATTTTTGGGTGAGGTTTAATACGACACCCGTTGACGATATGTTTATAGCGCATACAAACAATTTTACAAGCCTTGCTTTTTACCTACAAATGGCTAGTGGAGGTAACTTGAGATTTGCATATTACTCTGGCGGAGTTACTTATTATAAAGAATTTCCTTGGTCTCCCTCTGCCAATACTTGGTATCACGTAGCATTAGTAAGAACAGGAAATAATCTAATGGCTTTTGTGGATGGAACTCAGATAGGTTCAACTCTGACTATTACAGGCAGTATTGATGACTCTACTGATTTATTATATATAGCTGCTTTTAATAACTCTGGTAGCCCAATTGCTTTTTTAAATGGTTGGTTAGATGAACTGCGCATCAGCAAAGGCATTGCCAGATGGACAGAGAATTTTAGTCCGCCAACTGAGGAGTATACTTCAAGTTTGCAAAACTACGTCTCAAATGTGGATTATTCTCCTTCCGGACAAATCACCAGAATTGAATATGGCAATGGAGTTACTACTGATTATACTTATGACCCAAATACATTAAGATTAACTCAACTCCGAACTACGAACTCCCAACTCCAAACTCTTCAAGATTTATCATATTCTTATGACAGCGCAGGAAATATCCTACAAATAACTGACGCGGTTAATTCAGCTCATTCCCAAACCTTTACTTACGATGCGCAAAATCGCTTGCTCTCTGCCAATGGAGTCTATGGCAACAAAAATTATAGCTATGATGAAATCGGCAATATCACCAGAAAAGATAATTTAGATTTTCTCTATGGCGCAGGAAATGCCGGTCCTCATGCAGTTACCTCTTTATCTGATGGCACAAGCTTCTCTTATGATACCAATGGCAATATGACATCTACTACGAACTCCCAACTCAGAACTACGAACTACGAATATGATTTTGAGAACAGACTTAAACAAGTCAAGAAAAATAATCGCCTCTTAGCCAAGTTTGAATATGATGGTGATGGCGGCAGAACCAAAAAGACAATCTATGCTCCTTGCCCAGGCCAAGCCTTTTTAGAAATACCTTTGGAGAAGAGAAGGTATGTATTTGAATTTAGAAGTTCATTCTTAGAGAACATTAACACTGATTTAAACGAATCTAACACGAATGCACACGAATTAATTCGTGAGAATTTGTGTTTGATTAGTGAGAATTCGTGTTCAAAAGATTATTCAAATTCTAATCTAAAATTAATCCAACTCGTTAGCCAAAACACAGGCCCTCTAACCAAAGGTATCTATGAATTAGTCTTGGCTTTTAATGATGTCTTCAGCATAAAACAAGCAGAGGCACTTATCCCAGTTGTTGAACAAGACCCATTTCCAGGTGGTGGTGGAGGCAGTTTACCGCCTCAGACAACTATATATGTGGGCAGCCTTTATGAAGAACAATACTCTGGACTGGGTTTACAACAAACTACCAACCATATCTTTTTAGGCAGTCAACGAATTGCCAGCATCGAGCATCAAGGATCGAGCATCGAGCATCGATATTATCATACCAATCACTTAGGCTCAACTGATGTTATCACCGATGACACAGGCTCACAACTTGTGCATTATGAGTATGACCCTTATGGAACAATTGCTTTAACTGAAGGAAGTGATGTTACAGATTACAAATTCACCGGAAAACCACTTGACGATGAAACCGGATTATATTATTATGGGGCTAGATATTATAATCCTACGATTGGGAGGTTCATAACTCCGGATACGATAGTCCAGGCTCCCTATGACCCGCAATCACTCAATCGCTACAGCTATTGCCGAAACAACCCAGTAAACTATGTTGACCCGACAGGCCATAAATGGAGTTGGAAAAAGTTCTGGCACAGCTTTGCTGGAGCGTTTTTAGGTGCGATTATTACTGTTATAACAGCCGGGTGGGGCGCTCCTTTGTGGCTTGCCGGTATGGCAGGAGGCTTTTTTGGTGGGGCCCTGACAGGTGGCCTCGAAGGTGGCTGGCAGGGTGCTCTTTATGGAGGGTTGATTGGAGGTGCCCTCGGTGGGCTTGGGGGTTGGGGATTAGGAATAGCCCAAGCCCATCAGATGGCTGGGCAATATATAGCTGGAATGCTAATAGTCGGCGCAGGGGTAGCAGGTGCAACCGATAGTTGGGACAGTTTTGCAGGAGGTCTTACCGGTGGTTTAACTGGCTGGGCAGCTGGAAATGGAATAAATTCATTAAATAAGCCTCAAAATGGTCAGTCCAATAATGCGTTAAACAAAGCTACTACAAATACCAACGATGGTAGCACAGAAAATGCGCTAAAAGTTGACATAAAAAAAGGATATGATGATTTAAAAAAGTCTGAATGGGGAGAGACTTTTGAAGGAAGAAAAGTTACGCGTGTTGTAGGTAGAGCCATTAACAAAGGTAATGTTTCTGTTGAAGATTTGCCATCCGATACTCGCGCTGCCTATGCTAATGGTAAAATCAAAATAAATTCGCAGATTAAGCAAAACGAAATACCAGGCAGGTTAGCACACGAAGGAACCCATGCGCTTCAAGACGCCAGAGGTCAGCTTAAAGTCTATGATTTTCCCGATGAGCGCGCAGCTTTTAACGCTGGTTACGCTGTAGATAATAAAATGGGAGTTTATGGAGCATATAATCCTACAAATGACGAAATAAAATCTTCGTATAAAAATTATTTTGATAAATGAGGTTGAAGATGAAAAAAATAAGTATTGCTGTTTTAGTTGTAATAGCGTCATTTTCAGTAATTTTTTTGTCAAAAGGAGAAGAGAATATGACTGCCAATATTAATTTAATATTAAAAGCCGCTAAGGAAACTTATTTAATTGGTGACGAAATAAATTTAACTTATACTTTTTTGAATGAAAATGACCACAGTATTTATTTATTACCCTGGGGCGGTCATTATACAACTAATTGGATAGTTGCTTATAATGAGCAAGATGTAAAATTGGCAGATTTGCCCTTGGTACGTTATGAAATAAAATTCATACCATTGAAAGAGGATTTCGTTTTCATAGGACCAAAAAAATCTTACTCTATCACAATAAAAGGTAAAGTTATTAAATCTGAGTTTTCTAGGTTTGATCGGAAAGACCAAAAAAAATATAAGGGATTTTTCATTGATTTTAATAACTCTGCTATATTTCTTGAGAAGTCAGGTGATTTTACAATAAAAGCTTTCTATGATGGCAAGACCGAATGGAGAGATAAGGGCAAAGAGCTTTATGGTCTAAATAATATATTAGTTGGTAAGCTGGAATCTAATGAGATAAAAATAATTATTAAAAATAAAAGAAATAATTAGTATCAAAATAATTAGTATCAGGTAGATTCAAGCTCCTATTGCAACAATTCAGCGAATTTTTCATGAGGCGTATACCAGTTTAATGATTTACGCGGGCGGTCATTTAATTCGTCCTGAACATCCTTTAATTTTTCTTTATCGATCTTTGAAAAGTCTGTGT
>JAUYCX010000071.1 GCA_030692045.1 Candidatus Omnitrophota bacterium
AGAGGGAGCGTTAGGAACTATTTTAGGAATTTTTGTGGTGGTGGTTATCTTAGTGATAGCCGCATTTGGAAGTGGTGCATTGTTTATAATTGACGAAACAAAACAAGTAGTGATTACCCAGTTTGGTAAACCTGTGGGGCAACCCATAAACTCTGCTGGGTTACATTTTAGGACTCCTTTCATTCAGCAGGCACATTACTTTGAGAAAAGGATTTTAGACTGGGATGGTGATCCTAACCAGATACCTACAAAAGACAAGAAATATATCTGGGTAGATGTTACTGCCCGCTGGAAGATAATAGATGCCCTCAAATTTCTACAATCCGTTGGCAACGAGATAGGTGCGCAGAGCCGCTTGGATGACATTATTAATTCAGCAACAAGGGATGCTGTTACCAATCACCTTTTAGTTGACGCGGTGAGGGATAGCAATCGTATCTTAGAAAGCAAGGAGTTAGGAGAGGATGCCATATTTGCCGAGGAGGCATTAGAGCGGATTGAGGTGGGTAGACAGCAGCTTACCCGCGCTATCTTAGAAAAAGCTAAAGTGCTGGCGCCTCAGTATGGAATAGAAATCATAGATGTGCGCATAAAACGCGTCAATTATGTAGAGGATGTGCGCAATAAAGTCTACGATAGGATGATTGCCGAAAGAAAGCGCGCCGCAGAAAAATATCGTTCAGAAGGACTGGGAAAATCTGCTGAAATACAGGGCCAGGTAGGTAAAGAATTAAAACTTATTACCTCTGAGGCATATCGTCAGGCGCAGGGGGTTATAGGCAAGGCAGATGCCGAGGCAATCGGTATATATGCTCAGGCTTATAACCAGGATCCAGATTTCTATTCGTTTCTTAAAACATTAGAGACTTATCAAAAGACGATTGATGAGAATTCTACGATAATTCTAACTACAGATAGTGACTATTATAAGTACTTAAAAGGACTGGAACACATGAAGTAGAAGAATATCTGCTTCGGTTCAAGGAACTAATTGGGCCGTTCTGCACAAAATATGCACTCCATAAAGCAGGGGAAATAGTCATTAAACACTAAAAACAGATGAGATATCTATTCGAAAATTGGGATAAGATTAGAAAAGATTTAAATAACAAATTTATAGCCTTATTTTTCGATTACGATGGTACTTTAACTCCCATTGTTGAGACTCCTGATAAGGCAATTTTACCTTCAGAAACTAAAAAATTATTAAAAAGACTAATAAATAATCCTAAATGTAAGATAGCCATTATAAGCGGCAGGGCATTAAGCGATCTAAAAAGATTAGTAGGCATAGAAGGGGTCATCTATACAGGCAACCACGGCTTAGAAATCGAAGGACCTAAAATAAAATTTGAAAGCCCAGTTTCTCTTAGGTATAAAAGGATACTCCAAAACATAAAAGACGACTTAAATGCCAAACTTTCTGCTATCAAAGGTACATTTATAGAAGATAAAGGATTATCTTTAAGTATTCATTATCGTCTAGTAGACAGAAATCAAATACCACAAGTAAAGACCATTTTTCATGGAGCAACAATTGTTTATACAGTAAGGGATAAAATAAAAATCAAACCAGGAAAGAAAGTATTTGAAATTAGGCCATCAGTTGAATGGGATAAAGGCAAAGTTGTACTATGGCTTCTTGCGAGATGGAAGTTTAGCCTTGGAGATAAAGATATTTTACCTATTTATCTAGGAGACGACGTAACCGATGAAGATGCCTTTAAGGCATTAAAAAAGAAAGGTCTGACAATATTTGTGGGAGAGCAGACTAATTCAGAAGCCCAGTATTATTTGAAGACTACAGAGGAAGTAACTGAATTCTTAAGGCTAATTTCTGATCTTAAGCGCAAGTAAGATATGGCAGAATTAATAAGGGCGAAAGAGCCATTTAGATTTTATACAAGATTGCATTTATCAGAGTTGACTGGTTTAAGGGTTTCGACTTTGAGCCAATTAGTAGGACTTATAAAACAGGTTTCTGGCTCTTGTATTTACCACCATACACATAGATTTCTTCAGCAGCATCAATACCTTTCTCCTGAGCCGCCGAATGACTTTTCTTATTGGGTAGCAGAGATTCTCGGCGAAGATGAGCTGGGAGAAAAACTCGCCAGCATTGACACCGTTCAATTCTCAACCATCCACGACCTCCGTGAAGCAATTGTTACAGCCATAGATGATTACCTAAAGAATAATGCTCTGGCAAAGCTAAGATTTGCCCGCGAAGGAGAAGAATTTCATTTTGTGAAATCAGTCAGTTTCGTCATTCCCACAAATTACGTTGCCTATGATTTAAAAGAGTTTAAAGACATTTTGGGTAGTATCACTATTGATTCAATATACTTCCATATTTTTGAAGCGCGTTTGCGTCTGGAAAGAAAAACTAACGACTTTTCTAATTGGATAGAAAATTCTATTGGTAATAAAGAGCTAGCCGAAGATATCTCAAAGCTTGATCCTTACAGTCATACCTTAGAGGAATTAAGGAAAGTAATAATTAAAATAATAGAAAGAAGGCCCTCCGTTTAATATGGCAAAAATAGATGAGTATATTCCTATAGTTGGCCAATCTGTTATTGATGATTTGAAATTGCTTGGAGAGAAACTTAAAGATAAAGTTGTTCAACACATCAACTCCACTCCCGTAGGTGGCGGTGTTGCCGAAATATTAAACCGCATGGTTGGGCTGTTGAGAGAATTAGGAGTGGATACAAGATGGGATGTCATAAAGGGTGGCGAGCAGTTTTTTGGAGTGACAAAAAAGTTCCACAATGCCTTACATGGCAGAGCCGAAGAGATAACCCAGAGGGATTTCGAGATATTCATGGAGACGAGCCAGCAAAATTTAGAAAATGTTAACACCTATGGAGATATTGTTTTTGTTCACGACCCACAGCCAATAGCCTTGATAAAAAAGAAAGCTGCTAACAAATGGCTTTGGCGTTGCCATGTTGACGTGTCTAATCCCAATGAAAGAGTTTGGGGATTTCTCATGGATTTTATTGTTCTGTATGATTCCGCAGTTTTTTCTGCTCCGGCTTTCTCTCGAAAGTTACCTATTAGACAATTTTTAATCTCTCCTTCCATTGACCCTTTAAGTGACAAAAACAAAGAATTGCCTCAAGAAACAATAGATTCGGTCTTAAGGAAATACGGTATCAAGAAAGATAAGCCGATTATTACGCAGATATCGCGTTTTGACCGTTTAAAAGACCCGATAGGCGTAATTGAAGCATATTTACAGGTAAAAAAATATATTAATTGCCAATTGATATTGGCCGGAGGTA
>JAUYCX010000024.1 GCA_030692045.1 Candidatus Omnitrophota bacterium
TCTGGATCTAGTTTATGTGCTTTACCTAGCCATCTTAGCGAGTCATTGTAATATGCCTTCTTTTTGGTTGCTATAGCCATATACATATAGGTATTTGCTATAGCGATATAGGTTGGGACATATTTTGGATTTAATTCCAGAGCCTTATTGAGAGATTTCATTACTACAGGCAGGTCTTTTTTAATATCCTTTGAAGAGTCTCTTAAGGCTACTCCTAGTACTCTATGAGCAAGATAACTGTCAGGATTAATTTTTACAGTTTCCTCAAAGAGCGGAACCATATCTTTTGAATCTTTATCATTACCAACACGCCATTTATATACATCATGATAGAAATCCTTATCTTTATCCAGCCCGCTCAATACTTTAAACTCTGAAGCAGCTTCTTTGTATTGTTTCTTTAAAACATAGAAATTTAATAAATGCACATGGTCTATGATATTTTCAGGATTATATTTTAATGATTTAAGTATAGGTTTTTTAGCCTCATCGATTCTTCCAAGGTCCATATAGGTCTTGGCAAGATTCCCATAGATGATATCCCAATATCCATTTTCAGGAGCATATTTTATTTGTAATTTTATAGCTTCTAATGCCTTGGCATAGAGACCTACGTAATTACAATAAAAAGCAAGTGCTGTATAATTAGCGTAATTATCAGGATCATATTTAATTTCAAACTGGATATTATCAATAATTTCATATTCTTCTTGGTAGTAATTTCTTTCGGATATAGATTTTTTTAAATCAGAGACATCTATGGAAGGCTCTATTGCAAAAATGTAGCTATTAGAAAAACTACATAGACTCAATATTATAATTACAATAATTGTTTTCATTTTCTAACAATCTTGATCAATTCTTTTGTTTCATTGGTTATGGTACCGTGATGGTGGTATTCGTATTTGACAATGCCTATGCTAGGATAATACCATTCAGTTTCAGTATCCGGGCATGTGTCATAAACTATCTTAAAACAGTCTTTAAAAACGCCTGCCGGGACAGTCACGTCTTCCATTTTCTCAACATACCAACAGTACATATTATCATTACGCTTAGGGTCAAACTCATCCCACTTTAACCCTACCTTTAGAGGAAAGCCATACCTAAGGCCTTCTTCTTTCGATGAAAGCTTTTCTTTGTGAAAAGTCTTTCTTCTCCCTACTTTAAGCTTTTCTTTGGCGTATTTATCGTAAATGTAATAAAATTCTATGTAGCCTTTTATAGGCTTATGCTCCACTTCAAAGTCATAAACCAGGCCCTGATCCACCAGCTCTTCCTGGTACACTAGCATATCCCCTTTGTCTAAAGGAATGTGACTTGTAGAAAACGCAGAGATATTGATGCAGAAAAGAAACGTTGCGCTAAGGACTACCAGGATTACAAGCGGGACTTTAACCAACTTCACAATAGCCATATAACCTCCTTTGTTTTACAACTCAGTTTAAACAAAGAAGGTTTTAATTATTTTAGAGTCGCAGTGAACCCCTTCTAACGTACGACTTGAAGGCCTTTAAAATACAAAAACCTTCACAGGAATTACTCTTATGAAGGTTTTACTTTTTTAATGTCCGGGATTTACCCCTTCTTAACTCGGGACCGCTATTAAATTATAAAAAGAGTATATCACATATTTCTAATTAATCAAGTCAGGGATGATTTCCAGCCGGAATCAGGCTTAAAGCCTATTTGCGGCTTCGGTTTTACCGGCTGAGGCGCGGCAAGCATTGCAACCCCTTGTTCTGTAAAGGCATATGGCTTTCTCCTATATCACATAAGACGGGGTTAGTCTTTCTGAATATTCCAATCTGCCTTATAAACTTCATATACTTCAGGGATATCAGAGATCCTCTTGCCTATTCTTTCATTTTCTGATTGTGGTATCTCAATAATATATTTTGGTCCAGTCATATAGAAATAATGCTTACCTCTGCTTGAATCTGCTCCCTCATGAGATGGATAAGATAAATTAGCTATTATTCTCTTCGCGTCTTCCCCTGATACTTCCTTTTTAAAAACTACCACCAATTCAATTAGTTCTTTATTATTTCTGTTTCTCATATTCGTTCCCTGCATCCTTAGGAACAATATTACAACAGCTGCAATGAAAACTAATATAATAATGCAGGTAAATTTTATTTTAACCTTATTGTTATTGCTTAACATTAAAACTATATGTATCGCTCCATTAAGCTACATCCGAGCTAAACCTAATACAATTATCATATTATATAATTAACGATGGACAAAAATTGCTGCAACTGGTTATAAAACTGGCTCCACGGTCCGAATCATCTCGAACCATTGATATAATCTTACCAAATACACTCCCCGGCTGCAAGAACAAAAATCTTTCGTAACTCAACGTATTGCTCGGCAGTCATCTGGCGGGTTTGCCCCTACCCAAACCCGCCAGATGACTGTGTCCGCCTCACCCTTGTTAGATAATAGAGAAAGCGGCCACTATCCCGCCTATCACATAATCTAAAACACTATTACAGCGGGATGCCGAGCCTCTCTTAGCTCAATACTCCCGTGTGCCTCGCAAAAAAAGGCAAAATTTTCCGCCGCCAAAATTTTGCCTTTTTGCCTCAAAGAACATCTTTTTCAAAAATCAGCCAAAAATTTTAGGGAAAACTCCAACCACAAAAAATGATCATCTTTTATTCTCTACTTTTCTGAAATAATTAACTAGCAGTTACGCACTCACCAAGAGGTATGGCTGCCCCAAATAGATCTACCATCCACGAACTGCTACTCTCCCCATACGCCAAACGCAATCTAATATGCCCCTGATCAGATAAAGAACGAAATGACTTGACCGTCTCCTTGATCGTCTTCTCCACCATAGCATCTCTTTTATATCCCTTCTTCTTTTTATAGGGATTAGTTGTAATCCATGCTTTCTGTGTATAGCCCAAAATTCTTTTTATATCTTTATTTCTTGGCAAGAGGCAATCTCCTAAAATAAAAGAAGTTAAGACTGATAGGGGCTTGCCCTCGAGCAAATTCACCCAGACTCCATCATGATGA
>JAUYCX010000059.1 GCA_030692045.1 Candidatus Omnitrophota bacterium
CCTCCCTTTTTTAGAAAAGAAAAGGTATGGATATATTGCTAAAAAACTTAAGCGTTCTGTGGAAGAAATTAAAGACGCCATAAAAGAGATAGCCAGGTTCCAACCAAAGCCTGGCTGCTCCTTTAGCCAGGAAATAACTCAACGCCTGATTCCAGATGCGATATTAAAGAAAAATAAAGATGGATATGAAGTCATACCTAATGATTGGGAACTGCCTCGCTTTAGCCTTAACGCTAAATATAAAGAAATGCTAAAGAAAGATGACACGCCCGCAGAGGTTAAAGAATATTTGCAAGAAAGGCTTAGGGCCGGGCGCTCATTGATAGATGCAGTGAATAAACGCAAAGAGACGATTCAGAAGATAATCGAAGAGATTGTCTATACGCAAAAAGATTTCTTAGATAATGGAGCAACGCACTTTAAACCGCTTACTTTGTCCCAAATTGCAGATAGAATAGGTAAGCATAAATCAACAGTAAGCAGAGCCATTAGCAACAAATATGTGCATACGCCATACGGTATCTTTGAATTAAGAAATTTTATAAATTCCGGGGTTAAGCAGAAGAATGGAGATCTATTTTCCTCTAAAGCAATCAAAGCGAAGTTAAAAAGCCTTATAGAAAGTGAAAAAAAGAAAAAACCGTTAAGCGATTTGTCGATATCAAACTGTCTTAGACAGGAGGGGATATTTGTTAGCCGCCGGACTTTAGCTAAATATAGGCATCAACTAAAGATCCTACCATCAAAATCAAGACGAGAATAAAGTCGGTTGATCTTCTTTCTTGACCATTAAACTCAAAAATAGGCTAATCGCGCTAAAAAGTAAAGAACCAAAAAATGCCGGCCAAAAGCCGGTTATGACAAAATCCTTCACAATCTTTGAAACCAGATAAAATAGAAATCCATTTATGAAAAAAGTAAATATTCCCAGCGTGAATATGTTTATGGGCAATGTAATTAATATTATAAACGGCCGCACAAATGTATTGATTATCCCTAAAACCAAAGCAACCACAATGGCAGTAAGGGGACTGGCGACCTGTATTCCTTTTACGATATAGGTAACTATAAGTATAGCTAGAGAATTAATTAGCCATTTTACTAGAAATCTTCTCATCTTAAAACCCCTGCCTTTCTTTTATGTTGCAGAAAGCAACATACCCGGCCTTCCAATAGGCCGGCGTATCACTTTCCCCTCTATTCTTTCTTTTTCGAGCTTCCTTTTGATTCAACAACCTCAACAGGCATTTGACAATTACCTTTTAACAAGGCCCCCTCAGCAATAACTAAAAGTGGGGTTTCAATATTTCCCGTCACTCTCGCGGACGCAGCAAGTTCAAGCCGTTTACTACATATAATATCCCCTTCCACTTTCCCCGATATCGTGATGCTATCGCCCTTAACCGTTTTAGCCTTTACATTTGCCTTTTCACCGATAATTAAAACTCCCCGTGCTTCTAAATCGCCTTCAAAATCACCATTTAATCTTAGGTTAACCGGCCCGGTAAATTTAAGATTGCCCTGCATACCAGCTTCGATATTAATTGTCTTATCTTCCGTTTGCGGCAAATCATTTTTCTTAAACATTGATTTTCCTCCAATCCAGTAATTATACCACTTTTGTTTTTTTATCTTCATATAAACATACTTACTCATCTAAATAGTATTTAGCTGTTAGACTTAAGTAGATAGCCGTATTCCTGAAGACAATTGCGCGAAATGGTATGGCAATCTGGACAATCCGGGTTCTTGGTACTATAATTTGAGCATAACAACAAAGTATTTGCTTCGACTAAAATATCGTGTGCATAATCCTGTTTCTCTTTAGAGTTTACCTTCTCGAATTTTAAAATTATATTTTTTATCATTGCATATGATTCGCAAAAAATAGGACATTTTATATTATTTTGAATGGATTCTTCCATTTTATAATCGCTCTTCCCAAACAATTGCATTCACAGGACAAACTTTGATACATTCACCGCACTCATCGCAATCATTTTTATGTATAAAGAATTTGTAGTGCTCGTCTCGCTCGATCGCCCCTTGATCACATACTTCAGCGCAGCGTTCACATTGATCGCAATTTTTCATAATTCTATATGACATTATATCAATCTATCCCTTTCTGTAGACGGACTCTTTTTTTAACAGCTTCAATTAAGCAATCAGTATGGGAATTGCACGATATACAACAGGTATGCTTCTCGCCTCTCTCTCCTTGATACCACTTAGTTTCACAAGTCCAGTATAGCTGACAATTTTCACAGCATATCTCAAATTCTTTGTTTTCCATAAACTAACACGCAATGGCCAAAAAAAATATAACGGTCATGTTGCCATTTTCGCTTCGATATAACGGCTTAAGTTCGTTTTGTCTTTCTCTTCTTGGCTGGTAAAAGAAATACCATAACGATTCACCGTTGTATCCATCTTACTCCAGATAACTTTTGCCTGCATGCGCATCATTGGAACCTTATCCCCGAAAAAGAATAATCGCACACTTATTTTTTCTTTCTCATTAAATTCATGCCTTGTTTCAAAACACAATCCTTCTAATCCTATATTATTAGCGAAGGATTTTATACTCTTGGATTTATCAGCAGATTCAACCCTTAAGATGATCGTGCGATTATAATCTTTACTTAAATCCAAGCGCGGCAATTCTCTTTTTTCCGCTGTTTTACCGGTAATCCAGAGCTCGCCTTTTTTCTCAACAGTGGTCAATTTCTTGGCTATTCCCTTTTCCACAAGCACTTCTTTTAAAGATTCAAGCGAATCCTTGGTTTCTACGATCTCTTTTTCCTTTTGCGATAACCCTTCTTCGGCTATTTTGCGGGCTTCCTGCTCTTGCTCTAAAAGCTGCTGCTCGTTTTGAAATTCCGTCTTGAGTTGATCAAATTCATTTTCCTTTTGTAAAGAGGTGCTTTCTACGGTCTTGCGGATAATCTGTTCGTGTTCAAGAAGCTGATTCCGCTCTTCTAGCTGCGTTTTAAGCGCAGCAATCTCAGAAGCTGCAAGTTTTTTATCCAGAATCAGTTTGTATCTTCGCCAGAACAACCAAACAAATGACCCGACGCTGGAAATTGAAATTAATCCGATAAGCCAAAAGGCAAGCGGAAACACGGTTTTTCTTTGCGGGGCAGCGTTTTTTGCGATTAATTCCGGGGCCGCGCTTGGCGCTTGAACTACGGAAACTTGCTTAAGCGCAGCATCCATAGCTTGCAATCTTTTAGTTATCTCTTCCCTGGATTCACCCTTGGCAAAAACTTCCTTTCCTTCGCTGCCGATTAGAGGCGCCGCTAAAGAAGCCTGAATATCTAAAATGACATTATTTTCTTCCTGCCAGATTTTATAAGGAGCTTTTTCAAGCAATTCAAAAGTTAAAGATTTAAGTATTTTGTCTTGGCCGCCGCCATAATACTCGCTGTTAATTTTTTTTATTATCCCCGTGCCGACATTCAACTCGTTTCCAATTTTTCCGGCCACATTCTTGGTTTGGAACTCTACTACTAACCTGGTTGGATTATCTAACCAATACGAAATAAATTTAGTCGGCCCAGAGGTAGTAATTACTATTCTTGTAAAATCATCAGATTCTTGAACAGTTGGCAAGTTTTTGGCTAGATAGGTTATTTCTTCTGCTGCAGCGAAAGTCACCGCCATAAAAGCGGTGAAAAAGATAAACAAAAAAAGTTTAAGGCTCGTTTTTTTCATAGTATTTTCACCACATCATTCTGTTGAAATAACACGTTTTTCCACGGAGTCAAGATTACAGCCGCGGAAGTTGCTCCTTCTAATTTCTCTATCTGCACTCTTCCAATAAAAACATCGTTGCGGTAAACCGACAAAATATCACCTAATTTTAGATTGTTCTGGCTGCCCAAATTAGCTACCACGAATGAATTATCTTTATCGTATGATAAAACCTTGCCTTTTAATCCCGGAGATGCTTTGATTACGATCTTTTCTAATTCAATCTCTTTGGGCAGCTTTGCCGCTAATTCCTCAATCTGCGTTGCGAGGCCTTGCTTTTCCCTGACTACTGCAACCAGCTGCGCCTCGAAGTCAATTCTCGCTGTGACTTCCTTTTCAAACTTATCCAAAGCAAGTTTTATTTGTTCATCTTTTGCTACTATTTCTTTCTTGGCGTCAACGAGATTATTTTCGACTACTTTCTTTGCTTCAATGGTTCTCAATAGCTCTGTTTCTTTAGCTATTCTTATGGATTTCTCTTTTTCCTTTTGCGCATAGAAACTTAAACATAGAATTAAAAGAATAATTATAGCGGGCCAGAAAATTTTGGGTTTAACTAATGCGTTTAAGTTTATCTCTGCCATAGCACCCCCCCCCTTTTTTTTTATTCTTGAATTTCTGAATCTCGGCTTGTTTTCTTCGCCATATCTAATCTAACCCTCCGCCTTATGGCTTTGGCTATGGCTTTGGCTATCGGAAGCCAAACCATTGCCTTGTGGCTATCCGGTTGCCAAACCATTGCCCTCTGGCTTGGCTGTAAGATACCGGCTTAATTCTTCGAATCGTTCTCTATGCTTATCATAGAAGGGAAGTAACCTATTGTATTCTCTTATCTTGCGCGTATCTTTTACCTCTTTAATCTGAATATCTTTAGCAAGCCATTTCTTTACATTATGAACGGCGCCTACAAAGAGAACCCCCCTCTCTCCATCATCTAAAGTATCGTTTATCCGCTGGGCAATGAATTTATCTCTTTTCCTTAAAAGCTTATTTTTTATGAATTTATATTTTATAAATGCGGCTATTTTCTGGATGGTTGACTTTGCCTGAATTATAGTGAGCAGCCTATCGCGCTCCTCTTTAACAAGGTTAAAATCCTCTGTCTTGACTAAAATGGCCCCTTGTTTAAGAAGCCTGGCAACAAGTTCGTAATTTTTACTTCCCGATCTTACGCCTTCTTCAACAATTTTGGCTCCTATTTCCCCCTCTGCCACCATCCCATCTTGATAAACTTTAAGCCTCCATTCATCTACATAATTAAAATAAAGCGATAAAGCATACCAAAAACCATCTACAGTCTTTTGATGTTCCCGCCACACCTCTGTACCTAAATCTGCCACGCCTCTTTTAGTTACATCTTTTGCTAAAGACCCGAGGTCGGCGCTTGTATGGATAACCGGGACATAAATCAGTGTTCTCATATACTGCCCTCTGGCTTGTTGAATAAGTTATTTCGCCTTTATCATTTCTTCCAGGCGATCTAATCGTTTCTTGAGTGCTGCATTTTCTTTTTCTATCTCAGTTTCTTTGGCTTTTGAGGAAAGATAAGAATCCTGCTGCCACCAGTTTATACCCATCTGCATTGCCTTGTCCACAGAGGCAACTAATAATCTTATCTTAATGTTGAGAAGATCAATATCTGCAAGTTGAATCCTGATGTCTCCGGCGATTACAATTCCCTTATCTAATACTCGCTCTAAGATATCCGCGAGATTAGTAGCATCATTTGCGTGCATCATTTTTTGTTCCGCCATGAGAATTACCCCCTTTTTTAGACTAGTTCTTTAACCTTAATAATTATATTTGCTGTTCTCTTGCGAAAGTTTGAAATAAACCGGCAATTTTTGCAATCTAAGCTATTAACATTGTATTCCAAACATTCTAAAAGCATATCTACGTATCTTGATAAATCAGAAGCAAGCTCTACTTTATGCTGATAGTCTTTTACTTTATTGAGCTTATCAGCAAATTCTTTTATAATGTTTTCCTGCTTTTGAAATATGGAACAACTTATTTTTTCCTGTTCCTGATGCATATTTTTAGCCTCCTCACATCAGATCTCCTAAAGGGCCTAAATTCAAATTAAGCTCTTCATCTGTAAGCCCAAAAATCCCCTTTAGTTCCTGCATTTTATTCTCTAGTTTCATCAAGGTTTCACCAACGCGCTCAATCTCTTCCTCAGAAAGAGAACCGGCATCAATCCTTCTCATCGCTTGTTTCTCTAAAAGCTTTCTGATTAATTCTATGAGCGTAAGGACGAGTTTTGACAGGCCCTTCTCAACATTCTTAGCATTGGCGTTTATCCTTTTGGGAAGAGCTCCATGTATTTTTTCTATTTCTTCAATAAACTCATCCGGCGAATCTATATCAATTATCTTATCCATAATTAAATAATGTTCTTCCCTGTCAGGTCCAAGTTATTAACCAATCTAGTAAATACATCCCTTGTGTTAATATAATCAAAGGAACCGGTTTTTTTAGTTAAACTAATAAAATTATAGGGCGGCCAGGGCCCACTAAATAAATACTTAAGATCTCCTGGCGTATTCTTTGCGCGTTCAAATGCCTCTTTGAAATCTCCTTGTTTTTCTTTTTCCACCAAATAATAC
>JAUYCX010000058.1 GCA_030692045.1 Candidatus Omnitrophota bacterium
CTTGCCCGAACCTTCCTGAAAATCGTCCTTGACCTTTTGGGCGAATTTTCCCGAATCCAGACATCCATTAAATTTACCACTGTCTAATCCCAAATCTTTCGCCCATTGTTTAAAATTCGCAACGCTATAACCGCTGGCAGCTAAATTTTCAAACAATTTGTCGTGATACTCCCAAAACCTTCCTTGTTCATCGGCACATTCAGAAGCCTCGGCCGCTTTTTGAGCGTTTGGATGAAATCCCAAAGGAAAATGTTTGTAAACTAATCTTACTTTTCCTTTATAATCCTCAAGAATTTTATTCAAAGTTGGATAATGCCTTTCACAAAATGGACATTCAAAGTCTGAAAATTCAACCAAGGTAATCGACGCGTTAAAATCACCGCGAACATGATTATCTTTAGTAATTTCAAATTGAGCAATCGGCGCCTGATCCAGTAGAGAAGGCTGAGGATTATTGGCTAAAACCTTTTGTTCTTGAGGTGCTCCTGTGCCAATACCAGCTGTTAAACTGCCCGGAGAAAGTTTATTCAACAAAACAACGTTGAGGATTAAAGAGATAAGACTAAAACCGACTAATAAGTACAGAAGAAGCATTATTTTGGGCAGACCAGCTGGTTCTTTATCTTTTTCCCTGCCTGCCGGCAGATCTTTTAATTCTTCTTCCAATTCGGTTTCTTCTATCTTGACAACTTGGTAATCGCCGGCTTCTTTAATTGCCTGATAAAGACTATTTTCAGTAATTTTTTCCTCATCATAGACGATGACACCTTTTTGCGAATCAAAATTAATTCTTGCATTAATTACCCCGCTTAAATCTTTTAATTTTTCCTCAATTAAAATTGCGCAGGAGTTACAATGCATGCCATTAACTTTAAATTTTGCTTTTCGAGTCATAAGTTTAACGTTTTAATTCCATTAATAACTCTTTAAAATTTATCTTGCACCACAACTACCGCTTCCCCCGCCGCAACCACAGCCCTTGGCCCCGGACGGAACAATTGAATTATCATTCGCATCCAGACCTTGCGCATTGGCCGTGTTGACATTTGCGCCCTTTACTATATTCGCGCTATCAACAACTTCTATAATCCCTGAAACCATCCCCATCCAGCAGGAAAACTTGTATTTTCCCGGTTTTTCTGGCGTAAATTCTTTGATGCTAACTTGGCCAGGAGTTAAAGGAATTTCGCCGGCAAATAAACCGCGAGAAATAATGGCATTAGTACAGCCGCTGGTGCCGGTATCAGTAATTTCCCATCTTACCGGAACTCCGGCTTTAACCTTAAAATAATTGGGGCGGTAGCCAGAACTTGAAGCATCCATTTTTACAACCTGCTTGCCATCAATAACGGGCGGGAGCCCTTCTTCGTTATTATTGGTTGATGATTGATTATTAGGTTTCAATTTTATATCGCTAAAACTGGAAAATCCCAAAACATTCAATTGAGCATTGATATTAAAAATAGCAAAAAACAAGACCAAAACGCCGGCAACTTTTAAAAACTTATTGGCCAAATGCGGCTTTTGAGAAAATTT
>JAUYCX010000041.1 GCA_030692045.1 Candidatus Omnitrophota bacterium
AACTCCGAACCTAATTTTAAAAACATAGGTATAGTCAAAATCAAAGCTAAAAGCAGCAATCCCACAGTGAGTTTGCGGTGTATGAATATCCAAGCAAGTATCCTTCTGTGCCACTTGCTTAAGAAACGGGTGGCAAAATGATCTTCTAAGGAACGCGGCTTAGTCTTGCGTAAGAATATCATTACTAATGCGGGAACTAAAGTAATTGAGAGTATAGCGGCCAAAAATATTGTAAACATTTGGGTTGCCGCCATAGGCCTGAAGAGCCGGCCCTCTTGTCCTACCAGGCTAAATAGCGGAATAAAACCAACGACTGTAACCATCAGCGAAGAGAAAATAGGAGGGCCTACCTCCTGCATCGCCGCTATCATTATCTGGCTTCTAGCGCCTTTAATTTTTCCTTCTTTTAATTCATTTAATTTAGTATGCACATTTACTACCAACACTACACCTACATCCACCATATCTCCGGTAGCAAGGATTATCCCCATGATGGACATGATATTCACGGTTAACCTTAACCCCAACATAGGTATAAATGCAACTATAGCTGCTATGGGCAAAATGATAATTGGCATCATAGCTGAAGGAATATGCAAGAGAAAGAAAATTATCATTACGGCTACAATAAGAAAGTCTTCAATTAAGACCTCGTTAATGGTCTCTAAGGATTTTAGAATGAGTTCGCTGCGGTCATAAGTTGTTACTATTTTGACTCCTTTAGGCAGGTTAGGCTCTATTTCTTTAATCTTCTCCTTTACCCTGTCTATTACACTAAGAGCGCTTTCGCCTTGGCGCATTACCACGATTCCGCCCACTACATCGCCCCTGCCATCAAGGTCTGCCACTCCTCGGCGAATATCCGGGCCAAGAGAGACATTACCAACATGTTTTATTAAAATCGGCGTGCCGGTTTTATAGTCAGCTCCTACCACAATATTTTCTATATCCTTTACTGACCTGGCATAGCCGCGACCGCGCACCATGTATTCTCTGCCAGAGAACTCGAGCAAACGGCCTCCAACGTCATTATTGCCTTTGCGTATGGCTTCGACTACTTCTGTAATTGGTATTTTAAAAGCGAGGAGTTTGTTTGGCTCAACGTTTACCTGATATTGCCTCACAAAACCGCCGATAGGAGCAACCTCAGCTACGCCTGGAACGCTTTGAATATAGTAACGTAAATACCAATCCTGAAAAGTACGCAGTTCCGCTAAAGAATGCTGTCCGCTCTCATCCACCAGTGCATACTGAAATACCCAGCCCACACCAGTAGCGTCAGGCCCAAGCTCAACACGCACCCCTTCAGGTAAACGAGAAGTTATTTTTGAAAGATATTCTAAGGTTCTTGACCTTGCCCAATAAATATCTGTGCCGTCTTGAAAGATTACATAAACAAAAGAGTAGCCGAAATCCGAAAAACCTCGGATTGCCTTTACCTTTGGCGCGCCTAATAAAGAAGTAACAATGGGATATGTGACCTGGTCTTCGATAATATCCGGTGAGCGGTCCCAGCGGGAATAAATAATGACCTGGGTATCAGAAAGGTCTGGTATAGCATCAAGCGGTAGATTCCTTAAGGCCAATACTCCGCCTAAAACTGCTACTGCCACCAGGACAAAAACGATAAATTTATTTTTGGCGCAATATTCAATTACTTTTTCAATAAAAGTTCTCATAATTAATGAGCCTACAACTTACGGAACGATAGTGAACGTAAGTTGTTTATACGAATTAATCCCCCCTGCTTTCTTACAAAAGCAAGAAGGGGGATAAGTTCGGACTAATAAGTTATGTCCTCACTTATTGTCCGTGCTTGTGCGATTCTCCACTAATCGCGGCTTTTAATCTACTTTCCGAATCGATGAAGAAGTTACCAGAAGTAACAACAAGGTCTCCTTCATCTAAACCATCCAATACCTCATAATATCCGCCTGCTTTATGGCCTAAAGTTACCTTGCGCGATACGAAATGCCCTTCCGGTTGAGCAATAAAGACTATCCTGCGTTCTCCTGTATCCATCACCGCTTCTTCAGGCACAGCTAATTTTTCTCCCATCTCCACTTTAATCTTGGCATTCACAAACATCTCGGGTTTAAGTTTATTCTCTATATTCTTTATTTTTGCCCTTACATTTATTGAACGTGTATTAGGATCTAATACCGGCGTAATAGAAACTACTTCTCCTTCAAAGACATCCCCCGGATAGGCCACAGAGTCTATCTCGATGATTTGGCCAACTTTTACCAATCCCACTTCATATTCATAGATAGTCATATAAACCCACACTATATCTTCTTCAATGGGCAGATAAAGACTGGAATCAGCCTTACTGCCTGGAGACAATTCTTCAATCTGCGCCTTGCTCATTCCCAAAAGCAAAAGTTTTCTTTTTGCTGCTTCGGCCAATGATTTCATCTGTTCTTTTATTAATGTCAGATTGCTGTCTTTGGTATTTTCCTGTACCTTAAGCGCTTCGATATATTCTTGCTGGGCAACATATAATTCTGGGTCATAGGCAATCCTACCTACGGTGTTGATTTCCTTAACCAACTTTCTTTTCTGAACCGCTTCTTTTTTTACGCCGATAAACTGCTGGCGTTCATAGCTAATATGGATGCCGGTTGATTCCGTTTCTTTTTCTTCTTCATAAACCGGTATATAGTCCATACCCATCTGATCCTTCGCGGGCACGGGGGATGTAACTTCGGGATTCATGGGATTGCGGTAATATAAAATTTTACCTGGGGACTGGGCTTTCTTTTCTATTTCTTGCGCCACTTCTTTTTTTACGAGTTTCATCCCGCAGATAGTGCAATCTCCTGGTTTATCCGAGGTATAACCGGGATGCATAGGACAATAATAGATTTCTTTTTGAGAACTGCCGGCATAACCCTTATGGGGCTGATACCGGCAACTTAAAATAAAACCTAGCACAAGTGCAGCTATAGATATAACTATAACAATGATAACAATATTTTTCTTTTTCATTTTTTCACCTCGCTTAAATCTATACCCACAGCCCGCTCTAAATCTGCTAAGTTCATATTGTATTCCACTAAAGCCTTATAATATTCCATTTTAGTTTCTATAAGCATTCTCTGATTATCTACCAGCAGCATAAAATCTCCCTTGCCCGAGGAAAAAGCTGCTAAAGAACTAGCGATAGAACTCTCCAATATCGGTATAAGATTGGTTTTATAGAGATTGATTTTATTCTTGGCAATTTTTATCTTCGTAGCTAAATCTTTGGTCTCAACAAATGCCTTATTTTGCATTGCCTTATAAGCAGCTTCTGCTTCTTCGAGGTTAGCGATAGCCTCTTTTACTTCATAGCGCTGTTTTGTCCAAAACCAGAAAGGCAGACTAAATGATAACATTAAATCCCACGGGCCAATTGAACCAGAGGTTATTCCGCGCTGGACTAAACCAGCCATTAAATCAGGCAAGAAACTCCTTTTGGCTAATGATTTGGCATATTTGTTTTTTTCTATGGCATAAGAAAAGATAATTAGCTCTGGCTGATTTAACAGTGTTTCCCGATAAAGAGATTTAATATCAACTTGAAATAAGAGATTTTCGTTTAATTCTGGCGTGCCCACAGGAAGTTCTGGCTCCCTATTAAGCAGAGTGTTTAAGCGTGTTTCTTTGGCTGTTCTTTCCTCTCTTAAATTTAAAATCGTATTACTTAATCTGGCAATCTCCAAATTCAATTTAAAAAGTTCTTCCTGTGTAATTTCTCCTATTGCATATTTTGCATCAGCGGTTTTGACTATTCCTTTTAACAAAGCTAAACTTTGCTTATTTAATTCTATTTCCGTATCATTCATAAATAAATTATAATATGCATTTTTGACAGAATTTATGACCTCAAGCTCTTTCTGTTTATATTCAGAGGCTACCATTTGTGATTCTACCAGCGCAATCTTTCCTTTTAAAGAAAGCTTGCCAAAAAAAGGAAACATTTGAGATATAGAAAGCATTCTATCCTCGGACATAGTCTTATCCAATTTTAAAGTGCCTCTCTGGATTTTTTCGAAAGTAAGCCCCACATTCGGATTATCCAAAGACTTTGCTTGAGGAATGCGTGCTAATGCAGACTCCCAGCGCTTTTTTGCTGCTAAGATTTCTGGATTATTCTTTTTTGCCTCTTCAATTAAAAGATTTAAAGAAATAACATCCTGCGAAAAAAGCATTCCAGAATTTAGAGAAAATAAGCAAACCAAAAATATACTAAGGATTTTTTTAAGCATCTTTAACCTTAAGCTTTATTTTATAAACCTTTCTACGGAATCAATCAGTTCTCTTATCTTTTCAGAACCGTTCTTAGATCTAATAGAATCAGCCACGCAGCTTTCCAGATGGCGCTTCATTACACTTAAAGCCGCTTGTTCTAAAGCACGGCACACCGCGGTAATCTGATTGATTATCTCAATACAGTAACGCTCCTCAATAACCATTTTCTGTAAACCGCGTATCTGGCCCTCGATTCTTTTTAGCCTTAAGAGAACCTCATCTTTTGTATCCTTGTTAATCATATATACCCCCTACCAGTATATAGTATATCTGGAAAGACAAGTTTGTCAAGGCTTTTTTTAATTTTTTAAAGGCCTGAATTTAAAAGAAAGATTTGATTAAGAAAAGTTATTATGGAACGACCCACGGGCAAGCCCGTGGTACCTATATTTACCCCGCCTCGTAAGATGTGCCAAAATTCTCTACGATAATTTTGGCACACTCGGCGGGGTTATCCGCCGACTTGCTTTGGGCTTGCCCCTTAAGTGACATCCGCCGAAGCATTATTTCCCATTTATCCCCGAGCAAGCTCGGGGTTTTCTGCGAAGGCGGATAAAAAAACGATAGCCGCGGGTTGCGGCTATCGTAAAATTATAAAAGTTTATTTAGTTTAATTAGTTATTGAACTTACGTAATTTTGGGTTAGGATTTCTTTTAAAGAATTCCTACAAGCTTCCCCTGGAATTAATACTAAATTGTACTCTTGATTTAGTAAGCCATGTTTATGATAAGGACTGACCCTAAGAATTCTTGCATTACATCTTATGGAGTTTGCGTAATTAACACTATCTTTATGCTTAAAGATTATTTCAACAGGTGTATCTGTGGGTAAGTTCTCAACTATTTTACAAGATATTGCTTCCAAATTGATATCATTTGGCACCGCAGTTAAACATATCTGGTCTTTTTTAATAACTAACCCCAAATTTAAAGGAAATCTTCTGTAGCGCCTTTTCTCAATAAACAAATCATGTTCTTTATCTTCTTTTAAATAAACCTTCTTCCAAGCTTCGCCATATTTTTTTATCCAATCTACCGCAGCTGTTGCAAAACCAATCTCTTGACCTCTCTTCTCGCTTTCAATCCATTTATGTTTTCTTATTTCTGCTAACGCCCTAGAATCTTTCAAAAAAGAAAATCTTTTTTTCATCCGTGGTCTCCTTTTTTAATAAATTTAAAAGTAATTATAGCAGACTTTGGAATGAAGTCAAGGTTTTTAAGCGCAACTTAGGAGGATTTTGTCGACGAGTAATTAAAAAAATAAAACACGAAGCGAAAAATTAATAAAAATTATTTAAATTTACCTTTTATTGATTGCGGAAGGATATTTTTGTAAAGATCCCTAAAATAATTAAAGAAATTATTCCAGTTCAAACTGTAGCTTGTCCTAAGATACTCTATGCCGGCTATATCTTCTTTCCATTGTTTAGTAACAATTGTGTTGCTCTTAAAAAAAATAAAACCAATAAAATAGATTATCATGATAATTAGTAGAAATCTTCTCATTTCATTCTCCCTTCTTACTTAAAAATGACTTTTTAATAAAGACGCCCAAAATTATTGCCAAAGCTAAGTAGATTAAACTAAAAACAAAAATAATCTTATTGTTTAAAAAATATTCCGCCATCGCATTAGTATCCTTAAAAATACTTAAGCCAACCGCAGCCAAAATAAACTGCAGCCAAAATATGCGCAGTGGCGAACCCAATGCACAGGCTAAAAAATACTCCTTAAAGGAAACTCGAGTTAATCCAGCGGCGATATCCAAGAAACGAAAGGGAATAAGTGGCACGGCCCTTAAGACAAACACCCCAAAGAATCCCAATTTAGAGATTTTTTTATCAAGATTAGCAAAACTTCCTTTTAATTGGTTTTCTACAAAATGCCTGCCTAAAAAGTGGCTGAGGTTAAAAAGAATCACGGCATTTATTATTTCTGCCAAGAAAACTAAGGCGCTGCTTAAATACGCACCAAAGATAATCGCTCCCACTACCTTGAAAATGTCTTTGACAAACCAGATAAAAAAACTTAACACTACATAAAGGAAAATAAAAAGTATACCTGCAATAACAAAGGGAAATTTTAATAAGAGGCTTTGTAAATAATTTGTATCGATTTTGCAGTACCGGCCCAATAACCAGCTAAAAAATAGAATTAAAATTAAGGCAAGAAAATTGAAAAGATTTTTTGAAGCAGATTTTTCTTTCATGGATAAACCTTAGCTTATCCTTAAAAAGCTATTTTTTATTTTTTGATTTATCTACTTTTTTGTCTTTTAACCTTTTCTTCTTTCTATCTTCAAGCCCTAATTCCTTCCAAAGCTTATCTCCTAAGCACTCCCGTGCTGACTTACACCAGTCAATGCAAGAAGGAAGTTTATCTTGCCTTACTTCAGTTTTGCAATTAGGGCATTTACGTTTTAATTCGTCAGAAAAAAACTCAATTAGATACCCGCAAGCTGGACACTTTATTATCTTAGCATCTAAACCTTTTTCTCTGCCGGGACATCTATCCATCGCTAAACTGCCTCAACACTTTTTATTTCAGGAACCTCTTTTTTTAGAATTCTCTCAATGCCCATCTTCAACGTCATCTGGCTCATTGGACAGCCTCCACACGCGCCTGTAAGCCTTACCTTAACAATGCCATCAGAAGTTACTTCCACCAATTCCAGACTTCCACCGTCAGCTGCAAGCATGGGCTTAATCTTTTCTATTGCTTTCTCAACTTTTTCGCGCATATTATCCTCCATATTTAATTTGTGATAGCACTTTTTTATGCTTGGCACAAAAATCTCCCTTTATTATCTGTGAAAAAATCAAATCCTTCTGCCAATGGCTATTGTAAAGCCGACAACTTTTTGTTGAGCAAAAAGGATTACCCAATATCCAAAAAAATATTGCTTGGGCTACATAACCTTTTAAAACTTCAGTTAAGCGCTTATCACCATAATCAATAAACTTACCCCTAAATTTTTCTTTAAGCCAATCTTTCTTTAATTCCCAAATACCTAAAGACTCAAACTGTTTTTTGTAAAGATAATATTTCTTGCCTTTTGCAGGAGCTTCTACTATGCCTGACAATGAAATTACAACGGGCTGACTAAAAATTGCCGCACGTAGATGCAATCGCTTAAACTCATCCTCTGTGGCGATAAGCCTATCAGTTAAAACTATATCGCAAGTGGTTTTTCCTTTAGAGGCTGAGATTTTATTAAACGCCTTATGGGTATTTAAAAGATCAAAAACTATTCCCCTTGTTTTAATTATTTGACTTTTTAAATGAATGACTTTAACCTTTATTTTGCCAAAGGTTTTTGTGATAAATTTACTTAATTTTTTAAAATCTATTTCCCTTAGATTCTCATGATATATATAAACAGTTTCGGGTAAAAAAAACTTTTTCAACACGCTTTATTTCTTAAGAATCTTTAATACAACTTCGGCAGCCTTCTTTCCGGAAAGCAGCATCGCACCAAAGGTAGGCCCCATTCGTGGAAGTCCATAAGTTGTTGTTACTGACATCCCGCATACAACTAATCCCGGATGGACTTCACTCGTGTGCTCAACAACTAAATCCTCTGAACGCTCAACCCACATCGCGCCAAAGCCTGGCATCTTTATTAAGCCGCGCTCTTCAAGTTTTCTTACTACACTTGCATCATGGCCTGTGGCATCCACTACAACCTTTGTCTCTAAGGCAACTGGGTCAACGCAGGTAATCTCCCGAGGGAGGCTGGAAACAGGGGTCCAATTTACTACAGCTCCGGCAACGCGATTATTTTCCCTTAAAACTAAATCATCAAAAATGGTCATATTGGCGAACTTTACACCTGCATCGCAAGCCGAAGCAATTAATTTAGAACAGGCATGGGGGCCATCGGCAACAAAAAGACCTTTACTATACTCTTTATAAGGAATGCCCAATTCTTTAAGCACTAATTGTCCGGGCTTACGCACAGTAAGTTTATTCATTAAATACCCGCCAATCCAAAAGCCACCCCCTAAATAATTATTGCGTTCAATGATAAAAACCTTAATATTCTTTTTGGCAAGCTCTCGCCCTGCCATAAGGCCAGAGGGGCCTGCACCCACAATTAAACAATCACTCTCCACATATTTCTGGAATTCCTTGGCAAACTCGGCAACGATTGCGCGAGTTACCTCCTTTTCTCCCACATTTGCAAATATCTTTTTTGTCTTCATAAAGCTCTCCTTTTCAAATGAGCCTACAACTTACGGAAACGAAAGTTGACGTAAGCTGTGGTCTTACTTTATTATATCACACTTTTTTTTACGACCAAAATATTTCCTATGATGTTACAATTTTAATTTCTTTCTCTTTAAGATAATTAAGCGCCTCTTTTAAGTATGCATCCTGATTATGTTCCTTAAGATGCTTTAAGTGCGCCTTTATGACATTGGTGCCTTGTTTTACAATATTATCCATTACCTTTGTCTCTACGTATTTTTCTGCCTCTCTTTCTACAACAGTAATTGCCCCTTGAGGACAATAGCCAAGGCAAGCACCCAAGCCATCACAGTATAAATCGCTAACCAGCCTTACCTTTCCATCTATTATCTGCAATGCCCCTTCAGGGCAATTGGGAATGCATAAACCACAACCATTACATTTTTCTTCATCTATTTTTATAATTTTTCTCTTCATATTCTTATAATAAATTATCTTTAATCAAAGGTCGTTATAACCTTTTTAATTGAAACTCTCAACTGTGAATAAACCTTTAACCTCTTCAAATAAAACTATTCTTACCCTTTCCTGCCACATTTGTATAAATTTTTCTTTTTGTTGCCTATCTGCTGTTCCTACGACACATTTTGTAAAAAGTCTCGATAGCTCTTCTTTTTGTGGAATGCGTTCTGGATAATATGTAACTTTGACTGACTTTTTATTATCGTCCCGAGTAAAAACAAAGGCATTTGGCTCTTCATTCTTTTCGTCAAAAACTAATTTATCCTTGCGCTCAAACCTTTCTCCCAAACCAGCAAATCCAGTTTCTGGCGCGGCGCCTGTTATAAGGCTAATAACTTGCGAAATAGGGCCATTGGCGCCATGCTCAACACTACCCAAAATCTTAACACTTATCTCTCCTCTTATGGGAATTTCATTGCCATAAAGGACTTTGAGAGCCTTTTGTGTTATTTTGTAAGCACCAGATACCGCCGGGCAAGAATGGCCAGCTAATTTTACAGCATCGCTATAAGTAAAAACAAATTCTTCTGCCTCATCAATTGCGCCCAAAAATACTGCTAATGGCTCTTTTAATTTTATCGGCTCAACATCATCATAAAAGGGCTGTTTCCATTTTATTTTAACTTCGCACATAGTTACTCCTTCAATGAGCAGACAACTTGTGGAACGAAGTGACCACAAGTTGTAGTCCGCCACGTTTCTTGGCGGACGTCTGCGAATTGAACCCAGCACTAATTTTTGAAAAAGCGCTTTTTTAAAAATAAAAGGGGAATCTAATAACTAATCCAACAATTCTGAATAACGCACTATTACAAAAATTAGTGCTGGGTCAAATTCAGGCTTATAACTTACGTTCGCTTACGCTCCGTAAGTTATGCCTTCATTTACCCATTCCTCAGAAAGAATATCTCCTTGAAGACTTACAACTATAGATTTAACAGGAATCTTTCTCTTGGCTTCTTGTAAAGCTTGCTGTGCCATAGCCACTAAACCACCGCAACAAGGCACCTGCATAATCATTACAGTAAGAGTATTAATCTTGGCATCATCAATAAGAGATTTTATTTTTTCCACATACTCATCCTGGCCTTCATCGAGTTTGGGACAAGCAATGGCAATGCTTTTTCCTTTTAAATAATCTTTATGAAAATCTCCTACGCTATACGCCACACAATCAGCTGATAAAAGCACATCTGCTTTCTGGTAATAAGGTGCCATTGGCGAAACCAAATGAAGTTGTATTGGCCACTGCATAAGTTGTGACTGCCTTTTACCAGACTCATCACCCGCCGTTTCTTTCTTTCTAAAATCTTGCATTCTTGAACCAGGACAACCTTCCATAGCCATTTTGCTGCCTCCTTTTTTAATGAGCAGACGATTTATGGAATGAAATGACATAAATCATAGCCCGCAGGGCGTCTGCGAATTAAATCCGCCAAGTTTTGTGGCGGATGGCTTCATTTGATATCTTCTGGAGCAAAACAACAATATCCAATAGCATCAAATTTTTTGCGCACTTCTTTCCACTCTTCTTTTTCTAAAACCTCAAGCGCCATAGGATAAAGAATATTGTCTTCTTTGTAAATATGCTCCTCTAAATTCTTAGTCAAAAATTCTATCAGAGGCGTAATTCCTTCTAAAAATTCCTTAAAATCCTTTTCTTGTTGGGCCATCGCAATTTCATTGAGGCTCTTCTTTTTCGCTTTAAATTCCGCATGATCTTCTTTAAAAATTTGAGGTGGCTCAGTTATACCATGCTCTTCCAATCGAGGAAAAAGGGCTTCCTCTTCTCTTTGATGGTGCTTTTCAGTTTCTAAGAAGAAGTGAGAAAGTTCTTTTAAGGTGTTAACCTGCTGCCTTGCCTTTTCAAAAGAATTTACAATGCTTAATTTTTCTAATATGTGTTTAAGTCTTTTTAGGTTACGTTTTATTATCTTGTGTTCATCCTTCAAAATAGAGATTGGATGTGATGCTGGCAGTCTTATGCGCTTTGCCTTTGCGTGAAGCTCTTCCTTCATTACATCAAGGTGAACATCACAAAGTCTTTTTAACTCGTTGCGACTAACGCCTTCCTGAATAAGCTCCTGCTCTGCCAAAGCAAGCTCTGTGGGATTAGTATCTCTAAAATATTTCCTCACCTCTTTTTTTACTTTATCGAGTTCTTCTGGCTTTGCTTCATGCAATTTTTTAAGTGCTTGTTTTAATCTTTCCATAAATTCATCTCCCTGTTCTTTTGATTAATCTTAAATTTTTTTCTTCTTTCAACATAAAGTATAATCCAATAGTTAATTTTTTGCTTTGATTTAAGTCAAAAAATAAAAAAATATTTATTTGTGATTTTAAGAAAATTTGTGTTAAATTTTGCTGCCCGAGGATATACTTTCCAGAAACTTAAGGTTGAGGATGGTAATTTTATTGGCTTGGATTGAAATAGCTTTCTTTTCTTTTAATTTCTTTAAACTGCGGGAGAGGGTTTCTGAAATTGTACCGAGGCTTTTGGCTAACTGTTCTTTTGTTAGGTTAAGTTTGCACTCTATTCCTTTTGGTGTTCTTAACCCAGATTGCTTAGATAATTCTAATATATACCTTGCAAGGCGCGAAGTAACCTCTTTTAGCGACAACTCTTCAATTGCTACTGAAAACTTTCTCAGCCTTTGCGAGAAAGAACTCAACATCTTAAGGCTTAAATCTGGCGATTCTTTCAAAAGTCTTAAAAACTCAGCTTTGGGAATGTATAGTAATTGCGAATCTGTTAATGCCTCAGCATAAGCAGGAAAGGTTTCTCCAGAAAAAATTGCTGCTTCAGCAATTGTCTGCCCAGTAGTAAAAATGTCGAGTATAAATTCTTTGCCCGAGGAAGATAGTTTATACACCTTTATCCTTCCTGAAATAACCAGATAAAAACCTTTTGCCAAATCGCCCTCAGAAAAAATCAATTCTTCTTTTTTGTATTTTTTTATAAGCGCTATATGATTAATATTTTCTAATTGTTTTCTGGTAAGGGATAAAAAAAGAGGGTTTTCTCTAATTAATACATTTAAATTCATACTATCGCGACAACCTCACAAAAATCTGCTTAGCAATTTCTGAGTCTATAGCAAACTGGGTTGAGCTAATCTGAAATACATAGGAAGGAAACTTTTGAATTAAAGATATAGCTACCCCTGGCAAGGCACCCATGGCTAAAAGTTTATTTAATTTTTCATGGTCTTTTGTATTTAGATATGCAATTTTCCCTTTTTGACCTGGCTGCATTTCTGTAAGTACCACGACTAAGGCGGCGGCTTTCTTTTCAAAAACCTTGCAGCAATTTCCCGGAGGAATGGGTTTGCCGTGCGGACAAATCTTTGGGTGGCCCAAGAGAGTGCAGACATTTTCTTCAACCCCTTTATGCAAGAGATGTTCAAAGCGGCAGCTCACTTCATCTATCAACTTTTGCTTTATGTCTAAAACATCCGTGAGCAATCGCTCAGCAAGGCGGTGGCGCCTTATAGCTGCTTCGGCTTCTTTTTTACCTTTTTCTAAAAGGATTATGTGGCCAGCTTCTATCTTAATATAACCCAGAGACAAAAGCTCTTTTTGTGCAGGGTCGTCGCGCACAATTCCTAAATCCAGTGGTTTCTTACCCTCCTCCTCTTTTTGTATCCAGAGCGCCTCTAAAACCTCTTCTGCACGTTCGCTTAGTTCCATAAAATTCTCCTTCCGAATTATTTTATCACTACATTAAAGAATTCTAAAATAGAATTTAAAATATATGCCACAAAAAAAGAAATAAAAAGAATAAACAAAGATATATACGCTCCGGTTTTAATTCCCCTTTCCTTAATATTCATCAGCAACTGTGCAATGCAGGGTAAAAATAGCGTTAATGCAACGCAAGCCACAACCAACTGTCTGCCAGTTAATAGTCCTTGCTTATTTAAATCATAAAGCCCTGCTGCACCGTAATCTCTTCGAAAAAATCCGAACAAAAATATTTCTGCGGCTTTATCGGGTAAACCGATTAGCCGAACAGGAAATTTCAGAAACCCAACCAGAATATTAAAAATGCCTACTAACTCTCCCAGCCAAATCAGAAAACTTGCAAAAATAAAAATGGGAAACACCTCTTTAATATACCAGCGCACACGGCTGTAAGTCTTTCTTAAAACATTGGAAACTTGAGGCCATCTCAGCGGTGGAATTTCCATATAAAATGAAGGCATCTCTCCGGGGATTATCCAGCTTGACAAAACTCCTACAAATAGAAAAACAAGACTTATTACGATAATCCAAATAAACATAGCTAGCGGCCTACCGCCCAACAATGCCATAATCACGCCCAATTGAGCAGAGCAGGGAACTGCTAACGCTAAAAGAAGAGTGGCAATAATGCGCTCGCGTTTAGTAGGAAGCGTGCGAGTAACCATTGTTGCCATTGTATCACAGCCAAAACCCAAAACCATGGGAATAACTGCCCGGCCGCTTAAACCAATTTTTTTAAACAGCTGATCAATAAGCATAGCTAAGCGCGGAAGATAACCTGAGTCCTCAATCACAGCAAATACCAGAAAGAATATTGTCACGATCGGCAGGATTATCGCCACAGCATACCTAACTCCCAAAGTGAGAACTCCATATTCGCCCACTAAAAGCTCTTGAATAATTTTAAAAGGGATAATGGCAGTAAAAAATTTAGTTAGAGCGGGATTGATAATCTGTTCAAACACTTTAACTTCAAGAAAATTTACCACAACCCCGGCACCAAAATCTCCCACGAATTTATAAAGCCCATAATAAAGAATAATAAGTAAAATCGGGCCTCCCATAAAAGGATTCATCAAAATTTGACTAAACTTTTCTTTTAAGGAAAACTTATTTTTTTCGCTAAACCGCATTACCCTTTGGCAAATTTGGTTTGCTTCTTCCTGGCGTCTTAGAGAAATTAAAAAACTGAGAGGCTGCGAATAGCTTTCTTTTGTGCGAGAAATAATTTCCTGTATCTGTGGGAAATCCTGAGGTTCTTTTTGCTTGACTAAGCCTTCAATCTCCCTATCCTCTTGAAGTAATAATAAAGAGATGGCTCTTTTAGAGACAGGATAATCAGCAATTAAAATCTTCTCAATAAGCTCAACGGCAATTTCCAGGGTTGTTTCTTCTGACATACTCTTCAATCCTTCCTTTTAAGATATCCATTCCTCGGCCGGTTAGAGAAACTGTGGCAACAACTGGAATATTCAATTCCTGTTCTAAACGATTTAATTCAAATTCTACTCCCAAATCCTCTGCCTCATCCATAATGTTTAAAACCAAAATCAACGGGAGCCTTGCTTCGATAAGTTGAAGAGTTAAGGGAAGCATTCTTTGCAAACTCTTGGCATCAACTATATGAAGAATTATTTCTGGACATTCTTTAAAAATAATTGAGCGGGCAACCCTTTCTTCTTCAGTGATTGGTAAAAGCGAGTACATTCCAGGGGTGTCAATTACCTCAAATACAAATTCGCCAATTTTACAAATCCCCTTAGAAACTTCAACCGTTGTTCCAGGATAATTGGAGACAGTGGCATAACTGCCAGTCAAATTATTGAATATCACTGATTTGCCAACATTGGGATTGCCAACAATTGCGATTTTTCTTGTCTGAGTTGCTGAGCAAGTATTTTTTTCTAAAGGATTTATTTTTTTAAAAAAACTAAACATTGCTTTAAAAAGGCGCTCCTATAATCAACCGAGATTGGAAATCATCAGAATTATGATTTGTGCCAAAAGCAACACCCATTGACCACCAGAATTTGTTAGCACGGTAAGCAATAGTTGGCCCAAGCAAAAATTCTTTATCCGAATAACTTCCCTTTGATTCTATGCCAGCTTTAAAGCTTGAAGAAAAAATCCTGTTTACCCCTATAGCGTAGCCAAAATCTGTTTTACCTTCATTTTCTAAAGCGCGTTCTAAGACCTGATTATAGCTTAAATTAAAATCTCCGATATCCTTGGCTAAAACCAATTTTGCTTCTATTTCATTTGGCTTGGAAAAATCGCTATTTCTTTTATATTCAAGATAAAAAAGCGTATCCAACGGCAATGTTTTCTTTTCTGCCAGGCGATATCGAGTTCTTATCTTAAAGCCATCATATTTAAAATGGCGGTCTTTTTGTTTGTTTTTGTTGAGGAATTGTTGATAAATCGCTACATCCCAATGATCTGTTAAGCCATATTCATATTCTAACCAATGCTTTAAGGTATTTTTATTAGATGCATTATTATCCGGTAATTCTGTAGTTAGATAATACTCAACCTCAGATTTACCTTTTGGCATAGTCATATATTCGTAAGTCCAGACATAGGCTCTTTGGTCAGCAAAACAAAATGAAGCTAAAGCAAAAAATATAATCCCAAAACCAACCAGAAATTTGTTAAACATAGAAACTGCACCTTTCGCATAAACCTTACCTCCAGCTTTCTGGTCAGCTTGGATTAATTTTTAACCTTTGCCTCTCCTATTTTAGAGTCAGCTTTCTTCAAACGAATCTTCTCGTGCCTTTCAACTGAAACAATACAAGAATCCTGAACCTTGATTATTATTTCTCCAAATTTTAAGTCCTTAACCAAAGCGAATATATTTTTAAGGATAGTCTCGTTAATGCTCATTTTATTATTTACATTTTTGGCAGTAGCCAAAGATGTCCATCTTGTGTCTTATGGGAGTGAAATTGCTTTTTCTTGCAAGCTTTTCCTGCAGACGTTCTATGTCTGAATCAAAAACCTCAAAGAATCTGCCGCATTTAAGACAAATAAGATGATCGTGATGCTCATGGCCAAAATTATGCTCAAGCCGAGAGGTTCTATCTCCAAAATCAACTTCTCTGGCTAAGCCTGTCTTTTGAATAAGTTTAAGGGTTCTATAGACTGTGGCGTAACCAATCTCAGGGTAAGCTCGACGAATAACCCGATATAACTCGTCACAGCTGACGTGTTTTTCTGTTTTTAAGAAAACTTCTAACACCTTAAGGCGTTGGCTAGTAACTTTTAGATTACTTTTTTTAAGACTGCTTTTGAATAATTCTATTTCTTTTTGCATAACTATCTGTGTAATCTGTGTCAATGAAACTGAAAATCATTTTCATTATACAAATAAAAAAAATATTGTCAAGCAAAATTTGCTAACTAGCGTTTAAATTTTGCTTGATGCCGAAAATACTTTTTCGGCGCAAGCGAGAAAATACAAACTTGTGCTTATTTTTTCGCTAGTGTCGAGAAAACTTTCTCGACCAAAGGTCTTCTTGAAAATTTATAGATAGTTAAAAAGTAGATTAACTGGTGAGAAATTAGAAGGTTAAGATTTTATCTGATTCAGCAACTATCTTATACATATCCTTCATTGTTGAGATGGGACATAAATTTGAACCTTGACTATTACGCTGTTTTAGGCAGGTATCACAAGTGAATATCTCGTTACTGGAATTTAAAATTATATTTATAAGAAATATTCTTACTTATGGGCTCTAATATTAGCACAAATTGCTAATGGGTGTCCTGTACGGGCATTGCGACATTTAGAAATGACTTCTGTATCCTTGAATCCCATTTTCTCCATAAGAGCCAAAAAATCTTTTTCCACTAACGCGCCTCCAATGCATCTAAACCAATCGCTGTGATTTTTTCTTTCATCTTCTGAAAAAGGCTCTTTTAAAACAATCTCACAAAATACAGTACGGCCTCCTGGCTTTAATACGCGGTAAACTTCTCTCATCACCGCATCTTTATCAGGAGAGAGATTATATATACCGTTACTGGCAACGACATCAAAGAAATCATCGTTAAAAGGTAGATTGTCGGATTCACCAACAGAAATCTCCGCATTCTTTATTCCTGATAGCTCCATATTTCGCTTTACCTTATTGACCATATCTTCTGATATGTCTAAACCATAGACTTTGCCCACTTCTCCAACCGCCTTGGCATAAAAGTAAAGGTCCAATCCTGCTCCACAACCCAAATCCAAAACTATCTCTCCTTCTTTCAGTTCTACAAAAGGCTGGGGGTTATTTGCTCCGGTAAAGGATTCGGTCAGAGAAGGAGGTAAATTATCCAATACCTCTTTAGGGTAACCTACTTTTAAGGCAAAGATTTTGCCTACTGGGAAATTAAATACACCGCAAGGATTTTTTGATACGTCGCTATATTTATCTTTCACCAACTTCTTAATTTCATCGGGATTTAGATTGAGCATTTAAACCTTCAAAATACCAGCGTTTGCTTACTTGTTTTTATGGCATTGGCAACATCTGTCAGACAACAAACTTCTGCGCCTTCAATTAACTCTTCTTTTTTTAGTCCTTTTACTTCACAGCAACTTCCGCAAACCAAGACCTTGACACCAAGCTTAATCAAATCTGACAACTTATGGGCAAGATTTAAACCCTTCAATTCCTCAGGTGGATTCTGGGTTTTCTTAGCACAGAAAACCGCCTCATCAAACAAAATTATCTCAGCCTCTATATTCACATCCAACAAACCTCCGGCCAGACGTATCCCATTCCAGGAACGCATAGTAGTAGGTCCTTCATTAAGAATAACTGTCATTTTATCCATATTTTACCCCTTTTCAATTCATCTTTTATTTCATTCCGCACTTTTTTAAAACCCACATCATAGGACACCAATTGGTAAAGACGGATTGAAAAAGACTAAAACCGACGAACGCGGTAAACCATAGCCATTTTGGGCTTACAAAATAAGATAATAGAAGGCTGCCTAAGACGAAAAAACCCGCAATACCCCTCAATAATCGTTCTAATGTCATCTTTCTCGCTTCCTCAATGAGCACATAACTTATGGAGCAGCTATTTAATGTGTTCCGACATAAGTTATAAGTGCGAATTGATCCCTTTGAGCGTATCAAAATTATTGTAAAGAATTTTGATACATCTTGCGAAAAGGGATAATCCAATTAAACCCCGATAACAAAACGCTTCGAAAATCCATTCTGTATTTTCTCGCAGTTATCGGGGTAAGTTCGCACTTATAAGTTATGTCGCTTACATCTTTAATCTAAAGCTCCATAACTTATGTGCTCACTTAAAAACTGTAGCGCACCCGCACAAACGCGTTTTTGTTCTTCTTCATCATCCCAAAATCCGTAATACCATCCTCTCCCCAAGGAATATTAATTCCAAAGGTGAGTTTCCACTGGTCGGTAATATCATAGGCACACGATGCGCGCGCATAGCCATCTTTATCCGAAGGCGACCAAAAGTTAAACAGCCCTACCATCACGGTCTGGTTTTTATAGAATTTGGTGATTCGCTGGGTCAAAAGGTGCCGGTATTCGTCCCAAAAATAATCAGACGACAGAAGCGCCTCCTTGTACGCGGCATAATCGAGTTTCTGTTCAAAAAGATACTGCGCCCCGACCTTAAGGTCATTGCCCAGGTCCTTATCGTAGCCTATCAGCCATTTGAGTATGGAATTCTCAATGAGGCGGTTATTGCCTTCGACATCCTGGCGCGAACGGTAATAGCCTATCTCTGCATTGCTGATACCGCCGGCAAATGAGCCGCGCACGCTTGCACCGTAGGCATCCAAGCGCTCGTAGAAAAGCTGGCGGTTGGCCTCATCCAAGTAACTGCGCGGCGAAGGGTCAAATCCGCGGTAATAATACAGCGCGCCTTCCGTGCTACCGAAAGTCCGGTAAAGCCGCAACGCATACTGCATGTTCTCCGTCTGCCACGCGGGCTTAACGGCGTTACGCTCGCTGGCGCGGCCGGTAATACCTCTCTGGAAGCTATCAAAAAAAGACAACCTGTCCCCTTCTGGCATGGTATTGGGGGTAAAATACGGGATAAGTACAAAATCGATGTTGACTGTTTTAGGGTACAGTGATATACGCAGTGCATCGGATGGTTTTTTCAGATACTCATCATCCCTTCCGATGTAAAACGAAATGTAATCCTTGGGAAAAAGATCGTTGATAAAAAGGTAATCCCCTGTTCCCCATGTCAGCACCTGCCTGCCGGCCTTGATATCTATTATCCTTGTCGGGCTGAAAGCAAGGTTAAGCTCGCGCACCTCATAGGAGCCGGTCGTGTCAAAATACTCATCCAAAAGAAAATCGCCTTTGTACGTGACCACGCTGTTCCAGTGGGAAAGAAGATTCTCCCCCGGGATTCCGTAGCGGGTCTTTAATTGCACCCGCTGTTCAAGCATGTTGTAATCCTGATGTTTGGTAAGCCGGTCCTGGCTAATGCGGCCAGCGTAGGCCTGTTCAACAAAACCATGCCACTGCGGAAGCTTGGCTGCCTGCGCCGGGAGCGCGTATATAGACGAAATCACTACAGCAATTACAAGCGCACCCTTCATCATCTTATTCCTTCAGCCACTGCTGCGGAGGGTTGCGCAGAAACCGTTCCGTAAAGATATCGTCTGTTATGCTTAAATTGTATTTCACCTCTTGAAAGGTCACTTCTGTACTGTGGCCAGTTTTAACATTTCTCATCGCCCTCTTGGTTATGGTTAGAATCCCATCTATATCTTTAATCTCTAAGGCTTCAAAGGTTCGATATAGTTCATTCTGTCTATCATAGAATTCTTCTTTTATGGGCAAAAAGTTTGCTTCGTCAATCCACGAGACTCTTCTGGTGTACGCTGAAGTCTCTTTGGGAAGGCTTTCGATAACGAAACAAGTTCTATTATTTATCATCTCTTTTTTTAACATAGTATGGCTGTCCTCTTCCGGCTTTCTGCCCGAAATGTCCTCATAACTGAAGTCGCTTCCCACAAAGCTCGAGAACTTATCGTTACTAGCGATCCTCTTGACTAAATCGAGTGCAGGGATGAATAGCCAACGGTCGTCATCCCTCTCAGGGTACTTATAGACCATAAATGTGGTATCCTTCACATCCGCTGGTCTATGAAAATACATATAGTACTTTTGATTGCCGCCATCTTCGTAATCCTTCCTTAACATTGTAAGTTCCCTTACCCTCTTTTGGCCAACTTTATTTATAAGCTCCATCAGAACCTTTGCGCGCATATCTTCGCCTGCGTAATAAAAACGGGCGTAACAGACACGAACGATTTCTTCCGGAGTTAACCTGTCACTGGAAAAAGACACCTTTGTCCAGATTATTCCTAACGCCAATATCATAATCCCAAATTTTGCGATAGCAAATTTTGCCCCGAAGGGGTTGCGCGACAAAATCCGAAGAGGATTTTGTCGGCTTCGCAAGGTATCCCGGATTTTTCTCGCCTGCCTACGGCAGGCAGACGCTATTTTACGCAGCCACAAAATTTGGGATACCCCGCAAAACTGGCCAAATTCTCGTCGAATTTGGCCATGCGGCCCCTCACTATCGCTCGGGGAGGATTTTTCTTCGCCCGCCAGCGGCGGGCAGGAAAAATCCGGGATAATCAATGCTTTTACATATCTCATCTTTATCGCCCTCCAAATTTACTTCGTAAATTTGATCCTGACCCGCCATTGTTTCTGTGGCGGGGAAGGACATTATCTAAAAGGTAACCATTTTTTAAAATTGACAATTAATGCTGGCAAATATATTAATGTTGCTACAGAACTTAATACCATAATTAAAGCCATGAATATACCAACGGTAATATAAGGAGTGAGGCTGGCAAACATCATAACTGCAAAGCCTAATGCAAACAAAATAGCGTTTCTCATTATACCTTTGCCGGGACGACCCACCGTCCAGACCAATGCTTCCTCTAAATTGGGTACTTCTTTATATCGCTGCTTAAATCTGCTCACGAAGTGAATAGCAAAGTCAATTGCCATACCTAAAGAAAGTGTGGATAAAACCGCTATCGGCATGTCAAAATCCTTACCGATCCATCCTACCATTCCATAGATTATTACAATGGTGGCTAAGAGCGGTATAGAGCTTATGATACCCCATTTTAAAGAGCGATATTCAAAAATCAAAAGACCCAGTACCAATACCAACGAAGCAAGAAAACTCGATATCATACCTTGGAGCACTTCATCGTTCCAGATCATATTAAAATAGGCAATACCCGCGGGTTTGAATTTGGCTTCAGGCAAAGGATGATTCAAAGTGTATTTTTGTACGGTCTGGATAAGCTTACGCATTACACCAGCATCCCAGGATTTAAGCTGTATCCAGATATTTGCCCTCTTGAATGGATAATCCACTACATTGTTAAGATCATTCGGCCTGGCTGACATCTCCATAAGAAATAGATACTGAGCGATTTCATCTTTGGATTCAGGTATAACTTCAAACTTCGGGTCATTTTGATGGAGCACGCGGTTTATGTGCTTTACATAATCAGCTACGGAAGTTGTTTTACCTACGAGGGGATTCTGTTCTAACTGGCGCTGCAGAGCTTCAATATAGCGAAGCGTGGATGGTTCTTTGATAAAATCATCCTTATCAGAATCCAGGACAAAATAAGCCAGCGACGTGCCTCCCAGTTCTTTATTTAGAATCTTATCCGAACGCCTTATTTCGCTTTTTGCCTTAAACCAGGAAACCATATTGTTATTGACGTGAATTCGGCTAATCCCAATTACAGAGAATACTATCAGGATAAGGCCAATCTTTAAAATAGCCGGCCTTTTGGATAAGCTCAAACTCCCGAGTTTGACTAACCAGCCTGCCTGAGCTTTATCTTGTTTAGTATCCTCTCGCTTAAGCGCCTTTTGGATGGCGCTTTCTTTCATAACCATCAATATCGCCGGCACAAATGTGTAGCTCATAAGAAGTATCACGAATGTCCCAAAAGCAACGAATAATCCAAACACCTTTACAGGAACGATAGTTACGGTGGCTAAAGAGGCAAAACCAACAGCGGTAGTCAGGTCTGAGTAGAATACCGGTTTCGCGATCGTATTCATTGTCTCCATAACTGCTTTTCTTTTATCTTTAACTTCTCTAAAACGGAAATAGAACTCATTAAAAATATGCACTGTATCAGTGCTGATTGCCATCAAAAATACAGGCATCATCGAACTCATTATGTGCACAGGAAAACCCATGCCAATCAATAGGCCTAAACTCCACAATATGCTTATCATCGCTACGCCCATATTGGTGAATACAAGGGTAAAATTCCTAAACATAAGGAAGAGGGCAATACACATCACCATTCCAGAGATGGGAGAAAAAAGGCCCATCTGCATGAACATCTGGGAGCCAAAGGTGTCTCTGGCAATCGGATCTCCCGCGAGATGATATTCCTCCGGAGGCCCAACTTCTTTCACAATCTTTCTGATAAAATCAGCTATCGCCTTACCATTGGCCGCAGGTTCAATGGTAATATAAATAGCTGTAGTTTTGCCATCTTTAGCGATGAATCTATCCACTAACATAGGATTGTCATAAAGAATCTTTTTCATGGTCTTTAACTCATCTTTTGTTTCAGGGGTTTTATCTAATAATGGCCTTACCTCAAGGCGATCTTCTTTTACAATAACGTCGTTTACCGTAGATAGGCTCAAGACATCTTGTGTAATTACCCCCTTAATCTTCAGGACAGATTGAGTAATAAAAGCAATCTTCTTAAGTGTATTTGGATTGATTATGCCTTCTTTGTTTGAGATACCTAAGACAATCGTATCTGCGTGAAGGGAAAACAGACGGTCTATCTCGTCGTTATATACTCGTACCGGAGAAGTAGTGGGAAGCATGTGTTTGGGATCTGTGTCTATCCTTATTTTTGGAAATTGCCACAAGAATAAAATCGTAACTATCAAAGTAAGAAGAATAATTAATTTGGGATGCTCTACAGAAAAACCAAAAATTCTTTTAATCATTTGACCTCCATTTACGAATGCCTTTAATCAATTTATCATTCTCAGCAAACCGTTCCAAAAGCATTTCTCTTATAATATCGAAGGCCTTAATAATTTTAGGATTAGCCAGAGAATAATAAATCACAACTCCTTCTCTCTTTGTCTTAACAACACCTCTTTCTCTTAAGATGCTTAGGTGTTGAGAGAGGTTCGCCTGTCGGATTTTGGCAAGCTTTGCCAATTCTCCCACAGACAGTTCTCTATCTCTTAAAAGGTTTAGTATCTCTAACCGTTTAGGTGAGGTAAAGACCTGACACATTGCCGCATGAAGTTCGTAAAGTTTTTGATCCATAAGGTTCTTCATAATTTAGTATATTCGAATATTAGCATATATAAAATAAGATGTCAAAATAAAATCTTATTAATTTTGCTTTTAATTTAAATTAAAATCCATTATAATTTCTCTTTTAAAATTTGAGTAGTCTGGGTAGCTTTAAGGCTACCCAGACTTAAAAAGTCACATCCTAACTGCCGCAGATGTCTTTAAATGGCGCCTCGCCAGAACAACAAGCTTGGATGCACTCTTTTAAATTTTCTGGCTTAAGTGCATTCTTTATCTTGCCTCCAGTAATTCGAACTTGATAACCGTCTTTAAGTTCTATTACCTTAACCTCACATTTAGCTCTACCTTCGCCACACATCTAAATCACCTCCTTTCAATTTGATTAAGTATATAGTTAAATACTTAAATAAATTAGAAAAAAATATACCTACTTACCGGTCTTTAACAAACATCCACAGGAGCATATTTTATTTAGCATTTTCCTGGCTTTTTCAAGAACACTTTTATTTAGAGAATAGTGAATCCAGTAACCACTTCTCTCGTCCTTAACTAACCCTGCTGATTTTAAGATACGTAAATGCTGAGAAACAGCGGATGGGCTTATTTTCAAGGCATCGGCCAATGCATTAACATTCATTGAACTATTTTTTAGAAGCTCAATTATCTTTATCCTTTTATCTACACAAAATATCTTAAAGAGGCCTGCTACATTTTTCATAATAGCTTATAAGTTTATTTTAGTATCTGCTTAAATACTATAATGATTTCTTTGTTTTGTCAAGATGACTTTTAAATTAAATTCTAAATTCATTTAAGCTTTCTTCTTTTATTGATTGGCAAACTAGTTCTTGAGTTGCATCTTGAATCCCTTGCCTTACCTTAATAATCACCTTCTCTTCTGCCGCCTTATCACAGTAACGCGCAACAATAGAACCAGATAAATCCATCAAACCGTTATCAAAATCCTTCCCTCTTCCCAATGCCACTGGGCCTTTTACTTCGCAGGGCATAAAAATAAAATCAGTTTCCTTTGCCAACTTCAACAAAACCTCATTTTCTGTTTCGTCTCTGCCAACTACCAATTTATCTGTGGGAGATAATCTAAAGTGTCTGCCAACTTTAAGAAGCTTTATCTCCTCAATGGAAACTTCAGAATATTTCAATAAATCGCTCATCCTTTGGCTAAATCCAGGGTCAGTTAATAAACATCCGCCGCTGGGACAGGGATAATTCCCCATATCAAATTCCTTAACTAAAGCGATCTGTTCTTTTCTACTACGACCGCTTATGGAAAGTAATTTTTCTCTATTAACCCAGCCATTAATTTCAGGAATAGTTTCTGGCAAAAGCTTAGCTGAAAGAGGACGAAGTATCAACCCCCCCAAACCACTTTCTTTTTCAATCAATCTTAAGGTATGTCTTTGTTGAGACATTGGCCTCTGACCCACGACCTCACCCGTAACAATAAAGGATGCTCCAATTTCTTGCATAAATTTTTTTGCTGTCTTAAACATTAAAATGCGGCAATCAATACAAGGATTTAAATTGCTTCCGTAACCGTGTTTGGGATTTTTAACAATTTCTATAAATTCGTCAAAGACATTAACCACCTTAAATTCAAGGCCAAAGCTTTGCGCAAGATTTTTAGCTTCGAATTTACAGCCACCGGGCTTATTGCATAAACAAAATGGGCCTGTAAAGTTTAAAACAGCAAGCTCTATTCCCAGCCCCAGAACAATTCTTGTAGCCAAGCCGCTATCTAAACCACCAGAAACTAAACTAACTGCCTTTATCTTTGTCATAATTTTCCCAGAAAAATTAAAATACCAATAATTGCAAAAATACTGCCAGTTAAAAAACGAAGCGCATTTTGCGGAATAACCCTCATAATCAACTCTCCGAATATAACTGCAACTAAAGTTGCCAATAAAAATGCAGCCATTGTTCCTAAAAAAACTGCTAAGGGCAATTTGGTTTTGGAAACCAGACTTATAACTGCCAGCTGGGTTTTATCAGCAATCTCTGCTAAAAAGATTGTAGAAAAAGATAACCAAAAAATTTGCCAGTTCATTTGTTTTCCTCCAAAATTATTTAGGCCTTCTTCATCTCTGAAGCTAAGATAATTGCCTCAGCTACCTGGCGCATACTTTTTCTGTTGTCCATGCTGTGTTTTTGAATCATACGATATGCTTCTTCTTCAGAAACACTTCTCTCCTTCATCAAAATTCCTTTGGCTCGTTCAATAAGCTTTCTTGCCTCCAGTTCTTCTTGAATTACCCGTGTCTTAATGATTAACTCGGTATTTTCAATCACCATTGCCGCCTGATTAGCAATGGCTGTAATTATATTTATTTCATCCTTAGTAAATTTATGCGGTTTGTGGGTATAGAGATTAATCACGCCAATTACTTTGTTCTTTACCATTAGCGGCACACATAAAAGTGAAGCCAAGCCTTCATTTTTTGCAATATCCTTGTATTTATACTCTTTCTCCTGTGCTACATCATAAATTACCTTTGGTTTGCCTTCTAAAACAACCTTTCCAGCTATACCTTCGCCGACCTTTAATGGCGGTTTTTTATTATATGCCTCTGAAATACTCTGGGTAACTCTAATAATCAGCTTTTGTTTCTCTTCATCCAAAAGCATTAATGAACAGATTTTTGAGCCAGTTGCCTGAGCTGTAACTGTGACGATTAACTTTAGGATATCATCTAAATACAAATCCGAAGTAATTGCCTTGCTGATTTTTGAAAGTGCTTCAATTTGTTTACCAATCGGCGACATTTTAATATCCCCCTATTTCCTTGCGAACACTTTTCCCATACAGGCTTTCACACAAATCCCGCAGATACATTGCTCAACAATATGCTGTTTTTTAAACTCTTTTAATTTCTCAAAACATTTAAGATGCTCGAAATCCTTGGGCTCTTTTTTAATTGCTCCCACCGGACAACTTTCAATACAAGCAAAACAACTGGCGCAATTGTCTTTTGTGGGCATATCTACTTTTGTATTCATATCAGTTAAAATTGTGACCAGCCGAAACTGACTGCCGAATTTTTTATTTACCAAAAGATTATTTCTGCCAATCCAACCTAAACCAGCTAAATATCCGATTTTTTTATGAGATAAATGCGCGCTTTGTTTCTGCCAATCCACAATTTGTGAAGCAGGAATAGGCAAAGCCAAAAATCCTGCATTTTGTAAAAAATTAGCAACCCTTAATGCAAGCTGGTCTAAAAACATATTTAAATTACGGTAATGATGAAAATATAATTTTGTGGGTTGGTTTTGAATGTCATTCAAAATGGCGTTCTGAACCCTAACCCCTAAACAAATTGCTGTATCCATTTTATTTGAACCGGATAAATTAGTAAAATCTTTTTTGATATCTCTTATATCAGCAACCCCAAATAAATCCGCGCCTAATTCTTTACAAAATTTCTCTAATTTTATTTTGCTTATCTTTTTCATTTAATGAGCGCACGACTTATGCCTGCCCTATCTGCCCGAATTAAGGTACGTGTCCAAAGAATTCATCATTTCGTGCCCCGGAATTCTATTTTGACACTAAAAATCTTTGCGCGCGGCAAAAATAAAATGCAAAAAGTATTTTCTTACGGATTCATCACTAGACTGGTACTCATTAGTTCCCAAGAAATAATCTACGAGGGATTCTCTGAGACGAGCGAGCTCTTTGAGGCGGGCAAAACCCTTGGCGCCTTCCAAAGTTAAATCTATTAATTCCAGGGCGCGTTCAAACGCCTGTTGAGAGTATTCGGCATTGTTCTTGGCGCGCCAGTTAAGGGCACGCTCTACCTCGCTGCCAATATTTGCCATTTGCTCCAAAAACGGTATCTCTTTCCAACGCCCAGCAGCGAGGCTCTTATGCTGATAATTCATCGCTTAATTATTTTCGCAACTATTTCCGTAATTTTTCTTCGTATCTGGTCATCTTCCACGCTGCGGCTTCTATTACCTTGCGATGGTCGTATATTAATCACAGAGTCAAACTCAATAAATTCATCTGGCTTGGCTTGCGGATAAAGATTGATCCCCCAAAGGTTTCTTTGTTTTGAGCCGTCTTCTAAAAGCAACGCTTCCAAATCAGAATGCAGCTCGGCATCGAGTGCGATAAGTTCTCTCTCTGTGTCGACGACTGCCTTTACCAAAGCGCCAAACGTATTAGCAGCTATCTCTTGGAGTTCATTAATTGTCAATGTCTTTGTGATTATCTGCATCTTAATATCCGGATTGATTATTTCAGAGAGAATTATACCCCAAACAACGATATTCTGCAATAATAATTACAGGGGCGATTTCGCTATCTTCAATTCATCCAGCGAAATACTTGTACGAAGCACAAGGTATTAGAAGCGGCAATATTCTCTTCGGGGACACTTCTGTAGAAACTTAAGTAATTACAACTAGTTATCTGGAAACGGTCCAGGGTTTCGTCCAGGGTTTCGACAGCTGCGAGAAAATGTGGAACAGATTTTCGAAGCGCTTAGCTGTCGGGAACATCTTTAAAATTTACTTAAAAGGTCCGTGTCCCAGGAATTCTCCTTTTTCTACTCTCTACTCTCTACTAAAAATCCGACTTCCTTGCCAATCCTATATCAAGCAACTCTTGATTGAGAAACGTGCCTTGTTCAAGCACTGCCTGCGGCTGGTTTTCTCCCTTTAAGCCTGCCCGCCGAAGTTCTAATGGCGGGTAGAATATATCCGCTAAATATCTATCATATTTATCAGATTTATGCGTTTTGACAATTACAAAGTCAACTTCTTTTAGCCGAGCTTCGACAAACTCTTTAGCTTCTTGGCCTTTTTGCGTGGTAATTTCTGGAGCGTCAATTCCGCGAAGACGGACTTTCTCTCGTATCCAGCAGCTAAATCCCAAATCAATATTCAGCCAAATAGTGTCAGCGTCAATAACCTTCTCAACCAGTGCTTTGTAGGTGTAAAGTTCTTTAGGGGCGGCGTCCGAGTGTTTAAAACTATAGACGCCGCCCTCCTTCACCGATTCAATTATATCTTCTTTTTTCAGCCTCAAGCCTTTAATCTCGGCGTGAATCAACACTTTAAATCCCAAATCAATGACTAATTTTTCTGCAATGGGATGAATAAATGCCGGCTCTAATATCCGGTAGGTGAACAACCGCGAACGGATGACGTTTAATTTAACTGAAGAACTTTTCGGTTTTTCTTGCGGCTCTTCAATTTTCAGCCGCTCTAAACGTATTGCCTCTTCTAATCTTCTTGCTGTCCAGTCGCGCTTTAAAGACATTTTCTCAAAAGCTTCGCGTTTAGATTTATCTTGAATTGTAATAAGGCGTTTATAATGGTCCCAACTCAATTCAGGCTGATCAGCACGAATTGGGTAGGTTCGGTAAAATTTCAAAGCCCGCCTAAGAGTAGAAACGTCCCTGTCTACATCCTCACCCAAACGCTCTAATAGAAAATGACCGTAATCTGCGCGGTCTTTGTGTTCAAGCAGGTGTTCGTGGATGAATCTGCCAATTCGCCAATAGCCCTCGGCAGTCCTACGTTTAACAAAAAAATCCAGCTCAGTTAATTCGGTCTGAATTTTACTGACCAGCAACTTGTAACCATCTGTTTTGGCTAATTCTTTAGGCATGATTTGGAATTAATTAGAACCGTCCCCTTTAGGTTATTTATTTAACTAAACTAATACTTTTATCATAATCGCGCTCATCAACCAAAAGTTTTTTTTCTGATAATGGTCCAACCATAAGGGATAAAAGTCTAACATAGCCTTCACAGTCATCAACTACCACAGAAATACCTTCGCTTTCCAGCCGTGTTTTGATTATCAAAATATCTTTAATATCAGAATGACGAAATACTTCTCTTAAGCTTTTTCTGTTTTGTAAAGAACTAAGGATTCGCAAAGTTATACCAACTAATAAAACTACTTCAACTCCTGCAAATGGTATGTGAATCTTGAGTAATCTATAAAGAAAAACTGGCAGGAAAGCAACGCCACATAAGAATATACTCCAAATCAATACAATGTTTCTTGCCATTACACGACCTATATATTCTGCAGCTGTTTTTTCTGTAACCGCCCCTTCTATAGATAATCTGAATCGCTTCATTTTGGAAATTACTTCTAGTGGATTAAACACTACTACCGTATAAAAATAACTGAAGAAAATAATTAATATGACCCAAGAGAGATACGAAATCCATGTTCCGTGAATCAATATAGTTGTTATCCAAGACAGTATGGGACTTGCTTGTTCGCCCCCCAGTGCATTGATTGTCGCAGGAAACAATAATATAGAATGAGCAAAATAAATTGGAATTATCCCGGGAAGGTTAAGCGGTATTGACATTGTTATGTTCTTTGTCTTCTCGCTGGAGAAAACTACAGGCACTTTCTTTTCTCGTCTTAACATAAGTATAATTATTACAAGTGATAAGATTAATAACAATCCTGCTATTATCACTTTAAGTTGGTTTAAAGTAACTAACTCTTCCAAGAACTTTAGCAATGGAGAACGCATTTTAACCAATAATCCTGAAAGAAAAAATAAAGAAATTCCATTGCCTATACCGTGCTTATTGATTTGCTCGGCCATCCAGATGATAATTAACACTCCGACAGTTATAGATAACATAGAAACCAATCTGAAAACAACAGTAGGGCTATTAACTAAATAAACTCCATCCGCAGTATGTAATTTTTCTATCCACAGAGTAAGAAATAAAGATTGAACCAATCCGAGAAAAATAACTCCTGCATAAATTAATTGATTTATTTTTCTGATTCCTAGAGTTTCATTTTCTAAAATATTCCTGAGAGAAGGAAGTATAGCGATTAGAAGCATAAAAATAATATGAATAGATACATATGGTACAATATCCAAAGAAAAAATGGAAACGCGATGCATAATCTGCTCAAACCCACCCATATCGGGCATAGAAACAAGAGACTTTAGGATGCCGTAATTTACTCCTGGCACAGGAATAAATCTACCAATCCAATAAAGGGTAAGGAATAAACATGTTATCAAAATACGCTTCCACATTGCTATCCTCCTTGTTTCTCCAGTTATAATAAAGCTCAAATTAGTAAATTAGTTTAATAATAGGGACGTTCTATTTTTTAATGAGGGCGCAACTTATGGAGCGCAAGCGACATAGGTTGTCTGGCCGAATTAATCCCGCAGCCTGCTCGAAAATTATCGAAAAGGAATTGGCAAATACCTATATTCCTCTTCTTCAATATTTAATTTATAATATTCATCTATTTTCATCATTAATGTAATTTTGTAGATACGATTATCCAGAACTATCCTTGCCTTTTCATTTAATTTAAGCACAACTGTTGCTTTGCTATTCGAAAATTGTCTAATATCTTTAATCTTAAAAGCTGAATTACTAGTATTATATTTGACAGAATAACGACTTTGAGTTGGAATTGTAACGTCAGACTTTGAGGACGGTTCAGAAATTCCTGTTATTATTGGGTCAACTACAAGTTTTATGTTGGGCCCCTTTTCCTCAACAAATACTAAAGTATGTGCACTTTTCCCAAGTTTAACAATTTGATTATTAATATCGTTTAATGATATTTTATGCTCATATGATGTGCTTTCCCTTACAAGTGGCCAATTAGTATTTAAAAATAAATACCAGCTAATAGACAACCAAATTATAAAAATCCAAATAGGGGATAACAAAAAAATAGATTTTAAGAATCTGCTTGAATCAGATTTTACATTCTTGTTACTTTTTTTCTTAGGTGATCGCTTTGTCATGGTATAAAGGGGACGGTTCTATTTTTCCCGCCTCAACAAAAATTCGAAGCGGGCTATTTATTATTTCATTCTATCGCTAAATGTTCCTTTAACAGAGATAATGCGTCTAATTCAAGTAGAAAAATGTCGGTGTTAATCTTGGACCTAAAGTGTTGTTCCACCCATCTTCGTTTTGATCTCTCTAGTTCATATGCCGTAGCAGTAATAGTTTTATCTTTCATTAGGCTTACATTTAATCTTTCTAAATTTGTTTCATCAAAACTAAATCCTAAAATATAGATTTTATCTGCCTTTTCTATTAATTTATATGCTGCTTGAAATTCTTGACTTTCCCCAACTTCTCTTTCTTCAGTTAGTAATTTAATATTGTCTCGCGCATTTCTAAGCCTAACAAAGCTGTCCTTCTGGTATAAATACGGAAACCCATTTCCATTCTGCCAAGGTAAGAAATCAAGCTGGCCATAAAGATGAATAATAGGAATATTTTTTATTTTTTCAGCACATTCTTGATAAGATTTGTTAAATTGATTTGCTAGTGCTTCGAAAAGGAATTGCTCTAGCGACCTATCATAATTGAAGGTAATAAATGAAATCTCGTTTTTATCAAACTCTTCAAATGAAGATTTGAGTCTATCATACAAATACATATACCAATTATCTCCTGAATCCCTTAATCTTTGATCCCTTTCACATGGAAGAAGATAAGAAGCGATCGTCATCTTCCCAATATTCATAAATTCTTTTCTGTGCTCAAGAAAAAAATCAATAGAATAGAGGCTGCTTCTAGAGAACTCTGTAATAAATTTATCAACACTTTGGGCATAAAAACTTTCATCTTCTTTTTCATTCACAGGTACTAACGCCTGAACTACGGCTGCTTTTCGAGTTCGTCCACAAATCAAGTTCCGTAGTTGTATACCTGTAGGATATTCAAATGGAGCACTGGCTCCAGCCCCTAGAATAAATAAAGTTTTTGTTTTTATCATCTTTACGCCAGTATCTAATGAGAAAATTTGGGTCGTTTCTATCCCTGTACTTTCAGTACAGGAATTCCGCATTAGCTTTTAAATTGCTTCGATAGATAATCCTGCGAAGCCAAGCGCGAAAGCCGCTTGGCGAAGCAGGGCAAAAATTCGAAGCGGCTGGTTTTCCAAACTTTGCACTTTAAACTTTATACTTTAAACTAAAAAGGCAACCCTTCGACAAGCTCAGGGTAAACCCCCTACTTTTCGAGAGTTGCCTTAAGAAATTTTACTCATTTTATCACCGCTTTACGAGATCACTATTCCTAATTCATCAATTGCATCTTTTACAACATCATCCCAACCTTCTAAGCCGAATTCCACACCCTTTTGAACCCTTTCTAATTCGTAGATATTTAATTTTCTCTACTAAAACTAATCCAAATCAGGTTTGCGATCAAAAAAATCAAAAACTCAAACAACCTGAAATTCTAATTGAAACTTTTCTTGTTTGCGTCTTTCTCCAAAAAAAAGGTCTGTTTTCTGTGTTTCATCTAATTCTTTTAGTCTTTTTTCTGCTATCTTTACATACTCACGATTTGAATCTATCCCGATATAGTTTTTACCTAGTTTCTTAGCCGCAACTGCAGTCGTCCCGCTGCCAACAAACGGATCTAAAACTACCGCACCCTTAGAAAAAGCAGAAAGTTTTATTAAATACTCACAAATAGCTAAGGGCTTAACTGTCTTATGCGTATTATATTCTCCTTTTTCCTTTTTTGTGGGTTTAGGCAAAAGAAAAGTTCTATCAATAAGTTCATTTATACTTTCCACAGTAAAAACATTGGAAGGATACATATTATTACCGATTTTTACCTCGGTATTAAATAAACCAACGTCATGTTTCAACATATTATTTAAATAGGTTTGATCAACTGGTTTCTGCGCCATTGCTATTGGTTCGAAACAAGATTTGATTTGCGGAGTTTTCCAACCATTTAATTTTTCTTTAATCTTATTTTTTGCTCGTTGATCAATCTCCATCTTGTTTATTAAATGGTCTAAACCCATTGCTTTCGCCTGATTTTGTGTATAAAGCCATATGAAGGCATCTCTTATTTCAAAACCAGCATCATCAATTGCGCAGGCCATTCTATGATATAGCCTAGGACTTGAAAAAGAAAAGAAAAAGCCACCTGGCTTCAAGGCCCTGAACACTTCTTCGGATATCTCTAAATACCAATTATAAAACCTTTTTCCTTGCTCTCTTTCAAATTTCATTCCCGCAGGTAATGATTTTATTACATATTGATTGCTTTGATTAGAAACTTTGCAGTGATCCCAATTATTATCTAGCTTATCCAAAAAATAAGGCGGGTCAGTCAAAACTACATCTATGGAATTGCTCTCAATCTTTGGAAACAATTCCAATGCATCCGCACACACAATTTTATTAATAAAATCTTTATTCTTCATGGTTAATTAATTCTGTCTGGTTTCTTACCTTTAAATTCATGAAATAAAATTCTGTAAACTGCTTTTTTAACCTCCCTATCGCAACTTTTTATTACTTGAGGATTAGCTAACTTTATCACTCGCCCCTTGTCATCATAAATCCATCTATTTCTATCATCCCTATTGCATTTTTGGCATTGCGGTATTATGTTTCCCGCAACCAAAGGCTTGTTTGGGTCCATATGAGCCTTCTGTAAAATTGTTTTTGTTGCTGGCCAATGGAAATGCGGCTTGCCTTCTTGAGAACCACAAGTAGCACATCTAAAATTATATTTTTCCTTTATTTTTCCCCAATCATCAGTATCTATTATTCTATGCCCTTTTTTAAAAGAAGGATAAGGCTGCTCTAATGGAAGTTTCCGGGGACGCGTACCTATTCTATTTAATTAACTAAGCTCTCTTTCCTTCCCCCTAAATCCCTCGACCCTTCCAACCTCTTCCAAAAATCTTTAAAAACCTCCAATCAGGCCTTTTATTTTAATATATCCAGTATTCCTCTTTCCTTTGTCTCTTCCAAGCCCTTTATTATCTTTTTTTGCCATTTCACAGGCACAGAAGCAAAAACCTTTCTGATTATCTCTATCTCACCCTTGTTAATTAAAGCTTTTAGGATTTGGACTGCAGTATTTCTGTCCTTAATCGCTTTTTCTTCCTTGAATCTGCGCTGGGAAATAATCAATTTATGCAAGGCGAAATTGGCAGGATGAGGCGAGGTTAAATAGAAATTTTCAACCTTAACCCTAATTGTTTTGGCAGACAAGAAACTAAGGAATCTTAAGGCAACAGCGTTCATTCCTAATTTAGGTAAAGGGACCGGCTTATCTGTACCCCTGCTTTTCTCTGGAACTAAAAATTCAAGTACAAGGTCAGGATGGTCAAGTTTAAGATATCCTCTAGTGCCTCTAATCATTGTCACGAACCCTAAATCCTTAAGAAGTTCAGGTATATTTACCTCTTCTTTTATTCTCGATGGATTATCAATCAAAAAGTCGATATCCCTTGTCTTTATCGTTGCTTGGTCAATGAATGGAATATTATAAAAATATTCTTTATAAAAATATACACACCAGCTTCCTATAAGGATAAAATCATTCAGTATTCCGGCGTTGTTAAAACGCCTCAAGATCTCAAGACATAATTCAGACTGCTTCTTTTCCACGTAAAGCTCTCCTTAAAAACCTAATCTGTTTTTTTACCTGCGACAATAAATTTCTGTATTTAGCCCTTAGTGCTTTGACCTCTTCAAACTTCTTTTTTTCCTCATCGGCTATCTTTCCTTTATAAATATATTTTATTTTTTTGCCTATTCTTTTTACTAAATAGCAATATTCGCGGCCTCTTATTTCTCTGACTGCGAGGCATCCTTTGGGTAATTTTCTCAAGGCTCCTTCATATTCCCTTCTCATCCGAAGAGAATTCTCAAGCTCCTCTGCCAAAACGCCCTTTATTACTCCCTTCATAATTCCTCCTGTTACCCAACAAACTACTATATAATATAACTTGTTAGGTAACTGATGTCAAGAAAAAATTACCCAACAAATCTACAAATCAAGTATTTTGTTGGGTAATACGTAAGTTTACTAAGTGCGAATAAATGAAGCTCTATGGGCTTACGCCCATAGCATCTTTTCATTCTTCGGCGAAATCCGCCGAAGCCATACCCTCCTTCGCTTAAAGAACTTTCGTCTTCAGCTTCGGAGGGTTATCCGCCTTTTTTTCCGCCAAAGGCGGATCTGCCTTCGGCATGACATCTACGGCCTTATGGCCGTAGTGTTCAGGCGAAGGCGGATAAGGGCGACCCCGATAATATCGGGGTCGCCCAATGTGTCATTATACCCCTTTGCTCTTTTTGCCACAACAAAAAGGGCGGGTGCGTGTTTTACGCCAACACCCTTTCATCAGCAAGTTGTATCGGGTGACGAGGATTGATTTCGAGCCGCACGTCGAAAATTCGAAGCGGGCAAGGTGTCCGACGTATCGTCGGACGAGCGAGAATTTTCGTCGAGCGCGGGTCTTCCTCGCTGGGGAAGACCAAGCGGTGCGGCGAAAAACAAGCCTCGGCAGGACCCGATATTGAAACAATTTATCCGCCTACGTCCGCCACAGAATTTTGGCGGACTTCGGCGAGATTTAATTCGCAGACGTCCGCCAATGAAACAATGGCGGACTACAATTTATGTCTCCGCCTTCGGCGAATCCATAAATTGTCTGCTCTTTAAATAAACCATCAGAATTGACAAAGCCGCAGGCGTTACACCAGAAATTCTGCTTGCTTGGCCCAAAGTTAAAGGAGAGAATTTTATTAACTTTTCTTTTATCTCCCGAGAAAGTCCGGCAATTGTAGTATAATCAATATCAGGAGGAACTTTAATCTGCTCAATCTTTCTAAATCTCTCAATTTCAGAAAGCTGTCTTTCAATAAAGCCGGAATATTTGGTTTGTATCTCCACTTGCAAGGCAGTATCTTGGCAAATCCTTTTATTTGAATGGTTTAATTTTTTAAGCATCTCGTAAGAAATCTCCGGCCGCTTTAATAAATCCTCTAAGGTCGTGGCATTTTTTAAAGCGCTGCTTTTGTATCTTAAAAGATAGCGGTTTACTTTTGCTGTGGGAAAAATCCTAGTTTTTTTAATGCGCTTTAATTCAGCGTCAATCTCTTGAGATTTCTTAAGCACTTTTTTAAAGCGCTCTTTAGTTAAAAGTCCTAATTCAAAACCGATTTTACTTAAGCGTAAATCTGCATTATCTTCTCTTAAGATGAGACGATATTCCACGCGAGAGGTAAACATCCTGTACGGCTCATTAGTGCCTTTGGTGGTTAAATCATCAATTAAAACTCCGATATATGCTTGGGAGCGTTCTAAAATAAGCCCCTGTTTATGCTTCACCCTTAAAGCTGCATTTATTCCGGCAATTAAACCCTGAGAGGCTGCCTCTTCATAACCCGTTGTGCCATTAATTTGTCCGGCTAAAAATAAATTTTTAATGCGCTTGGTCTCAAGGGTGGGATAAAGTTCAGTAGGATCAACTACATCATGCTCAATGCCATAGCCCGGACGGGTAATTACAACCTCTTCTAAGCCTTTTATGGAATGCAACATTTTAAGCTGGATATCTATTGGCAGGCTGGTGGATAAACCATTAGGATAATATTCAAAGCTGTTTCTTCCTTCGGGCTCTAAAAAAATCTGATGGCGCTCCTTATCTGAAAATTTGACCACCTTATCCTCAATAGAAGGGCAATAACGCACTCCTGTTGCCTTTATTATGCCGGTATAGAGTGGTGACCTATCTAAGCCTGTTTTGATAATCTCGTGTGTCTTTTGATTAGTGTAAGTAATATAACAGGGAAGCTGTTTTCTAATTGTCTTCATTGTTGTAAAAGAAAAAGGAACGGGGTTTTTATCTGGCGGCTGAATCTCAAGTTTGGAAAACTTGATTGTGCGTCCATCCAAACGCGCGCAAGTGCCGGTTTTAAAACGCATAATTCTAAAACCCAATTCTTTTAAATTTTGAGAAAGATTAATTGACGCTGGCTCGCCAATTCTTCCGCCGGGAAAATGTGTAAGGCCTATGTGAATTAGGCCATTTAAGAATGTGCCAGGAGTTATTACTACTGTTTTAGCAAAAATCTCTTCATTTAAATTTGTTTTTACACCTTTAACTGCATTGCCGTCAATCAAAATTTCTAAAACCTCAGCCTGCTTTAGAAATAAATTCCTTTGTTTCTCTAAAATGGATTTAATGTAGAGTTTGTAGGCAACTCTATCTGACTGCACTCTGGATGAACGCACAGCTCTACCTTTGGACATATTAAGCCTGCGGTATTGAATGGCAGTTGTATCTGCGGCTTTGGCCATTTCTCCGCCTAAGGCATCAATCTCTTTGACTAATTGTCCTTTACCTACTCCGCCGATTGCCGGATTACAACTCATTAAGCCAATAGTGTCCATTTGCATAGTGACAAGCAAGGTTAAACAACCCATGCGGCTTGTGGCCAAAGCCGCTTCAATCCCTGCATGTCCTGCACCGATAATTATGCAATCAAATGTCTTAGTCATGGCATTTGCTTTTTTGGAAAATAAGGAATTATATTATATTACTTCTCTTTAGAATTGCCTATATCTTAGTAGGGAGCTCTGAAAAAGTCTACTTTTTCAAGAATGGTTTTTCAGAAATTTCTAGTAGGCAGGAGTTAGGATACGTTTTCTGTGATAGTACTTTCTAGGCTATAACCCTGTACACAATATCATTCTCGTGAACCTTGCCAGTAACCTTTATACCAACTGAATCGCCGGCTTTAGCTTCAGTAACGGATGCGTGTTCTATTTGCATAGAGTCAACAAGCTGGGTAAAATCGTCGCTACAGCCTTTGATATGGATAGTATCGCCAACTTTAAGGGTGTCGGTAAGTTCAATAATACCAACACTGATTTTGCTAAAACAGTGCGAGATACTGCCGATTTGTTTCTCCTCCATCACCCACCTCCTTGTCTTTACGGTTTCATTCTGGCCACGAATACAATTATAGCAATTAACCATGTTGCCCCAACTATGAGCCATTTTTGTTTATCGGGCATTCCTTTACCTCCTGACATTATTATAATATGCCGATGAAAAATTGTCTATGGAAACTTGGGGGCAACGTCCCTCTTATTCTCTGGCAAATCTGACAAGCAGCCCCAAAATCTCCCGTCCTAAGAGTTTGCCTAAACTTCCTTTTTTAGCGGCGGTTTCGCCAAATTCTATTGAGCCATCGCTCTTAATTTCTGCGCCGCAGATAAGAATAGGCACCGGGTCGGCTGAGTGGGCTTTTAAATTGCAGGGGGTTGAGTGGTCGGCTGTAACACAGATAATAAAATCTTCTAATTTTATTTTAGGTATTAAATTTCCAAAGAAAAACTTGTCAATTGCCTCAATGCTTTCCTTTTTCTTCTCAAAATTTCCGTCGTGGGCTGGCTCATCAGGGCCTTTAATATGGATGTAAAGCCCATCAAAATTTTTAATCTGACCTTCTGCAATTTTTGCCCATACACTAAAGTCAACATCTGGATGTCCAGTAGAAGATGGAACGCTAACAATCTGTAATCCTGTTAGAAGTGCAATACCTTTTTCCACCGGCATTTCTACAAATGAGCCAAAATTTAAGCCGTATTTTTCTTTTAAGGGAGGAAATTTGGGAAGAGAATCTCCAGCGTCTCTGGCAACAATACAGTTTCCCGGCATCTTGGCATCTAAAACTCTTTTTTTGTTCACGGCTGATTCATTTAAAACCTTGATTGCCTTAAGGGTAAATTCATTTAAAAGCAAAGCCCCTTCTTGGGCTTTAGGGTCATTTTCATATCCGGGCATTGGTTTGCTCTCTAAAATAAAATTTTCAAATTTTTCTTTTGCCACACCAAATACACCCTCGCGCGCATAGGCAGGGTCGGTATTGGTTATCCAGCCAGAAAGCCTGCTTCGCATTGCGTGAATTACCAAAACCCCTCTATGGCCAATAGTATTTCTAAACTCAAAGGTGGCGTTAGATAATGTAATTTTGGAATTAAGTTCTTTGGAAAGCGCGGTTGCCTCTTCTGTAGTTAAATTCCTGCCAACCCGTCGGTCAATGATTGTGCGATTATCTTTGGCTACGGTAGCAAAGTTTATTCGAAAAGCTGCATCACCGTCATTAAAGGTTAGCCCTTCGGCAAAACTCTCAAGCGGGCCACGGCCAGTATAATATTTGCGGGCATCATAACCTAAGAGTGAAATCACGGCGATATCTGATTCAGGGGCAATTCCCTCTTTAACAGTATAAACTATTCCGGTTTTACCTTTTTTGGCGAGGTTGTCTAAGTGAGGAATGTGGCTAGCTTCAAGGGGAGTTTTATCGTCCAGCTCTTTAATCGGCAAATCACCTAAGCCGTCGAGGATAATGTATAAAATTTTTTTCATATTCGGGACTACTTTAAAAATTTAATTCCGGCAAACAATCCGCCAAGTTTCGCGGCGGATTGTGCCGTCATTAACATTTAGAGAATCCACAAACATGGCATTTACTGCAGCCCTCTTCATGTTGAAGAGCACTTCCGCAGTCTGGGCAGACTCCTACAATATTATTTGAATCATTAAAATTTATAATCGCAGGAATCGCGCTATTTTCCTTAGCTGCAAGAGAAACGCTAACCTCTACCCTTGAGGTAATACCTGCACCGTTGCCCAACCTTTTTTCAATTACTCTGGCAATGGCATCTGCGCAGGAGAAAATCCTAGCTCCCTTTTCCCACGACGGCGAAGGGCATCTAATACCGTGAAGCTGTTCAATAATAGACTTAACCTCAATCTCTGAACGTAATGCCAAAGAAACCAATCTTCCAATTGCCTCAAGCTGCGAGGCAGCACAACCGCCAGCTTTGCCCATTTGCGTAAAAATCTCGAAGGGCTTGCCATTCTCGTCGGTATTGATGGTTACATAGAGGTTGCCGCAGCCAGTAGAAACCTTTGTGGTTGTGCCGGTAGTCACCTCGGGCCTTGGCCGGGGCTCAATCTTTCCTGAAATAGTTAGGATTTTATTATCTTCTTCCCTTCGCTCAATATTTAAAACTTGTTCTTCCCTGCTTCTATCACGGTAAATTGTTACACCTTTACAGCCCAATTTGTAAGCCGTCATATAAACTTGGTATACATCTTCTATACTTGCAGAATTAGGAAAGTTAACGGTTTTAGAAACTGCGTTGTCAGTGTATTTTTGGAATGCCGCCTGCATCTTAATATGCCACTCGGGTGAAATATCATGAGCGCTAACAAATACACGGCGCACATCCTTAGGGATTTCCTTAATATCTTGAATGCAACCCTTTTGAGCAATTCTTTCCATTAAATCTTGGCTAAAAAAACCCAGTTCTCGCGCTACCTCTTCAAAAACATTATCTACCTCCACCAACTTATCCTTATCCATTACTGAACGATAATAGGAAATAGCAAATATTGGTTCAATTCCTGAGGAGCAAGGGCCTGCAATAATACTGATTGTGCCAGTGGGGGCAACGGTAGTTAAGGTGGCGTTTCTTAATTTGTCAGCTGCATCACTTGCGAAAATACTTTTTTTAAAGGCTGGGAAGCATCCTTTTCTCTTGGCGAGTTCCTGAGATTTACGACGCGCCTCTTTTAAAATAAAAGATATAACAGTTTCAGCAAGCTTTACTGCCTCATCAGAATCATAAGGGATGCCTAAACGCGCAAGTGCCGACCCCCAACCCATTATGCCTAAGCCAATCTTGCGGGTAAGCTTAGTATTCTTTTCGATTTCAGGCAAAGGAAATTTATTTACATCAATTACATTATCCAGAAAATGAACTGACATTTGAACAGTGTGCTTTAATTTTTCCCAATCAATCTCATATTTGTCTGCTCTTTTTAAAAGCATCCTATATAAATTTATAGAGCCTAAGTTACAACTTTCAAAAGGTAAAAGCACCTGCTCACCGCAAGGATTCGTAGATTCATATTTTCCTAAGGCAGGGGTGGGGTTAAATTCGTTCATCCGGTCAATGAAGATAACGCCTGGCTCGCCATTTTTATGCGCCATCTTTACAATCAAATCAAATACAAACTTGCTATTAAGACGCTTTACTATTTTTTGCGTGTGTGGGTCAATTAAATCGTAATCCTCACCCCTTTCCAAACGCTTCATAAAATCATTAGTTACAGCAACGGAGATATTAAAGTTGGTAATGTCGGTATTGGATTCTTTGCAGGTAATAAATTCTAGGATATCAGGATGGTCGACTCTCAAGATTCCCATATTTGCTCCGCGACGGGTTCCGCCCTGTTTAACTGCCTGTGTTGCGGCATCAAAAACCTTCATAAAGGAAACCGGTCCCGAGGCAATGCCGCCCGTAGATTGCACTACACTGTTCTTGGGACGCAGCCTAGAAAAAGAAAATCCCGTGCCGCCGCCTGACTTATGAATTAAAGCTGTTGCCTTAAGGCTCTCAAAGATGGATTCCATAGAATCTTCTATCGGCAAAACAAAACAAGCGCTTAACTGACCCAATTCTCTTCCGGCATTCATTAAGGTAGGAGAATTAGGCATAAAGTCTAATTCTGCCATCATTGTATAAAATTTCTCTTCGGTCTTAGCAATATCCTCTTTATTAAAGCCATAATGCTCATCTGCTTGGGCTATTGCCTTGGCAATACGCCTAAACAACTCTTGGGGAGTTTCTATAACTTTACCCTCGGCATCTTTTTTAAGATATCGCTTTTCTAAGACCTTTAAGGCGTTGGCAGATAATTTTAAAGCCATATTTTCACTCCTTTCTCATCCAAAGAGTATAACATATATATTGTGGTGTTTCAAGATTTGAATACAATATGTTGTGTTTATACGGTGAGTGACTTCTCATTGCGGAAGTACCTTTTTAAAAAAACTTTTAGGTTTTTTTAAGAAGCAGAGGGCAGGAATTATTATGAGGACTTTTTTATTCCCTCCATTTTGGATTTTATCATTTTTCTCTAGGTTGTCAAGTGTTAAAAATATTTTTTAGACTTTTTTGTCGTTTAACTCATGAGCGATATCAACTGTTAATTTATGAACATCCTCTGCCAGCTCAACATTCAATGTGCCACAGCCGCAGCTAGGGGTAATAATCACCTGATTCTTAAGCATATCTTTTTCGCAACCTACCTTTAAAATTTTATCCAACAATAAATCTTTTAAAGATTTTTCATTGACCACATCCGAATTTGGCACAATGCCCCAGGCCAGTATACCACCCCGCTTAAAGAAGCTCTCTAATTCCTTAGGATACAAAAGAATAGTATCCAAGAAATTATAGGCATCGAAATTTAAAATATCAATTTGGGTCTGCATTATAAGACCCCAATCAGTATTACCGCAGCAGTGAATCCCTGCTAAAGCATTTTCTTGATGAATGGCGGCAACCACCTCATCAATTCGAGATACCACCTCTTCTCTTTTTAAAGAAACATAACTTGAACCTATTGACACTAAATAAGGCTCATCAATAAAAATTATAATTTTGAGTTTTGATTTTTGATTTTTGATTTTTCTTATCTGCCATCTTGCTTTCATAGCAAGTGTTTCGGTAAGTATTTCCTGCAAATCTTTGTTATAAATAACCGGGCGGCTGTTTTGGTCCTTAATGGTTAAGCCAAAACTTATTGGGCCAATTGTTTGGCCCTTGAAATAATTAATCCCGTTTAAATCTTTAATATTCTTAAGCATCTCGAAAAAACCGCAGGCATATTCCTGGCAAATACAAAAATAATTTAAATCATTATCCGAATATGCCTTTAAAGTTTCTTCCATTTTGTTTAAGAAGCCTGGCTTTTCTGTATCTATATAAATTCTCTGACTTTTTTCATCTATTACTACACCGGGTAACCCAGAGCTAAACTGAACATACATATTCTCTAAAAATGAGCGCTTAACAAGCTGCGGCCAAAATATTATGTCATCTTTGAAATTATCAAGTATAAATTGACAGCCTTGGGTTTTATCAAGATGGGGAAGGCTTCCTACGCCTGTGGCAAGAAATTTTTGAGTAGAAATGGGGAAGGTTTTCACGAAAAGTGGCTGCAGGATTCTCTAATGACCAATTCGGTAGGTAAAATTGCCTTTAATGTTGTTTTTTTGCCTTGCATTATTGCATTTAGTTCTTTGACTGCTTGCGCTGCCATAGAAAAAAGCGGTTGCCTCATAGTAGTAAGGGAAACCGGCCCGTATAAGCTTGCTGGGTTATCATCAAAACCTATAACCGAAATATCCTTAGGCACTTTTAGGCCTTTTTCCATAATCACGGCAATTGCCTCCTGTGCCATATCGTCGCTAGCAACGAAGATTGCTGTGGGAGGATGGGTTAAATCCAATAATTTCAAAGTAGCAACCCTGGCACTGCGCCGGGAAAAATCACCCTTTTCAATATAATCTTCCTTTAGAGGGACATTTTTCTCTTTAAGTGCCAGCTTATATCCTTCTAAACGCTGTTGTGCACATTGTGTAATTAAACTTCCAGTAATGGTTGCAATATTTTTGTGGCCTAATTCAACTAAATAAGTAACAGCGGTTTTTGCCCCCTTTAAATTATCAATTCCCAGATAATTAACTGGCAAATCTTTAATGATGTTATTTATCACAATGCAAGGAATATTTTCTTCTAAAATGCTTTCTAATTGTTGCCTATTTTCAATTATATCTGCAAAAATTACACCACCCAAGTTACTGACGTTTAGCAATTCCCTGCCATCGGTTAGATGCAACAACAAATCTAACTTTAGTTGCTCGCAGCTACTGCCCACCCCGCGGATAATCTCCACAGCATAAAATGAAGAATAGACACCTTCATAGCGCGGAATTATTAAACCCACTGCACGACTTTCACCCTTGGCTAATTGTTGGGCGCTTATGTTAGGTTTGAATTTAAAAAACCTTATGGCTTCTTCTACCTTTAAGCGATTAGTTTTGGAAACGGTGGGGACATTGTTAATTACGCGCGAAACCGTAGTAATAGAAACTCCTGCTCGGCGGGCGACATCCTCGATACTAATCTTTTTTTTAGCCACTTTTTAAACGCTAATTTTCGCGAATCCCTGCCTACGGCAGACAGGTAACGCTAATTCTCGCGAATTTGTCTTCTTTTAGTATTCGCGTTAATTCGTATTAAATCAGCGATAATTCGCGTTATTTTACCAAATCGCCGATTTGAAGGGGTTGGCTTTTTTGTTTAATATCTGCGGCAGAGATATCCTTTCTGGTCTGGATTACCTCAATTGAGGCAATTTGTTTATTATCGCGATAAACCTTAAGACTATCCCCTGCTTTGACGCCTGAATTTTCTCCCAAATCGATAATCACAAAATTATTTGCTTCATTTACCGAAACAACCTTTCCGATTAAATCCGCTGGAAGCATTATGCCTTTTGAAGAAGTGCTGCTTCGCACAACAATTGGCGCAAGTTCAATAGACTTTGATTCAGCCGCTGTGGCTGCTTGTCCTTTAAGCCTTCCCTCTAAATCTTTTTTAATATCTAATACTTCATCGATGCGCCTGCGAACCAAAATATCGGTTTCCTGCAAGCGTTTGTTCAATTTATCCTTCTCAACCACCAACCTCTGTAATCCTCTTTCTAGAGAAACTTTAGAGGTTGCCAAATCCTTAATCTGATAACGTAGAGATAGATTTTCTTCTTTTAACTTACTCAATTTATCCTCAATGCTTTTTTTGTCATTTTTCTCTTTGGCTAAATCTAAAGCCAAATTATTGGATAGGTCAGTAGTATATTTAATCTTTCTTTCTAAATCTTCATTGCTTTGTTTAAGCTTAGTTATCTCAACCTCAATTTCAGCCTTTGTCTTTTTTACTTCCTCTACCTGGATACTGGCATCAGAAAGTCGTGATTTTAAATCACTCAATTGCAATTCCAAACCCGCCTTCTCTTTTAACACGCCCGCCCAATGTGCTTCATCTGTGGGCGCAGCAAGCGTTGCGCCCTCTCTAGCTGCTTTAGGCGTAGTTTGAAGCTTAGAAACTAAATCCTCTTTCTCCTTTAAAACCAGCTCGTACTTGCCCTTCCAGCTATCGCGGTCAGTAGAAATCTCATCCATATCCTTTTTGATTGTGGACAATTTATCTTCGAGCCTCTTCTTTTCCGACTGAATATTCGATATCTGAGCAAACAAATCATCGGCCTTCTTGCGTAATTCATTTTCTTTTTGGGAATACTGTTTTATAAGTTCCTGCTTAGAATTATTTATTGCAACAACTAATAATAAACTTCCAAAAAATAAGGCGAATAAAATTATAATGATAGCTTTAGCACCTTTCATCATATTTGGCCCTCCTTTAATGACGATATAAGTTATGTCGTCATTTGAACTATAACAAAATAAATTTATAAATTCAAGTAAAATCTATGTCAAAATTTTAATTACTACTACAATTGCGCAAAGATTTGACGCACCACAAGGCTTGCGGCACCCAAGGCAATAGAATTTTCTCCTAACCTTGAGGGAATAATTTTAACTGACCTGGACATCTCTTCAAACGCCCAACAAGACACCGTATCCTTTATAGTATCCAAAAGAACACTACCGGCTTCCTCTATTCCTCCTCCTACAACTACAACTTGAGGATTCAAAAGATTAACTAAAAAAGCAATTTTTACACCCAGCCGTTTTCCTGCCAACCTAATTGACTCAACAGCCAGAGAATCGTTTTCCTTGGCTGCTTGAAAAATATCTCTTAAATTAATTTTATTAATATCATTGCTGGCTAATTCTAAGATTCTACTATGCCGGGTTTGGTTATCTTTGGAAAGCCCTTGCCTTACATTTGAAAGTATGCCTAAATCAATCTCCCAGCGTTTCATAAAACAGGGACTGCCAAAATTGCAATTAAACAAATTATCCTCTTTTGTATTGTATATGGCTGGTTCTCCTGCGCAGCCGCAACTTCCTCGATAAATATAACCATTAAGCATTAACCCCACGCCTACCCCAGAAAACATATATAAGATGTTCTCAATTTGCGGCTCTAAACTTAACCAATGCTCTGCAAAACAGGCAACTGTTGCGTCATTCTCTATTAAACAGGGTAAATTAAATTCTTTTTCAATTATATCCTTTAAAGGGATGTAGATAGAAGCATAGATACAGCCTTTGTCGTCTATTCTTTCTGGCCATCGTATGGTGCCTGACTTGCTGTCAACAATACCTGCAATTCCTATGCCAATGCCTTTTATTTTGCTTTTTTCTGACTCTGATTGTTTGATTAATTCTCTAATTATCTTTAAAACACAATCAACTATCTCTTTTGCCCTGGCATTGGGTCTGTTTTCTTTAACGCGCGCGATAATCTTGCCGTCGAGGTCTGTAATAACTCCCACCATGTCCAGTAGGTTTAACCCCACACCAATAGTTAAGCCAGCATCAGCGTTTAAATCTAAAAGTACGGGCCTTCTGCCGCCAGTTGATACATCAAATTCTTTCTCGCAAATCAAGCTTGAGCGCAATAACTCTTCGATATAATTTGTAACCGTGACCACATTTAAGCCCGCTAACCTGGAGATGTCGGTTTTGCTTAAGGGGCCGCTGCGCCGGATAGTCTCAAGGATGACTAAATTTTTTCTGGAGCGCTCGCTAAATTCTTCACCCATTAAAGCAGGAGATTTCATTTTAGCACATTTTCTTTCTCCGTGGCTTAATCGCTCCTATAATTATACTATAAAAAATCTAATCTACTAAACAAAAGATTAAAATTATATTATTTGAAATGATTAGTTACGTTTTTTTTAACACAGATGGGCACAGATAGATTGGCTTAAGATATGTTTTTTAACACAACTTTGAAATCAATACAAAAGCTTAAAATTTTCTGTTATAAAATATTCTGAATAAATGTTGCGTATCCAAAGTAAGCGTGCCGCCACCTAAGGGGTCACTTGTCGCAGTGCCAAAGGGCGTGTAACTACCTACACCATATTCAAAGACAAGTTCATCTGTTTTGGAAAATTTCTTGCGTGCCTGGGTAAAGAAATTATGGTGCCAGGCCATATCACGGCTAGTTAAATCATCCCAAAACTTAGCATACGTGTAATCGAATGCAAAACCTAATGTGTCAGTGGGCATATAGGTTAATTCCAGTCCAAAATGGTTCATATTGTCGTCAATTGGCCCTGCAAATTCAAAACCACTGTGCGTATAGTTAAGGTAGATATCCAATTTTTTCTCAATGGGAGTAAGCCGAATCCCGCCGCGCAAAATCTGCTCATACTCATAAGGGGGAAGCGGAAACAATGACTGGTCAGAGACAAAGAACTCTTTTTTGCGCCAACGCACTCCTTCATACCCATAATGGTAAACATTAAAATCCTGAAAAATATCTCTGGGGAAATTGTCATATGCAACAGTTGAATCATTGGTATGTTCATAGATGCCATCAAGCGACAACCACTCCCGTGGCTGATATTCCAAACCAAAAGAAAGCGTATTGAGACTGGGGTCTTCGCCACCAATAATAGAGTCGTTGCGATAAGGAATGTCCGAATCAGTATCAAAGATCAAGGGGTCTTTATTAGCTGTTGTTTTGGGTAAATCGTGATTAAGATAGAGAAACTTTGAAGTCAAAAATGGCGCAATCTTATACATCCATTCGGTTCGCGAGACTGTTTCAACATATTCACCGCCGGTTCTGTGGACATTGCGGGAATCTAACAATCCCTGGACATTGCCCTTAAAAAGGCTTGTTTCTATGCGCATTCCAATGGTGTTTCTATCTTTATCAATGCCGTCGCCAATTCTAAAAGGAGCGATATCATCATAGCTTAGAGGCGAGGTCAGAACTCCTGTTGAATAGTAATCGAAGGGCCTTTTAAAATGAATGTGCCTGCCCCAATAGGTATCATCACGCGTTTCTCGATAGGTTGAAAGTTGCGGGTCAAAGGCTTCATCTAATTGAGCTGCATACAAACGCAGTTTAAAAAATTTCTGCTGTTCTTCTTTTGGCTTTAACTGATGATAGTTCGTATCGAGAATATCCTCGCCAGAAAAATCTGACAAAAGCGAAACAAAGTATGCGTCTCCTTTATTACTTGTCTTGTAGTCGCCGCTGGTGTATTCGCTGGTTTTATCCCATTCACTCGATGAGTGCGCTGTCTGCGCAGATATTTTAAACCCTGCAATAGGAGCGAAGGCAACATCAAAGCCTGCAACCTGATTTTTTGCGTCAACCTCACTTTTATTGTAGCCATAGCGCAAGGTATAAATGGTACCAATGTCAAGGTTATCGCTTATGCCTTGTTTAAACCTCAGCGCACCTGGAATACTATCAACTCGCTCATAATTCTGCCAGAGTGTTTTGGGGGTAGCAACTGTTGCTGTAAGAGTGGTTTCATCCGAGGGACTCCAATTGAATGAACCTCCTCTTAGCGCAGTTAACCTTGTTCCGTCGCTGTCGCGGGTAAAAAATGATAGGCTGTCATCCCATTCGCCTTTGGTAAAATCAGGTGGAATAACTCCATTATTGAACGTTCCGGGCTTCCAACTATCAAGCCAAGGGCTTTCTTCCCACCAAATATGGTGATTGGATAATTGTAATGGGTCATCAGAAGTCAAAGCTTCATCTTGATACGCCATGGGAAAAACCCTAAGGCCTACGGTTTCATTTGGTTTATAATCAAACCAGAATTCTCTCACGGGCCAGAAGAAGCGGTTTATTTTTGTTTCGGGAATAGTGAAACTTCTGATGGTTCCAGTTCTGTCTTTAGTGATTTTAGTCTGAGAAATTCTTCCGTCTTCCACTTTTATTTCCGGCAAATCAAAGAAAAATCCTAAACGGCTACTGGAAACAGTTTGGTTAACAGTATAACCTGTATTAGACCAGTACAAGAGTTGCACCTCGGCTGTATCACCGCCGCTGCCAGTAATATTTATCTTATCACTCTTGCCAGTAAAACTCCAAGGATCAACAGTAATGTTAGAATGAAAACCAAACCCTGCCTTACTAAGGGTATCAATATCGACGCGTAACCGGTCATATATAGCCGGGTCATAAGTATTAAGCCGGTTGTTAAGGGCAGTGTTATTGTTGAGGCGCCACTCCCTTTCATTTAAATCAAAGTTGGCGCGCTTCCAGTACCCATCAGTCGAGGTAACACCTATCCCCATTTTTGTCTCACCAGCAATCTTTGCTTGACGAAAAAGGTATTTGTCTTTTTCTTGCGTTTGCGGCTTTGGGTGGATGGTGATTTCTGGTTTTTGCTCTTCCAAGGCCCGCTCAATTGCTTCTTGGCGCTTTTCTATTTTAGGGATTTCTGGCTCAGTCTTAATTTCTTCAGGCTCTTTCTTAAGGGGGGCCTTGGATATTTGCTGTGAAGCTGGTTCTATTTTTTCCTTAATAAGATTTAGGTATTTTACAGCCTCTTTATTATCAGGATTAAGAATTAGCGCCTTGTTAAATTCATGGCCTGCTTCTGAATAATCCTTATTAGCATAATATTTTTTTCCTAACTCAACTAAGAAATCATCAACAGAAGCAAAGGCTGGGTTAATTAAAATCAAGAAAAACAAAATTCCGCCAATAACCAAAAAGCCCTTATTTTTAAAATTCTTGTTTATCATAGTGAACAATGTAATCAATCATCTCCTTTACGTTTTTATTTTCTTTTGCTAAGGCAAAGGGTATTGCCCAAATTGCCATATTACGCATATAATGGTCGCCGAATAAATATTTTCCAGTCTTTGCATCTATCATATCTGGCTGATTCCAGGGATTAAGCGAAACTGCGCTTGCCTGGTAAATATTCTCTGCTAAAGAAAGCGCTTCTTTTGTAAAACCTTCATAAATTGCCAAAGAGGCAAAGGCATAATTTAAACCAATCCAAATATTTTTGGAATGCCAGCAGGTATTATCTACCTCTTGTTTAGAAAGCATAGAATTAATTGCGCCAAAATTGGAGGCCCTTGCATTTACAGATAGAATGTATCTAATAGCTTTTTGCACAAGTTCTTTTGGCACAATATAATCCAATCCTAAAACATGGGCATACCATTGACCAATGAGCTGGCCTACAGTTGAAGCTTCGCCTCTTATTTTACCATTATTATAACAAATAAAATATCTGCCATTCCACAACTTTTTTACAAAATTTTCTCTTGCCTTTTTAAACCATTCAAGACAAGTATGCTTTGTCTTTTTGTCAGAAACAATATCTGCCATTTCCTTCATTGCCAAAAGACTGGCTAAAAATATACTCCCTACATAACTCGAGGCTCCAAAAAATGGCCAGAGGTCAAATGTCTGGTCACAACCCTCATTATCAGGCAAGAAATCGCCATCTTTATCAGTAGATAAAATCCATTCTAAAGCATTCTTTGCGGCAGGATAGAATTCTTCTAAAAATTTCCTATCCCTATCGAACCATAAGAAATCCCTATAAACCATAAGCATAAATTTTGGGTTCAAGTCTTTCCAAAGCAATGGTGTGGTGCCGCAACTGGGCATTCCAAATCTCTTGTGTCCCAAATCATGGGGTATGTAACCACTTTGTTTTTGCGCCTTTAAAAACAGACGCATTTCTTTAATTTCTAATTCTGGGAAAAACAAGGCCGTGGCAATTGAGCCATAAAAACGCACATCCAATGTCCCCATTAAAGAACACATACAGGGCGCCTCTAAAAGAGCAAACTTATCTGTCTTTGTCCAGAAACTGCTCGAGTAAAATGGATAAAGATTATTTATAAGAGCGTCCTTTAACCACAAAGGTAAATCACAATCATTTATTTTTTTCTGCCACCCCAAAGAAGCAGACAAAAGTTTTTCCCTTTTATTGTGAACATAGTGAATAACCTCGTCAGTATTTTTAAAATTATTTTGATAAAAGTGGCCTTCTGAACAGTTAGTAAAATACCAGGAAAAATATATGGGAATTTCTTTTGTCACCCCGGGTGGAATTTTAGTTTCCACACACAAGGCGGCTCCTAATTGAAAGCTTTCACTAGAAACACAGTCTTTTGAATTTATATTGGGTAAGCGAGCAAATTCCAATAAATATTCCCAAGCCTTTAAAGAAATCTTGTTTTGTTCAAAGTGAAATGCCTTTTTTTGTAAATTAAATTCTGCCAAATAAGAAATTTCTCTGTCATTACTCTTAGGGGCGGCTATGGAAAAGGTGCCGGCCAGGGTATCTGTTTCCAAAGGGTTAATGCTTGAAAAATCAATACTGATAAATTTATCTTCGTCTCTAACTACATTTTTCCTTCCCACACCCCAGTAGCTTACGATATTCCTTGCCATTATTGCCAAACTTATAAAAACATCTTCGTCTGTTTTATTTTCTAATTTGAAACTAAATGCGGCTTGCGGCAGGCTTGAATTTGAAGCATCCTGAGGGATAAAAAATGAACCTGCGTGAAGTATAACTTTGATAGGCAATTCTTTGTCAATGAATTGCAGAGTGGCAAAAGGAAAATTTCCTTCAAAGTCAATTCTTTCGATATTTTTATAATTATCAATCTTAACTGTCTGCAGGAGTTTGGCAAAATTCAAACGGCTATTTTTTACAACCAATCCAAAATGAAAGCCTAGAACACCCTTTGCCTCTTTATTTTTTTTTGAATTTGTCAGGGGATTATCCAAATTATTCAGGAAGGTAAAAAAGTCTAACGCGCCATTAGGCAGAATCTCTATTTTTCCTGCGCCAATTCCGCCTAAGGGAACGCCAGACTTTAATTTTTGTGAAGAATTAAATTTGACCATTTAAAATAAAAGAAGAGGGGGCAGGGAAATTAATTTCCCTGCCCCAAAAGGCTAATACGTTTCTCTATTCATAAGCTATATCGTCTAAATAAAATGTAGCTCCATTTGGATTAACATCAATGTTAGTTGCCCAGCAAAAACCACCGCTAATATAGGAAAGGTCCTTACCGCGTAAATCAATTGTATACTCTTTCCATTCCTTTGCCAATATAACCGGGCCAATGGAGGCGATATCTGAATCGGGATATTCGCCGGTTATGCCGCCAATTTTAAACTCTTCAATCCTTTCTCCTCCATTCTCGCCGCGAGCAAAGAATTTTAAGTAGGTTGCGCCGGTTAAATCAAAACCGCCCTTGCGTGTACCCCAGTTATTGGCAGGATTCTGCCAATAAATCCCTGCCCAGCGAGCACCTTGCGAGGACTTGGAAGAGTAAACAATTTTTATGCAGGTTTCACCTGAATGTGAATTTTCTAATGATGCATCACTAAAAGTTATATCATTAAAATCGCCCATCCAGCCTGAAGGTATAAAATGATTATCACCCGCGCCCTTATCTGTGTAAACATTAAAGGATTTAAAGGATGTTTTTTCAGTGTCAGAAGGCGCTTGTGCATCAACTTTTGATTCAGCATATTTCCCACAGCCGACTAAACTAACTAAAACTAAGTAAAATAAAATTATCTTTATTTTTAACATCTGCCTCACCTCTCTTATTATATCTCTGCTAACTGTTCTCTTGCGCCATCAACGGGTTTCCAGAACCATCCCTTAGGGTCCCAGCATTGGCTATAAGAAAACTCATCAATGATTCTTTTAAATGCCGCTTTGGCTTCTTCGATTTTATTGGCACTGCGCAAAGCCTTGCCTTGAATAAATAAGCAGGTTCCCACATCATTTAATGCCCAATAGCTAAAAATCTCCTCATTAGTTTTCCAAGGATATGCCTTTAAGGAAGACTGCATCTGTTTGGCTTTATCTTTATAAAGGTCAATGCATTTATTGGTGTAGACCAAGACTGCATCTAAATCATTTGCATCAAGCGCTGCCCAAGCCTTAACCGTTAAAGTCTCAGAGCGATAATCACCAAAATCATAAGACTTGCCAGTTTCAATTGCCATTAATCTTTCCTTGGCCGCCTCAGCTGGCTTCCAGAACCAACCCTTAGGGTCCCAACATTGGGCAAAAGAATATTTATCTATAACTGTCTTGTAAGCCTCTTTTGCCTCTTCATCCATTTTTGCTTTTCGAAAGGCTTCGCCCTGAATAAATAAACAGGTTCCTATATCATTAAGCGCCCAATAGTTAAACACATCCTGATTAGTACCGCCCTCAGCTTCTGACTTAACATAATCTTTAAGCGATGCTTGCATTGCCTTTGCCTGCTCGGTGTAAAGTGTAATACACTTATTTGTAAAGGCTAATACTGCTTCAATATCGCCTTTATCTAAAGCCTCCCAAGCTTTTGTAGTTAAAGTTACGGAACGATTATCGCCAAAATTATATTCTGCTTTTGATATGGCAGGCATAATCAAACTTAAAGCCATTCCTAAAATCAACACTAAAATTATTCTTTTCATTTTCTCTCCTTTGTTTAATGAGCACATCCGCCAAAGTTCTGTGGCGGATAAGTGCGAATTTGATCTTCTTTTTCCTTTTTACTTTATGCTAAACCACCTCCTTTAAGGAATCTGGAAATTATATCCTCCTGCAAATGAAGAAATGGCATAGAAGGACGTATCAATAAACCGCAACCACCAATCAGCTCTTATTTGTCCCTGAATCCAATCAATCCATCCGCCTTTTATGCCGTTTGGGTCAAGAGTTTTCTGCCATAAACCGCTACGTAGTGTCCAATTCCGTGCAGAATCAGCATAGCGATTTTGCCCTAAATCTAACCAGCACAGCGAGGCTTGAAAGGAAAAACCCGGAGACTTTCTATCCCTTTCATTGCCGTCATTCCAAACACATGCTCCATCAGATTTTTGTAAATTTGTATGAATCCATTCTCCCACACGATTTTGGCCAACTCCCTGCGCCGGTAAATCCAGCATCTGAGGAGCATAATTAATCCATTCATGAAAATTGGGATCAATTGGCTGGTCATTCTGATCAACAACGCGATACCAAACACCAAAATCAGGACTATTGACATCACTTATGTATAGATAATTATCAATCCCGGTAATAATGTTTAAGCTAGCCGCACGGCACAAATCTGCAAACACCAAATCATTTTGAATCATTGCCCACTGCTCTGCTGCCTTAAGTGCCCAATACGCAAAGGCATTATCCGAAGTCCATCGCCAAGAATTATATTGTCCGTTTTCATCCTTTCCGCCCCCTAAAAGACCATCGTCATTACCACCTTTGTTAGCCGGGTCTTGGCAGGATAAAAGAAACTGAGCTCCTTTTTTCATAGAAAGATATCGGTCAGGCCTAAACCCGAGTTTATAAAAGGCAATCATAACCTCGGCGGTTTGGGTAGGAGATTTGGACAAAACTACAGGTTGTTCATAAGAATATTGATCGTACCAAGCGCCATCCATTTGATGCTGAACCCTTACCAAATAATCCGCAGCGAGTTGAGCCCGCTCCGCATAGGATGGTTCACGCAGGATATCCGTGGCCATAAGAAGCCCTAAAATAGCCAAGGCATTCTCTCGAGGCACAATCCATGTAGGTTGCTGTCCATAAATATTATTGATGGCTCCGTGAGCAGGATGCGCCAGATTATAAAATTGGCAGTATTGAATATAGCCAGCTTCCAAGCGAACCAAGCCCGGAAGAATGAGAGAATAATTCAGCGGAGCCGGCAGGGCTCCAAGATGATTGACAGTCACAAAAATACAGATAAAAATAGCAAAGATTTTTAAAAATAATTTAGTAAATTTTTTCATGAAATTTCTACTCTCTCCAAATCCTCTGATATTCATAACGGACAATTCCGGGGAACAATTCCGGGGACATCATACTGAATTGTCGATAATTAAGTATTGTGTCCCCCGAATTTTCCCGTTATTTTATATTGACCAAAATGTTTTTTCCTCAATAACCTTTCCAGTATCATCCAACGACACTTCAAATTTCTTGACCTTGGCATTTATAATCAAAGGAAAACCTGAAGTAATAGATACAATTTTTCCCATTACATCATATTTAATTTCATTAAAATCGTATCGCCCAATATTTGCTGTATCTTCAATTTGGTAATGATCCACATTACTTATCCGAAGAATTGACTCTACGATCGGTACGCTCAACTTCTTCATAAAGAGTATCCGCTTAATTATTCTTTTGTCGGCCTGATTTTCTCGCTTTAATTTTATTTCCAGAGAGGCTAAAGAGGCATTAAATTTAACATCATCTTTTTCAAACCATTCATCATGAATTAAGCCTACAATTTTATTAATTTCTTCTGGATTATTTATGACAATATTCATTTATTACCTCCCTATTCTAATATGTAGAGCCTTACCACTACCCTTGATACCCTGTCGCCATATATTTAGTTGAATATGAGGATACTGATGAGGGCCACCAACATGACCTGGGCTAGAACCTATCTTTCCCATCCAAGTTCCAGTACCAGTACTTGCCGCCCATCCTGATAGAGAAGCAGCGGTAATCAATGTAGACGCTGTTGATTTCCAAGTTTCGGGTGTCCAGAGAGCAGCAACAGTACCAGGGATTGCCCATAAAGGATTGTAATTCCGGGGACATATCACTTAATTATCAGTTTTGGACCCGGTTTCTTCTTATGTAATGCTATCCCAAGTTTTCTCGCTAAGTAGTCTATAAAAGCTCTATCCCCTAACGGCCTGCCTGTTTGACCGTGCCTACGAAAGAGCTTCAGGTCTTCTGGACTTTCTTCTTCAGATAGATATTCTCTCCAGTCTTTTATTTCCTCAAGAAGATAAAAGTTAGTTAAAATCGGTGTTTCACTTTTATTAACATGGGCTCTAGCGCTCGACCAGAGATAATCTTCTGCCTTTCTGACAAGTCCAGCTCGAACTGGATTTCTCTCAACGTAGCGAACAGCTGCGTATAAATATCGCTCATCCACAGGAAAGCTAGAGAATCTGCCTTGCCATAAATAACCACGCCATCCTTCACGGAAATTAATCATACGTGTGTATTTTCTGTGTGTAGTGCCTATGCCTTTAGCCAAACTATTCTTTATATGAGGAACAACTATTAGATGGACATGATTATCCATTAAGCAATAAGCCCATATATCTAACAAAGAACATTTTGACTCTTCACTCAAGAGATCAAAATATATCTGTTTATCTTCTTCTTTGAAAAAGACATTCTGTCTGCGGTTGCCTCTTTGAACAATATGATGAGGCATATCCAAAGCTACAACCCTTGCTAAACGTGCCATATTTAAATATTTTCATTAATTTCAAGAATTAAGACTTTAATTAAGTATTGTGTCCCCGGAACTCTTGGTGAATAATAGCGGGCACGATAGTAGTAAAGCCCGGCATCTTCATCAAATTCTCTGCCGGTGAATAAATAGCGATTGCCTATTTGCGATGTTTGGTTAGGATTCTCATAAACATCATAAGAGTAGCTTTCCACAACATTTCCCTGAGGATTGGTTATGTCAGTAACACTGCCTAAGCCATCATAGTGGTAATAGTAAGTGTTGGCAGCTCGATACATTGTCAAAACTTCATCAATGCCTTCTCCAAAGTATGTCCCCGGAACTCTGTTTTTATGATTCGGCCGTTATTCTATCAATTAGTTTTATAATCTTCCTATAAGTATAGAGGTTTCCTGTCAAAACTCCAATCAATAATGCGATCCAAATAAACGAGACACCAGTACATCTCATCAAACCCACCCTAATAAAATCCTGTACTTCTAAATTATCTTTGAACGGACTTATATATATAGGAATATATTTTGAAAAAACTAAATACATTTGTATGTAACCAAAAATTAAAATAAAAATAAATAAACTTATATAGCTTTTATTCAATTTTTTGTAATTTTTAATAAAAATTTTATCTTTCTCTGTAACTGTAAGATTCATATAATCTACCTCCCTCTTTTTTTACCACAACGGTTTTTATTTATATTTAACTGTCTATCAATTTCTTCCCATTCTTCTCTATCTCGGTCTAATATCTTCTTTCCAACTTTTTTAGCGTCCCTTATTGCAGCATTAAAACCCTCTGCAGCATCCCAAGTCATAAAAAGACCTCCGGCGGCCATCAATCCATAGCCGACCAATCTTGCTCCTGGCAAAGGAACAAACAACGAAGCTGCACCCGTTGCTCCTAAAACTACACCTGCCCATCCTTTCCAAGTATATGGCCAAGTATAAAGCCCGTAAGGATCGGTGAGATTAATGGGATTATTCCGTGCATAAAGATAAGCATGTAACGATTGAGGATAATGTTGTCCCATGTGAGATACTAAATTAGAAATAATTTCTTCCACAGATTCAATATCTTCTATTTTATTTCTTTCTTTCCGAACGTCATTATTTCTAATCTTCAAAAGACGCGAATCATCTGGACCCCATGTTAATTTATCTTTCTGCAAAAATCTTCCTATTGTTGGTGAATAATAGCGAGCACGATAATAATAAATCCCTGTCTCCTCATCAAGTTCCCTACCAGCAAAATAAAATCTATTGCCTATCTGGGATAGCTGGCTTGGTTGGCCATAGACATCGTAGGTGTAATTCTCTACGACATTTCCATTGGTATCGGTTAATGTTGTCACACTGCCCAGACCATCATAATGGTAGTACATCTTCTGAGCGTCTCTGTGCATGGTGAGAATCTCATCGATTCCCTCTCCATAAACATAACTTGCAAGTACTGTGCTGTTGGTATCACGCTCCTCTATTATTCTATCGCCATCGTAGATAAAGTTTGTGGTAACTCCATCAACTGCCTTATTTATCCTTCTGCCAAAAGGGTCGTAGGCGTAGGTGGCGTTATGGCCATTGCCTATGGCAGTTATTAAGCGGTTCTCATAGTCGTAAGTGTAGGCAAATACTCCATCATTAGTTAAGTTACCATTCTGGTCGTATTGGTAGGCGGTGCCGCCAACATTGGTGTATTCATTCATATTGTTGGTGGTGTAGGTTGTGCCGTCGGCAAGTTCTCTGTTGCCTACATTATCATAATCATAACTGTGCTGTTGATTTCCTGATGTGCTGATAAGCTGATAAATTGAATCATAGTTATAATTCTCGCGTTTTTCTGGAGTTCGGGCGTGTCTGAAGCGTTGAGTTAGGCGGTTACCTACCTTATCATAGGTATAGGCAAAGTAACTAAAGGTGCCGAAGGGGACGGGAATGGCTTCAATTGCTTCTGCTTCTTTGGCGGAAAATAGATTTCTTAGAAATGAAAACCAATCATCCACTCGACGAGGCGTTTTATAATTTGAAATCTGCCTTAACTGATTGGCTAAAGTATATTGATAGTCAACCGTGGTAGTATTTCCTAAAGAAAGCTGAGTACGTCGAGAAAGTGCATCGTAGGAGTAATCAGCAACGGTTTTATGGGCATAGTCTTTGATTTGAGCAAGGCGATTAAGGGCATCGTAAGAATAATTAAAGAAAGCGCCGTGGGGGTAAATCATTTGCCTGCGGTTGCCCACAGGGTCATAGGTGTAATTTACTGTATAACCTAAAGGATAACCTATTTGAGTTAGGCGATTAACTTCATTATAGGTATTAATGATTGTGCCTGTGGCATCAGTAACATTAGTCAAATTATCTACGCTATCGTATTGGTAAGTTACGGATGAGTTATCAGGATAGGTTTTTGAAGTCATCCGGTTTAAATTGTCATAGGCATAATTAATGATATCGCCATTTTGCTTTCTTTTGGAGGTTAAGTTTCCATTATCATCATAGGTAAAAAATTCATTGGTAGCATTTGGATAGTGAACATAAGTTAAGCGGTTTAGGTCGTCATAATCATAGGAAATGTTATTTTGATTGGCATCAGTTATGGAAGCGAGGGTACCTACATACTCGTAAAAATACCGGGTAAAATGATTTTGGGGGTCTGTGACTCTTGTCAATCGATTTTCAGAGTCATATTCATAGGTAGTGGTTTTAGAATTGGCATCAGTTACAGTTAGGCGATTGGCAACGCCCAAATGCAGGAAATTGGCTAAATCATAGGTATAGGTTGTAACTGTGTTATCAGGATTTGTCTGTCTAATTAAATTATTTGCCCAGTCATATGCATAAGAGGTGGTTATGGTTCGATTGTTAAGATAAACCATTTGGGTTAAGCGGTTGCCTTGACCATCATAAGCATAACGCGTGATATTGCCTAAACTGTCAGTCGTCTTTATCAAATTAGCGGCCCTGTCATACTCATAAGTCGTGGGAGAATTATTATTGGCATCCGTGGTTGAAATAAGCTCACTTAAAACATCATAAGTAAAATAAGTTGTGTAGTTTAAAACATTTTTTGCCTCTACAATTCTTATGCGGTTGCCGTATGGGTCGTAGAAATATTCCGTGATATTGCCTCTGGCGTCGGTAACAGTTTTTAAATTGCCGAATTCATCATAGGTCATTGTGGTTTCAAAATTAAATGGGACTGGGTCAATTATCCCAAGGAGATTTCCATTTGTTGGCTCATAGATAAATTGTGTGGTATTGCTGCGAGGGTCGGTGATTGAGGTAACCTGATTAAAAACAGGTTCGTAGGTAAATACAGTTACAACATCCGGCAAGCCGGTTCTATGTTTAATTATTCGAGTGCGGTTTCCTTGCGGGTCGTATTCATAGTCAGTAATGCGATTTAGTTTGTCCTCAAATCTTATCAAATTATGGTTATCATCATAGGTGCTTATTTCATCATTATAGAAAGTATCCCAGACAGCGGTTAAAAGGCTATCTGCGTATCCAAATTCATAGTCAACATGTTCGCCGCGGTTATTCTCAACAGATGTGATATTGGCTGAATAAAAAAAGCTGGTTATATTACCGCCTGGGTCAATTTCCTCCAAGACCTTATCGCTGTAGGAATAGTTATAGGTAGTGGTGTAATTGTTAGGGTCGGTGTAGGTGTGAAGATTTCCGGTTAAGGAGTAATAAGTGTAGAGTTTTTTGTAACCTGAAGGATAATCTGCCTCAATTAGATTGTTACCGTCATAAATGTAATTGATTTCTCTATGGCCTGGAACTTCAGGAGCTGGATAGGTAACTTTTGAGAGCTTGCCATTTGCATTATATTCAAGACTTATCTGACGGCCAGAGGCTTCAGTAATGGTTTGGGGCCTTTGAATTCCACCTACGTCTGTATAGGAAATGTTAATCTGGTTATTGTTTCTGTCTGTTATGGAAATAAGATTGCCGTTTAAATCAAAGGTATGCAGGGTACCGTTTTTTTCGCGTAAGGTATAGCCGGTTTCTGTCTTAGTTAAAACAGAATAAATTCCTCTAGGGTGCGCAAAAGAGCCATCAGATTTTTTAACATATTGCTCTTTTGCGCCATCAGCGCCTCTTATAGTTAAAGAGCCACTTAAAGAGTCTTCAAATATCTTGGTCTCATAAGTAAATGTCCAGCCATTGCCAAAAGCAGTATCATTAGTTAAATCTGGTAAATTAAAATCGTTAGCTAATGACGGTGAGCCATTTCGGATAGAAACATTATCAAAATGGACATGGGAGTTTTTTGCCTCTAAGGCAATTTTGCCTTCTGGTAAAGGGGTACCATCCCCGGCAGTTGCAACTAAAAGTTCATTTATCCAGACCCGGATATCGCCACCAATTGCAGATATTTTGATATTATTCCAATAAAGAGGGTCATAAGCAGGGTTTGCACCTTGAAAGTAAATTATTTCGTTTCCGTTTTTAAAACTGCCTAAAACCAATTGCTTATCCTGGGTAATATAAAAATAATAGCGGTTGCTGGGATTTTGGTAACGAAAATTAATCCAGCCAACATCATCATTGCCTGTGCCTGGTGTAACTGTTTTCATCTGCAAAATAACTGTGGTATTTAAGGAAGAAACATCAGAAACTGAACGTCCATTTTCTCCAGAATATTCTCCCTGCTCTACGTTCCAATTCTCAGGATTTTGTTCTGGTGTCCAGCCATTGGCATTGTTTTCAAAATCATTGCTTTGAATAATTGTAGAGCCATCAACAATAGAAACATTATCAAAATGGGCATGGGAATTATAGGAAACCAAAGCCACTCTGCCGTTAAAAATGGAATTATTCGTGTCAGTATAATCAATTTCTAAATTATCATTTACATAAATTTGGATTTGGCTGCCTGAGGTAATAATTCTAATCCGATTCCATTCCAAAGGATTATATGTTGATGGCTGCTGGACTAAAGAATAATACCGACCATTTCTTATCTTGCTTAATTCGAGACTGCCATCTGTGTGGATTAGAAAAAAATAATAATACGCAGAGTTGTTAAAACGAAAATATAAAGTTGCAACTTCATTATCAAATTCGCCAGCAGTAACGGTTTTTACATCTGCTTCAATCACAGCATCCTGATAACTGTATTTTGAAAAAGCCTCTCCGCCATCTCCAGAATATTCCAAATTCTCAATTAACCAGCTGCCAGAGCCATCTTCTGGCGCCCAGCCGTCGACAGTAGAGCTAAGCTGGGAATTATAGATGCGGGTTATATCCAAAGAAATGCCCCGGCCGGGAATTTGAATGTCCTGGCTGGTTAAAGAAAGGTCGCCATTTTGCAACAAGACCGGCTCTTTGGTGAAATTTCCTCTTCGGGAACCATTTTTACAGCGGGTGCAGACATCACCTTGCTGCCGTAGGAAATTTTGTTGGTCTTTATCTCTTATTATGCCCTCGCAAATACTAAAAGCAAAGGTGGGATTAAACAACAACGCGATTGAAATTAATACAAGATAAATGATTTTATTGACTTTACACATGTTTAACCCCTTAAAGAAAAGTTTCCTTCAGCGCTTTTCCCTAGTATAAACAAACGTCGAGATTACGATAATTGAAACAATAGAAAGGAAACTTTTATTTTTATACATTAAGAGCATTTATTTTTCTCTCCAGATTCTCTGGTATTCATAATAACCTTTGCGTAGCTGCCTTAAAAACGGGCTTCTTAAGCCATCACCCTGAGAAGCAACTCCCAGCCATTCCTCATGCATAAATCCGTCGGGAAATGGGCCGGCAAATAACCCCTTCGTATCGTGTACGCAAGGTTCATATGCCTTCCACCATTCATCTAACCATTCAAAAACAACAGCGCCCAAGGCATTGCCTACACCCTCTTTACTGCCAGCTAAGTTATATTCGATATCCTCCCAACAACCTAAAAGATAATCTGCTTGCAAAGCCTCTGCTTCTTCAAAAGATTTGCCTTCTGCGTATGCAGGTGAGCCATACTCTGTGATAAATGCTGGCTTACCAGTTGCCTCATAAACCTGTTCCCAAAAAGAACCAAAGCCATAATCTCCTCTATAGGCATTAGCACCAAAGATATCAATGTCAGGCGCGTTTTTGGCAAAAATATCTAAAAATAATGTATCACCATTAGTAATTGCCACAGGGTGGTCGCTGTCAACTGACTTTATCCATTTAGCCACCGAATTGGCAAAGGCATAAAAATCTTTGGGTTTTTTATCAGCATTGCAGGCAACTCCATAATTATTTTCATTACCTAAAAGCCAGAACAAAATATACGGCTCATGCTTAAATTCATTAACCATATTTTTTATGGAATTAAGCATATTTTCCTGATGTTTAGGATTGGAATAATCTGTTCCCTCATACCAACTGGCACCTGAACCAATTGCGTATTTGCCTAAGAAATCTCCCATAATCACCCGTATGCCATAATTATTATAAAGCTCTCTTAGAAGCTCTTTATTAATTTTAAAATTTGCCTCAGGACGGTAATAAAGGCGGATGGTATTAACTCCCATTTCCTTTAACAGCTTAAAATCACCAATAGTGGGCTCATCTTTGTCTTGAGTGTTATTTAAATTTTTATCCACCCAACTATCATAGGGACCGTCAATTTTATTATTTCTATCAGTATCCTCCTCCATCCAATTCTTTAAGGTTGCGTTATCTGGGCTCTGACACACCTTTGTAGGAGCATAGGTTATTCCTTTTATCACATAAGGCTTGCCATCAACCATCATCTGCCAGTGATTGTTTTGGTACTGGACTAATTTCACTTTTCCCTTGCCAATTGTCTTTTTTATCTTGGACTTTTTTAAAGAAACTATTTTTGTAGTCTTAAGATTACAGATAAGTTGCATTATCTTGCCGGTTTTTTTTAAGGCGCCGGGATTAGTAATTACGATATCATTACTGACATCATTATCAAAGCCATTAATTATCCTGATTTTCGCCCCTTCTAAACGTAAACCCAATTCCGGATGGCGCCGTAAAAGAAATCTTATCTTGGCAATGGCAGCTTGGCCTGGATACCAAGGCGTATGCCAATATGTCCAACCAATAGCTCCGGGAAAATTTACCACAATTGCATAGTAGGCTTTAACCGCTTCTTTATAAAGCTTTGCTCTTTCAAAAATAAAACCAATATAAAATAATTTTACACCCCCGGGCTCAGAAGCAGTTACCCACTTATAAAAACTTGCCTCCAAATCATCAGAATAAAGAAAATCCCAGTGGCTGCCTTCTAAACGGCCTTCTTTTTTTGCCTTTTTATAGCCTTCGCTTTTAAACAGAGAATTTGTATTAGGATATATTCCCTCGCCGGTTGCTTTAGCTAACCCCACAGGATCAGTGATTTCCAATTTGTAACTCTTTGTGCCAATTCCTTTAAACCTTCCGTATTTTTTGTAATTAACTACATCCTCGGTCCCGGGAAAAGTTAATTTAAGTGTTGTCTTAATTTTAGGTTTTAGCTTTGGCAACTCAACAACGGTTGCGGGCTTTTGTTCTACTTTATTAAGGCTATCTTGACTTTTTTCTGCCACAGACCAAAACCAGCCACGAGGATCCCAAGCCTGGGCAAATTTATAATTCTTAATAATTTCCTTAAATACCTTTTTTGCTTCTTCAATTTTACCATTGCGCATCAAAGCCTCAGCCTGGATAAACATACAGGTTGCCACATCATTCAATACCTGATATTCGTTTTCATGGCCTCGAAGAGGAAAATTAGAAAGCTGTGCCTCTAATTTATCAGCCTCTAACTTATAAAGTTCAATGCATTTATTGGTATATTCTAAAACCTTTTCTAAATTATTATTGCCAGAAGCCTCCCAGGATTTAATTACAAAGTCATTAGAAGAAAGTTGTTCTTGCGCAAAAGAAAAAGTCCAAAATCCAAAAATCAAAATGCAAAATGACAATCCAAAATTAAAAATCTTTTTAATCATTCCACCAGCGCTCCTGCTGTAATTCCTTTAATAATATATTTCTGGAAAAATAAATAAACCAAAATAATCGGTAAGACAGAAATTGTTGTGCCTGCCATAAGCAAAGGATACTGAGTTAAGTGCTCGCCCATAAAGGTAGTTAAACCAGTCTGCAGCGGCATAAGCTTCCTGCTATCAAAAATAATCAATGCCAAGATATATTCATTCCATACCGCAAGGGTATTAAAAATTACTACAACCGCAATTGCAGGGCGTGCTAAGGGAAACGCCACATTCCACCAAATACCCAGGCGCGAACAACCATCTATCCTGGCGGCATCCTCCAATTCCTTGGGCATCCTGTCGAAAAATGTCTTTAAAAGGTAAATACTGAAAGAAAGCCCCACGTTAACCATACACAGGATATAAGCGCTTCTGGGATAGAATTGATTTTTAATAAATTCTGTCAGGCTATAGACAAAACTCTGCGGAAAGAATTTTAAAAGAACCGGCGAAGCCTCAGTCAAAAAATTAAACAGCAGGCTGCGTACTTTATTAACTAAAACATAAAGCGCAACAAAACTTCCCGGTAAAGGAATCATCATCGCAGCCAAGAACATATAAAATAAAAAATTCCTTCCGGGGAATTTCAGGCGAGAGAATGCATAGGCGGCAAGGGAAGAAACAATAACAATCCCTGTCACAACTATTAGAGTATAAATCAAACTGTTTAAAAGGTATTTTTCGAAACCGCCGCTTACCCAGGCAGAAACATAATTTTCCCAGTGCATCACTTTTGGGAAAAGCGACATATCCGAAAAAACACTGGTTTGCGTCTTGAGGCTGGAACCGACCATCCAAAGAAGAGGAAAAAGACAGGAAGCTGAAATTAAGATTAAAAATATATGAATAGCGGTGTTTATGGAAAATTTTTTAAATTTATAATAGCCGTGGCCGTTCATTTTCTTAAACTTGTTTTAACTTCTTAGATAATCTAATCTGGACAAAGGAAACTACGAGCAAGATTAAACCAAAGATTATTCCCTGAGCGCAAGCATAACCATAGCGCGAAGAATATCTCATAGAAGCCAGTATTCTTGTAACTGGCACTTCAGTGTGATATCCTGGCCCTCCTCCTGTCATAGAAAGTATCAACACAAATGCCTGCATTGAACCTAAAATCGTCAGTATCACAACCAGCACAAACACAGGTATCATCAAGGGAATTGTAATATGTTTAAACACATGAAAAGCATTTGCGCCATCTACTCGCGCTGCCTCGTAAAGTTGGCGGGGAATTGTCTGTAAACCTGCAAGCATAATAATAAATCCCCAGCCAAAACCCTTCCAAGAATGAATTATTGCAACAGCCGTTAAAGCGGTCTTTGGGTCATTGAGCCAGTCTCTGACTAAATTTGTAAATCCAATTGAGGTAAGCCAATGATTAAGCAGTCCATAATTTCCGTCGTAAATCCAGCGCCAGATTAAACCTACAACTACCTCTGAGAGAACTGGCGGCAGATAAAATACAACTCGATAAAATTTGCCTGCTTTAATATCCCTGTCACAAGCCAGGGCTAAACATAAAGCCAGGGCATTCTGAAAGGTAAGCGCAATTAGGGTAATGTAACCTGCATTCCAGAAAGCGCCCCACCAAACCTTATCCTGGAGAATTATCTCCTTGAAATTGGAAAGACCCACAAACTGCATTGTGGGCAAGATACCATCCCAATCAAAAAGGCCTAAGGTAAAAACTTTGTAAAAAGGATAGATATAAAATATGGAAAAGATAGCAACAGCCGGCAGGACAAACAAATAATTTCCTAAGGTATAGTTTAACTTGTGAAGTCTCATTATTTCATCTTTCGTCGATGGTGAAACTCTAAACCCTAAACACTAAATCCTAAATAAACTCAAAACTCAAAATCCAAATTCTCCAAAAAAGTTTTGGGTTTTAGGTTTTGGGCTTTGGATTTGTTTAGAGTTTAGGGTTTGGGATTTAGGGTTTAACATTTATCCGCGTTAAAAAATTCACTTTCTCGCCTTGGCTTTATTCAATTCTCGTTTTTTTATCTCTTGAAGCTCCTTGGCCAAACCTTCTGGTGTCTTCTCGCCAATAATTATTGATTGAATTCCCTTATCAAATGCCTCGATAACTACGGGAAATTCTGAAACTCCCCAGATACTCGGATGGGTTGTATAATCCATATCATCGGCAAACTGCGCTAGAATTTTGGGTACGCCAGATAGCGCATCTTTGTTAGAGGGTAAATTTTTGGTTTCTCGAGACAAAAAAACCTGCTGGTCTCTATCAGTAAACCATCTTAAAAATTCAATCGCCCTTTGCTTATTTGTAGAGCGTTCATTTACTAAAAATGATGAACCAGCTCCTCCCCAAATCATCATAGGAAACTTGTCACTCACTGCCGGCGGAAGAATGGCAGCGTAGTTTAAGTCGGGGTTCATGCCTGTATAAACATTGACACACCACGAACCATTAAAGGCAAAGGCGGCTTTTTCATTGGCAAACAATTGTTCGGCAGTTTTATTGACCATCGTAACCAAACCGCCTGCCAGAATTCCTGCATCCTTCATTTCCTTAAAAAGACTAAATACCTTAATCCAATCAGGGTCAGTGTAGGCAATATCTCCTTTAATAGTTGCCAATACCTTATCTTTCCCCATAATATTAAATGCGTAATTTGAGGCAAAGCAATCTATCATCCAAATCTCACCCCAACCTGAAACCAAACCCTGAATGCCGAAATCTTTTAAACGCCTACCAACTGCAATAAATTCGGCCCAAGTCTTGGGTGGATTTTCAGGATTAAGCCCGGCTTTCTTAAACAGATTTTTATTGTAAAGCATTTCAATAGTCATTACATCAATAGGTATTCCATAAATGCCGGGTTTAACATCGTAAATATTTTTTGGCTCAAATTCATTAACTGCCAAGGCTTTCTCAAAAAATATCTTTTTCCAGACAGAATTATCCTTTTCTAATTCGGCAGTTAAATCTGCCACATGTTGGCTTTTAATAAAAGAGGCGAAATCCCTCTTTTCACTTAAAAGTCCGTAAATATCCGGAAGGGTTTTGCCCTGAGCAGCTGCGCGCACCTTTTGTGTATAGGCATCAGAGGGAGCATATAATTCGAAATTTACCTTTATACCGGTTTTTTGTTCATACTGATTGGCTAACTTCTGGAATGCATCTTGCCTGTCAGTCATCCAGTGCCAAATTGTAATTGTGGGTTTTTCTACGGCAGGTTTATTGGTGCAGCTATTTAGGGAGAGGAGAAATAAGATGGACAGACAACAAGTAAAAATTCTCTTTCTCGTCATCGCTCAATGCCTCCGTTCTAAATTGCCTTCTCTTAACTTAAGCGTTAAATTCGATATTTTTGTTATTATACCAGACTCTTCAAATTTTAAAATTGTTTTTTAGAACTTTTTAAGGAAATTCTAGCCGTTGCACTAATGCTCTTTTGTTGTGCACCAGACAACCGTTAGCAAAATAGTTATGGACATTGCCTACTTCCAAATCATAAACATCTGCGCTTTTTTGCTGAAGTTTTATGGAAGTAATTTTTGTCTTGATGAGCTTACTTTTCTTTAGGATTACAATTGTATCGCCCTTTTTTAAATCTGAAACTGTTTTATATTCAGTTCCAGTAAATAAGGGGTGCACTCCTGTGGCATTCAATCGTTGGCCATCTTCAGTTGTTACGATAAAGTATCCTTCAACCTTTGGGTGGCTAAATGTTTCCACAACCACAGCTTCCTGTAATTGATTTTCTCCAAAACCCAAAACCTTATCTCCGACTTTGACTTTTTCAATTGGCATATGCCTTCCATCAGCAAGTTTTATACGTGTGCCTTTTAAGAAACAACCGCCTCCACCACCTATGTTGGTAATAGTTAGAGAGGCATCATCAAAATAAGCCCTGCCGCCAGCTGCATAAGGGTCAAATCTTTGCGCCGTAAAAGAAGCCGCAAAACGCACCTTTGCGGTGTTACTGGGTGCAATGGCGCTAACCGAAAGCTGACTCCAATCTACATTACCGCCAATTGATTGGGTGCGTAAATCCAAGACTTGGTCTGAAGAATTTAAGAAAAGTATTTCCAAGCCAGCGCGGGCAGCTGATAAAGCGTGTCCTACTGTTTTTGCCCAAAGTCTGGCAGTCACCAATTTGTTAGCTTGAGCAGCTACCTCCTGACGCAGTTCTCCACGGTAGGCATCAGTTTCAACCTCGTCAATGGTAAATTTTGCCGCATAGCTCCCGGCGTGGACAAATTCCGTAGTCACAAATGCTGGACGATAAAGATTATCCCAATCATTTAAACCATTTTCAAAACCCACATTTAATAATTGCGTATGCGCTGGAGGAGCAGGAATTTGTGTATAGGAATAAACAAAATCATCAAAATTAACTGTTCCGCCAATTGCATTGGCATCGCCTTGAATGGCAAAGGCAAAACCACTAACCCTTACCCTTTTTGCTCCTGCAGGAATGGTTGCGGCAATGTAAACTTGTCGCCAGTTATTCACCGCGCTAATCTGGCTTTTGCCGATTTCGTGCGCCACATCTGAGGCGTCAAAATACTGCAGCATTATTCCGCCATTGGCTTGGGCTAAAACATTGATATTGGATTTTACATAGGCAGTCAGCCAAACATTCCGGTCTGCAGGAAAGGGCGCGCCTTGATTATTGTAATAAATATCCTGATAAACAATACTAAAATAATCATTATCTGGAATTGCCACAATTGTTTTCTTGGCAGAATAAAGGCCGCTATGAGGCGCAACATTATCTATCTGAGTGGGTGGACCAAATAAATCTGTCCAATCGCTCAAACCTGCTTCAAAACCTAAATTGGAAAGTGCAGTAGGAAAATCTGGCAAAGGAAGCGGGCTTCGCGAAGCCACCACATCATCAAAATAAGCTGCGCCTCCTAAATTTGCTTGCGCTCGAGGGCAAGTAGCAAATGGACTAATTCTTGCCTTTACAGTGCCAGAAGGCGCGGTTTCAGAAACATAAAGATATGACCAGCCAGTTTGTCCTGTGATTATGTCTTGTCTGGATAGTAAAACTACATCTGAGGCATTGAGAAACTCAATCTTAAGTCCTGCACTGGCAGTAGAAGTTGGTGGAATATTTGTTTTTGCCCAAAGTGTAGAATAAAGAATTTCTCCGGGACTAAAAGTAAACTCTTGATAAATTCTTGACCAGTAATCTGCAGTGCCTGGCAATTCAATAGTTGCCTTAGCAGAATAACTGCCAGAATGGTGCTCTTCTGCAACAACCTGCATTGGAAAACCCGTGCCATCTGTTGTCCAGCCGCTAAAGGCATCTTCAAATCCGGGATTAAAAATCAATTCACTGGGCGGATTATTGGAGAAGGTCATATCGTCTATATAAACATTTCCATTAATTGTTGCTTGATTCTTTAAAGCCCAAGCATAGCCGCTAATTCTAACTTTCACAGTTCCAGTAGGAGCTAATTTATAGGTATAAAGCAATCGCCAGTCAGTGTTGCCGCCGACAAAAGCTGATGCCTCAGTTCCAATTAAACCACCTGAGGCATTATAAAATCCAATTTTTAAACCACCGTTAGCTGTAAAGGTTGGACCAATAGCAGTTTTAACCCAGCCAGTAATAAAAGCAGTTTGTCCTGGAGAAAAAGGAATTTCCTGATAAATTTCAGCTAAATAATCAAAAGCGCCATTGGTATCACCAATTGTATGCTGTGCAGAAAAATTTCCTGAATGTTTAACTGTGCCAGAAGCCACAAAAGGACGAAATAGAACTGACCAATCATTTACCCCATTTTCAAAACCCGGATTAATTAAATCCGAAGGTGGCGGTGGGGGCGGAAGTGGTGTAGTAGAAGCTGCAAAATCATCAATATAAAATGTGCCATTCAAAGCAGCATTATCATTTTGGCCTGCCCAGAGAAAAGCGCCAACCCTAATTTTTGTGGTTCCAGTTGGCGCTGTATCATCAACATATAATTGACGCCAATCTACTCCAGTCCTGCCGCCAATTTCTGATTTACGTTCGCGAAGAACAGTGTTTGTGGCATTTAGAAATTGAATGATTAGTCCGCCTTTGGCTTGGGCTAATTCAGAAATATCTGTTTTGCCCCAAGCTGAAGCATAAAGGTGTAGGCCAGCAGAAAAAGGCCTTTCTTGAAAAATAAATCCATAATAATTTTGAGAGCTAACACTGTCCACGCTATCAAACGCACTATAAGTTCCTGAATGCCTTTCTGCAGCTGTAATAGCAAAGGGATAAACCGGTCCTCCGGTTGTCCAGCCACTTAACGCCTGTTCAAAACCAGGATTAGTAATTATATCTCCCGGAGCTTGAATCTTATCAATAAAAAGGTCATCCACATAGGCGCTGCCACCTACTGCGGCATTATCAAATCTTTGCGCAAAAATAAAAGCGCCTGCCCTCACTTTTGCTGTGCCAGCAGGCGCACTGCCTGTTACATAAATCCTAAACCAGTCATTAACTCCGCCCAATTCTGTTTTTATAGCGGTATTGGGAATGGGCTGATTACTGCCATCTAAAAATTCCACCAAAACTCCTACCCTGGCAGTTGAGCCAATTGCAAAATCAGTCTTTACCCATCCCTCCATATAAACCAAATCTCCAGAAGCATAAGGCTGAATAATCTGATAAATTTGTCCGTAGTATTCCTGTTCCGTAACTGTGGTAATTGTGTTGGTTGCGGCATAAGGCGGGGTATGATTAACAACAGTGCCTTCAAAGGGATGACCAATGGCAGACCAGTCATTAACGCCATTATTAAAACTGGGGTCAGTAAAAAGATTGACAGCAAATGCTGGTTGTGAAGATAAAATTAGTATGCCTAAAATTAAACCCGTGCCCATAATTTTCCAAATTTTTTTCATTCCCGTCTCCCTTTTGAAAAACTTTTTAAAAGTTTTAAAACTTCTTTTATCTACATAAGTATAACATAGTTACAGCTAAAAGGCAAGAAAAAGCAAGCGTTTTCTTTAATAAAACTCAGCCTAAAACCACTCTCACCTTGTGGACTTTTTGGTCAGAAAAAGGAGTAATTAAGTTGCCTTGTATCAACTTTCCATCCAGATAAACTTCTTTGACACCCTGTTCAACTGCTTTAGGATTATTAACTTCTATATCATAAATTGCACCTCTAAAAAGCCGCCTAATTGAAAATTTCTTCCAATTTTTCGGCACGCAAGGGTCAATCCTTAAACCCTCAAAATCCCGCCGGATACCTAAAATCCATTCAGTCCCAGCCATAAAACCCCAACCCGAACTTCCTGTAACCCAGGTAAAAGCTCCTTCTCCGTAGAGATAGGGATGTTGGGGACCAACTAAATATTCTGCAAATACATAGGGCTCGGTTTTATAGAGGTCATAATCAGTTTGAGCGTTGGGCATTATTTTCTTAAGAGATTTGTAAGCACGATTGCCCTGCCCTGCTTGACAATAGGCTACAATCATAAAGGTTGCCGCATGACAAAATACCGCGGCGTTTTCTTTGGTCCCTTGGGAAAACATACTGATTCTGCCTAATTTTGGCTCCCATTTACTATATGCGGGATAAAACAATGCCAGACCATGAGGCCCATCTAAATATTTATCCACGGATTTTAAAAGCTTTTTTAAATGCTCTTGTTCTACTACTCCAGCAAGAATTGCCCAGGATTGAGTATTGATAAAAATCTTTCCCTGTTTATTAACTTTACTTCCGTAAACACTTCCATCGTCAGTAAATCCGCGCTTGTACCAAGCCCCATCCCAACAAATGGTATTAATGCGCTCAGTCATAGTTTTTGCCATATGCAGGTATTTATCCTTTTTTACTTTGTCGTCGATAAATTCAAAAATGTCTGCTAAGAATTTTAAAGAACGCACCAGCGCCTGGGCAAGCCAGACACTTTCGCCCTTGTGTTCTATGCCAGCGGCATCAATTGCATCATTCCAGTCTGCATGGCCAATTAAAGGCAGGCCGCGTTCACCTACATTATTAAAGCTAAAGTTTAAATTCTTTTCCAAATGCTCCAGAAGCGTTCCCTCTCCATCAGAAACTGAGCCACCCTTCCAATTAACATCAATTTCCCAGCCATTAAGCCACAGGTCTTTTAAATAGGGTACATATTCAAACAGAATTTCCTTATCGCCTGTTTCCTTAATATAGGCGCTCACAGTGGCTGTAAGCCAGATTTGATGGTCTTTATTGGGCCGGTGTTTTGCCGGACCGCTTGTATCTGACCAACCAGGAGCTGATGTGCCGTCCCTGCGGATTAAACAGGCAAGTTTTAAAATTCTTTTTCTGGTAAGTTGCGGGTTTATGGAACAGATTGCTTCAGAATCCTGACAGCTGTCGCGATAACCCCTGCCGCCAGAACCCTCGTGGTAATAGCTAGGCGAGCGCGACCAAAAGTTGCAAATGTATACCTGATATTTTAACCAGATATTCATCATTAAATCAAAATCTTTGTCTGGGGTTTTCACAATTATATTCTCGAGAATTCTTTTCTTCCAGATTTGTTGAGTACGGGCTAATTCTTTTTTTGCCGCACCAATCTTTCGATATTTTTTAATCGTATGAAACACTAAAGCTTTGTTTTCATTTTGTCCTAAGACAATTGTGAATTCCTTAGTTTGACCCAACCCAAGCTTTAAATTGTGTTTGAAATTGGCAACCCCATCTTCTCCTGAACAAAAACTTACATTCTTGTAATTGTGATTAAGAATAACGGAGGGCTTTTCTTCAGTATTGTATTTTCCTAAAAAGGAAAATTTTCTGGTAATATGGCCTGCAACTGGAAGCGATGAGGCAAAAAATGCCATTCCTTTAAATGGCTGGATATTCATATCGCCCCAGGCAGCAGTTTTCTTGGCAAATATTGCCTGATGGGTCTTGTCAAACCAGATGCGGTTGTAAAGATTCATTATGTTGCGATATCGCAGTTCCTGATGATAATCACCTAAAAGCCATTCTACATAAGGATAAAGCTCTAAGTTACGCGTTTTCTTAGAGAGGTTGCTTATCTTAACTAACCAAACCTCGCAGTCATCATCCTCAGGCACAAAATAGGTAATTTGGGAATTTATTTGATGGTAGGTAGTTTCAATTGTGGTATATCCTAAACCGTGGCGAGCCTGGTAAAATTCAGGCTTTACGCGTAACGGCTGATAGGTAAGCGACCAAACATTCTGTCTTCTGTTTTCTGTTCTCTGTTTTCTGTTCTCTGTTTTCTGTTCTCTGACATAAATGTATCTTCCCGGTCTATCAAAATGCCAGCCTTCAGGAAGCCATCTTAAAATTCTGTCTGTGCGGCAATCTTTGTAAAAGCTGTATCCGCCGGCGCACTGAGAAATAATTGCGCAATACCTTTCGTTGGTTAAATAATTAATCCAAGGACGGGGAGTTGTAGGAGAGGTAATAATAAACTCAGCGCCATCAGTTGAAAAATGTCCGTATTTATTTTTGTTCATTTCTCGAATTTAATCGCAGTGTAAAAACTGATTATGAAGTTTATCACAGGGTAAATTTGAGGTCAAGCAAAAATTGCCAACTGGTGTTTAATTTTTGCTTGATGCAGCAAAGGCTTTTGCGGCGCAAGAGAAAATTATTGGCTGGATTTTCTTATGCCCCTTGCCGCCAGAGACGGGTTAATTCTTCCTTTCTAATCGGATTTCGATATCGAGATTCGAATTTAAATCTATTTTAAGTTAATATGTCTTCTGTTTTAATTACAGGATTACGGTTCAACAGCCTATGACAATCCATTAGGTTTACATTTTTAAAACTTATCCCTGCATCCCAAACATTCTTTCCCTCATCTCTTAGCCAGACCACCTTTCCCTGAAAATGTATGGGCTTATATCCGTCAGGAACCTCAATCCAAAAATCTATTTCTTTATCAATACTTAACTTTTGTTTGGTAATAACTTTAACTCCGCTGGCAGAGAAATTTCTAAGATAAATATCGGCTTTAAAGGGTTCTACTTTGGTAGTTAACCTTAGAGGATACTTTGCTTCTATTCTTTCAAAGAGTCGTCGGTCTTGAAAAGATAAATTACCGCCTATCATCTAAAACGCCCCACTTATTTCCTGGATTACAATGAAGCCCAGCGGGCAGGCTATTACTTTCCCAAATAATCTTCAAGACGATTCCCTGCTTGTGCAGAGATATCTGTAAAAGCCATGCCCACTCGATAACGCTCTTGGCTCCCAAGTTTTTGCACCCATTTAACTTTACCTACAGCCAAAAGTGGTTCGCTCTTCGGTGAAAGGGCTATCTCCATAACCAAGTTTGAATTTAAAGGAATAAATTTGGAAGAGATAAGCCCCACTCCGCCTTTGCTTATGTCCATTGTTTGGCTGTTATCAAATAGGGTGCCTTTTCTGCAAAGGATGGGAACGCGACAACCAAATCGAGAGCAAGACCTTTTTTCATTCACTTCCATTTGACTTTCTTCAATGAGACCACGATTTACAGAACGAAGTGAATGTAAATCGTATGGTCGAATTGAACCCCCACACCAATTTTTGAAACAGCTATTTATTCTTATTCTTTGGCATATCTTTAAATAAATCCCTATCTTAACCTTATCGCACCTTTACAAAAATTGGTGTGGGGGTCAAATTCCCCCGCCGCTTTGCTTCGCAAAGCGAAGCAGGCGGGGTCATTTGACCTCCATTCAAATTTTAACACATTATTGCTTAAGAAGCAAGCGCTTTTTTAAAAGTTTTGTGCTCTAACTTGTTGCAATTTCTATAAATATATAAAATCAAGATTGTTGCTTAGATTAATTTATGCACTGACTACCGTGAATTCTTACCGGTTTGTGTAATACTTCACAATTCCTCCCTCTCTATCTCACGAGGAGTTGCCTTTGAATTATGCACCAACACGCCTTGCGCAAAATAATTCTGCACCTCCTCCACTTCAAAATTGTATACATCAACTTGCTTTTTGATTTTTTCCATCATTTGGATTTGAGATTTTTTAAGGATATCCCCTTCTAAAATCGATAAACTATCCCCCAGCTTAAGCTCTTTAACAGCTCGATAATCACCATTACTAAAAACACGGTGTTCTCCAGTTACCCGAAGTATTCGTCCATCTTCAGTTTTAATGCGGTAAAACTCAGCTACCTTGGGATGTTTAAAGGTTTTTAAGACCTTTCGACTTATTGGCTTTCCATGCTTTATTGCCAAGACTAAATCACCCACAGCAATTTTCTCAATAGGTTTGTTTGTTCCATCTGCCAAAGAAATCTTTGTTCCTTTTAATAAACAATTTCCCGGGCCCCTGACATCAATTGTAAATCTAATCGTATCCATTAAACCCACATTAATATCATCATAGATGTAAATGCTAAATTGATATTGCCCCAATGCTGTAGGAATCCAATTCCAATACCACTCTTGACCATTGTGTTGAAGTATGGGAGCTGGTACAGCATTGTTGTGATTTGCATGTGTCATAGTAATATTCTCTGGATTGGAATCCGGGTCCTGCCAAATAACTGGCAGACTTAAGGCAAGGCCCACTTGCGCTGGCCTATTAAGGACTTGCTGATTACTTTCTGGAAATCGCGGAGCTTGATTAGATAGAATTGCTCTGGGACTGCCTAAAATTTGTAAATTATCCACAAAACATATGGCATCGCTTCTGGTGGCAAAACTTATACGCGGATTCCAAGCTACATCAATGGATGTGGCATTGGGGGTTGTGGGCCGGGGTTCATCAGAGCGATAAACAAAAAGCTTAACGCTTTGATTAGGCAACCACTCAAACTCCACCTTCCACCAGACATTAACATCATTTGTTCCCACATTTCTTATGGGTGTTAAGAATTCTGTTTCGCCAATGTAACGTTGTAAATAAATCTGATTGTCTTTGGCTACAATTCCAAATCTACGGTATACGCTTTCGCCTCTACGATTTCCCTCTAAAAATGCGTGAAAATGGGAATTTAGATTATTGAACTTAGAATCAGCTTTAAATGTCATTGCCTCATTCTTATCCAAATTTCTGCGCAGTAAAATCCCATCCTTTCTATCCGAGGCATTGATACTAGTAAGCTTTAACATCCCACTGGTAACCGAAGGATAATCAAACAGCGTCCAGATATCTCGATTTAGTGGACTATTAAAATACTCCTGATGTATAGTCTCGCTTGTGGTTATTTCATAGAGAAAACCGTTTGCATTAAACTCATCTCCGCTAAAGGCGATTCTACTACCCTCTACAGCCGGATGATTATTTGGCCAAAAGGGTTGATAGTCTAAGTCAATAACTTTTCCTGTGGTAAGATTCATCACTTTTACCATGCGCTCTTCTGAGTTATAATACAATAAGTGAGAACTGGAAATTTCTGGCTGCATTTCTGTGGAAAGTCCAGGGCTTAGCCGCATTTCGCCTAAGTCATCAGCTGTATACATCAAACCATCTGGTCCAAAATTGTAACCGTAAATAGAAAGATTTCCATCCCGGCTGTCCTGCCAGACAATCCACTGATCACTTACCCTTGCCCAGCCTTGTTCATAGGTATCATTGGTTATGCGGTATACTCGCCTATCTGCCGAACAAAAGAAATAAACCTCAGAATCAGCTTGCCGTCGGTCAATCCAGGCGAAACCTTTTTCTGAAATACCTGCTGAATCCCACCACATATAAGTGTTGGGATAGGGTCCAGGAAAGTCTGTTACATAATGCGGACCCCCATCATCTTGAGTAAAATATTTCTTATCCGGACCCATATCATAATAGGCAATGTAGGAATAACTATCGCCGGAGGGGTCGCTTTCCCAGGCTTTGTAAAATAAAATGTATCTTCCGGCAACCTTAGGATAAATCGCCTCATAATCATTGCCTTCAATCCAAGTACTCACACTAACCACATTGCCACCATTGCCGTCATCAGCAGTGCCAAAAATCAAATCGTCACCCAAGTCATAAAGTTTAACCTTCCATTTCTCAATTTCATCTTCTTGAGCCATCCAGACAACAGTGCGACCGTCAATGCTAGCGCGTGCAGCTACACTTCCCGCTTCATTTCTATAGGATTTTATTAAGCGTTCTTCTCGCGTGACAAGGTTATAAACTTTAACGGCAGTGTTAGACGCATAAGCAATGTTATTTCCAGAAAGGTCAAAATTTTTGTTTCGCGCCTCACCAATAGCATCTACAATAGTTCGCTTAAACCCTAAAGCAAGTTTAACCTCTTTGTTAGAGTTAAACCGCTCTCCTGTATTACCTACGCTAAAGTCAAGAGCTAAATTTAAATTTAGCTCCTCTGCTAAGAAACCTTGTGCCGAGATATCCATAACATAGGTAACGTTTCTGAATTCATTTTGTGGAATTGTTCCATAACTGCCTTGTGCTACAATTGCAGTAATGTAAGGGCTATCAGAAGTGAGTGTTGCGCTGTTTACCTGGATATCATAAGGCAAGTTCACCACAAAAAGCCCATTATAAATAGGAATGGTTAACTCGATACGCTCTCCTGGCTCAACAATACCATTGCCATTTCCCAAACTTAGACCGATATTATCATCATTAAAATTAACTGAATGATACCGGTCAATGAAAAGCCCGCTAAATTCGTGTTCTATGGCAAAGGCTTTATAGATTTCTTGAAAATGGGGTGTGCCATTTAAAATATTGGGCGGTTGCTCATCATCATCTGCTAATAAAATGCTGGTGAGAAAATCAGCAATTGTTCGTGGATGATAAGTAGCAAAAGCTGTTTTGACTAAATCAGCCGCCATTTGCGTTCCTAAGAGCTCTCGTAAATCCCAGAGCGCGCCAGAGATAATTGTGGACATAGAGTAAGTTTCGGAAATTAGGTCACTATAATACAAAAAGTTATTATCTACATTTCTTAACCAAGCCTGGCCAGATTTCTCAAGATGAGCAGCCATTCTGGGGTCATTAAGAAAATCTGCAGCAAAATAATCTGAAAGCGCCTCATGAAGAACATATACTTCTAAATATTCTGGGGGGTCAAGTTCCCATTCAGGCATTAGCTGGCTTTTACCCAACAGGCCCAAACCAAAAACCCTATTGGAAACATAGTGCATATATTCGTGAGCCACAATGCTGGCATATTGGCCAAAATTCTGAAAAAAAGGCACACCTGTGCCAAATCCCAGAGTATCGCTTCCCGGACTATAATAGGCATTCCAAATCCAAGGATACTCTGCAATTTCAACTGTAGTGCCTAAGCGAACTGTATTAGGTATAGTTCCTAATAACTGCGTGATATGATTATGAAAAACATTGGCATGGGTAAACACATTGCGCTCGCTGGCAACAGTTTGATAATATGGGTCATCATGCAAGCCCCAGGTAAAATTATGCGTTTGGCCTGCATTAAGATTAGCGCTGTGTCTGCCATTTTCTATAATATCTCCTGGAATGCGGTCGTCAAAAAGATAAACCTTTAGATACTGCCCTTCCACAAGACTTCTTAAAGAGTGAAGGCTTCCTGGCACAAGACCAGTAAACTGATAATATCCATTTGCATCTGTGTTTCTGGTGGTGCTGCCATCCAACTTAATAGAATTATTTGGCGCACTGCGAACAACAGGCGTATCAAAAGGTGTAGCAGGATAAATTGAAGAGCTGGCTGTTCCGTCAATATTGGCACGCATAACTGCATCATAGAACCTAAGAACCTCTCCTGTATGGGCATCTACAAAATGCACAAAGTCGTGAACTGGCCTCGGAAGAGTTGTCTTAACCCGATAAGCTAAACGATAGCTGTAAGCGCCTTGCTCAAATTTAGGATAAATCACCAAGCGCGTTTGGTCTTCAACATCTCGCACAATTGGCCCCTCTAAATTAAGCTGTCTTAAAATCTGTTCATCTGTGATATTATTTGCTTCTTGAGAACTAAGTGTTGGCTCAATTGCGCAATCAATAAGAGAATGGTAATCTGAGCCCACAAAAACCAGTTTGCCATTTTGATTAATTCCCACATTTACCAAGCCGCCAATAACCTGTAAACCCCTATAGGCTTGCTGAAACACAACAGACCAACCAGTTTGCTCTGAGCTTTGAATCCTGGCTAACAAAAGATTTTCCACATTACCTACGCCTAAAATTGGCTCAGAAGAAATAAATTCTTTGACTGCTGCTTCCACCTCTTGTGGCTGTGACTCAGGACTAAGATTAAGCTCAATTGCGCCATTAAATACTCGGTGAGCTGTGGCTGTTGCAGTATTAAACACAACCTGCCAATTATCGCCATAATGGCGAGTAAATGCCTGCCAGTTGGCAGACTGCTTTAGCTCATTCTGTTGGATTTTATTGCTGTAAGGAGTATTTGCCAGTCTGGAATTGGGAATGTTTTGGGAAACTTCCTCTTTTAATCTTGCGGATAAACTTTCTGGCATCACTGCCCAAACATATGGCATAAAAACTAAGCCCAGTAAAATTGTTACAAAAAGAATTTTTTTAAACATCTTACTACCTCCATTTTAGTGTTTCTGTTAATGAGCCCCGCCGCATTCTTGCAGAATGCAAGAGGCGGGGCGAATTAATCCCGAAGCCTCCCGTGGAATCGCTTTGCGATTCCCGGGATTCAATCCCCGAAATTGCATAAGCAATTTCTGGGGATATCCCGAAAATATCAAACCCTCTGGAATTTCACAAAGTGAAATTCCGAGGACTAAGTCCCGGGAATTCTATGAATTCCTCGGGGGAGATTTTCGGGATGCTTAGCCCCTTCCTTAAAAGGTATCAGGAAGGGCTACCCATCTGGGTTAGGCGAGGGACAGACCTTTTTTCACCTCCCTTCATAATTCAATTCACCCTCAACCCAAACAAACCATTCATCAAATTCCGTAGAATAGAGCTGACCAGACAACGGGTCTGTAACGCGCAGCTTAAAGCTGTCTCTAATTTCCATTCTCAAAATTTTTCCCTCAGGGCTATGTAAGTAATAAATGCGCTGATTTTGTTTCTGGATTAGCCAGCTTTTACCGTCTTTACCCTCAACCTTTTCTACTTCTGCGTCGGGGGCAAAATAAATAGTGCCTACAGGTTCATTCAGCGCCCAGTCACTGCTTTGCGGTTTTTTTAGCACAACGCGCTGGGCAATTCCTAAAATGTCTTTGGGATTGGTTGTTACTTTGGGTGGCTGGCAATCTTTCATATCCTTAAGATGAAACTCTGCTGAACCAGCTTTAAGCATCTTCCAATGTAGGTAAAGCATATGCGGCTTTTTAGTGGATGCGTTTCGATAATATTTAATTCCCTTTCGACGAGCATGCTGTTTGAGCCAATTACACAGAGCTGTGGCTATACCGTGTTTTTGATATTCTGGTAAGATATGCAATTCAATAAACCACAATTCTCCACTACTTATAACCCATTCAAAGCCAGTTATTTCACCTGGTGGCGGGTCATCAATGCGTAGATCACTAAACCATATCTCAAAATGCCCTCCATAAGGTACTGAATCACTACGAATGATTTCAAGTTGCCCTTCTGCTGATTTCTTAACCGTTGCCCAGACCAACTTACCATTTTTATCCAACCGCTCTATAGTGCCATCTGGATAAATTACGATACTGCTCCAATGTCTGCGCCTCTTTGCTAAGCGGCAAAGCTGCTGTTCTGTTTTGTGATTATTTTTTGTGCCAGAATGTATTGCCGTGCCAAACGGCAGGAAAGATAACCATAAAAGCAAACCAAAAACTGCGGTTAAGGGAAGGGAAAAGATTTCAAGCCCCAATGAGAGAATCGGGGCGCCGCCCGACATTCTGTCGGGCGGCGCCTGAGGCCAAATAGGATTAGCCGGCACTCCCGCCGCCCAGACGTTGGACGCACTCAACAATAATCCCAAAATACTTAAAAGCCCAATCGGCACCAAGACGCTAACAGACGATTCGCCCTGTTGTACTTCTTGCTGATTGTAAAAATGAATATGCGCTGCATTTTCGGCTAATCCAATGAATTCAATAAGGATTTTTCCCTGTTCAATCGTTTTACTGTTGAGTTTGATTTTATAAAAGTAGGCATTGTCAGGAAATTTACCATACAGCAATATCACTTGACTGCCGGCTTTGCTTATAATTATTGAACCCGAAGCTATAATGTTTCCCTCTTTATCAACGACTTCTGCCTGTGCTATCCCCGTTAACAGCGTTTTAAATTGAAACAGAATGCTCAGTAAAGGACGCTTTGCTTCTATATAAAAAATAGTTGGGTTAGGACTTTTTTCGAAATAACGCTCTTCAAGGCTGAAAGTCTCTGTTTTAGATAACGGCTGCGTTAACGGGGTATGCGCAAATGACCTAGTTAAACCCGCTACCAAACTCATCACAAAAAAGAGCATAACCGGCACCAAGGAACTCATAGATTGTCGGCTATTCGCACGAGCCTTCTTTGCAAAGGCGGCTTTTTCTCCTTTATTGAATCTTAAAACCTCACCCTTGACTTCTTGTAATTCGGGGTCCTTTAATCTTTCAATAACCGCTGCGCGAGAGAGATGGCATTTTTCAACCAGCATTTTGATTGTAATCACATCGCGGCCTTCTTCTTTAAGTCCTTGGTAGGCATCTAAAATTTTTCTCTGACTTTTGGCCCTTTTCGACCGCGCTATTGCTTCTGCACGTTTTTTGGTCCACTCTGTTGTCTTAGGAAGGCTATCCAACAATGGTTTCAAAAGCCGGTGATTTTTATATCGATAAAATGTCACTCTGGAAACCCCATTGGCAATAATAATCTGATCGTTAAATTCCTTAATTCTGCGCCTCATCCGGTTAATCTTGTCCATGATGCCTTTGATTGTCGAATATTCTTTAACCGACAGGCTTAGCGCCAGCTGTTCTCTTTCTCTCTCTTTGGACTGGGGGCGATTTTGAACAGCATCCCGGACTAAAGGATTAAGCCGCATTCGTCTGCGCAGTGTTGTACGGCAAATTCCGGCTTTGGCGCAGATAATTTTGATCATCACATTGGTCTCGCCAATGGACAGGTAATAATTAATAGCATCCGAGATCGCTTTATCAGTGCGGTTTGTCTTCGACGGAAAAGAGCGGTTTTCCGGGGACATGTACCTTTTTGTTTCTTCTGGATTTTCGTAGCTAAATTCGCCTTTGCCGCTTGCCATTCCAAAAGCTAACGGGAAAATAAATAATGTCGCGGAAAAGGCGGCGTGAGGAAGTAAAATCCCCAGAAATGATAAGATAATGAATGGCAAAAGGTCTCCCAGATGAGAATTTCTCTTAGAGGAATCGCGCTTCGAATTCGGTTCTTGAGTTTTCCTCTGGAAAGGCACTATTCGAGCACCCTGATTCCTTGTATTGTTATCTGCATTCGAACTGGCATGAGGATCATTTTTAAGTTTAAGAATATAGAAATTACGACCCAGCGATATAAAATCAATTTCCGGAAAGGCTTCTTGAAGCATCGTAGTCAAAGCCACAGTATCACTAACTGCTTCATCTCCTGTAAAAGACTCAAGACGTAAAACTGCAAGATGTAGATACTTAGCCAAAAGTGACCTGGCGATGGAATTAAACACATTCATAAAGTCATCCCATGACATGCTCAGCGAAGAAATAAAGGGCACTTGCATTTCTAAGGAATAAGCCACTTCCCTATTATTATGAAAAATAGCTGGCGTATTAAAAACAAGGCTGTCGCAACGTCCAATAAAAAGATTTTCGCCTGGCAAATCACGCACAATTTGAATTTGAATATCTGAAGGAAGTTCCCCTGTATCTCGCCAATACTGAACATTTACGCTCGCTAAGATGATATAAATTTGGAATATGTCAGAAGCAGTTATGGACTTGGCGCCATAATCAGAAAGTGTAGCAATTAGAACCCCTGTTCCGGTACCTAAATCACGGACAGATTTACCCTCAAAGAACTGAGGATATCGCCTGCGAACCTCATTTAATACCTCCCGGAAATCATAGCTGTTGATGTGATTCGCTGTCATAACAAGTTCCTGTTCATGACTAAAATCTTCCAAGGAGCGCTCGGTCAAAATAAACATCCTCCTTACCTTACTTCTACCTTCTTTTTGTGGAAATGTTACGATTGTTCTTTTTAATACGAAATATGTTGCCAGGCTTTTCCCAAAAGGATGAGGCAGGGCATTTGCGGTTTCTTCTGCCCATTGCCTTACACGGCTATGAAATACTCCGAAATAGTCTTCTTCTACTTTCTCTCGGACAAATAAATCAATAAAATCAATAAAAAGGATATTGTCTGCAAAATTTGCCAGAATTCCATAAGGCAAGACAGTCTCAGCTTGCGAATGCTCTTTTTCTAAAGCAATCTCTTGATTTCTTATGACGCGTGTTAGTAGATATGCCTCTTGGGCAAAGCCCATATCATAATTAACCCCTGCCAAATTCTCACCGCCTAAATTAGGATCTTCTCTTAAATCAAATTTAAGCAATTCCCAAATAAATTCCTTTCCCTCCTGAGTTAATTCAAATGGAATAACGCCGTTTCTTGAACTGACTTGGGAAATAGGGAAATTGGGTTCTAAGCTTCCCAACGAATTCAATAGTAGTTTAAAAGATTTGAAGGTAACAAATGAACCGAAAATCTCCGCTAAACGTGCGCTGGCAGGGTCTTCTGCATCAGAATCTAATGTCATTGCAAATGGAAAGGAAATAAAAGGAATAATAAGAAAAACAAAAGAAAAGAAGTAAGACAAGATTACGAAAAAGCCTTGCGATGCCTCTAACGGTGGTGCATGTGCCCAGGACAAAAGATTTTCTATAAACTCAAATAAAAATCCACCTAAACCAAAAAATGCTATGCAGCAATTCAAGTTATTAACATCAAGGTCTGAACGAGCCATAGGACCTTGCACATATTGCTTTACAAGCTCTTTAAATTTTTCATCAATTTTTAATCTACTGAGGCCTTTCTCCTGCCTTTGCTCATACTCTGTATGCTCTTCCTGCCAACGTAACAAAATACTCAACTCGTCAAAAACCTTTACTTGACTATCAGAAATTCTAAGTTCTTCTAATTCAGCTTCTAAGTCTTCCTCCTCTAATCTTTTTAAAATTGCTCTTTTGTTTAAAATATATTTGCAACTGCCTTTATAATCCCATCCCTGTGGCGCCATATATTCGTTCACAAAACTCTTTGAAAATAAGCTATAAAACTTATCATCTTCTTGATTGAGTTCTGAGCGAGGTTTTTTACTGCGTAATTTAAATTTTACTATTGCGACAATCTGTTCATCATTAAGCGGATTGTCTCTAAAATCTGCCAAATGCTTTGAAATAAATTCTTGTATTCTTTTATTCAATTCTCCCAAGTACCAACTTGACTTAAGATTAGACCTTATGTGCCCACTTAGAGCCAGTCCTTTTTCTGCATCAGGATTAACCCTTTTGTATTCTTTCTCTAAATACTCTAACATCCTAGAGGTTGTAACTTTAGTATACAAAGGTATTCCTGTTATACTTTCGTAGAAGTATGTCAGTATCTCTAATAACTCAGGCCTATCTTCTGGAACATGTTTATGGAATGTGGCACACACGTGATAGACGCTAGGACCCCTCTTTCTATCCCATACATCAACTGTGCCAAAATGAATTTCTGCATCAGCACAAAAAGAACGTAATACAAATTGGGCAGTAACAGAGGTTGCTCCCATAGCCACTGCCTCATCAATAACAAAGACCTTTCTTTTTCTTAAAATTCTTCCCCATCTTGTGTGTTTAAGCAATGCGTTTAGTAAGGGACGGCTTAAATGTTTAGCTTTGTCTTTATCTTCGCCCTGACAGAGATTAGACATTGCCTCTGCGCAACTTTTGAATAGCTCAATGTAAATCTTGCCAAAGGCAAATTCTCTATCTGGACTGTGTCTTGCTACATCAATCCTTAGGGCTAATTCATTATTTATTCTTTTTAGCTGTTCGATGTGACTGTCCTCAACAACCCAACCATTTTCCCTTATTTCATCGCGAATCCTATAAATCTCGTATCTTTCATCAAGGACTATCTCAGCAATATACATTAAGACCTTATGAAAAGGTCTTGATTTTAAGCTATTAAAACTCGTTATTGTCTCATCATCATCTTCCTTAGCCTTTAAACGTATATACGCATTGACCCTCTCCTGCTCCTTGGGATGCAAATCTGTGAATGCCTTATATAATTCATCCCATAATTGCCCTTCAACATACTGTCTTTTTTCTCTCCAACTCAACATTGAGATTATCATCCCAGCCAATTCCCCTGACTGCCTGTAGCTATGGATATTGCAGGTTTTGAAATTTGCAGGTAACCTTATACCATTCTCATTCAGATAGTTTATTAAATTTTCCCAAGAGTGAACTAACAATAAACTACCCCGCTCCAGAAATAAAGGTAGCATTTCATCTTCTTTAAATCTTTTCAAATAGGCAATCAAAGGCAGTAAATAAAGAAACATCTCTTCAGCCAATATTAAATCCTCTTGCCCCATAGGCCTTTTCAGGGACCCCAGAAAATTAAGTTGAAAATAGAACTTCAGACTTCTAAATAATGTTATGCTACGCAGGGTCTCTTTTTCTTCGCTTAAAGCCTCTTCATGCTCACGGGATTTGTAGCCAGCAGCAAAATCGTAAACTCTTATACCAACCTCTTTAGTTTCTTCTTTATCTTTTACTTGTAGAAAATAGAATCTACGCGTATTCCATCTTTTCTCCTGAGTATCTATCTCCTCTAATGTCTTGTTAAGACCTCTTCGCCAACCCTTTATAATTATTGAACCTTTATCTAAGGTAGTTGTGTCTCTTGTCAAACGAGTAAGCTCTTCTTCTATATCTTTACCCAAATTACCTTCGGAAAGGTCTTCTAACAAAATCAAAACCTTTCCTTGCTCAATAAATCTTTTAAGTCCCTGAAGCCTGGGTTGGGAATGAATAAATTTAAGGATACTGCTAAGCTCAAGGCCAACTAAGCCTTTATCAAAGACAACCACAATTCTCCAAGAATTATTAGCCTTATCATTCTCATACTCTATTGCTTGCCTTAAAATATATAATAAATCTATTGCCATTTCTCCCACAGTTCCTGCAAAAAGTACCATTGGCCTTTTCCATTCAAATACTTTTTTACAAAAAAGTTCACCTGTATCGAAACTTAGCTTTGTTTGGGATAAATTCCTTAATTTTTTCATAAAAGTTTGTAATTTTTCATTAGCTACATCTTCTGCCTGAGAATTCAATGAATTAGATAGTGCTAAAACCTTCTCCCAATCATAAGCTGTAAATCTGGCTATATCTATGCCTTCAAATGCATCTAATACATTTTTATTTGCCCTCAAAACTCTATCTTCCCAATCAGATACTTTTGCACTGGCACCCAATAAGGCAACTGGCAAGAAAAAGAAAAAGGAAAGAAAAACAAAAACTGCGGATAAGGGGTGGGAAAGGATTTCTAAGAATCCAAAAGGCGGTGCGCGGGTTAAATCCGTCATGCCTTGCATGGCCTGCGCGGCAAACACATCTTGCGCCAGCAAAATTCCCAGAAGCGGCAGTAAAATTAAAGCAAAATATTTAGGGAGGTTTCTGGATTTGTGCTTAAGTATGTCCCTGTGGGACACATCTGGCTTTGAATCCAGAAATGTCCCTATCCCCTTCTCAAAAATAGATTTTTCTTTTGCGCGAGGAAAAAGTTTAATAACCATTAAAAGTAAAACGCCCATACCAACAAAACCAGGCATAAAGGGCAAAATCATAGCATACTGTAGAAAAGCAAGAAAACTATTCCACGCTCCATGCGCCACAATGGCCGTTATTAGTTTATTCGTGCGGACGTAAAGTGAAGTAATTACGATGCTCGTCATAAATTGAATCAAAAATCTGGCCAAAGGAATATCGGTCGGTTCAGTCAAAACATGAATCCAGGCAACAATAATGCCGGAGATAATAAGACTCTTTCCTACACCAATTTTTAATTTTTTGACCAGTAAATTTCTAAAGATAAACCACGAATGGAGTATTTCTTCAGCGATCGGCGCAAAAACACAAGAACTCAACAACACAATCGGTGCAATAAAAGAATGCGGTACCAAATTTAATTCAGTTAAAAGACACAAGCTACCGACGATTGCTGCCGTAATCATGAAAAGGAAAAACTGTATATTTTCGTTCCATTTTTGCTTGGGTGGGATTTTGTCAGACCTGCTGTTTTGCTCATCGACAACAGATAATCTTTCGTTTCTCTCTTCTGCCTTGACAAAAAATGGATATTCTTCGGGATGTTTTTCAACAGCTAAGACTGGAACAACCTGGATTTCCACCTTCATATTGGTTATTCCTTTATCCCAGAAATTCGTCAAAGACTGTCTATACCAAATTTCATCTGGAACCAAGATATAAACCATCTGGACTTCTTCTAATTTTCCTGAGGAGTGCCATATCTTTTCTTTTATAAAAGTTTTCATATTGAAGATGGCTTGGGGACCTACAATCTTAACAATGCTTTCTGCGGGAGCAATGCCGTTACCTTCATACCAATGGTAATAATCCCGAACACCTCTTAAAAGTTCCCAAGAATTCTCTTGAGGCAACCATCTTAAAATATGTGGACCCTTGGCACCCTGCAGAAACACCTGAATGCCTTGCTCCTTTTTAAAATATATAAACAAGGGCTGGGTCAATCCTTGATGTCTTGTATTTTCAACATCTCCATATCCCACAGCCGTAGATTCATCAGGATTTTTCAATGGTAAAATCTCGTATGCATCATTTCTGGTGGGTAAATAATCTTTAGCCAGTGACAGTGACCAATCAGCTGTTGCGTATTCTGCCCTAAATAGATACCCTGGCCGCCTAACAGGAGAATCAGTAAATGACCAAGGAGTAAAATCATAAATTTTCCCTTCTAATCTTTTGAATTGATTTAAAATCTCAGGAATGCTTTCGAGTGTGGCTGTTTCTATATTGACGACACCATCATCTCTAGTTTGTTCATCTTTACTCTTTGTTATCCCTCTTGTTTCAAAATAACGCCAGAGCAAATACGCAACAATGATAGCAACAACCAGAATTCCCGATGTCCATCCTAAAACAGGTATCACCATCATCGACTGGTTATAAAGTTTACTGGGAGACTGCCTGGCGCCATTTTGAATAGAAGGTATGCTTGTGCCTTGCCTAAAACCAATTTTATAACCCTTTTTAATTGCCAGGCCAAAGGTAGCGCGGCCAAATCCTCTCTCAGGATTAAAAACCAAAACAGACCAGCTGCGAAATCCTAAGCCCCATTCTTGAAGACGCGGCTGATTTGTTAAGCAAGCCCAAAACGAGTTGTATCTAAGCTCTAAAGAATTTTTCCTCTGGTTTATTCCCCTGGCTGTTTCCAGGCTAAAATCATTTAATTCAACTTGCGTAACTACTAATCCGGTATTTTCCTGCTCGAACAAATAGTTAAATAATCCTCCAGTGGTTAAGGCAACAGGACCTAACTGAGTTTTTCTTTTAAGCCAGAAGCTATGGCCGTATTCTTCTTTCCAGGCCCAGGAACCCTCTGTATTTGCACGCGCTAATGAAAGACGCGTTCCCCAACTATTAAAGTCTGCAAATGTGCCAACGACATTCGGTTCAAGTCTTATTGAGCCAAAGTTCAATCTCGCCCCAGCATTTCCTGAGAAGACCTCGCTGTTGACGCGCTTAAAGCTCTGTGTTCTAAAGAATGTGCCAACATGGGAGTTAATGCGAAGTTGAGACTCAAAATTGCGAACAAGTTCATCTTCTCCTCTTCTGTAAATAGCGGCGCCACAGGAAATCCTGGAATCCCTTTCAGAATTCCTCCAATTAAGACGAATTCCACGCTGACTAACAGCGCCAGCATCATTTGCGTGGGCCAAAGAAATCAATTCCACATCGCTTGCGACGGATAAAGGCTTTTTCTTGCCAATAGTTCTTTGGGTATTGATAATGCGCTTTGTGCCAAAAGAAACACTGTTTGCATGATTCTGTATGCCAATTGTGGGTTTGGGAGATATGGAAATGGCATGCTGAGTATCCGAAGGAACCGCTAAAGGCATAAATTCTTCTCTTAAAATTTCCCGCTTTCTCTCATCAAATACCTTTTGCTTTAAATAATTTTCCTCCTCTTCATTTAAGTCGATGCTTCTTAAGGTATCTGGCAAAGGAAAATCAAATTGAGGTAGGGTTAATGTCGAATCTGAGGGAGGTTGTGGCAAATCCACAGGCGGCAAAGGACTGGCAAGGCTTTGAGTAGCGCCCATTAAGAAAAATAGCATAAGAAATTTTAATGCTGTTCTGCGGCCTTGTTTTATCCTCTCAATTAATTGAACTGCCTCGTCAAAAAGCTGTGCATAAACTCCTGCATTAAACCATTGACTGAACCTCACAAAAAGAGTAATAGTTTTATGCTCTAAAGAAACAGAAACTACTCCTTTTGCCGACAGGAATCGTCTAACCAGAACAACCTTCAATTGCCAATCTTTTAAATCCCGTCCATTTTGTTTTTGCCAATTTTCCCAGAGCTTAAGATAAAAGCAAACCGGCCTATCATAATAGGTTCTATTTGTTCCGGGTAAACATAATTGTGTTTCCCATTGCTCAAGATATTTTCTGGATAAGAATTTTGTCCAGGATAAACGAAATTTATTTAGGAATGGAAGAGAAACAAAAGCCAACACAAATAAGGCAGGATAAATAAGAAAAGATAAGATTCCTAAAAAGCCAAAAGGCGGCGCGCGAGTTAAATCCGACATACCCCCCATTGCCTCCACGGCCCAGGCGGTTTGAGAGGTGAAAAATAATCCTAAAATACTTAAAAGCCCAACCAGCCCAAAGGCGCCGAGGTCGCCTTCTGACAACGACGTTCTTCTTGAAAGATCAAAAGCCTGCGCTTCATCATCGGTAATCTTGCCGCGCCGGCGTAACCATTCAAAAATGTGAATCACGTTAGCGTTAGGAATATGGGAAAGTTCCTGCGAAAGTTCAACGGCTTCCTCATAGGTTATACGATCACAAATCTGACGCAGCAATCTAGCGCTTTTAAGCGTATCCTTAATCTTGATAATTCTTTCGAGTTCTTCAACGGGAATTCCTCTGATTAAAGAACAAACCTCTTCTTCGGTAGGTTCTCTATTTTGCTCAATCATTTTTCCCAAAATTTCACTTCCGGGCACTAACGATAATTCGTAATTAGCAGGAGGTATGCCCCTCGCAGCGATACCCTGTCGCTTTAATTCTTCGACCACTCCTGTTTTTGTATGAATAATTCCGCGCACAACAATAATAACATAGTCGGGATTAGCCGTTAAAATATCTATGATTTGTTGCATATATTCCTGGTCTCGTTCGACCATAAGAGTCCTAAATTTAGAAATCTGCTCAGTTGTTAATGCTGTAAACTCATTTCGATTTCCTAGATAATATGCCTGCGGAACAAGAGTCATGAGCATCTCGAGTTGTGTAAATCCAATCCATATATTGGCAGAAGTCTCTTCAATGACAGCCTGCGTTTGCTGTTCAATCAAATATTCGGTAAGGGTATGATCGAACTCTCCATAAATAGGTGGAATATTACCGCTCCTTAAAGTTGTTCGATAACTATCGTTAAACCATGTTGTAAGTTCGCGATATCGTGTGGCGAGAAGGGAAATTGTCGCTGGGTCTTCAGAAAAAAAGTCTTCTAAATCCATATCCGGATATCTCTGAATAAATACTAATGGCGGAATACCGCCTTGCTCAACCATGAAGAGAATTCTCTTTTCTTTATTTTTAGCTTCTGATAGGACTTGATTTAACGTTGTACGGATAAATTCAAAATCTTCGCGGGTGTTGTGGGCAGAAAGCACAAACACAACCTCTCCTCCCCAGATGGAAAGGGGCAGACGGGAAACTATAAAAAAGTACATCATAGCCAAGAACTGGCGGCTGCTAATACCGATTTTATCCGCGAGCTCTTTACTAGATATCGGTCCGGTAAGCAGTTTTTTTACTCCCCCATAGACATCATCAGAGAATATTTGTTTGGATTCCTCTAATTCAAATACTTGTAAAAGTTTATTTTTGGCCTGCGGGTCGGTTTCGAAGCGGCGGATCTGATCACTCAAAGCTCGATTAGAAACGCTTCTTTTGATGCTAAGAAGGATGTTTTTAAATTCAGCCATAGTGTTAATTCTCTGCGTTTGCGATGACGCGGACGGATTGCCTTCGTCTCTGGAACTGTTTTCGTCTATCGCCATCCCCAAAATCGGCCCTGCCAGAAATATTCCCAATAATATTTGAACAAAAGACATTACTGACGACTGAATGTGAAGCAACAGCGGCGAATTCGCCATAATCCCCCCCGCCCAGGCGTTGTTAAAGCCCAGCAATAATCCCAAAACACTTAAAAGTACAACCGACACCAAGGCGCTTAAGGGTTTTTCGACATCGCCGCCTTCATCCATTTTCCTTACAGCAGGGTGCGTGCCCCCGGAATTCCCAATAGCCTTTAAGCCAGATCCTCTTTGTCTGCCAGAAGCGGCACCTCCGCGTTTCTTTTGATCTTTCTTTTTACGCTTCGCTACCTCTTGAGCGAACTTTATCAGCGTTCTCTCCTCTCCCTCGAACTGCCCTATGTCCGGCTCGCCGTTGTCAATTGCCTCTATCCATTGAATCAATAGATCTCGCTCTTTTTCACTGATGCTCATGGCGTCGGCTATCTTTATCCAATCTATTTTGTACAAATCTCCATCAGGCCATGGATCCTGTGCGGCTAATGCCCCAACCCTATCTTCCGCTATCTCCTGCGGTCTGAGCCAAATCTTTTTGCGCTCAAAATACCTGGCTATGTTTAAGGCCTTTTGAACATAATTGCTAAACCCGCCATGGCGCGCCGGACGGTAATTGAATATTCTCCGGATAATAATATTCTTTAGGGCCTGTTGAGAATCTTCACTCAGGAAAATCAGTTGAATCAGCGAGATGGCTTCCCCATTGGGCCTTTTAGCCTCCTCAATCAGAGGCTGCCAATCTTCGGCAGAGATTTCTCGCACATTGCGGCCAAGAATATGTTGATAAGGTTCTACGGCTTGCGCATCCAACATTGGCTGTAACCATCCCTGAATAATGCTTTTGGCAACGGCATTGTCTATGGCCTCCTCATAGGTTTTCCCGCGCCCAAGGATGGGCAGATTGTTCTTCACGCCCTTCTTCAACCTCTCCAACAGTCCTACAATCACCACCTCTTTCTTAAAGCCTAACACCAGGACATCACGGCTGAGTTTCTCTTCCCATTGAATCGTTGCTCGAGGCCGTGCGTTTTTGGCTAAACCCTTAATCTGAATCTGTTTATTGGTTTGAGGGTTGACATAGATTCTCCCGGATGGTGTTGTTGGGATGGTTTCACCAAAGTTTTCCTTCTTTTTATCAAAAAATTCTTTGTCTTCAATGTACAACCGCATGATATCCGTTAATAATATTTTGGCTATGGCCTTCTCATATGTCTTCCCGCGCCCAAGAATGGGCAGATTATTCATACCCTTCTTCAACCTCTCCAGCAGTCCTACAATCACCACCTCTTCCTTAAAGCCTAACACCAGAACATCACGGCTGAGTTTCTCTTCCCATTGAATCGTTGCTCGAGGCCGTGCGTTTTTGGCTAAACCCTTAATCTGAACACGTTTATTGATTTGAGGTCTGACATAGATTCTCCCGAATGGTGTGGTTGGGATGGTTTCAGCAAAGCTGCCTTTCTTTTGATCAAACGCTAACCTCTCTTCCACGTAAAGGCGCAGGATGTCGGCTAGGGCATCATAGGCTTGTTGGTATCCATTTATTAACCGCGGCCTTCCGCGCCTTCTTGGTGAACCTCCAGTTTCCGGAAACACGCGCCTATTTGTTTCTTCTGGTTTTTTGTCTCTGGATTCGCCTTTGTTAATTGCCATTCCCAACGCAGCGAATGAAATGAGCGCAGTCCCGAGCGAAGCGAGGGAAACCGGTATGGAAATAGCCGAAAGAATTGAAAGAAGCAGAGAAATTGGATTGGCAGAATTAACCTGCGCCGTCGCAGCCCAAGCGATTTGCGCCATCAAAATCCCCAGAAGCGGCAGGAAAATCAACGACAAGAAAACACCGAAATTAAGAGCTTTCTCTGGAATTTGATTTCCATGAAATATCTTAGAAGCCTTTCTTGCTGCCATAAATCCTAAGAAAATCCCTAATAAGATGGCAAAAAATATAGCCCATAAACCATGCTCCCAGGCTCCTAAAGGTAATAACATAAAGCTACCAAAATCTCCCCTTTCTTTGGAGGTTTGACTTCTTAACTCATCCCAAATTTCTTCTGTTAAGTCTTCGTCTAAATCCCAAGTTTCATTGGCAATCGCAATAAAATATTCTTTTGCACCTTTGCCCTTTGGCCTATTTCTAAATTCCCATACCAGAGCGCCAGCTACCTCCTGGGCATTTTCAATACAAGCCCTGTCTGTTTTGTCTAAATTACCATTTTCAATAATTAAATTGGTTATCTTTTTAATCAGAGCTATTTTAGTCTTATCATCGCCCGAGGGCTTGCTTTCTTGCAATAGAATCTCTTTTGTTTCTTTCTCTATTCTTGAGCATGATTTTCTCCTCTTTGGCCTTTCTTTTCTCTGCTCAATCCTGTGATTTAATTTTACAATATGCGTATTTACACAAACCCTTTCTACAAGTCTGCCGTGAAAAGCCATGCCGTCATCTGTTTCTAAGAAATCATGAATTAGTAAGGCCTTAGGTTTATGCTTAAGCAGAACCGCGTGTAAACCATAAAACATTCCTTCAGCATCTGAATTGGTTAAAATAGCCAACCTGTTTAAGGCACCTTTTCTCTTTATCTCTAAAGCAGACTTGTTTTGAGCTAAAACTATCTCTGGAAAAATAAGCTCTGGTAAAACCTTAAATCCCATAAGCTTAACCTCAACTATACCTTTATCATCTTCAACTATGCGTCCATCTTTTACTACAATTTCAACTGGATGGCCGGGATAGCCAGAGAAGTGTACCCTTGCATTGTAGAAATTTAGCCGGCCTCTTTCATTTAAATGAGCGCGAATAATACAATCGCCCAAACGCCTGAATTTTCTTTGAGTGATATCAAAGAATGAATTTATCAGCCTTCTTCCTGATGGCTCATAAACCAAGTAGGGTTTAATCCAGTTCTTTTTATCCGGCAATTTTACAGCAATGACAATGCCATTTTTGATACGTATATCCACAAATGCTTGTGAGTATCTTTTATCTCTGAATGATGTCCAGTACCTATTTCCTAAACTTAAAACACCTCCCTTACTTAATTGATGGTGCAGAATTGTATGGTTAGATAACCCTGCAAGCCTTTCTTTAGTAAGAGTTAGGTAAGAACCCTCTAATTTTTTTAATTTATTATCGAAGATTAAGGCTAAGGGATAAAGCTTAGACACCTTTCCTCTAAATAAAACCCTAACTTCAGTAACTATTCCTTTCATGACATCAAATTCAACCAGAGCCCGGGAGTGCTTTTTTAATTCGCACCAGACCACGCCGCCTATTTCCAAGGCGCCACTTTTTTGTAGTCTCCAGTTTCTTATTGTGACATCGTCTAACTGGCTAAAAGTCCTTGAACCTGGATTTATAAACACACCGATTAACCTATTTTGTTTCTTCTCAAATAGCAAAGGGAGCTCTCTCTTAATTCTTGTGCCTGTAACCTTAACGCTTCTGGGAATCCCCATTACCACCAAAACCTCAACTGGAGCATAAGACTTGGCTTCATCAAGGGTTACCAGATATTCCCCTGCCAAATATAATTGTTTCTCTTTGTTAAGGTGTGTTCTAACTGTTACATCTTCAAACCTTAAAAGCTCCTTTGCAAAAACACCGTGGCAATATGTTTTAATCAGTTTTTTGGTTTTATTATCAATCACTTGGATATACTGTGCGTAACTGTCATCATCTAAGAATTTGACACTCAAAATAAAACCATGCTTTAGCTCAATTTCTACATAGGAATTCTTGTGCTTTGCAAATATACCCCGTAGATTGTTTTTTCCTGTCCTGGGGATTTCACCCTCTTGGTTTAATCTTATGCCTTTAATTATCACATGGCCTAAAGCCCCCAATTCTTCCTGATTCATCATCTGGGATGAGTTTCGATAATGGATAACTTTTGGCTTCCTTTCAAAAGTTACAGCTAATAATGTCAGAGGTAGAAATGATAACTCGCTCAACGAAAACAACAAACTTGGAAGCATGAAAAGAAGTAGTAAAGCCAGAAACATTTTCCCGAACTTTAATTTTGAAGCAAACCTGTAACGAGAACCCTGTTTTTTCTTGCTCTGATAAGGAATTTGCGCTTTCTGTAAGTGATAACGGATGGCATTAGAGCTCGTATGGAAATGCCAGGCAATGTCACGCAAACTGGCATCAGGATTTGCCTTAACGTATTCTGCTAAGGCAGTGTCACCAAGGAGGTTGCGACGACCGCCTTGACGGGAGGACTGCGCCTGATGCTTACCTTTGCCTTGTGCATCATTGCTTGCCAAACCTAAAACTACTAAAGAAATCAAAGACAATACAAAACTGCTAAAGAAATCAAAACCTAACATCGAGAATGATGCTGTATCAGTCTCAATGATTTTCTTGACAATGCGCGTTCCAGCTGTGGTTTGAGTAAGTGCTTCAAGGCAATGTGGGCTATCTGTGATAATGGCAAAGGCATTTGGGGAGGGAGATTTTGCTACAAATTCTGCACATGATTCTAACTTAGGACCCATACTGCCAGCAGGTGCCTGCTCTGGATAATGCTTTAAGATATATCTTGTTCGAGCAACACTCATCTGGGAAACCCGACGACGCTTACTGGGTTTATTAAAATCCAAATAAAATGCATCTACATTGGTTAAAATAATTAGGGCATCTGCCTCTAATTCTAAAGCCAGTAAGGCAGATGCCCTATCCTTATCAATCACACCTTCAAATCCTTGCAATTTGCCATCCTTATCATAGTAAACTGGAACACCCCCACCTCCGCAGGCAATTACAATCTTATGCATCTCCATTAAATCTCTGATTGTCTCTATCCCAATAATCTTTAAGGGAATTGGGGAGGGAACATGCCTTCTAAACCGACGAGGATTATCCGCCGGGATTTCTTGTCTTTCTAATATTTGCCAGCCTCTTTCTCTTTCTAATTTTTGCTTTTCTTCTAAGGCATAGAATGGGCCAATGGGTTTGGTGGGTTTTTGGCTTGCAGGATTATCTTTATCAATGAGGACTTGGGTAAGAATATCGACAATTTCTCTTTTAATACCTCTTTGTCTAAATACATTGCTTGAGTTTCGTTCAATTAAATACCCCATAGAACCTTGGGTATCTGCATCTAACTCATCCAAAGGCCGAGGTGGTGAGCGCAGGACTTTAAGTTGAAAAGCCAATTCTTCTCGAATTAATGCCTTGCCTACTTGGGGCCCACTTCCGTGGGTAATTACAATTTGATAGCCTTGCTGAACTAAATCTGCAATTACCTCAGACATTTTAGCTAAGTTCTGAAAGTCATTGCCGCCCAAAGCTACAACAATTCTTCCCTGTATCTTTCCTGATGCAGTTTGTGGAGCCCTTCGCACAATAAGTCTGATGTCATATGTGTAAAGAAAATATAATATCGTAAGTATAGCGGTAAAGAATAAAATATTACCTAACATTGAGAGAGCAAAAAGAATATCTTGGACCCCCCAAATGCCCAAACCTATAAGGCCCACAAAACAGCTTAAATCGCCTTTATCCAGACCCTTGTGGTCTCTAGTTTTGTCTTCTGGTTCATAATTAATGCCGTCTTCTCTTGCAAGTTCAATAAGTTCTACCATCATATTATCAAATCCGAACATAAAACCCCTAAATCTCTCTAAGTCAATAATCAGTAAGGCCTTTTGTATTAGACCAAGAACACCGCGAGACGAACCCTGTCTTATTCTCTGCAATAATATATCCACTATCTCTAACTCTTCCAATCTTTTCTTAAAACACTCATAGGCAAATCCACAGACATCGCGCGTTGCCTGTCCAGCTGCTGCTTCCATTTCCTGCCGTTCTTCACTCTTGTGTAATCGGTTATCTTTCTCAGGACCATAGGTACGGTCATAAACCATCAGTTGATGTATTAAACCAACAACCCGCGTTAATTTATTTTTATAGTCTGTTATTTCTTTGTCTATATCAAATAAATCAAGAGAAGATAATTTAGAAGATCTAACTAAGCCCTCGAATAGCATTGACATAATTCGAAATGTATACATAATTCGGCCTGCATATAACCAGATAAACAGCATAATAGTAGCCATTGCTAATAGTAAAATGGCATATTCTTCATTAAATGGTAGCAAAATCAACAAGGTGTGGGGATGTATGCATTTCCCTGCTGCACGAGAAGTTTTCTGGTAATCTTGCCAGGTGTAACAACCGCTTATGCTATACAAAAGCTTAGAAGCAAAGCTATAACGAGAGCCTTGCCCCTTCTTGCTTTGATATCTAATCTGTGCGCTCTCAAGGTGATGTCGAATGGTATTTGAACTCGTATGGAAATGCCAAGCAATGTCACGTAAACTGGCATTAGGATTTGCCTTAACATAGGCAGCTAAGGCAGCATCATCCACACGGCCACGACGGTCTCCCTGACGCGGAAACGGCAGAGCTGCCAAATTTATATCGCGCTCTCTTACCAAAGCCCTGGGAATCAACTCTCTAAAATCTGAGGGCTTTAAATTAGAATTTAATTGCTTAAACATTGTTTCTATCGAGCCTAATCCCATAAACCAAAAGCTTCCTTTGCTTATGATAGAACTAGCACTCACTCCTCGAAACTGTTCTCTTTCTTTACAAGCCACATAATAATTTCCTTTTGCATCTAAAAGTACCGTATCACGGCTAGGTAATTTTTCCATTCTATTGGGAGAGATTACTAAGTTGTCTTGGTTGGTAAGTTTCTGAAGTCTTTCTATTAAATTACGCGCGATTTCTGCATAAGCCTCTCCATTCTGTTTTTGGCCCTCCCATTCAACTTTAGAAACTTCTTGAGTTTCCAAGCTTATGATAATTCTAACCAGCTCAATAATATCCTCAAGCTCAGCAACTGGATCAATAGGAATTTCTAAATTCCTTTCTACAGTCTGTTTCAAGTCTTCCAGCGAAATATTATCTATTAAATTTGTCCAGCCAATTAACTCTAAATCTTCCAAAAGTCTAAATTGCGCTTCATTAGTTGGCGTAAATGGTTCTCCTGATTTCTTGGCTTCTTTAATTTCAATCAATAACCTACGTTGTTGCGGGGTTAAGGCTTGGATAATCCCTTGTGGAGTTCTAAGAAATACTTTCTCCAATGAAGGTGCTTCTAAATGCCATTTGTTGGCTAAATGCTCTGCTGACTCAAAATGAACCAATATCCGCTGTCGCATTTGTTCTGGCTCTAACTTAAGCTGTTTACGTACATCTTCCCATTTGGCAATCTCATAAAGCTCATGGGATAAAACAATTGCATCATCCTTAAAATCTGCATCAATATAGATTACTGGTTTTCCATATCTTTGACCTAAGCCAATATGAGCAAATTGGCCAGTTGTGGCAAAAAGTCCGGGTATGGGAATAACCGGAGCGCTTACTTTGTAAACCCTATCCTCAGCCAACTTATAATTGACGATATTGTCTCTACTGGCTTTTAAATCTTCGGGAAGTTTGTATCTAATATAATTATTAACTTTTAAATGGGTTTGAGTTTGTTTTCTTGCAGCAGCTAAATTAATATCTCTGTTGCCTTCGATAATATCTTTAAGCTTGCATAAGGAATGATTCCAAACCACATCATGCATAAACTTAGGGAAAAGAAGCTTAAATATTGACCAGAAAAGCTTTGACGCCAGATTTTCTCCTTTAGGAAAATTAAATGCCACATAAATGGATAACAGACTTTCCCCTTTTCTAATGCTGTCAACATCAAATATCAACACCCCACCTTTGGCAAAACCATCTCTAATGCGATAAATCAAATAACGTCCTTGATGGATATTTTCTAAAACCAATCTAAATGAAAGCCTCTGGTTGCCTAAGATAACATATTGCACCACACAGCCAACTGCGTTAGCATTTCCTGAAATTCTTTCCACATTTATCATTCTGGGCTTAAAATATTCTCTATCTCTATCGCCAAATCTTCCTAACTCATTAATTATTTTTTCTTTTTCAGCCTTTATCCTGATGGAATACATCTTCTCAAATTCTGGAAGCCTTTCTAATTGATGCATACCCAAATCCGCAATAAGCTCTTGCCTCTTGGCTTCAACTTCTTCTTTATAAACTCCTGTGGGATATCTGCCAAAACCTTGCCAATTTAAGCCAAATAACAATTCTGTAAGATAATTTCTAAATGTTACCAACACGCCTCCAGTAAAGATTAACCACATTGTCTTTGGATGAATCATTGAGATAAAAATGCCTCTATATGTGCCATCGCCGCTGGCAATTCTCCATAAGATATCCTCTAATCTTCTTTTGCCTTCTTGGGTTTTCCTTTCGGTTATAATTGCCTGATATAAAATTCTACTTAACCAGGGGTGTCCAAACACAAGCTTATTAAACATAAACACTAATTTGCCAAACTGGTTATCCCTTTCCAAGGCTTTAATTGTGGGCAAATAACCTCTGCTTAAACTATCTCTATCAATTCCTTGGTTTAACATAGCATTTGCCAAGGCTGAGGCTGTCAGATACGCAGAATAAATCCCATCTTTATACAACCGACAAGCAACTGCATCTCCTACTAAAGCCAACCTATCTGCAAAGGGATTTTTTGCCGCAGCCACAACCATATTTGGATTGCAGATACACTCTGTGGCAGGCTTAGCCTCGTTAGGTAATAATCGTTTTATATCTGGTAGTGCTTGGAACCTTTCTATGATATCGCGATTTTCTCGAAAACTCGCATGGTCAATGGCAGAGCCAATGAGAACAACTGTAAGAAATTTTCCTTTTGGCATTAATGAACACATCTCTAATTTAAGCTGTTTAGAGCCGTATAAGACAAAATTTACTTCATCCTTCATCCCTTGCATAAATTCTTCGCCCACATCTAATTCAAAAATCATTGACCTTCTTAGACGCGGCAGAGTAAACTTGGGGAGCAAGTCTTGTAAGGCTGTGAAAAGTTTTGCCTCTTGTAATCTCATCCCTGGAGTTTCATTAACACCTGCGGCAAATACCAGAAAATCTGCTTCAATTGGTTGACCGCCACTATAGAAAATCAAGGGTTTGCCTTTCTCTGAATATTGAATATTATTAACCTCTCCTGTAATAACCTTTGCTCCTTCATAACAAGCCTTTTCTAAGAGAAAGGCATCAAAATTCAAATGCCGATGTATTCTTGCCATTGGCCGGGAGCCTCGATAAACTGAATACATCTGTCTGTCTCTAGGAACTCTTAACTCAATATTTTTCCAATGTCCCTGGACTGTAATAGAATTGACCCTGCCTTGGATAATCTCCTCTGGTAAATTAAGTTTTGTCTCCTCTAAAACATCATTCATTCTGGGAGATATGCTCCCAGCACAATAATTACAGCCTTCTCTCTGAGCAATTGTATTTGTAGATTCAGAGTTTCTCAGCTCCTTTTTCTTTTCGATAATTTTAACCTCTATGTTTTTACCCAATGCCTTTGCTTTTCGTAACAACTCAATGGCAAAAAATGAACCTGCCGGCCCTCCGCCGATAACTACAATCCTTGAGCCATTTTCTAATTGTAAGTGTTGTGATGTTCGCTTAGTAAGATATCTAACTATGAAATAAACCAAAGCTACCACCCCTGCCAGCAAAAGCCCAAAGCCAAGCGGGTCAATCAATGTAAATAAGCTAGGGTTTGAAGTCTTGAGGGCAAACTCTTCTAAATTTCTAAATAGTAATTCCACAGATTCCTCATCCGAATTGACTATAACTAAGCCGGCTTCTGCTTTAAGCCTGGGCAACTCTGGAATTTTCTTATGACTCCTGGCAGATACTTCCTCTTGTGAAATTAATGGGTCGCGCCTTCTTATACGTTGTTCCAGCAATTCAATAATAGTCTTCTGTTGTTGTATACTTAAATTACCTTCAATGGCCATTGGCACTACTAATACCCTTTTGATTTCCGTTCCTGGCCAGAGACGCAGTATCTCTAAAGAGGTTGATTCTGAATCAATAAGTAAAATGCGCCCTGAGCGAATAACTCGGCATAATTCCTCTAATGTAATGCCAAGATGACTAAGGGGATACTCCCTAACACTAACAAACAATATTTTTCCAGCATTCTCTTCGTGGGCAAACTGTTTATCTGTTATAAATCGACGCTCTCCAAAAACAAATTTTTTATATCTCCCAGCTGGCCTTTCATCGAGACGGGGGCGACGTGTAGTTGTACGTATGACAGGTATAAATTTATCAGGGTAGCTTTTTGCCAGCATTTTGATGAAGGTTGATTTTCCCGCACCGCTGGGTCCAGTAAATAAAAGAATCCTTGGTGGTCGTGTAGATATTTTTTTAATATCCTCAAAACAAGATACACGGTAGAGAGACAGAGACTTCAACCATAGCGCCAGCGCCAATATCATCAATCCGCTGAGAATAATCATCACTGCAACAGACAAACACGCTGCTTGGGGTATTTGAGTCGTTACTAGGATTTCGTCTTGACTGTGTTGATGGGATGTGATATATTTATTTTGGAGGTAGTCAAATATGAGAATTAAAATCGTGCTTGAAAAAGGTGAAGATGGATATATAGTAGCGAGTGTTCCTTCGTTACCTGGCTGCCATAGCCAAGGCAAGAGTGAAAAAGAAGCCATTAAGAATATCAAAGAAGCTATCCTATTATATTTAGAACCCAACCCCAAGGATATTCGCCAAAATTCCTCCCATAAAGTCTTAAATCTTGCTTTATGAAGCCGCCTTTGCTTTCCGGCAACGAAATCGTTCTTGCTTTTCTGAGAGCAGGATACATCAAGACCGGCCAGCGCGGAAGTCATATCAAACTCTTTCATCCGGCCAAACAAATTACCCTGATCATCCCTAATCATAGAGAAGTCGACCGTTGGACCCTCAAGGGTATTATCAAAGACTCCGGCTTGACAGTTGAGGAATTCTTGAAGCTTGTTAAATGATTTTCTCCTAGAAGGCGGATAACTTAAAATTTTTCTAAACGACGGTGGTGCATGACTGATGAAACCCTTAATTGCTTTAAGATTTCTCAGGATAAAAACCAAAACCGCAATTCCTGCCAGCAAAAGCCCAAAGCCAATTGGGTCAATCAATGTAAATAAGCCTAAGTTTGAAACTGAATCAGCTTGATTTTCTTCATCATTAATATTTGAGCTGAGTCTGCGTGTTTTAAGTTCGCTTATCAATTCTACAGTAATCTCATCGGCCATTTTTTGATGGGCTATGATGAACTGTTCAGCTCTAACATGACCTTGCTTTAAGAAACCTTGTTGTAAAGCAGCTGCTACTATTGTAATCGACCTGGATAAACTTTGATCATTGTAGTCTAATTGAAAATGCCATACGTCTAAAGCATCGTTATAAAATGCCATAAGACGATCTAACACTAATTTACCGAATAGATCAGGATACTTAACAGCGGCATGCACCCAATAAGCAATTCTGGCGTAGTCGCCAGGATACTGAAGATGTATCTCATAATGAATCTGGCCTTCTGCAGAATGATCATCCATCTCAAATCGAATGCCTAACATATGGTAATTAAAGGTCATCTGTCGATGGCCCTCTGTAAGTTTGCCATTGCAAACCGCCTTACTCGTCTCTGTTTTTCTGGTATTTACCGCGTGCCAAATCATTGCACTGGGACTGCCTAAACCCTCTTTGTCTGTGGGTAAAACTTCTCCCCCTGTGGCTACCATGTCTTTATAAACCCTGTCTAAGAAAAAGCTGGCCGCCGCTATCATCACACCGTACAAACTATCTAAATATCCCTCAACTGTAGTGGCATAACTGGAACTGATAATTTCTTCCTCATTAAATAATCCGAATTCTTTGGTATAAAGGTCTAATATTCGCCGGGTCATTTTATAATGAGAAGGGAGGATTCTTAATTCTACAGAATCATGTTCAATGGCCGACGGCCTTACGCCGGGAATTTTGCCATTTTGTAGGCGCATAAAGAAATTAAATACGGGTATCCATTGCTTAGCATGGCGCTGTCTTGTCTTTATGCGTGCGCTAATTTGTTTTTTCGGGTTATATCCATCAACAATAGCTTGGTCTTTGATGGCTTGTTTTTCTTCCTCTGATAGATTAAAAGGCACTCCTATTTCGCAGCCAGTTGTGGGAAGATAGGAATACTCCTTTTCCTCTTGTCTTAATTTGTCTATTTCCTGTGCAATGGCTGTGGCTATTTCTTCAACAGATTTCCCTTCCAGTAAATATTTTTTAAAGATAAGCATTTTAATATACTGCTGTGTGCCCAGCATAAGGTCATCAATAGGTAAACTTCCAAAAAGTCGCAGCAACGCTCTCCTCGCGCCTGCTGAAATCCTTCGATTATTTTTTCTCGAGGCAAACTCGGCTAATGTATTTGTTGCAAAGAGAAATTCTTTAATTCTGCTTACTATTCTTTTTGTAAACCTTATGAATAGTTTGATAAGCGGGAAGCCGGCGATAAGGCCCAACCAGAAAATGAACGGCATGCTCAATAGCTTCCTATGATCGTATATCATGACTATGTTGGATATAATCAGGAGGGCTAACGTGCCTATTGTTAAATCTTCTTTAGAGGTGCGGAAAGCTCCAAACTTATTCGTTAGATTTCTAATAACCATATTAAGAACTATATTAAACAAGTAAGAGATAGCTAAAGCAAATACAAGCATAATGACCCACAATATTAGCTTTGAGCCTTCATTTATAGCTTCTGTGCCTTGAGCAAACAATAAGGAAGGAATTATCAATAGTAAAGCGGCGATAACCGAAGTGATAATGACGAGTGGAACACTCAAACCTACTGGCACTGACTCAGGCTCTTCTATTGGTTTTTCTACAGGTTGCGGCTGTGGGTCTTTTTCCGGCTTTGTGGGTTCAGTCTGAGGTTTTTTAATGGGCTTGGCGGGCTCATGTTGAGGTATCCGACGAGGAACGGTCTGCGGCTTCTGGCGCTTTCTCTTGGTCATTGAAGGTAATTGGTTATTATCTTTCGGCGGTGCGCGGCTGGCTTTAATGGCAGCAAAAGCTCTTTGTCTTAAAAATAACCTTATCCAGAGTACAAACGTTAATATCAATAAACCTGCTAAAATAAGATTCCCTTCATCAGGCAAACCCAGCGCCAAGAGCCATAAGGACTTATCAGGATGAGGTGTTCTCTGGCGTGTTTCTGTTGAAGGTGTAAATCCCTGTCTTGGTCTTCTTGTAGGGATACTAACTTTTGGCGCTTCTCTTTTTGGCTGAGGTACTTTGGTCTTAACAGCGTCGCAGGCATCATTGTAAGTAAGCCAATGTTCTCTTTCTTGCTGAACCATTTGCACAAAATTTTCTCTGCTGGGATACAACACACCTAGCGTTTGAATGATCAGCCGATTCATTTGTGTAATAACTTCTTTTCTTATTCTTCTATGATTGTTATTAGACTCATCAGGATGTTTACGGTAAATTGCAGTTAGTTCTTGCATTAACTGATGATATACAGGATATCTACTTGAGGCTCTGGTGCCTATCTGTCTAATTTTGGCTGAGGTTAATTGTGTTCTAAATTCCGCAATATCTTTAAGTTCAGGATTTTTTTGCTCTGCCTGTCTGATGAGCTCTTCAAAAAGAACAAAATTCTTTCTTCTTAAACTCTCTTCAACTTGAGCGCGCCATTGGCTATATTTTTCTCTTTCTTCTTGTGCAGTCTGTTGCAAGGATTCTCCCGGCGGGGTTTGAGGGAAATTCGGTCGCCAATTTAGCGAACTGTCAGCTAACATTGCTGAAGCCTCAGTAAATTTCCATTGTCTAATTAAATTTCTAACGCCCTTTACTAATTTATTCTCTTCTTCAATTTCCGCAGTCAACTTTTCTTTTAATTCTCTTGCCTTTTCAAGAGACAAAACTCCAGGTGTTTCTAATGCAACCAGCGCTTCTTCCCAATGATAAGTACTGACTTTAGCTGTTGCAGTATGAAAAACTGTTTCAACAATTATATTTTTAACTCCCAATTGTCTTTCTGTCTCATTTCTTTTATCAGCCAACTGATGACTTGTTTTTAATTCTGCTGGAAGGCGGTCAAATTTTGCTTCAACCTCAGCAAATAATATTCTGGCTTGAGCTACATCATCTTTATTAAGGGAGCCCTGAACACTTGTATAGCCCAACAATAGTTCAGCAAGCCTTTTAGCTGTTAAAGCGCGGTTTAATTGTTCTTTTAGATTCCATAATTCTTGCACAAGAACTATTTTTTCATCACCATCTTGCAAGGTTAAAAGTTTGTTTTCAGCTTCAAGGACAAGCCTAAGTCCTTTTTCAAACTCTCCGAGTTTATTTGCATTTCTAGCTTTATCGCGTAGTGTCTTAATGGCTTTGATTAGTTCACGTCTTTGGTATTCTTCAGGACTCATTCTTCTTACTGTTTCTTTCTCAGGTTCAAGCGGAACCACTGTTTTAGCTTGATCAGCTGGCAGTGGCTGTGGTTTATCTACACCTGCTGGAGTAATCGTTTCTTCAGTCTTAATCTGTTGCCATTTTGCATTCACCTCATTATTGACTTTAGTCAAATCTGAAGGATTAAGGCAGGCAAGAACCCGACGTATACCCACAATAATTTCCGTTACCATTGGATTAGAATCCAACACGTGTTCCTTAATCCACAAAAGTGTGTCAACTATTCGTGATGCCTGCTCGGGCGTGAGAAGCCGTTGCTGCTTTTTTCCCACAGCAACCCTCAATTGTCGAATTTCTTCTAAGGTCAAGGGTTGTTGGGTTATGGAAACTGTCATTGCATTAGAGGATAAATGCTCAACAGATTCAACCTTCCCATGGTACAAGGCAGGTAATGTGCGGCTAAAAATAAAACTCAAGCTGGCAGAAAGATATTTTCTTAGAAAATAGACTAATCGTAAAATTCCTTTGACAAGACAACTAATAATTGGCCTTAATATTTGTTTTAATTGTGGCGGTGCGCGGCTGGAAATAAAATCTGAAATCTCTGCTCGATGCCTTATGATGAAATAAACTAAAGCTAAGCCTAGTAGCACTAAAGGCAGCAGGAATAAACTTTCAATTCCTGTAATGCCCGTTACAAAACAGCCTAAATTTGAATTACCTGGATTATCTTTTTTGCCTGCGTCAGCATGAATTTCACACATTCTCTCAACAAGTGACTCAACCGCCAGCCACGATGGCGGATTATTGCCGTGAACCGTCTTCCATTCTTGTAATGCCTGTTCAATTGAATCGGTGTCAAGGCCTGTTTCCCTTACTACATCGGCAATCATACGTACAACACTTTTATTCGATGGTTTTCCATTGAAAATAGTCAGGTGTAACGCTTCAATAACACTTTCTAAAGAAACCTCAGCATCAATGTCTAAAGTTCTAAATTGTCTTGCAATATCTTCTGGTAAAATATTGCTTTGGCAACGATAAAAACCTCCGGTTAGAAAACTATCAGTATCAGGGTTATCAGGATAGAGTGCAACGCCATCTTTAAGACCCAAAGCCTTAATTGTTTTTAGACCCCGGCTGATAATCAAATGCCTGTCAAGGGCAACACAATTACACATCTGAAGATGTAACTCTTCGTTATCCACTAAAACAATATCTAAATCATGGCGTTGAGCAAGGTTCTTTAATGCCGCCTCTTCAAACCCAAAATATTGCGGGTCAATTAGAAGCCTAGAGCGTCCATCCTGCGTCAATCTAGCAGGGATAGAGGCGATTACGCCATCAATATGATGTATTACTTCATGAAATAATTGACCCTTATATTCAATAGTGATAAATCCTGGATGAACAGGAACAATTTCCAAATCAGGCAATTGTTGTTTAAGCCAAAGTATCTCATCTTTTCTTATTTCGGAAGATACAAAGAGAAATTTTCCTTTTTTACTTTCTCCTGGAATAACCGAGCCGCCTTCTGATAAAGTCTGGCCTGGATGCCTTAGGCTACTTACAATGTAATGTTCGTTGTCAACCCAAGTAATAATATCGCGTGGCCAAGTAAAACTTTTTGTATGAATATTAACAACGCATATATTTACCCCCTGGGCGCGCAATCTTCTTGCAAAAGACTTGATATCTTCGGTAACGAATTCTTCTGGCCTCATTGTAGAATCAATCATACCGGCTAAATTAAATACATCTGAAGGGATAATATTCAATCCCGGATATGTCCTCTGGGCTTCGTGATAGTCTTCAATTATTTTCTCGGTAAGTGTCTCTAAAATTTCTGCCGCTGTGCCTTTTGCGCGCTCAAGGAGTGGCATAAGTTTACGCAATGCACTGCTGTGCTGGAGGGGCCATTGCCGCATTGCCTGATCTCTTAGAAAACCTTTCAGTTGAGTAGCACGAAATAAAGCCTTCCCTGCTGGCGATTCAATAAATTCTTTATAGAGAATTGCAGCGCTCATCGCCGTCTCTTTATTAATAACCGTCCTCTGTGTAGCAAATACAAAGACTAACGAACTATCAGCTTTGCGTTTCAAAAAAAGCAAATCTGCAGCATCCATTTCCGAAGCAAGAGACATCTCTAATAGGCCCCTTAGCAAATCTACAGGATGCGGGGCATCTGTCACACCAGGCAAATCTTTAAAAATTTCATCAAGAAAATCGCCAAGAGGATTCCTATCAGATTCCTTAGTTGCGACGGCAAATACCTTCTCCAATCTGGGATAGATATGCGGAAAGGCATCTTTGGTGGCTTGGTCTGCTTCTGGGTGGGATAATCCCTTGACTTCTTCTAAGTATTCGTGGAAGGCAACTGCTTCGAGGGCGAGACCAAGGTTATTGGAGAAATGGGATTTGAATTTCTCAACTAGGGCTGATGACGAGAAATAAATTTCTAAAACGCCGTTGTTGAATCTTGCCCAAATGAAGCCTTCTGGGGGCGCTCGAGGAATATTTTCTGTAAAGACTCGCCAGCGGATTTTCTTGCCTTTTATTTCAGATAAGATGCTATCAAGTTCCTCGAGCGCCCCCCATTTTCCCACATCAGCCAAAATATTGGCATCTTTTCTGTGCTGTTCATCCAGATTGCCAAGATAGCCGTGAGGTTCAATATCTTCCTTGCGGCTGGGGGTGGAAGTGTCATCTTCTGCCGCGGCGGCGGGTCGCCGATTGCTATCAAATGAATCGGCGGGCCCTGCGATAGGCTCAGCGTTTGGTTTCTGAATCCGGTATAGTTTAAATAAAGAGCGGTCATCATACTGGAGTTCCTGAAATTCCCTCACGATAGTCAGATCCCATCCTCTTTGCGCATAGTAATCTCTAAAATGTCTCTCAAAGATTTCACACTCAAATCCATATTCCATATTAATCAAAGCATCTCCATGCAGGATAAATCCATTGTGCGCTACTACTCTCAACACTGCATCAAATAATCTTTGTTTATCAGGAGCAAGCGAAGAAACATTAGTCATTATAATACCCTTGGCTAATCCATCGGCTAATGGTGCATTCTCTATCAAGCTATCAATATAAGAAATAGATCCTAAGGAATTGGTGCCAGGAACAGCCATGACTTTTCCTTTGGCACGTTCGATCCTTTCTCTGAGCCATTCATTTTGATTGAATACTTCACGATACTCGTAAGGCTGCACGACAATAACCTCAATCCCAAGGCCTGCGACCATAAGAGGCACATAATGGAACTGTGCTGCTCCAACAATAACCACTGTACTATCCCTTCCCAGGGACATTAAATCTACAGCATCAACTGTTATTCTCCGCATTGCTGAACTATCAGCTCCCCTATACCAACCCAAATTCTCACATAGCTCTCTGGCGCTACCCAATCTAACCGCAGAGCTGTTTTCTACCATAGCCTCTTGACTCTCTGCGGCGGCAGGCGGTTGCTCAGCCGCAGGAAAGATCTTTTCTAATTTAGGATAGATGATCGGATAGGCTTTTTTGGTGGCTTGGTCTGCTTCTAGATGGGATAATTTTTCAACTTCTTCAAGATATTCATGGAAGGCGACTGCTTTAAGTGCAGTTTCGAGGTCTCTGGTTTCGGGGAATCCTGATTTAAATTTGTTGCAGAGTTCTTGTGACGAGAAATAAATTTCTAAAACGCCGTTATTGAATCTTGCCCAAACAAAGCCTTCTGGGGGCGCTCGAGGAATATCTTTTGTAAAGACTCTCCACTGGATTTTCTTTCCCTTTATCTCAGATAGAATGCCATTTAGTTCCTCGAGCGCCCCCCATTTGCCCCCATCAGCCAAAATATTGGCATCTTGTTTATGCTGTTCATCGAGATTACCAAGATATCCTTGAGGCTCCTGTCTTTCCTTTGGTTTTTCTCGCTTATCTCTCGACCGTTTCTCCTGATAGAGTTTCCAGCGGTCAATCCTGACATCAGAAGAAGCCTTAAATCGCAACTTAGCAGAGTTGTCCACAATGCGCGTGAGCGTTACGGTTGACAGTTGACGCCAGTGTGTGGGGTCTGGCTTGCCCACATCAAATAAAAACACGCGTTCTTCTCGTCTCAGGTAAATACCCAATCCTACTGTTGGCCTGTTACCAGACCGAGCCGTATGTCTGTCCTGTAGAAATTCACGAATGATTTCCTGTCCAGCGGCTGTTACCAGACCACCGGCTTGCTGGACATCGTGCCAGATTTTATTCCAAAGTTGCTCTCGGAAAATCAGCACAGTTTTTGGCGCCAGAAAATGCAGATGGGCTGCATTATTTCCCTTAATCCTCGTGACCAAAACCTGGACAATTTCATCATCTGGATGAAAGCCCCAGATGACCGCGCTAACTTCTTGTGCCTGCTCATAGGAAGGGCGTTCCTTGAGAGTAAGGTACGTCTTGTGAGTTAATCTCAAAGCTGTCTTTAAAGAATTAGCTATTCGTAAAATCCCTTTGCCCAAGAATTTAATAAGTGGCTCAATGGGCGTGCAAAAAAGCGTAACAGCGCCTGTTCTAGTTTCTTCAACCGAAACTAACGCTATTTGTTGTTTAAGACCAGTGAATAATTTATCAAATGAGGTTTGCGAATACTTCGTCACAACTTGAATAGCCTTTCCGTCTTGACTTTGAGTGCCAATACTGAGTATCAAAATTTTCTTTTGTTTGGGCTCTAATTTTAGCACAATAAATACTTTCTCAATGCCTTGGACTTTACGCCTTGCGCTAAAGAAATATTCTTTTTCAAGATTAGCTATATATATATCTGAAAAGGGAGGAGTTTGTGTGATGGAGTTTAAGAATCTAATTATGCTTTGTGAATAATCAGCGTATTTTCTTAAGTCTTGGCCGCTAACTAACATCTTAAACCTAAAGACTTGATAGCCATTAACAACCAGCGGTCTCTTAAGAGTTGGTTTTTGTTCTACGGGCTTAGTTTTTGGCATACTTTCTTCTGTTAGAGGTTGTCCGGTTATAGAACTTATTAAGGATTCAATTTCTGTTAAAACTTCTTGAACTTGCGCCAGCGCATCCTTTTGCATGGCGTTGAGTCTGGTTTTGGTTAGAAGTATCTGCTTTGTTCTCTTCAGCTCGTCCATTTTCTGGTGAAGATATTTTAAGGCTGGGGTTTTATCTATACTGGAATCATTAATTGAACTTCTTATTTGCTTAAGCCTTTGCCTTATTCTGGGTAAATCTTTCAGAATAGCCGGTGCAACTGCCATAGCCAAGAAAATTTCTGGGTGGTCTTGAGAGGTATTTAAAATTAATATGATTACAAAGATTAAAAAGTAGATTACAGTGATTATTTTTCGTTGAGAAATTAGGGCGATTGCGGCAGTCTTTGCCCTCCCACCAGCCACGGATGAGGTAAAAGCAAAGATTAATGAAACTTTCTGCCGCAATCGCCCGATAAATCTTAATAACTTTCTTGCTTTAGGCAGCCCCCTCATTAAAGTCGTCAATAACATAGTTATAAAACCACTCAGGCCTAAAAATCCCAAAGACTTAATGTGTCTCATGACAACGATATTTTTTATCTCTCTAAAATTATCTGTCTTAAGCTCAATAATATAAACCCCGCTGGCAATAGGTTGTTGATTATTATTGCGGCCGTCCCAAACTATTTTGTGTGTGCCAGCCGGCAGAGCTTTATCTTCTAAAAGATTTCTAATTAATCTTCCTTTAACATCATAAATACGCAAGGTTACAGGCTGTTGCTTATTGAGCTCAAAAGGAATTGTTACTGAAGAACTGGCTGGATTAGGATAGGGGTCTTCTAATTGATTTGTAAACACAGGCAATTGGTCTGGTATTTGGGGAACTACACGAAAAGAAGCTATAGCGCCGATATCTGTAATGGAATTGTCTTCGTCTAATGGTCGGAAAATAGGGTCGCCATTATTTATTAATGGCTCTAAAGGATAAAAATTAGGTTGCCGAGTAGGTAAGTCGCCAATTGGGTCAACAAATAATTCTCTGGCATCTGGCCAAGTGCCATCAGCACGAATGCGGCTGTAATTTTCTGTTGCTGCATCAATTGTAATGTTTCCATCTAACCTGCCAGCAATCAAAGAATAATAAATATCCATGGGAGAAAGTTGAAGACCATTATCAATAATAATCCTGCCTTGTGGAGAGGAGGCAATGACAGTATTGGTTATCTTAACCTGTGCACCTTCTGCCTCATTTTCTGGTCTTAGAACTACAATTACTGGTAATACCACAGAATCAGTCTTAACAATTGTGAGATGGTCCAAAGTTACTTTTGTGGCGTGAGGTATGGTATGATAAATCACAATTCCCTGCAGCTGATTAATATTAATCATACCGTAAGAAACCTCTACTTCTGAATTGACTATTCTTAAAAGTGTAAGCAGAGGTTGGCCAAACGGAGGCCTTGTGTATAATCTGTGTAAATATAATCCCTTAAGATGCACTCCCTGAGAATTCTCAATGGAAATACACTCTGCTATGTATGGTGGCTGCCGAGGGTCTTCAATAAAAACTCTTTCTCCTTTAAAAGCAACATTCTCAATTGTTACATCTTCAACTGCCCTAATTACAATTGCTGGGCCAGGTCTATTTCCCACAAGGATTAATAAATTAACAAACCCTGTGTGTGACTTTGGAATTAACGTCGTCTCTTGAATTCTAATAGTTACAGGATTACCTGAAATATTGGGCTCATTAATTCCTCTTAAGGTAACACCTTGTTTTAAGGTACCATTAACCAAATCATACACGCCATTTGAACCCTCATCTTCATTATGAAAGAGAGCAATCACATCGCCATCTGTTGCATTTGCCATAGCAGAGTTGAATTCTGTTTGATGGCGCACCTCAAAGTCTGCTTGTTGTTGAGTCTGGCTTGCAACATTGGCAAAGCCATAAAATTGTTGCTCTCTTGCATATAGTGTTTCAGAAATAAAAACTGCATTGCCCATAACACCCAAGACTAAGGCAAACAAAAATATTCGCCGGAATAGATTTTTGATTGCATTTCGATATTTAATGATGAAATAAACTCCCAATACAATCCCTGCTAAAACTAAATTTATCCCTGCAGGCAACATTAATAAAGCCGGATTGCCTTGTTCTCCATTAGGTGATTTACCATCAATATTTTTAGCTGCAAATTTAGGTGTAATCCTATCAAGTATTCTTAAGAAGATTTCTCTGCCATCCTCTACATTTAAAATAAATTTATTCAAAAGTGATGTTGCTAAACCAACTACATCCCCTGCCGGTTTAGGAAATCTAAATTCTTTATCTATTACATTGGCAAGTCCTTCTATTGCAGATTGATGAAGCTGCTTTTCCTCTGCTAATGTGTTATTGGCTAAGAAATTAACATTAACCTTTGCCAAAGCCAAAACTGCTACAGAATAAATTCTTCTTTCAGGGCTATGCAAGGCAGAAATAACCAAGCTTACAACTTCGACTTCAGTTGGAAAATGGGATAATTTCTCAATGATTGTGGCCATCTTGTCTATTCTTTGCTCCGGGGTTAAGTCTTTATCAGCTATGGCAAGCCTTAAATCGCTCTCTGGAATTTGAGAAGTGTCTATCTTGCCCATAGATAATAATCTGTATTGCTTAATGAGAAGCCGCATTAGGTTTTTATTCCTATTATTTTCTGGAATTGCCATTCCAAGAATGAAAAATAGCTGGGACAGCTTTACGATTGCCATCAAAGACGTCCCTGCCTCAAGGCTGTTAGGCGAACCGTTGCCAGTCAGCGAGAATTCTATAACTTGGCTAAAGCCCATACCGGCGAACAGGACAATGGGCATAAGCAGCCCACAAATCATCTGTTTGGGATGGGCCTGTGTCCAGAGCCAGCGCCGTATCTTAAGCTTGATGTACCCAGGGAGATGATTGCGAAACCAACTCAAAGGGTTGTAGCGTGCCCCAACTGGCGCCAGCGCATTCCAAATTTCCCAAGCCAAGTCCAAGGGACTTCGCACTAATCGAGCAGCTTCGTCCAATCGTGCCCGATCATACTCCAATAGTTTTAACCGAATAACCTCATCTCTGAACCGAGCTACGAACTCTGCGGCAGTATAGATGGTTTCAGGATGGTCGTCAGATTGTTTGTAACGCATTACACCCTGCGGCCCCACCACCAGCAGGCGGTCGCGAATCCCTAAGACACTTCCACTTTCATACACTGGCTTGGGCAAGCTGTTATTCACCAGCCATAACAGTGGTATGTTCAGAATAATGCTCAGACGGTGCAAGATGTGTGGGTCAAGATAGTCCAACGGGTTGATGGCAGTGTCTGGTCCGAACATTGCTTGGAGATAAGGGTCATTTTCCAATGTGTAGAGGAAATTCCCTTGTTCATCCACTTGACTTAAATGCTCTTCAATGATGCGCACCACTTGCAGATAATTCTCGTCCAGGTCTCGAAGCGGCACGGCAAAGTTTGCCCCGCCGCCAATGTACAACGCCCCGTTGGTGCCTCGGACCATTAGTTTCGCGCGCCTGCGGATGAGCCGGTAGATTCGCTCAAGAGCGGGATTCTTTAAGAAACTCTTAAGCAGTACAACGTTATTCTCTGCGCTATGCAAGAATGCCTCGCGCCAAGCCTTGAGCTCGCTCCAATTGACGCCGAACGCCTCCAGCCAAGGACGAAATCGGGTTTCCCAACCGATAAGTGATACAAGCGCTTGAGGATTTTCCATCTGCGCAGCCAAAAACATATATTCATCCTGGCCAATCAATGGAGTGATTCTGAAGCGCTTGTGCAGCTGGCTTGGGACCTTGCGTGCGGTAAGAGGATCCATGCCAAAGACTTCACAAAAGACACTAAAGAAATCGCTAATCTGCTTGTTGGCTTTCACCAGCGGCAACCAGTCACCATTGAGATAGAATGGGATGGACTCTTGGCGAGCAGGAATATTGGCCTCAATGTCACAAAGGCGCGGCATCCAGCTGTGCACATCGCCGTTCAAATTGGAAATGGAAACCTCAGTTCTTAAATCACCACGGTCAATGTAGCGAAGCTTTGCCTCATAGGCAGCCAGATGACCACGACGCTGCTGGCTAAACCGCACTTGTCCAAGCTCGGTTACATCCAGGGCGTTAAGCCGACGCACAAATTCCCGCATCCCTGGCTTATCAAACACCAAGCGCACATAGGGAGTGTCAACCAAAGTCCAGCGCGCTGTGGGGTGTGCCGTACGAATCACAATATGCTCTGCAACAGACCAAGCTGCCCTGGCCACGAATTGGAACGCAGGATTACTGTGCAGCTTTGATTCGCGCAGAAAAACCACCACCAACCCCCCAGGACTAAGGATGTCTGCAAGCGCCTTTGTAACTGTGCGGGTATTCTCCAAGGGACGACCTGGTTCGATTAGCTGAGATGGGTCGTAGTAGATAACCAGGTCCACGCCATCAACCAACATCGGCTGATACATCGGGTCTTCCAAGTGGCGCAGATCGCCTTGGATTAAGACAACCTTCTCTGACATTCCAAACAGTTTGAGAACCTGGCGTCCATGCTCTACGTTCTCAGCATCAAGATCAAACCCTATAATCCCAAACCACAGGTCTTTGCGCTTGAGACGAGCTTTCACCACTTCAGTAGCTAGCACAATATGCGGGATGGCTCGCAAGCGCTCAAATGCCGCCAGTAGAATTAAGAAGTGCTGTTTGTCTGGCTGGGCTTTGACTACGTAGAGCAAATCATCCACTCGTTGCCTCATTGTCCGTACATCAAAATACACCCGATCAGCCAGATAACGCAAAGGAGACTCTGGACGGAACATCCGACCCTGAAACCGCTTTTGCAAATAGGGATAAAAATAGTCCACGTAGAACTCTAATAAACCTACCTCCTTAAACAGCGCAAGCTCGCGGCGGCCAAGCGGACGCTTGAGTCCCTGCTTTGCCTCAGCCTGGTCCTCAACGAGAATAGCTCGCCAAGCGCAGGCAAACTGCTGGGCGTGCTCAACGTTCATCCATAGGGGAACGTAAATTCCTTCATTGCGCATCAGATGGCTATGGAACAAAAGATTTGTCAGAAGCGGTTGTTCAGTGATGAGGCCGTTGAGTATCTCAACTTCCTGGTCACAAAGCCCTTTATTTGCCTGACGCACTACCTGAAGCGCAAGCTGCCGCTTTTCCTCATCAAATGGCTCTACATCAGCCAACCTCACCTTGATATACTCAGAGGCCTGCACGCGCTCAAGATAGGTAAGGTACTCAACTAATTCCTGACTGACCTGTGCCAGACCTTGGAAGGTTCGGCTCCAATGAGTGCGATGAACAATTGCCAAAAACAAACGTTTAAGCTCCCTTGGTTGTTTGCTGTACAAGATAGAATCAATTGCTTGACGCTGTGGAGCGCGCGGGAATCTCGCAGGAGAAAGTTTAAAAATCTTGCGCTCGTGTTGCAGCCACTGCGTCAACCACTCCACAGAGCCAACAGATGCGCCCTTATCTGCACTACTTGCTATCCCAAAAATTCCCATTGCTACTGGAATTAAATCAGCGGTGACAAGGAATAATCCGGCAACAATACTGATTGTAATCAAGGCGATAAATATTGCTAATCTTGTGTGTATGTGGCCTATGTTTCTTGGCTTATCGATTGGATTGATACCAGTTTTATTTTCCTTGTATAAATGCCTTAGCAAAACAGGAAGTGTTTCATTCCATTCTTTCTTAAACCAATCGCGTTGCTCAATAGGAATATTAACCTCTTGCAGGGCTTCATTAAAAGTCAATCCGCTATCTATCAATTCTCCAACTTCTATAAGCCATCCAATCTGATAAGGCTCGTAGTGAGTATTCAGGATTTGGATAATTTTATCGTGAAGTTCTCGGACTGCGGCTTTAACTTCCGGATTATCAGAAGCCTTGATATTTTGATAGCGATAACCTTGCGGGTCAACAGGACGATACAAGACAACCGTACGCCATCCCATCCGTCTGCGGTATTCACAATTTCTTAACCATTCCCGGGCTGTTTGTAAATCAGGTGCGCGTGCCCGATTGCGAGCTGAGGTTACTAATTGGTATCCTCTATTGATACCTTGAATTTCTCTATAATTTGTTACATCAAAACCTATGACCTCTTCTTCCCTTGCAAAATATAATCTAAGCCCAATTCCCTGCTCCCAGTAGGGATAAATTCTGTAAGATTGATTAGGGGTTAAGTTACTAAAAGTGATTGTTCTATATCGTAATGGCGTTAAGGAATACCATCCTCTAACAGAAGAAGCAGTGGCCGTGTATCCTTTTGCCCTGAAGGCAGCTAACCTTGACTCCAAGGCAACCAAAGCCAATGGGTCTGGCTTATTTTGACTTAAGCTTAAAGAATCTAAAATTATTCTACATAATTGTTCCTTACGATTACTTAACGCCATCTCAAGATTTGGCGCGCGAACTCGCACATGAGCATAAAAATATGGCGCTGATGTGACTTGAGGGGTTTCTGAATAGGTTTCGCTTTCAATTTCATAACCAATGATTTCTGTTTTTCCCACGAAATAAAGACGTAATCCAAACTCCGGCTCCCAATATGGCTGAAGCACATAATTAGTTTTAGGTTTTAAATGTGGGAAGACCAAAATCCTTTTTTCGGATAATGTGATGGAATAGTGTCCGCTTAAATCACTCTCAACTACAAAACCTTGTTCTCTGAACGCAATCAATTGAGATTCCAATGATTTAAGGGAAACCTCATCGGGATTCTTTTGATTCAAAGCTAAAACATTATTGAGTAAAACAACCAACTGTTCCCTGCGTTTAGCCCTTGCCGATTGAAGGTCAAAAGCGCGTATTTGAAGATGCGCAAAAGTTCTTTTCAATTCTTTAAACAGGGGCTTAACTCCTTTATATGAATCTACGTCACATCCAATCACCTCATGAGGTGCAATAAAATAAAGACGAAGCCCAAATCCGGTTTCCCAATAAGGCTCAAGTTCATAAGTTTGATTAGGAGTTAGATGTTCAAAGCAAATCTGTTGGTTTTTAACGGGAGTGATGCTATACCAGCCAACTCGATTAGCAATTACTTTAAACCCCCTTGATCGAAGGATTGAAAGTCCGGTATTAAGCTTAGTTAATTCTGCCGGATTTGGATTATTGGAATCTAAAGATAAGGCATCTAATATGAGGTTATTTAATCTTTGTCTTTGAAGGTTTCTCGCACTTTCAAGATCTGCCGCGCGAACTTCAATATGAGCAGAGATTGTCCGTTTCTGTTTTTCTCGAGGTAGAATATTGTTGTAGGCTTTCACAGCGTAACCAACGACTTCCTTGTCGCTGATAAAATAAATCCTAAGGCCGCGGTCTTGTTCCCAATAGATTTGAATGGAGTAAGATTCTTGGGGAGTCAAACCCATGAATGACAGCCAAAATCTCTTGAAGAGTTTAATCAAAAAGTGGCCTCTATGAAAAACCTTAATTTTAAACCAGAACCAGCGTACCCTAAAACCAGCCAGTTTTGATTCCAATGCTTCGACTGATTTCAAGTCAGGATTTTGGGAATCCAATTTTAAAGCATCCAGAATAATAGCTCCTAATTCCTTTTTCATCCTCTTTTCTTCTAATTTTACATTAGAGGTTACTATTCCCAATACCATCACCAATACAGCACTGATATCTAAAACTACTGTAACAAAGAATAATCCAACAACAATACTGATTGTAATCAAGGCGATAAATATTGCTAATCTTGTGTGTATCTTGCCGTTGTTTCTTGGCTGGCTGTCTGGAGATTCGTTTTCTTCAAGCATTTGTTGGGCTTCTCTGTACACACGGTTAAACTCATCCACAATCTCTTGGAATAACTTTCTACTTTCAGCAGAGAGCCTTTCTTGTTGTTCGATAATCCAGCTCCAGGTTTTAGCGCCTACATCAAAAAGGTTGTTTGACATTCTGGTTGCAATCTCGCTAAACCAAACCTCTAACATCTCATCTGAAAGATGTTCCACTAATCTAAATAGTTTTGGATCTAAGGCGCCCTGTATATAAATATTTTTCATAAGCTCGGCTAAAGCAACTGCCATAAGTTCTTCAATAAGTAATCTTCTTCCTTTAGCAGTTTCCTGCGATGGCATTTCTTCTTGTGCATAGCGGCAACTGGTTAATATAGTAACATTATTATCAAGCCTAAAAACGCTTTGCTGTCTCAAGCCCCTATCATAAAGTGCATCAGTAAGAAAAGTAAGCTCTCCATGCATACCCCCGCGTAACACAAAATGCACTGTCTCAGGAGAATTTCGATGATAATTGGTAATCTCATTTGCAGATGCTACATCGCGTATACGTATTGAATCACTATCATAAAGGTAAAATAAATTTAACATCTTAATCGCATCTTGGGGTAAACCTTGCTCTAATAAATCAAAGGCTTTTCTGCGCGCTGCCATACTTCTTAAGAAAACAAGAAGCGCTTCAAAAATTGGCTCTTCCCATTTTAAACCCACATTCCATTCTTGGCCTCGTAATGCTACAATACTATCTCGTATGGCTACTTGGTTTAAAGGAGGCTCTGCTATAAATTCTCTTTCTATTTCTCTAGAGGCTCCTCTTTCTATATTACATTCCCTAAAGATAGCCTCTAAAATACTCTTTGGTTGCTCATCCATAGGCTGCTTTAATAATTCATCCTGCCAATTAAGATTAATATTTATTTCACCTTCCTCATTTAATCGAGCGAAAAATTCCTCTAACTCTGCTATTGTTAGTGGCATTCCGGGAGGAACACCTTCCTCCAGCCATATCGCTACTGGACGCTTTGATTCTAATTCTTTTAACATTTCCTGCATTTGTTTAGCTGACCAAACAAAATCATCAGCGCTACCATGTGCAGAGAAAATCAAGCGTGCTGACTCTCTTAATGGCTCAATAAGGGGTTTTAATCTCTGACGCAATTGGGCAATATTACTGGCACCAATGCCTCGAATCTGAGTAAGTTCGTTCAAATCTGTAAACTGACCTTTCTCTTGACGCCACTCAATAATCCCTTTTGTGGCTCCGTCTGAAACAAGGTTTTTAGGTAAGGCTTGGCGAAGTTGTGCTCTAAGTCTTTCTAAATCTGGTTGGTTAATATCAATTCTTTCTTCTAAAGAAGATTCATTATTTGCCATGCCAAGAATTCCCATAGCTACTGGAATTAAATCAGCTGTAGCAAAGAATAATCCGGCAAGAACTAATATAAATGTGAGAATAATTAAAATAGTCCCAGCACTGTGGGAGTCAGATAATTCAGCAATTGGTTCAGCTGTTGGGGCATCTTGCCATAAACCCGCCTCTATATCCCAATCTTTAGTGGCTCTCTCATAGCCTCTTAAAATTCCCCAGGCTTTGGGAGAGATTAAAATAGTGGTTGAATATGTGGGGTCGTGTTTTTTTATCTCGATTATTTCTACATCGGGAAACTTATGTTTTAGTTTTGATTTTAATCGCTCAATAAGAGTAGATTTATCTTTAGCAGAATCTCCCTTATCTAAAGCATAATAAAGCACAACCTTCAATTGCACAGCCTCCCCGGGTAATTTTTTAACAAAATCATCAATCTGGTCATTACAATCCCAAAGATGAGGTATTTTTGAACCTGTTACCAAATGACCAATGCCATGAAGCCTGCCGGCAGATGTGTTTGCAGATAAAGCACAACCAATGCCGCCATAAATTTCATTGGTGGCTAAGCGTTCATTGGGCTGCAAATTCTCAACTAAAAGTAACCCCCTCTCTAATGAATGATAAATATCCATTGTTTGGACAGTGGGATTTTTCTGGGTTGTAATTTTAAGCTTAACTAATGAATTTTGTTGGCTAAACTTCGACCCTTCGCCTTTATATCTAAGGTAGCGAACCCTTTTGTCTTTTATGGTATGGTATTTAGCGCAATCTATCCGACCAGAATATAAATACAAATCTTGAGATATCCTTTGCTTTTCTAAGCTTCCATCAGATTTCCCTTCTGCTAAAGCTTGTGTAGCGAATCTGGCCACTGCTTGATTGATGGTTCGACTTTGCTCACCAGAGGTGGTTCGACTGGGCTCACCACGGGTGGTTCGACTTCGCTCACCATTGATTTTTTCTCTGATTGCCTTTCCTAAAAGCCCTTTTTGCACAGATGAGCGCAGATGAGAAGATACAAGATTAGCACAGATTTCCAAAGGCAAATATAAGTAAGGCATAGGATAGTGCTCGGGAAAAACTTTTTGTTGAATACGAATGGCGGGATAATGGCCAAATATTGGGCAGAGGATTTCATGCAGGAAATACTCATCAACCAAAGTAGGCGGTCCTCGGCTTTGTAAGTCTGCAATTAAGTCAAAGGCGATAAACAGCTCATCGCCAGCAACATTATTCCAGCCAAACATAAAATCATCTTTGCCTTTTACAATAGAATTAAAGCCGAAAACCTTATATTTGCCTTGTTTAAGTTTCCTTAACTGTGTTCTTAAATTTTTCCAGGCTTTAACAGGGAATCCTATTATTTCTTCTAATACTTCTTCTAACAGAGCAATTATTCTGTCTTTGTAAGCATCGGTAATATCATTTTGTCTTATCCTTTCAAGCTGAGAATCAAATTCTGCTTTTGCCTTAACACCCTGTTGGATAAATCCCCTTGAGGCAATAGCCCTTAAACTCACTAATGCCAGAAAATCCGCCAAATCCACCAAGCCATGAATGGGCAAAGCACAATTACCTCTGCCTAAGTCAATCTTGCCGTCGCCATTGTTTTGTTTATTTTTTAAGCCTTTAAGTGTATGTCGGGCATAGTATGAATAATCTATGCCTTTTAAGAAATTGGGTTCAACTCCAAACAGAAAATGAAAATATTGTCCTATTCCTAACTTTGTGATATTGGCTAATTGTTCTGGACGAATGCCTTGCTTTTCTAATCTTTGGCAGATGAATAGAACAAAGCTAAAAAGCTGGTCTCTTATGGAAATAGCTGATACATCTCCTAAATGAGATAAAGACATATCTGCAACAGTGGCATATCTTCGTAAATTCGGATATTCCAGGAAACCATCCACATTATCAATACAGCCAGCAGGAACATGATTTAAGTCATAGCTGCGACCCGCTTCCTTATCATGGAATAGAGAAATTAAATCCTGATGAGCAATACCAAACTCCTTCATTAGAATAGCTAAATTCCTAAACCAGGCAATTATCTCTTCTTTAGTAATATCTTGACAATAATCAAAATAACCCCTCTTGGCTTTATAGGCAAATGCCACATAATAACAGCCATCAGAAGTCATAAATAATTTTGGCTCTTCTGGATAAGGATAATACCTCATTGAATCACGAGCTATCTTAAATAAATACACTCCTTGTTTTGCTGCTTGAGGCTTATATGGTTGAGGAATAATGCCTGTGTAAGGACTATCCGCCTGAGGCGCTCCATTTTCTTGCTCTCTTAAACGCGCATATACAAAAGGTTCAAAGTTAAAACCAGCTAAGTCTTCAGTGGAGAGCATTAACTTTCTGTTATAGCCAAAACCATCTTCAGCAGCCAAACACTGAAGATTTCTTCCTGCTATTGTAAGATTATGTGGTGATAGACCTAATTCTTCAATTGAATTAACAATTGGTAAATCATCTATGGCATTATTATCTAAAATGGGATAGCCTGTTTTTAAATCTCTATTTACTTTTAAGGGATGGATATTTGCTCTATTAATTGTCAAAATTGCCACAGCCAAAGGATGCACCAGAATATCTATTCTGCCTTGTTTATTTAAAAGCCTATCCAAAACTTCTTCCAATATTGAAGGATACAAAGCAATCAATATGCCTAATGTGAAATAGGCCTGCAT
>JAUYCX010000046.1 GCA_030692045.1 Candidatus Omnitrophota bacterium
GTAAGCTGCCAGGACATGTCCGCAGTACCCTTCGATTTTAAGGATGACAAAAATCCTAATAGAGTTCAAAAAGTTTTGGAAATAAAAGCCCCTCTTAAAACAGGCAGCAACACATTCTGGTTTTTATATTCAGAAGAGACAGAATACTTACCACACCACACTGACGTAAGTATAAACTTAGAGGATGAGGAATTTAATGATAGAAATCCTGATGGTACTAGAAAAAATCCTTACTATATGTTAGACGACAAAGATACCCTCGTAGACTTGGATGATGATCATCTTTTAAATTTTACCTACAAGTTCGGAGTCACAGAAACATTCACAGCATTTTCCGAAGAAAAACTTAAAACACTAAACCAAACTTATTATAATCAGTATGAATCTTTGAAAGCGAACTGGAGCGTTCCAACCGATAAGAACTTCAACATAACCATCGAAAGAATAAAAGAGGTGTAAAAGAATCAAAAAAACAGCCATACGAATAATTAGCGTAATAATCATCCTCTTAATAGCAAGTATAATATCCTTTAAAGAAGAACCAGGGATAAAGTCCGTAACTGCGATGGTAGGCCATACGTGCGGGTTTACTGACTGGACTTATAATCCAAGAGAGAATGGCATAATCCTAACGCCGCCGCCGAACGTTAACGTGTACGTAAAAGAAGAGAAAGCATGGATGATGGGGCAACAAGGAGACCTCATACCAATAATGGTAAGAATAGAAATATGGTAAACAAAAAAGGATACATCAAAACGCTAGAAGCCGTAATAGCCATTATCATAGTAATAATGGTAGTGTACATCCTGATAGCTCAACCTGCAGAGCCAGCCCCAGACGTACCATCAGTAGTAAAAGGCGTACAAAAAGTCATAGCACAAAGCATACAGTTTAATGAACAAATAAGGAATAATTTAACAGCCCCAACACTGCCCAACCCTAATACAGGCCTACCCTACGACCTCTTAAAGAAAGATGTAAATGACACGATAGCTAAAAACAGCCCTTTAGGTTATGACTACGCTTGCGCAATATGCTCCAACCCTGGAAAATGCATAGCTGATTATCTCCCATTAGAAAAGAGCATATACATGATTGACGTTTTAATAGCATCAGGTGAGAAACAGCAGAACCCTAGAATAGTAAGAATATGGTTCTGGAAAAAACCCACATTAGACGAAGATAATATAAAAGTATGTCAAAAAAAGGCGTATAATAATTGCGAAATAATATACGAAGGCTGTACATCTTGATATGTTAGATTTATGAAATACAAATTCCTAAAACACACAGCAGACGCTAAATTCCAAGCGTTCGGAAAAGACTTAGAAGAATCGTTCAGCAACGCAGCCATAGCAATGTTTGAGATCATAATAAAGACTAAAAATATAGAGAAGAATATAACCAAAAAGATAGAAGTAAAAGCTGAAAACAAAGAAAATTTATTATACAAATGGTTAGAAGAGCTATTATTCTTGTTAGACACAGAATTCTTCGTATTAAACAGTATAAAAAACATGAAGATTAAAAAAGAAGGGAAAAAATATATTCTAAAATCAGAAATAACAGGAGACACTTACAAAGAAAAATACGAAAGACATGGCGCGGTAAAAGCAGTGACTTATGAAGAAATGTTTATAAAAGAATTAAAAGGAAAAGTAACAGTTCAGGTAATTCTTGATATTTGAAAAGAAAAGGTTTTAAAAAAGGACGTTCTTATCATTCTAAAAATGGAATTGAAAAAAATAAATGAATTCACATGGGAAATAAAGAAAGAAGGAAAGATGAAAGTTCCTGCGATAATCTTCGCATCAGAAGCCTTGATGAAGAAGATAAAGGAAGACAGGACATTACAACAAGCAATGAATGTAGCAACGCTAAATGGCATTGTAAAGCATTCATTAACCATGGCGGATGCTCACGAGGGTTATGGTTTTCCCATTGGTGGAGTAGCAGCATTTGACCTAGAAGAAGGAATAGTCAGCCCGGGCGGCGTAGGTTATGATATCAACTGCGGTGTACGATTACTCAGGACAGACTTCACAGAAAAACAAGTCCATGATAAAAGACAACAATTACTTGAAGAGATTTTCAAAGAAGTACCTTCAGGCGTAGGAAAAGGAGGCATAACAAAACTGCCAAGAGACGTCCTAAGAGAAGTATTGGAAAAAGGTGCGGAATGGGCACAAGAAAAGGGTTACGGGACAAAAGAAGACCTGAAAAGGACTGAAGAATATGGAAGGATAAAAGGGGCTGACCAAAGCAAAGTTTCAGAAAGGGCATTATCAAGAGGCATGCCACAACTAGGAACTCTTGGCGCTGGAAACCACTTCTTAGAAATACAGAAAGTAGATAAGATATACGACAAAAAGATTGCTAAAACATTCGGGATAGAAAAGGAAGGGCAAGTGACAGTGATGATTCATTGCGGCTCTAGAGGCTTAGGGCATCAGGTGGCTTCAGATTATATCCAAAGCATGGAACAGAAGTATGGTTACAGCCATTTAGCAGACAGGGAACTGATAAACGCTCCGATAAACTCAGATCTAGGAAAGGATTATTATGCTGCGATGTGCTGCGCGATAAATTATGCTTTTGCCAACAGGCAGATGATAGCACACTGGACAAGGGACGTATTCAAAAAAGTCATGGGCACATCGGAAGGCATGGACATGATATATGACGTCTGCCATAACGTTGCAAAATTTGAAGAGCATGTTGTAGACGGAGAAAAGAGAAAATTATGTGTCCATAGAAAAGGAGCTACTAGAAGTTTCGGGCCTGGAAGAAAAGAAATATCTGAAGTCTACAGAGACGTAGGGCAGCCAGTACTAATACCTGGAAGCATGGGGACATCGAGTTATTTATTAGTCGGTACAAAAAAAGCAGAAGAAATAAGTTTCGGATCAACAGCTCACGGCGCAGGAAGGGTTATGTCAAGGCATGAGGCTTTACAACATTGGAGAGGAGACCAGCTAAAAAATAGTTTAAAACAGGAAAAAGACATAGAGATAAAAGCAGCGTCATGGAAGGGCCTTGCAGAAGAAGCGCCAGGAGCGTATAAAGATATATCAGAAATTATTAGGGTGTCGGATAGTATTGGATTAACAAAGAGTGTGGTAAAATTAGTTCCATTGGCCGTGATGAAGGGTTAGTCCACTATATTCTTTTTTTGCTTTTTCTATTAATTCAATTAATGACCTGCCTGTTTGATTTATTGAATAAACCCCTTTACCCTCAAAGTCGAGATATCCCCTTTTAGAATTCCTAAGCAAAAACATTCCTGCAGTACCATAACTCAAATTATAGGCTTTAGCAAATAAAGTAATGTGCATCCGATTAAATTCATTAAATCTTCTATAAAATGATTTGATATAATGCAAGTCTAGAAAATAATATAATAATTTTAGCCGGTTATAATCATGACCTACAAAGGCATTATTTTTAATATACCACAAACAACTCTTAAAATCTGTTGAAAGGCAGACTCTAATTCCTACGATGTTTGCAATTATACCCAATTTTTTAAGAATTTCTGCAATATCTTTTTGGGAAGTTCTATCCTGTTCAGAGATGTTAATCCCCAACCCACGATTAGATTTATTAATGCATACAGTCCCATCACCGATTAAGTCTTTAATAATAAACCCGGTGGCAAATTCCTTTAATTCCCCAGATAAGGGCTCAATATTTGATATATAGTCCCTTAAAGTTTTAAGCAAAGTTATCATCACCATCCTCAGGACCGTAGAAGAAATATCAATGTTGTAAATTATGTGACATAAATTTCTATTCTTAACTAAAGAGATTTTTTTATTTACAATCTTCAAATGCTCTTTTAATAGTTTTACTTCTTTATCTAACCCCTCTTTAAGGTTTGGATTATGATAAATAGTGTAATTCCAATTTTCATTGATTTCAAAATTTTTAAAGTATTCGATAAAAAATGTTATTTCACTCAAAAATTTATTAGTAAAACTAAACTTTGCTCCTTTTTTTCCAGATTCAGCTTGTACTAAGCCAAAAAATTCTCCCAATTGCCTGTCAATCTTGATGAACCTTTTGATAATTACTGGTTTAGGTTTTGGGCTACAAAAATACCAAATCTTAAGCAAATCTTTATCTAATAACTCTATCAAGATTATTTTATTCTCTATCGCTAAAGGGATAGCAGCTAAAATATCTATATATCCATCTTTGATTAGTTTGTCAGATCTTAAATTTTCAATAGGCTTTATAGTTATTGCGATTAAATCCCCTCTTTGAAGTTTAAATTTTTGAACTAATTCTTTAGGGATTGTAGCTTTTACTTGGAGATATTTTCTGCTCTTTGATTTACTATGGATTCTTATTATACGCTCGTAATTAAATTTTTTAATGAATATTCTCAGATAATCATCAGGTTTTACTTTTAATTTATTGATACATTCTAATGGAATCGTGAACCTAAATTTATTATTATATTGACAAATTTTTACTACTATTTCCTGATTGATATTTATTTTATTAATAATTTCACCCTTTTTTAAATAAAAAAATCATCTCTTCTTTATAAGCTCTTGCCCCACAGTTGTCGCGATGTCCACTACTATAAATTTCCGAAGGAAAGGAAATGTTTCCGAAACATTTTTCAACACAACAAACCATAAACTTTTAAGAGATGAAAAGGCAATTCCCCTTCAAAGAAGCTGATAGTATACTTGCTCACTCCAATGAAAGGGTAAAACACCAAAAACTTTATTAATAAAAAACCATTCCTAAGTTATAAAGAGGAGAAAAAAGAGAGTATGATAACTAGCTTTAAAGATTTTCTTAATGGATTATTCGCTAACCTGTTCAGCAAGAAAAGCAATGTCAAAATAGGCCTATATGGACCCCCAAACGCAGGAAAAACTTCTATCGCTAATAGGATATGCATGGACTGGCTAGGCGAAGAGATGGGCAAAGTCTCACCAATACCTCACGAGACAAGAGAGATTATGATAAAAGAAAAGATAAAGATGAAAAAAGGTGGGAAAACATTAGATTTTAACCTAGTAGACACTCCAGGAATAGCAACAAAGATAGACTACGAAGACTTCATGAGGTTCAACATGAACAAGCAAGAAGCCCAGAAACGGGCCAGAGAAGCTACGAAAGGGGTTATAGAATCAATAAAATGGTTGGATAACATGGACTGCGTAGTAATGGTACTAGACGCGACGAAAAACCCTTACTCACAAGTGAACATCACGATCATAGGCAACTTAGCAGCTAGAAATATTCCAGTACTGGTAGTTGCAAACAAGATGGACTTGAGAAAAGCTAATCTCAAAAAAGTAGAAGCGTCATTCCCGCAATATAAAGTCTTAGGAATAAGCGCATTAAAAGGTTATAATTTTGACGATTTTTACGACGCGATATACAAACTGGTGAAATAGATGTTAACTATACAATTCGTGCCTTACAGCGAAATTGAAACATTAACACAGGAAGAAAGAGTCAAAAAACTTTTAGCGATAGCACAAGAGAATAAGATAGTAGTGATGGAGGGAAGGCTAAAACCCTTAGAAGAAACTTTACTGATACAAAAGACTATGGAAGCGGTAAGCAAAGACTTCAAAGGAATCGAACTATGCACAGTATACACGAATAAGAAGAAGAAACAAGCACTTCCAAAAGCGTTGAAAGAAATGATGACTAAATTCTTAATCGGAGATAGAGAAGGACTGACAGTAATCGGCCCTGCAAACATAATCAAAGAGATAAAAAGAAACCCAAACAAGATAGAGCTTCTAACAGAAAGCCTCCCAAACAAGAGAAGGAGATAAAAATGCCACACCAGTGTGTGCGCTGCGGAAAATTCTACCCTGACGGCTCAGAAGAACTGCTAAAAGGTTGTTCTTGCGGAGGAAAATTCTTCTTCTACGTCAAAAAAACTGATATAGAGCAGGCCAAACAACTAACTGTTGATCTAACCCCAGAGGAAAAACAACAGATAGAAGCAGACGTGAAAGAAATAATCGGAGAAGAAATAGAAGACGACCAGCCAGTAGTCCTAGAACTAGAAAACATAAGAATATTGAAGCCAGGAAAATATGAGATAGACCTGGTAGACCTGTTCAAAGGCAAACCCTTGGTATACAAACTAGGCCAAGGAAAATACGTGATAGACCTCTTAACAACGTTCAAAAAAATCGGCACGAAAAAAGAACCTGAAGAAAACTAGACTTACCTTTTTTTAAGCTCCTCATTAAGCTTTTTAAAATTATTCTTGGTCGCATCCATGAATTCATCAACTTTCCCAACAAACATCCCAATTTTGTAACTCATCATTAACAGGTAAGAGATCACAACACTAAAGCCTACATACAATATTTGCACATCTGTAGGACTATGCCCTGTTATCTTCAATATCAAAAACACTACCAAAATTATTGTTAGCAAGACGAATACTGAAGCTATTACTTTTTCGACAACATTCATTAAGGTATCACCTGTTTGATAAGATAGATTATTAAGAGCACCAGGATTATTATCAAAATCCAATCATAAGAGGTGAACCATTGCGCTTTCTTCATACTGCTTAAAGATTTAGCATCCTTTATTAACTTTTCCCATAAATTTTGAAAGAATTTCCGAAAATAACAAAAAGAATATTATTT
>JAUYCX010000087.1 GCA_030692045.1 Candidatus Omnitrophota bacterium
GTTAGAGGGCATAGATACAGCAGTTATTGCGGCCCTGAACGGCACGAAAGGGGATTATGTTACTGAGCCTTTGGCAGTGTTGGTTAACAAGGAAATCCTCGGAAAGCTTAAAAGTCCGGGTGAAGTTCTGGTCGCAGGGAAAAATCTGATTCTTGAATGAAAGTTCAAACCAGTAATTAAAACAGGAGGGCAATTATGTGGAATAAGCCAAGTGATGCACAGCTGGCAAAACTGCCGGCATTTTATTCATCTGAGGAAGTGCCTCTCAAGGATAAGGTTATAGGGATGCATTTCTTCATCGGAGGCTGTGATTGGTATGTTACAGAGTATTCGCCTGAGGAAAAATGCTTCTTTGGGTTCGCAATACTCAATGGGGACTTGGATAATGCAGAATGGGGTTACTTCAGTTTAGAGGAATTAAGCAGTCTCAAGGTCAGCTTTGTTGAGGTTGACAGGGATTTACATTTTACACCTTGCAAGGCAATAGAGATTGAAAAAATCTGTGAGGCCCAGGGATGGGAAAGAAAGGAGAAAGAGTATGGCGTGGCGTCCGTATGAGTATTTAATTGGCGGCGAGTTAATTTTTAAAAAAGGCATTGTGAGGGGTTATGCCTATTATCTTACTGCCGGAGTTGTGAAATTCAAGCTGAAGCAAAATTACATTGTTTCAGGAAAGGTAAGGTTTGAAAAACCCTTTGAGCAGATTAAATCAGAATTAGAAAATCTGATTGAACAGACTCAGGGGAAAGACAGAAAATCTTACTTGAAGAGATTCAGCATTGTGCAGAGAGGCGAGCTTGGGGATTTCGCAACAGGCAAGGACGACAACAAGTATGCTGATTACTTTTACTTTGAGTGGTATTCAGACACAAACGGAAGGGTTGTTTATGAGGGCTCAAACGAAGAAGTTGAGATAATTGAGCCGCTTGTATTCAGCTTTCCCGATGACCACAGGGCGAATCAACAGAATCTTATGGGGAATTTCCTTACAGGAATGTGTGTTTCAATTACAGAACAGACAAAGAAACCAATGGCTGGGATTCAATTCCCTACGCCAAACACAAATAAAGGGGGTGATGAAGATGATAGAAGTTGCGAGGCTGCACAGGTTTGATAACGGAAGCTCTCTCAAGGCCTTTGCTGATGTGATTTTTAACGGTCAGCTACTTGTTAAGGGAGTAAAGGTTGCCGATGGCAGGAATGGCTTGTATGTTTCAATGCCCTCTGCTCAAGGCAAGGATGGCAAGTGGTATCCGACGGTTATGTTGCTTGAGGATTCCTTGAAAGAGGAATTGCAGACAGCAGTTCTTGAGGCATACAACGTTTAACAAGCAGGAAATAAGTTGCTGGCTGCCTTAAAACCAGCCCCTACGAGGGTGAGACACCCTTCTCCCTTGTCTTATGAACGGACAAGGACATCAGCGGGGAAAAGCTACTGCTAACACTACCGCTCTCACTAACACAAAAACTCCTGGGCATGAGGATAAAAGGCCCTAACCGAACCGAGCAAAAATCAAAAAAACAAAAATCGTTGACAACTAATAAAGAATAAGGTATATTTTATAAGAGGATACAGATTAATAATAGTAAGTTTTAAATAGTATAAACTGCTTAATTTATTATCGGAGGATCTGACAAGATGGATGGTGGTGGTGGTGGCACAGGGGCTGCAGGTTAGTTTTAGTTTACAAGTTGCAATTTAAGAATAATCTTAGAAGAAGGTTTGATATCTTCTGTTATCCAAGTATATGTTTTTAAACCTCTTTTATCTCTCTGAGGGCTAGTATTAAGAATTCTCCCGTTTCCTTCGCCTTCATTTTTGATATCCAAATTAAATTTATAAGGTATAAGAAAATTAAAGGTAATTTTTCTAACGAAATGTGGTCCTATATCTTCTTCCCATCTATCAGTTTTCTGTTTAAATAGCTTATTCCATTGCCCTTCCCAATTGTATGAAAATCTGTACTTTCTTGTTTCATCCCCTAATTCAATTTGTGGAAGAAAGAAAATTATAAATTCTTTCTCATTTGACGTATCTTTTATTGGCAAAAATTCCACTCCACTACGGTCTAACGATTTAACCTCCAATTCAATTTCTTCAAAATTTTTAATAGGATATTCCCCGCTTACATAATGCTTTACCATATGCAATGAGGAATTGTAAGGTTTTATTTCGAAATCTTTATTACAGTAGCAATCCCCATTTTTATTAATCACTATTGTTATCTCTTGATTTAGATAGTTACAAATTCTGATTGGATATAATTGGTAAAAAATTCTTGAAGCAGAGGACATGAATTTGATTAGATTGCTTTTCGCCATTTCTAGAGATCTTTTTAAGTTTGAGATATTATCTGGTTTTCTAATATAGCGGATACTAAGCCAGATACTAAAAATAACTAATATTATAAAGAACATAAAGAGAATACCAAGGAAAACATCAATTCTGTCCAAAGTTAAATTACTTATCTGATTTTTGGTTAAAGGTTGGTTTGCAATAAGAATATGTTTAAAAATAAAATTTTGTATTAAATTAGGCAGGTCTGTAAAAACCGCGAGGAAAGTAGGTGTGATGATAGTTAAAGTCCAAATAATAGCTACTTCTAAGCCTGGTGTTATTCTTCGCAAATATTTTCTTAACAAATTTTCTCCATAGGAATCATATTAACTAATTAATATTAGAATACAACAGATTTTGGATTTTGTCAAAACTTATGTAACAGTCCAAAAACCTTCCATTACCACTCCTTGCTTACAAACCTTAAATATCCATTACTCCTTGAGAATTACAGCAGGAGGCAATAAAAATGGAACAAGAAAATCTAAACCAAAACTATGAGAAGAGAACGCCTGTTAAGGTAAGAAGCTCGCGCGACGGCAAATGGCTGATCTTCAGGGTTGAGGGATTCGAGCAGCCCATAATCCTGGCCGCGAACTATCTGAGAGCAATCCTTGATAGCGCTGACAAGAAAAAGACGCAGATGCCCGTTAACGTAGAACAGATAAAAAACTAGGAGAGAAAAATGACTAAGGAGAATTTGGAAACAAAGGCAGACAAAGCAGTACTGAGAATAGAGAAAAAGGTTGTTGATATAGACAACGTATTGCGTGACTTGTCAATGAAGCTCTGTCACGTGATAAAGTACAAGGGCGACCACTACAGTATTTCAGAAGGTGTTGATTACAATGAGCAGTGATGCAGTAATATACTTTGCTTACAAGACTTATTAGGCAATACTTGTTTATTTTTTTATGAACTGTAAGTTTTGTAGCCAAAGCGATGAAAGCAGGCTTGC
>JAUYCX010000027.1 GCA_030692045.1 Candidatus Omnitrophota bacterium
CAAAAAAACAATGGGCCACCCACACCTAAAGGTGTGGGTTTGTCACAGGCCCTTGTTTTTAGGATGCTCGAGAATCGAAAACTGTAACATTTGCTACGACCTCACGATAAATCATGAGGTTTTCGATTCTCGACATAATAATTTCCCTTTAATTTTCTTGAAATCAAGACTCATGAATAATACAATTATAAGGAGTTTATAAAAATTATCAAATAAACTTTCTATAAAAAACTATGTTAATAATCTATGGTCTAGGTCGAGTAAGTCTTTGTTTTTGTTCCACATATGTACGAACTGCAGTAGGTTCTATGAGTGGTTTATAATCAGCTTCAAATCTTTCTCTTATACTTTCTGCTCTTTGAATATCTTCTTGCATTTTATCTCTAGAACAAACAAATGTATGCTTATCTCCATAACGTTCATCAAATGCAATACCAACCATTACTCCATAATCCTGGCCATTTCTTTCCTGTGTTCTGTAGAAGAATGTAACTTTTTCTTTTTCTGTCGGATCCACAAAAACAGCTTCTGCATTTTTGCTAAGATCTACTCCAAATCTTTTTAAATATCTTCTCCAAACATTTGCTCGAAGTTCTTGGCTAAGATCTTGAGGCAAACCAACTAAAGCTTCTATACTATCTTCATACCCTAAATTTTCTAAGCCACTTTCTGCATCTATTCTTTTTTCATAGAGTAATCTATAAAGTCTACTTTCATCTGATTTTTCAGTCAAACTTGTTACAGATGCTCTAAATATATCAATCTCTCCTTTTTTACCTTCTTTGGTTTTATAAGTAACAACAAATCGAGGACCTTGACCTAAACGATTAGATTCAATGCCTGCTTTTGCAATTCCTATGATTCTTTCTTGACTTCTTCCACTTTCTAGACCTCTTCCATAATCAACTTCAATATCTCCTGAAACTCTTAAAGCAGTTACAAGAACATTTTGATTAGCTCGAATAGCATTATTAGTAAGATTTAATTCTATTTCATATTGATTTAAATCCATAAATGTTTGTCCACCACTTAATAACCAATCCCTATAATAAACAAGTGGTTTAAGCCCAAGAATACGAGCTTGCCTGACATTATTACTGAATTTTACTCCTGCATGTTCCAATCCTTGCATTATGCCTTTCATTAAATCAGGGAATAATTGAATTTGCTCATCAGAGATAGTTAATCCTTGTTCACGTAGATATTCAACAACACTATCAGATAAATCACTTGATGCTATTTCTCTATCAACCGATTCAGGATATCTTACACATAAAGCATCTAATGTATCTTGCATTTCAGGAGAAATAGAACTCCAATCACTAATATTATGACCATAAGTTGAAGCATGTATAACTCCCTGAGTTGTAAAATCATCTCTTAATGCTTCACGATAAGCATCAAAAACTTTGCCAGCTACATCACCGAGTGTTTGCTTTAGCTCTTGTCTTCGCTGACGAATTTTAACTTTTATTCCATCAAATAATCTATCTGTTTCATCAATCATTTTGATTTTCCTTTATACCTAATCCCAATATCAGGTATTTAAATCTTTTGATTTATTTACTACTTTCAAGACATTACACTAATCCCTGAATTACTCCTGAACCTCGAACTTTGATTTTTTGCCTTTGGTATTATTGCACTAAAAATCAATTCTCACTATGTTCAGAGAAACTAACATACATTAACCGACTACACTCTGTTGCGTACGCTCGGTTGCGCCTCGCTCAATTCAAATCACCTTCAGCGACTTCTGTTAATGCAATATGTTTAACTCACTATTTTTTTGATTCTACATGTGCTTTTTCAGTTTCAGCTAATGCTTTAGCTTCTTCTTTTCTCTGTTTCTGGGTCTTTTGAACAGCATTGTCTAAATCTTTTTTTGAATCATAAATATATGATTTGACTAAAAAAGTCTTTCTTCCAAATTTTCCATAGATAGAATATACTTCAATATTTTCTTCTGGTTTCTTGAAATGTTCTGCAACAATTTTTCTTGTATCTGAAAAACTCGGGTTTTTTTCACTTTCTATTATAAAATTCACTTCTTTCCTTGAAAAAAGTTCATTCCTTGTTTCTTTTGTTATTTTCATTTTAATTAATCTGAGGTTTATTTAAGAATTACTATAGCTTGATTGCATACAACCCTTTCTTCTTTATCTTCAAATGTTCAGCAAGTTCAGATTTCTCAGGATCCAGTATATCTATCTTTCCCTTAAAACTATCTGATACTTCTTTTCTTCCACAAGTAGGGCATAATTCTCCCTCATATATGAGTTTGCAATGTTTACAAGCTTTTTCTTTTGCCATTTTATTTCTTTTTTATCTCTTTTTCTTCTTTTGATTTTCTTTTTGAACCTGCTGTTGTCTTTTGTTTCTCTTCTTTTATCCAATCCAGTTTTCCAAGTCCAGGTTGCCTCATTGTCACAGATATTTTTGGATTATCTCCTTTGTAAGATATAGCAACTATCCTGGCAAGACAAAGGTCTTTTTTCTTCAACACTCTTTTTGAATCTTTTCCAAGCAAAGAGTTGGACGTTGAAAAACTTACATAATCATCCATTGTCTGGCTTATATGTATCATGGACTTCATGACACCCATGTTCATGAATGCGCCAAAATTTGTCACTTCATCAATTATGCAACAGACAAGTTCCTGTAGTTCAGGTTTCCATACAATCAGTTTGAACCTAGAATTATAATAAGCAGCGCCATCTCCTGGAATAATAATACCATCACCAACTTCAAGAACAGAAATGACTCCAATCACTTCTCCAATCTCTTTATCATGATAATTTGCATATATCTCTTGCAATTGTTTAGCAACAGCATTGCTAGTCTTGAGACCAAATAGTCTTGGTTCTACTCTTACATAGTCTTGAACTTCAACTACATAGAACATATTAGATTAAATAAAAACAAGGGCTTTATAAAGGTTTCTAGAATTTTTTAATTTCCTCTGTCTCCATGGACGCAATACAAAGATAGAACCAAAAAAATTAGTTTTATTATAACACTAAGTTCATTCAGCGAATAATTTAGCTACAGCATTTTACTCTTTCATAACTTATTAAACATTTGGAACTTTATTCTTGAATAAAATTCTTTAATAGATATATTATTAACAAAAAATTTAAATATGAATAACAAGAGTCTGTAGCATAAACAGTTTTGGAAGAAGTATTATGGTTTAATATTGTTAATAAAGCGAAAAAACTTAAGTTTTATATACAACTAAGAAAATTATTTAAGGATTTAAATAAATTGTACCTTCAGGAACTTCTGGAATTTTTTTTAATCTCGCTAAATTTTCATAACATGCTTGAAGATAGACATTTGCAAAAGCTGTTATAAAGTGCATATCCTTTAAAAAATCAATTTGTTCAAATTTTTTTGCTATTGAACCTGCATCACCAATGCTAATTACTCTCGTGTTTCCATTTTTTCCATATTCTATAATGCTTATCAAAGCACTTTTTCTTTCATCTCCTTTTCTAAATAAATGTCCTGTTCCTTTATCTGTTGTTGGTAAGAAGCCATATTTAGTATCATTTGTTCTAAATTCTTCTACTTTTTCTTGTAAAGTTCCTGTCATTCCATTAAATGCCCAGTCATCTCTAGCAACTAAATGAAAAGATAAACGATATATATCAATAAATCTATTAACATTAAGAGCCATGAATTCCAATGGTTCACAAAGTTCAGCAGGCCCAAATTTCATTCCTCCAACTTTTAAAAGCCTCTGAGTTTGAGAATCTGTTTCATCTGAAACTCTTTGCCAAGGTTCACGCGAATCTTCTCTTTGTTTTTCTTTGAATGAATCAATTCTTTCTAAAACCTCATAAGCAAGCTGTGGATATCCTATTACTAATTCCATAACTTTTATATAAATATCCCCTTTTTAAACTCTATTATGCTGTAAAGTCAACCTGTGAACTTAACATGGATTGACTTACCCTATCTCAATATTTTTTTAGGTGATTAGTGCAATTCCGCACTAAACTGCCCTCCTTACAATACATATATCAATCAATAACTTATAAACATTTTCGTTTCGATTGTTAAACCGAAACTCCATTTCTTTAATGTATAATGGATAATTTGTTTTGCTAATTCCATGATACTTATGGAATCTTTCTTTAGCAAAGCTCCAGAAGCCCTCAATTCCATTAATGTGATTATGATTATTAACTAATTCTTTGTCATGGTCAATAATGTTATGCTTTCCGTATTGTTGTAAGCTTGCATAACTTTTCCAACCATCCGTATAAAACACAGAACCTTTCTTTGCTTTATTTTTAATTTCACTCATTAAAGTATCTGCTGAAACATCTTGCACAGTAACTGTATGAACCTTACCTTTTCTCTCGAGGATTCCAAAAACTATTGCTTTATTCTTTGCTCCTCTTCTTCTATTACCTTTTCTCTTTCCACCAAAATAACTTTCATCTAACTCTAATTCTCCATATAACTTTCTTGTTTCATTATTACAATAATTACTTATACATTTTCTGAAATGCATAAACTTTTTATGTACAACACTATAATTAATTTCTAATTCATTTGCTGCCCTTCGGGCAGAAATTTCTAAGTAAAAATAATAAAGTAATTGTAAATCTCTTCTAAGTTTGTTTAGAGAATAATATTTCTTGCAATGTTTACATTTAACTCGCTTATCAGCGAGTTTGTATAAACCATATTTGCCACAAAAGATACAGGTTTTACCTTCAAAATACTTGCGTGCATACCCCTTTATCATTACTATCGTCGTAGTTTAGCTGTTATTTAAGCTTTTTTGGTGCTGAAATAGGGTAATCACCTTTTTTTATTAATTAATAATAAAATTAGCGAAATTGACGAGCATGAGGAGTCAATTGAGCATAAATTAAGCGAGCCGAATATAAATGAGGCTAGCGAAATGTTAAGATATTAAGTTGACTTAATGGAGTGCGCCCTTGTTACCAGACAGTAAGATAAGCTAATATTTCTTTTTATATTTTTGCTAAAACCTCCTTTTCAAATTCTTCAGGGGTTATGTATCCAATCCCTGAATGAAGTCTTTTTTTATTATAAACTAATTCAATAAAATGTTTAATGTTCTTATACGCATCTTCAAATGTTTCATATTCATTAATATAAACTTCTTCTACTTTCAAGGTTTTATTGAAGCTCTCAGCAAATGCATTATCATAAGGATTCCCGCTTCTGCTCATACTTATTTTTATCCCATATTTTTGAAGCATTTCCACATAATCGTTAGATGCATATTGAACTCCTCTGTCTGAATGATGGATTAGATTAAGAAATCCAAAAGATTTTCTTTTGGAGATAGCCATCTCCAATGCGTTTAATGTTAGCAGTGCATCTATTTCCCTTCTCAAGGCCCATCCAATGCATTTTCTACTGAATATATCAATTATTGCTGCAAGATAAATAAAATCATTAAGTAATCTTATGTATGTAATATCTGCAACCCAAACTTGATTCAAGCCAGTAACTTCTATATTTTTAACCAGATTTGGATAAATATTATAATTATGATCTGATTGTGTTGTCGCTGGCCTGAATGCCTTTTTCCTTCGACAAATCAAGTTATCTTCTTTCATTATTTTACGGACTTTTTTGCTATTTACAAGTATTTTCCTTCTTCTAAGCTCATGAGTTATTCTCCTGTATCCATAGAATGGAAATTCAAGGGCTATGCCTTGAATTTCTTTTCTTAGATATTTATTATTATCAATAAATTCAGGGTTGTTTTTCCAATCATAGTAATTGCTTCTGTTAACTCCAACGACCTTGCAAATTCTATTAATAGCAAATTTATTTTCAGATATCATCTTAAAGATTTCACCTTTTTTTCCTCTGCATTTAGCTCTTGAAGCCTTTTCGTTGTTTTTTTTAAAAAGTCAATCTCTGCATAAAGCTCTCCAACTAATCTCTTATATCTTTCAACTTCTGCTTCAGCTTTCCATAGATTTCCATTTCCACTAAAAGATTTTATAGGATTATCATTAAACTCTTTTCTCCATCTCGATAACATCATTGGATGAATGTTTTGCTCCCTGCAAACCTGGACTGCTTTTTTTACATTCAATTCATTAAGAATAGACAACTTTAAGTCTCTAGAAAATTTTCTTCTTTGTCTCATTTTAGATGCGCCTCCATTGTATTTTTTTAAGCAAAAGTTAACTTAACTATTTGTCTGCTTTTAGGGGCGCACTCCATAACATATGCTAAACAATAGTTGAGTTTTTTTTAAATTCAGCAATTAAAATGCTGGTTTTGCAATTAAATTAAGCAAATTTTTATATCACCAAGTCCTTAGGACTTGTATTCCATCCTAAAGACTTCAAAACTTTCAGTTTTGAATGTCCCCAAAAACTTCTGAAAGTTTTCTTGGGCTCCAAAATTGATAATCTATCTTTATTGCTCCATATTAAATTATGGAGTTATCTTTTTTGCTTTGGATATAGATATTTGCATGAACTAAACCAGATTCAGATGCAAGACTAAATCTTTCGGAACTTCTGCAATATCACCGTGCTTTGCAATATAGGGTCTATACCATAGACTGATCATAGAACTAGCATACTTCTCTAACCTGCCAATATCTATCTTGAAATTATCTTTTGCTTCTTTAGAATTATCATCATTGAAACTTATTTGACAGGCACCATTGCAACCAATACCAATATCTCTTATACTTCCAGCTTCCATTATAGCATAGACAATTTCTCTAGAAGTCTTATCCATCATATATCCTGCTCCATGCTTAAATGAAGCTGCAAATTCAAATCCTGGATAAGACTCTTTTAAATCAGGATCTTTTTTCAATGCTTCTATTATTTTTCCAGAACTGTAGCTAAAAACACTTTCATCTCTTGCAGCAACAATAACTGATGAACCGAAACCTGCGCCTACTCTTCTCAAGATAAATCCTAACCAATTGAAAGGTTCAGGCATCTCTATTTTTGGATAAGTAAAAGCTACTCTTTTTTTTAGTTTTTCTACTCCATCATCCTCAAAACCTCTGGCTGATTGAGAGATAGCCCTGTCTCTAGCATTACTGTCACCTTCATGTAAAAGATACAGGCTTCTTAAAATATCATAAGCAAAATCAAGATGATTTATCTTTATTTTCATGAGATTCATTGATAACACTCAAATATAAATTTATGCATACAGATTCACAAGATTCAGTAGTAAAAATCACGGGTTTAAATAAACAATTGTTTCAGGAAGTTTTAATCTTCCTGCATTAATTAATGTTGCATAACAAGAATGCAGATATATATTCGCAGTATTTTCAAGTTCAGTTAAAGATCTTACAAAATGTCTTTCATCCTTGAATTCTCTTGTTCTAGCTCCATTGCATCCTATGCCAATATCCCTAAGGCCCACATTACATCCATCCAGGATACAAGTTCTTATGTTTCCTTTTTTATCAATAATATAACCTGTTCCATCATCAGTTGTTGGGAAAAAACTCTTATTGGCTTTATTAAATTCTTCATCAAGAACTTTTGAAAGTCCATGAAAAACACTGTTATCCCTTGAAAATAATTGAAAAAATGCTGCAAAAGAACTATCTTCTCTGCATGCAAAAAATCTCATATGGCTCAAAGGGTATGGAAGCTCTACAGAATCATAACAGGTCATATTGCTTCTTTTCAATTTTTCAAGGTCTTCATCACTGCCTTTCCATGCTTCTGAAATATCAGGATTTTCATCTAAACAATGGCACTTCTCTAAAATCAAGTACAGATATCTTTTTTTAGCTATTTTTATTCTCATCAAAAAAATTTCCTGAAAAATCGTCTACTCCATTCTAAAGAATGGAGTTTGATAGACGATTTTTCTTATTCGGAAATTTTTAGGATGCTCGAGAATTGAAAACTGTAACATTTGCTACGACCACATGATAAATCATGAGGTTTTCAATTCTCAACATAACAAATTAAATATCATTAAGATTAATTTTTATTTTCTTCCGTCGTGAAATTTTCTATGAGCAACCGAAAGTTTTATAAACCATACCGTTATAGAATTTTTATAAAATGTTAATTATATTAACTAGTATGATTACCTTAAGAACTACTTTTGGTAGGATGCAGTAGAGTAGTCAAACTAGTTGCGATTATTATTTTTTTAGTATTCTATCAGCAGAATTAGGAGGCTTTTACTGTTAAAATTTTTATAATCAATATTTACAGGAATTTGGAGGTGAAAAAAACATTCACAAATCCTGTATTTAACACAATAAGTTAACAGTTCTTAAATCCAGTTTATCCTGCTGGCGGATGCGGCTATCTGGTTGATAATTAGACATGCAAGTTTCTCGCGAGAGGGCGAACTGCTCAGTAACACGTAGCTAACCTAACCTTAGGTCATGGATAACCTCGGGAAACTGAGGATAACACATGATAGAAAATAGTTTCTGGAATGAGTTATTTTTGAAACTCGCGCCTAAGGATGGGGCTGCGGCTGATTAGCTAGTTGTTGGTGTAATGGACTAACAAGGCGATGATCAGTAAGGGCTCTTAGCGGAGAGGCCCTGAGAAGGAATCTGAGACACTATTCCTAGCTCTACGGGGTGCAGCAGTCGAGGAAATTTTCCAATGCTCGTAAGAGTGAGAAAATTAGCCAGAGTGTTTTCTTTACGAAAACTTTTGTTTGCTGTAAAAAGGCAGACGAATAAGGACTGGGCAAGACCGGTGCCAGCCGCCGCGGTAATCCCGGCGGTCCAAGTCGCATCCACAATTATTGGGTCTAAAATATCCGTAGCTTGTTTTGTAAGTCTCTTGTGAAATCTCAAATCTCAAGTTTGAGCCGTGCAAGAGATACTGCAAAACTAGAGACCGGAAGACGCAAAGAGTATGTTTGAGGTAGTGGTAAAATATGTTAATCTTGAACAGACTAACAATGGCGAAGGCACTTTGCGAGTACGGATCTGACAGTGAGGGATGAAGGCTAGGGGCGCAAAAGGGATTAGATACCCCTGTAGTCCTAGCAGTAAACGCTGCTCACTAAACATTAGCACCTCCTCGAGAGGTGTTAGTGCTGTAGGGAAGCCGAAAAGTGAGCTACCTGGGAAGTATAGTCGCAAGACCGAAACTTAAAGGAATTGGCGGGGAGGCACTACAATGGGTGACGCGTGCGGTTCAATTAGACTCTACACCGTGAATCTTACCAGGACCGACAGCAGAATGAAGGTCAGTCTGAAGGGCTTACCTGACACGCTGAGAGGAGTTGCATGGCCGACATAAGCCTGTGCCGTGAGGTGACTTGTTAAATCAAGTAACAGGCGAGACCCCTGTCTCTAATTTCTACGTAAAGAGCACATTAGAGAGACTGCCTTGGTAACAAGGAGGAGGGTGGGGGCGATGTTAGGTGAGTACAGCCCGAATGCCCTGGGCAACACGCGCGCGGCAATGTCACATTCAATGAGCTGCGACTCTGAGAAGAGAAGCTAATCTTATAACATGTGGCATAGTTCAGATTGAGGTTTGTAACTCAACCTCATGACGCTGGAATCCATAGTAATCGTTTGTTATCAACGAACGGTGAATACGTCACGGCCTCTTGCACACACTGCCCGTCAAACCAACCGAGTTATGCTCTGGCGAGGCCCTTCGGGGACGAACCTCAGTATGACAAGGTAGGTTAAGTCGTCACAAGGTATCTGTAGGGGAACCTGCAGAGGGATCACCTCCTAAAATTTTATTAAAAGATATTAGATATAACATTGCAATTTGTTCCTACTCTACTCCTAGTTAATATAACATTTTATACAGAAATTCAAAGAATTTCTGTCCTGTAAAAATCCATAAAAGATTTTTCCGGTAATCATGAATCTCAAACAAAGGTTGAGAGGATTTAAAACGATTTTAATGGGCCAAAAAGCCATTGGCTTTAAGGGTCATAGAAGAGGATGGGCCTGTAGTCTAATGGTAGAATTCGTCCTTTGCAAGGATGGGGTCCGGGTTCGATTCCCGGCAGGTCCATATTTCGAAGAAATATGGAATCTCAGAAAATAGTTATATTTTCTGTAGGTCCATATTAATATTTGCAAAGCAAATATTACTGAAAGGATACTTCAGGGTTGTCGGACTGATTGTGTTCGATTCACTTCAAAATCTTTTATAGATTTCGCATGTTCCCAAAAATTTCCTATGGAAATTTTTTAGGACCGGCAGTGTCTTTGAAAATTAAAAAATCCATCGGGCTAAAGCCAGAGGTATTTTTTAAGCCTCAAATTTGGATAAATCACCCTAAAGGGTGAGGTATTAAACCAAATTTGAGCAATGAATAATAAGAAAAATATAATCACAAAATCATATTCATCAAAAATGAATCTCAGTCGTGAGATAAAACACGCATCAAAAATCGCTGAGGCAATTTTTGACATACAGAAAATTTCGAAAAATTTTCTGTCTGGTAAAAATCCTTAGAAGATTTTTCCCATAAATGAACTTCGGGAAAGCAATTTTCCGACGGGAGTGGAGAACGAACCGGTTTGTTACCGGATAACTAATTCCGATGCAGGAATTAAATTATGTTCAATGATACAGATAGAGAATAGTCTTAGCTTACTTAGAAGATAAAAAGTAGAGATAACAAAGTTATCTCATACTCCTATTGCTGTTAGACGGATAGCTTGGTTTTGACTGTGATGAAGGACGTGGCAAGCTGCGATAAGCTCCGGGGATCTGCATGCGAGAATTGATCCGGAGATTTCCGAATGCGATGAAACGTGTATAATCCGAGAGGATAATGTACGCTGGGAATTGAAACATCTTAGTACCAGCAGGAAAAGAAAACAAATATGTGATAACCTTAATAGCAGCGAGCGAAAAGGTTGAAGGGCAAACTGAATCTCCTTTTGAAAAGAAGGCAGAGATGTGGTAGGTTGTATCCTAAGTCAATAGATCAAAGTTTCCTGGAACGGAATGCCTTAGAGAGTGAAAGCCTCGTAGATTGTCTTGATATGGAAATACCTAAAAGATTAGTGTCTCCCGAATTGGAGGCATGAATACAGCAGAATTAACTGCTAACCCTAAATATTAGTCAAAGTCCGATAGTGAACAAGTACTGCGAAGGAAAGCTGAAAAGAACTCATAATAGAGAGTTAAAAGATTTGAAATCTAACAGTTACAGTTGGTTAGTGCCCTCTAAGGAGGGTTCTAACGTACGTCTTGAAAAACGGCCCAAGGAGTTTAATTGAGTGGCAAGGTTAACATTATGGTAGCCATAGCGAAAGCAAGTCAGAAATGGCGAATTAGTCACTCATGTAAGACCTGAAGCCAGATGATCTAATCATGGGCAGGATGAAGTTTTCCGAAAGGGAAATGGAGGTCCGAACCTGTGCTACATGCATGTGCTTGGATGACCTGTGATTAGGGGTGAAAAGCCTATCGAATCTGGCAATGGCTGGTTCCTGTTGAAATATGCCTTAGTATAGCCTCGTTATTCTTTCTCACGGTGTAAAGTACGGATAGGTGTTGCAGAGGGTTTTTCCTACGGACAACTTTCCAACTCGGAAATTGTGAGACGAAAATAACGGGAAACAGCGACGGCGCGTAAGGTGACGTCGCGAGACCGGAACAATGGAGACTATAGTTAAGGTCCTAAAGTTCATGTTAAGTGTATCAAAAGGAGTCTTAAACCTGAGACACTGGGGAGGTAGACATAGAAGCCGTCATCCTTTAAAGAAAGCGTAACAGCTCACCTATTGAGGTTTGAGGCCCTGAAAATGGACAGGACTAAAACATGACACCGATACTATAGACATACTCTTTTTTAGAGTATTGTGGTAAACAGGCGTCTTTTCAGCGCAGAAGCATTTTCGAAAGAAAGTGTGGAGCTGGAAGGAATGAGAATCTTGGGAGGAGTAAGAACTGATCTTGTTGAGAATCACAAGAGATCGTAAGGGCAAGGTTTCCTTGGCAATAACAATTAACCAAGGGTTAGTCGGACCCTAAGTCATACCTTAACCGGTTATGGCGATGGAATTCAGGTTAATATTCCTGAACTATCTATCTTCGTTTAGTGCACGATTTGTTTTCGGATAGGCAAGCATCTGAGAGGATGCCTGCATAAGGAATTCTGGGGAGCGTAATGCGTTAATCCAGAAGAACTTGTGTAGTGAAAATTGTTGATTCCAAGAATCAATGAAAAGATTGTGCATAGAATATAGATATCCGTACCTAGATTTGGCACTGATGCCCTAGCTGAGAAGGCTAAGATCTGAAAGTTTAACATAGTTAAGGGAACTCGGCATAAATGGCCCTTTAGCTTCGGTATAAGGGGTGTCTACATTTGTCTTTTTAGAAATGAAAAGGCATTGGTAGATCACAGTCACAAGGATGGTCCGACTGTTTATCAAAAACGTAGCCGGTTGCTAATCTGAAAAGACTTGTATAACCGGTGAAACCTGCCCAGTGGTGGTGCTTCAAAGCGTGTTTCAACGCGTCTAAGACCCATCAAACGGCGGGACTAATTCCTGAGTCTCTTAAGGTAGCGTAATACCTTGTCGTCTGAATGGCGACTTGCATGAATGGTTTAACGTGATTGTCACTGTCCCTAACCGGAATCTTCTGAAATTATTGTCCGGTGAACAGACCGGAGACACCTAACGGGAAGCTAAGACCTTGTGGACCTTTACTGCAACATGTTGTTGTGAGTTTATGATTGGTGCATAGCATAGGTAGGAGAATACGCGCAGATTCGGCGAGGCGG
>JAUYCX010000113.1 GCA_030692045.1 Candidatus Omnitrophota bacterium
TCTTTTGTGGGCCATGAAAAGGGTATCGATGTACGTATAACCCTGGATGTTATTCGCCTTGCGCATACAAAAGCTTATGATGTGGCCCTTATTATAAGCCAGGATCAAGACTTAAGCGAAGTAGCAGAAGAGATCAGATTAATTGCAAATGAGCAGAACCGCTGGATTAAAATAGCCTCAGTTTTCCTTGTAAGCCCGACTTATAATAATAAAAGAGGAATTGATAAAACTGACTGGATTAAGATAGATAGAAAAACTTACGATGCCTGCATTGACCCTAATGATTATCGCTGAGATACCTAATATCTGTTATGGAATGATGACAGATACATACCAACAGTATCTGGAGTGGGAAAGAGTAAATTACAAGAGTGAAAAGTTAATGAAATGCAATACATAGAAAAGAATATACTTTGACGCCAATTTAGGTTATAATTAAATAAGTTTAATTATAAGGAAAAGAGCAGAATATGGCTGAATATAAAGTAGAGAAAAAGAAGATAGTTTTTAATGCAGACTTTAAGCCCTCCGTAGATTTCTTCCCAAAGCAATACGATTTAATAAAGAAATATGACGAAGATTTCGCTAATTGGGAATTAAGCGGGACTTCCTTTACTGTACAAGATAAAACTGACCATTGTTCTGCAACAGTCACTCACAAAAGAATTATATTTGAGTTGGACGATGCAAACAGTAAAGTAGACTTGGCTAAAGAACGCATTTCAAAGATCTTGCGTTTATATAGCGAGTCTCTTCCAATAGAGTCCTTCCTAAGACTTGGTGTGAGATTTTTTATGTTTGTTCCAATGCAGGAAATAAAGAAGGAAGAATTAGCGGATATAATTCAGGCAAAATTATTTGCCAACAATGAAGAATTGAATGAAATCCTTTCAGAAAAATTAAATGATTTAGCATATATTCGTGATTATTCCAAAGATGGTTTTCTCTATCATCTCAAATGTGGGCCTATGCCAAGAGAGCATGTTCCTACTTGGGTGGATTTTGGAGAGAATAAGCACCGATTTGAGACTACGAAAGAGTTTAGAAGTTATTTAGATTCTTTCCCAGAGATAAGCATCTTTTTTGATATGGACTGTTATAAAAGTGATGTTGTGTTCGGCGATGCTGATTCATTTCTTACAAAGGCATTTGATAACTGCCTTCAGACTGCGAGTAAACTTAAGAAGTATATTTTAGGAGCATAAGTATGCCAGTAAGAACTTCTAATGCTACAGAAGAGGGGACAGGTCGTATCGCGGCACTGATGGGGATTGCTTCAGGTAATGAAGTCTTCGATGCTGTCGTGGAAGGAACTTTTCATATAGATGAAGATAAGCAGGAACGTTTTCGTAATAGGCTTAATATTAAAGATCGCGGAATTACTAGACGATTCCATCAGAGTGATGTGGCAACAGAAGAAAATGAGGAACTATTCGTTACAAAAGAGTTGCCAAAATGGTTATCTGATAGAATAGGCCCTTTTTATACAAATGAGTATGTTACTATAAGGCGGAAAGAACACATATTGCACTTGTTAGAATGCGTTCAAAATATGGAGTTGGACTGTGAAAATAAGACTTCATTGTTAATGTATTCCAAGTTATTCTTTAATGAGATAAGTATAATTTATAAGAGTTTCTTAGAGACGCGCCAAGATGAGCATTTTTTATCTATCGTGAACTTGTTAGAAGAAACTTTAATGCACAATGAGTTGAGTAAAAAGATTCTAAAGGAAACAGCAGGTGTTCTTAAGGCTATTAAAGACTCTGATCACATAGAGTACAGTAATTATGAACAAGCAGTAAGCAGATTTTTTAATATTGGTGCAGATATTATTAGCATTGAAGAAACACCCGATGATGAATAATGTCAAAGCGATTTTATCTAGAAACCTCCATAATTAGGTCCCGCCTTTTTGGCCATACATCTATTCGCAAAGGTTTAATTAAGAAACTAGAAAATCAGACAAGAATCACCTCTCCTTTTGTAAGGGCCGAGTTTAATAGTGGTTTTGTTTGTGACTTAATAGAGTTTTATTTTGTTTTGAGCAAGTCAAAGAGCATTAAAGATGCAATTAAGTATTGGACGGAAGACTACAGAATCAGGAAAATCAAGAATGTTAATTTTGCTATTGCTGAAGCCTTTGTTGGAATAGACGATAGTGATATAACGCGAGGGTTATTCACATTAAGGAGTTTAATAAAAAAGATTATAATAAGTTTAAATTGTTTGATAAGTAGATATGATAGAAACGAGGTCTGTTGTCACCTTTCAACCGTTAACTTAGATTTTGGGTCTTACAAAACGGTTAACGATATAGAGAGAGCATTTGTTCATTTCTACGAGTTTTATAAAAAGAACCATGTAGACCAGTGTAAAATTGTTGCTTTATTTGATAAATCAAAGGAAATACTTAATAAGATACAAGGGGTTGGGTCAGGCAAACAAAGTCTTAAAAACCAGCAAAAGGGATTAGATGCAATTAAGAGTTGTAAGCGGAAATTGTCTTGCGCAACATGTAGGATTATTGGAGATACTATAATTGCTTTGGAGTGTCCGGATTATGCTATACTTTTGTCGCTGGATTCAATATTTGAAGATTTGTGCAAGGTAATAGGCCTTAAATACGAAATTATACATAGTGTCCGTACGATACTACCTTGGGGCTCAATTCTTGAAAGGCTGAGAGGTAACTAACGTCTTCTGTTCGCTGGGTATAAGTTACTTATTATTTACTATCTCAAAATAGGATCAACCTACCCCACAGTCATTATTTTCTGACCTTAAATCTATTGCCTATCATGGATACCTTCCGCCGAAGGGCGGCCGAATGAGAAGAATAGCTCCGTCTACAGCTCTTCGAGCGTGTCAGATAGGGCGGGGTTCCCTGTCTGACACGCGGGGTGAGTAGCCCCATAATTAAGCTGTAGTTTACATAACGA
>JAUYCX010000068.1 GCA_030692045.1 Candidatus Omnitrophota bacterium
TGAAACATCAACTTTCCTGCTGATGTTGTAGTATCAAAAGGTTCAGTGGCAGATTTAAAACCAGCGCCATAAGATAATAACTCATCTACTAGCATAAGCAAGTCTTTAAGGTTGCGGCTAAAACGGTCTATTTTATAGGCCAACACAAGTCCGAAACTTTTCCCTTTTGCATCGGCAAGTAACTTTTGTAAAGCAGGACGCCGTGTTGAATATGCGCTTATGCCATCATCACAGTAAACCTTGAAAATCTCATACCCTTCTCGCATAGCAAAAGACTCAAGATATTCCCGCTGGACTTCTAAAGAATATCCTTCTTTAGCTTGGTCTTCGGTGGAAACTCGGATATAGATTGCGATTTTCATTTATGTTTACTTATAACAAAATTTTGCAGACGAGGCCAATCGTAGAATATTTTATAACACACAAAACCTTGTTATTCTTTGCGACCGTCACCTTTCGTAACTAGTTGTAATCAACGAGGTAATAATATCATTCAATAATCTCCCTCTAAAGTTTACAAGGATCACGTTGCGATGTTCATTTATTTTATCAATGGATTCAGAAGAAAGATGACCTTCCTTCTGGGGAGCGTAAATAACCAAAGCAGTACAATCCTTTTTTGCTGACAAAATATCTTCTAAACAAGACGAAATGCTTTTCCAATGAGCAAGGAATAAGGAAAAATCCTCTGCCTTTTTTAGTTCACATTTAGTAATTTGGGTAACATTTTTCTCTTTAAATAATTTTGAATCGACTAAAAGACTTCTTAACGAATTGAAATCATCCCCTTCCGCAAACACGGCAATCTTACGACTCGCCAACCCCTTGCCTAATCTTAACAATGCTGGAGAAATACCCATAAACCATTTCCCGCATTCAACAAAAAAAGCAATAATCACAATAATTGTTGACCAATATCCAATGACATCTAGTATTTTTAAAACATTACCCATATCGCCCTCCTGACTAATTAGATTGAGTTACAAACTTACTCCCAAACAATTTCCTCCACAATTTAATAGATTCGCTCTCGTCCTGCGATTCTAAAGCCTCAGCTGCGACAATAAGACTATTTTTTACCTCAACCATAAACTTTGAGAATTCATCAAAACTCCATCGTTTCGCAACATTTACATTTGGATATCCAGGATCGCTAATATTCGGCACACTCCCTGAACTTAAATAAGTTTGGTAGGTCGAATAAATATAATAAAAAATACCTTTTATGGCGGCACCATAGGAATCCGGTTTTGACAAAATACATTGCGAAAGTAGGCTTTCAATTATATAGGAATTAGGCTTTGAGTTTTCATCTACCAATCTATCTCGCCAAAACTTGATAATTTTAATCAAGTGAACATAATATCCTTCAGTATCTTTATTTCTTTCACTAGAAAACTCTATCTGCTTATTTGGATGAGTTGACACCCAAGCTTTAGCCTCCCTATCAGGAATCCATAAAGGCCCGGAACGATTAGATACCGGAGTAGCGGGAACAATATCCAAATTAAACCCTTTATCATTAACAACATTTACTGACCTGCCTTGTTGTTTTACTTTTGAATATTTATTTTGAAGCGAAGCTTGTAACCAAGCCAATGTAACTACGGGCTCTGTATTACTACGATTCAAATCAATAATTAAAATAATATCAACATCCTTAATGTCATTAATCGCCGTTTCTCTTGCATATGATCCCGATAGAAAAGTTTCGGGATTAGCTTTTGAGATTTCACCATCCTCTATTAAGAAATCTCTCACTTCCTCATGGGACTTTTTTGCTAATTTTACATTATTAGGCTCTGGCTCAATATTTTTTAATAATCCTTTAAAGTACGAGGTCATTTCCATTCTCTAAACTCCTTATAAGTTTATATCTGATGGCGGAGAAGAGCTTTCTGGTAGAGCGTTTTCGTTTGGTTCAAGACTATATTGCTCCCTTAATGCCTTTTCAAAATTTCCACAAGTTGGGCAAGCATCGTCTTTATCAAAAGACACACCATACCAACGTAAAATTGTCATCTCTTTTGCTTCATCACTTAACGGTGGGAATAATGCATATTTTGTTTTCTGTTCTGGTCTGTTAACCCAGAAATACCAATTTGCAGAGAAATCCCTATCTAAAATATGCAGTGTAGATTCTTTACCCTTTATCAACTCCTGTAAAGCCAATTTTGATGTCATTGTGCCAATCGGTTCAACATCTATAGCTAAGCCTGGTTCTATTGGCACAGATCTATCTGAATATGCAATATCGCTAGCATTGTCACTTGATGAAATTTCTTGATCAGTCTCAATATCTGGCATACCTAATAAAAAACAATGGTAACAAGCAGTCTCTCCAGGATAGACTCTCAAAATATGCCCTCCGTATGCCCTAAGAAAGGCTCCCGAGAAAAAAATGATTTTTTTAGCGTTTATACTAATGGAATTAATCAGCAGTTTACTTTCTCGATTGTCTGTAGCACATATAACCAAATCAACTTTTTTTACTATCTCCTCTAATTGACCCCTAGTAGATTCTTCTGCTTTTATTGGATAAGTGCAAATCTTAATTTCTGGATTCTTTTCCAACAACAGATCTTTAGCAACAAGGACTTTCTTCCTCCCAATGTGAGATATGCCTGCCTGATGTCGACATATATTACCAATTTCTAGTCTATCTGAGTCAACTAAATGAAAATTTCCAACGCCACACTTCGCTAGGTTAATAGCAATCTGAATGCCACCTGTCCCAAGACCAAATATTAAAACGGAGCTATCTTTTAAAAGATCAGTTTCTATTAAACCACGATTTCTTGCTGAAAGTTCACATCCAATATTAACAATATGGGTTCTTACATTTTCTTTTTTTGTTTTTTCCTCATTCAAGTATGATACTGTCTTGTAGTTTTCACCTGTAGGCGACGCATAATTAGACTCTTTTTTATCTGATACTTCTATTAATTGGATTACAGCTTTATATTCTTTAAACTCTCTTTCTCCAATGACAATAACTCCATAGACCTCTTTCTGACTTGGACATGCTCCCATTGAGCTTAATACATAGGCGTCTCCATCATCCCACTCAGACAAAATGATGGGTAACATCTTGTTATTTACTAACTTCTTCCAATTTGTATTTAAAAATTCAGTAGGAATTATAATCATCGTTCATAAACATGTCTGCTTCTTCAGCCGTAATATTCAAGCCTGTTGGCGTATGTTCGGTAGATGAAACAGCTACGATTGTTTTACTTGTTTTATCATAAACTAACTTATTACGACCTGGTCGACGCAAGGCTATTGCTTGCATTGCCTCTCTTATTTTCTCTTTTTGTGACTCCATCTCTCACCCCTATACTTAATTCATTGTGGAAACAAAATTATCAATCGGTTGACCCGTTAATAGATGTTGCTCAAAGGCTTCAAACCAAAGCATTACTTTTATCATTACCTTGTTTAAAGTAATCCCACTATGCCAACTACTTTGTCGCCAATGGCATATCTGAACTTCTCCACTGCTGCTAGGTTTCAAAGTGTGCATAGAATGAGAAGAAGGCTCATAGCTATTAATATAAACCCCTCCATAACCTATTAATGGGTTTGGCTTATAAACATAGACTGATGGACATGTGCTAGGATAATAATCTGGCAATCTACACCAAATCGTATACTTTTTTCCACTACTTGAATTGTAGTCTCCGTAGATATAGTAAAACCCTCCTGACTGAGAGTACTTAACCAAATACTGTGACATTCCATCTTTGAGCAATATTTGATTTTCTAGATTTAGTCTTTCCAGCAAAGTCATTTTTAATTATCTCGAATAACCTTATAGCAATTAATAACCCCATCTAAATCCAATAAAGATAAGCTTTCAACATTCACATCTAGCTCCGTAGATTGTCCAATTTTTCTATCCAGCCGATCAACCTGCAATATTTTGTGAGGCCACTTACCATCTAAAGCAAAGGCTACACATTGTTCATCTCGAACAGGTACAACAAGAATATGACCAAACGATGTTTGATGCATTTCAATATTTTTTGAAACCACACGCTTAAATTCAGTCCCCACGTTTAATAATAACCTTTCAGAAATCAACCTCTGCTGATTACCCTCACTTCCAATAACCCGACCTAAAGGTTCTTCAGGAATCCTAATTTTATTTAGCTGAAATGTTGAATATGACGCCAGATTTTGTTCGGGCATTAATTTTCTTTTTATCAATACTTCTCTAATAGGGCTTAGACCTTTCAAAACTATCAAAAAAGAATCAGCAGGATTCGCTTCTGGGAAACCTCTATAAACAAATGGATGAATTTGGACAATGTGATCTTTTTTTGAATCAGACGCGAATGAAGTTATAAATTCTGCCATTTCACCAAAACTATTCTTCTCAGCAAGTCTCTTAATTCTATTACGATCGCCAGAGCTGGGAGAATGTAATCCAAGTTTATGGTGTGAATGCCAATCACCAAAGTACCTTAACCCCCATTCACTACTTAATTCTGAACTGACTTTAATCAAATAATCAACGTCTAATCGGAAATGAGCATTACTTCTTATCGCCTTTGGTCCAACTCTTGTGGCTAAGTAAATAATGGGGATATCTCCCCAAATGCCAAATAGATCGCCACCTGTTTCAACCTTCCAAGACGAAGCTTCTAATGCTATGGCTTGCAATTCGGATTCATAAATGGCAAGAAAAGGGGCCTGTGGAATTGTTCTTGTTGGAATCTCCTCAAGCTCTTCAATTGCTTTAACAGGATCAGTTTGCTTTAAAATAAACCTAAAAAGCTTTGAAAAAATAGGGTGTTTTTCAATCCATGTTTTTATGTGCTTTGGCATTTCCAAATTATATTGGTTAAGAGTTGACAGAGAAACGTCCAATATATCTGCGATTTTTTGTAAAAGCTCCTGATTCGGTAGTCGCCTTCCTTTTTCAATATCCACCAAATATGCAGCAGAAATTTCTAGCTTCCGAGCAAATTCGCGAAGCGAAATCTTTCTTTCTAATCTTTCCTTCTTTACCTTCTCACCAATCTGCATAATGGTATGTTACCACTGTTAGCTAACACTGTCAACATTTATCTTTAAAATTTTAGCAGGGGGAAAACAGGCTCTGAACGCAGGAAACGTAAATCGGAGATTGAAGTCCGAGCACCGAGACAATTTGGGTGGGCGGGGGATTTTTTTAATGGCTGCTTTTTAGCAGCAACTGGGAGTTGATGCAGCGGCTTGCCGAAGGCAAGACGCAAAAACATCAAAATCGCCTCATGCCTTGGTGGTCGTTTGCCCCAAAAAAGAATTTCTTTTTCTCTTTTTGCCCCCTTTAATTTTTTGTTTTCAGAAACGGAAAGAAAATCACAATGTCAAAAGAATCAAAAGCTTACAAAGATTTGCCCAAAAAAGTCTACATCCGTACCTTCGGCTGACCCTTGGTTTGTTCTTTACAAGTTGTCTAAACCGTTCTTTTTTACAGCATTTCAGGTTGAATTAGCGATATAGTCTTTCTTGATGCACCGCCCGCTTGGGCGGGCTGCGTTGGTGATGTATGCACCGTTCAGCCTCGCTGTCGCTCGGCTTCACTCCACGCCTGCCTGCCGGCAGGCAGGCTCGCTGGACCGCT
>JAUYCX010000103.1 GCA_030692045.1 Candidatus Omnitrophota bacterium
ATTCTATTGCTTTTCTACCCTCTCTACCGGGGATAGCTGGTTCTCTATGATAAACCAACGCATCAATAAAATCTGGTATTTCGGGAACACCTGACACGATTAGCGGATGATTGCCAAATCTTTCTTTTCGTCTCACTTCCATTCCGTTGAGGCATTTTTTGTCTTCTGACAGAAATATCAATTCGTCTCCCCAAAGGCTAAAATTAGCAGTAAGTTTGTCTCCTAAAAAACTAAAACAATTACGTTTTTCTGTTATGCCCGGCTCGTAAAATTGAAAACTCGCCTGCATAAGACCCGTATGCCCGCTGGCAAATCGTACTAATGCCACTAATGGATTTCTGTGCACTACTTGAGCACCAGCCCACTCGGCAGAGACACTAACAGGGTCGCCCATAACAAACAAAACCAAATCCCACACATGGATGGTCCAGCCATACCCCTTAGCAAGGACCATATCTCCCATTTGTTTTGTATCAATCAATTCTTTAATCCACTGAGTTCTCGGGAAAAACCTACTCTGAAACACGCAAGCTAACTTGACACCATTTTTTTCTGCGGCAAGTATCATGTCGTCGCATTCCTTCAAACTTTGGCCCATCGGTTTTTCACACAACACATGGATTCCTCTTTCTGCGGCAGCAATCGCAATTTCGGCATGCGTTTCATTTGAGCTACATACGCTTACAACATCAACAACTTTGTCTTTAGCTAACGCTCGGTAATCAGTATAAACCAATTTTGCACCAAACTCTTTCGCTCTCATCGTAGCCCGCTCCTCGATGATATCGCAAAAGGCCACTATTTCTACGTTGTCTAATGCCCGATAAGCCATGGCATGAGAGGCAGATCTTTCGCCTGAACCAATAATTCCTACTTTAACAATATTAGACATATTAATCCTCCTCACGCTTATATTTTTAAGCCATACAAAACAAGAGTTCTCAATTTACTACCTCATAGATTGTAAATGTGCAAAGCATTAAGATTGACTACCTTCAATGTTAATGCTTGTTTGTGTTTGTAGAAATTCTAAACTATTCAAAGCACAATGTCAAGGGACCTCATAGAGCTCGGTTTTTTCTTATTGGCTTCTTAAATGCTTTATGCATTTTCTCTACTGTACTGTCTCCACAAAAAAAGCGTTCATTTTAGGCCAATCATTCTCATTGAAAATATTAACGTTGTTGAGTTGACGCTTAATACTTGGGTTTTGACATCTCTAAGAAAAACCGAGCCGTGTTGGATTTAATACCTTGTGGGGAGCGATTCTTGGCGATAAACTTCTCTAAAATTTCATAGTCCTTTCTGTGTTTGCCAAACTCGGGAATTGTCGGGGCTTTCTCAAAAAAATCCAGTAATTTTTGTTTTGATTTGAAATAGTGAGGGATACTTGAGGTTCTGCTTTTGATTTTTTGAAACCCTGCCTTGCCGGCTTGTTCTTTGTAGAGTTTAAGCAAGGTGCCAGGCATTCTGTCATAGTCCTGCCCCCTGCCAAAGGCCTTTTTAAGATTCCATTTATCATTTTCAGCCACCTGCTGAGTAAAAAACCGCCCGCCCGGCTTTAATGCCCGAAAGGCATCTTTAAAATTTATGGGCGAGTGTTTAACAGTTATCACATCAAAAGTTTCAGGGGGGAAATCTAATTTGTCAGCATCTAAACATTTAAAAGTAATATTGGTTATGCCCGCTTCTCGCTTATTGCGATTAGCCAATTTAATCATTCCTGGCTCTAAGTCAATACCCACGCCCTTCTTGATATGTTTTGACAAACCCATAAACCTATTGCCTTCGGCAGTGCCTATATCTAAAACAACTTCAGTGCCTTGAAGCTTTGTTTTAACCAGCTCGTAAAAATCCCCCCACTTGGTTGTCTTATCAAGCTGTTTCTTGGACCATCCCCCGCTCCGAGCCGCCCTTTCATAAACCTTTTTGTAGTTTACTTGAGCCATTTGTTTTTAGCTTACCTCCTTATCAATCCTCCGTGATAATGTAACTGATAAATCTGTTTTCGTTTATAAAGTATTTTCTCAAATCCCTTGAAAAAATCTACTGTGCCTCTTGGCTTGTTAATATATTGAAATTCTTCATCAGCAAAATCGCTGGGGCCTCGAAACGGCTGGCTTGCTGTAACTTTTTTTAACGCTTTTTGTAAAAAACTATAAACTCTTTTAGAAGGAATAATGTCTGATGTCAACAAACCATAATAATTCATACCCCAAATCGCATTGCCATCATAGAAGACAATTTCTTGCCCGATAAATGAATCAGCGCCAAAATATCTATCTCTGTATTCTAAACACTTATCCTTAAATACTAACTCTTTGGCAGTGTCAGCCAAAATTATCTCCGCTTCCTCGCCATTAGAAGCATAGGTATTTTGTTTGGCTTTCACAATAAACTTTTTTAATATGTTTTTGTCTAAACTTAATTTATGCATAATTAATAAAGAAAAAAGGTAGTTAATCTAAAGATCCAACTACCTTTATTATACTCTACTTCTCAATGCTTGAAAACTCCCTTGTATTCAATGCCAGCATCTTGGCACAAACGAATTAACAGATTTTTGGTTTCGTCATAGAATGACTGGGATTCAGCTATCTTTTTGTAGACCTCTGGCTCAATATGCAGTCTATTCAAGACGACCATTAAGTCAGGCCAATTACCGCATCGTAAATTAGGTATCTCTCCCATAGCAAAATACACATATGGAGCCACTCTTTTAAGTATTGTAGACAAGTCGCTAACGCCTGGATGCAATGGTCCTATGAAGACATAGGTTTTCAAACCAGCATTATGTGCTTTTTCCAAAAGAGCAACGCGATCTTCTGGCATAGAAGCGTATGGCTCTAATACTTTAGCGATTACTTGATTTAAAACCCCAATACTCATACCAAATTCACAATAATCAAATTGAGATAGCAAATCAAAATCTCTTTCTGCTAAAACGTTTTTGGTTAAAATCGAAATTGGAATTTGATATTTCAAAAAAACCTCAAGCGATTTTCTAGTAATTTCCAATCGTCGTTCTGCTGGCTGATAACAATCTGTAACGCTTCCCAATAGGACTACTCCACCCTTCTTTTTTATGTCTGGAAGTTCTTTTTCTAATAGGTCAGGGGCATTTATCTTCCAATCAAAATAAGTGCCCCATTTTTCATTACTATGACCAGAGAATCTACCCATAAATCTAGCATAACAATACACGCAACCAACAGTACATCCAATATATGGGTTAAAACAATACTCTACTTTAGGTAGCTTGCTCTTTGTTATAATTGTTTTTGCTTTAATCTCTGACATATATCCTACCCTCCTTCTGTATGGCAAAAAGAGAAATTAATACTGTAGCTGTTGCAAAAAATATGCTGGAAACATACATTATGCCAAAATTATGACTCGTTACTGCGAAAAGGGATACTAACAAGCCCATAACATGTCCATACGATTCAACTGCTTTGCTAGAGCTTGTATGAATAGACTTTGAGCCCTTCATAAGTCCTTTGATCATATAAACGGTGCCTCCACCCAATCCCGTAACAACCCATCCTACCATAACAAGGAAAATACTATCATAAAAAATCCATATCATTCCTACCCCTATAATAGCAATAATATGGCCTATTATGAAACGTTGGTAACTTGAAGAAATAAATGGCTCGTAAATATTGTATGCGCTCCATCCTGCAAAAAAGAGAACGCCGACCCATATCAGTGGTAGATTAAACCGACGAATCAGTAAGAAAGGAATGGCGTAGCAATAAGAGAAATAATGTGCATGATGTAAGAACATCATCAAATACTGCGTAATAAACTTTTTGCCTTGCGGAAAAAAAATTCCTGGGAATTCTTCTCTCTCTTGCCCATCACACGTGATAAGGTCTATTATAAGAAACACAATGAAAAGAGCAAGCAACCAGAATTCAAAAAATGGAGCCAGAAAAAAAGCAAGCATCCTAACAAAAACTTTTTGAATCTTCCATGTAGCTAACCGTTTCTTATAAAGCATCCGTAATTTCATGAGTGCCACATCAATTACTACGCTCGCTATACATATCACTACGAAATAACCTGAAAATACAGCTGTTATTCCTAGTACACCAATAAGACAGAATGCCCATTGCCTTGAAGTGCCAATATGTACGCTCTCATGCAGAGCTTTGCCAATTTTACAAAGCAATCCAACTATCATAGCCTCTGCTAAACCCCAATGTAGCAAAACATGAATAAACACTCCAAGCTCAAAAAAATTGAACACAAAGGTGCTTATAGCATATCCTGATCGTTTCATTATTTTACCTCCATTCTTTCAAACAATTCACAATTATTGACTATCCTTTGCTGACATCGCCAGTGTTCAGCTTTTTCGCTTTTAAGAACATCATAAATATTTTCTTCGGGTAATTTACCGAGTAAAAAATCCGACAATGGCTCTCCCCGTCTATTAAGTGCCCAAAAACAAGCATTCACTTTTCCAGATGGCAGGATGCCTATTGACCTGCTAACTGCGCGACATCTAAAATCATGCTTCTCGCATTGTGGCATTAAATACTGGAAATGCACCTTTACCGGGGAGTTAACGGTTAACCCTTGAATAAACTCAACCGTTTCTTGGTAAGTTTTATCAGACGGCACATAGTGAGATCTCTGAAAATATCTTCCAACTGGAAAAAATTTCAGTAAACTCCATTTTTGCACCCCTATATTTACTAATAGATGATGCAAACCCTCAAGGGTGTTAGCATTCATATTCTCTTGCTTTAGTACTGTCTGAACCCCTACGCGGAAACCATGTTCAACTAATCTTTTCAAGCTCTCCGTAGCTATTTTAGGATAACCCAAGGGACGACTATCGTCCTTAACCGATGGAAGATTATCCAAAGTTATTTCAATATCTGATACTTTGCCTAACAATCTATCTAATACCCAGTTCGTTAAAAAAGTACCCGGAATACTTAAACTAACATTATCAGAACCAAATTTAGCTGAAGTATAAAGGACTAAATCGATATTTCTAGGATTAATTAATACATCTCCTCCAGAAAAATCAATCCTGAAATCATCAGCATCCATTTGGTCAACAATATCAACCTGACACCTAAAAGATAGTTCTCCCGCTAATACTGGAGTATCATCGTTGTTAGGACTAATCTGTTGAAAATTCTTAACATGCACCGCTGACACACAACAAAAACTACAGGCAAAAGGGCATAACCTCGTTATGTTCCAAACAACACTGATTCTATCGTTCATTATACTCACCTCCTTCATACTACCTACAGAAAATCATGCGCAAGATGCGTTGATTATTAAAGAACAAGATTGCAATTCACCCTTTGATTTAGTGGTAAATTCATATTAGATACTACAATAGACTATTCAAAAAGTCAACCACACAGAATGTAACTGCTCACCCATTTGAAGCAAAGCCAATGATTTTGTTAGTAAAAATTTAATTAAAATGATATAATAGGATCGTATGGGTACTGTCGCAGACACAAAAGAAAAATTATTATCCAACATTGATTTCATTGTCCCGCCCCTCCCCGGAGAGGTTTTGTCTCGTTTGCCCATATATTGCCCCAAGCCCAACGCAAGGAACCTCGCCACCCAGTATTATTACTGGAACAGAGAACTTATCAAAAACAACCTGAAACTTCAGGGAGAAAACAAGGGGCTGAAAAAGAATCTTGAGGAAGCCCAAGAAAGAATGGAAAAGCTCAAAGAATTAAACGAAAAACTGCAAGCAGAAAAAGAAAAACTCGCGATGGAAAAGGACCGTCTCCGCGCAATGTTGTTCAAAACAACGAAACCAAAAACAATAACGGGCGACAAAACGCCTCCGGAACCAAGAATCAGAGCAAGCTATGCCCGTCCCAAGCCAGACAGAATAGACGAATTCAAGGAAGCCATTCTAACCGCCTGCCCTCACTGCCAAAACAAGCTGTCTAAAAAAGTTGGTTTTTATCAAAGAATAATTGAGGATATCCCCAGTTTTAATCAGCAACAGGTTAAAACCACCCAATACACCATCAACAGATATTATTGCAAACATTGCCAAAAGATTGTTCAAGCCAAGCCAATGGGCTTGTTGCCAAGGGCGCGTTTGGGTCCGAACATTTTGCTTTTCGTTCTTTATTCAAAATATCGCCTGCGCTTGCCCCAAGCCCTTATCCTAGAAAACCTCAAAACCCAATTTGGCTTAAAGATATCCGAAGGTCAAATTAATAATCTTTTATCAAAAGGAGAACTACTTTTCAAAGAAAAGTGGAAAGAGATTGTCTTGAAAATTGAAAATGCCAAAGTGGTTAACGCGGATGAAACCGGCTGGAGAATAGACGGAGAAAACTGTTGGCTTTGGGTTTTTACCAATGACCAGGCGGTAAGATACACAATTTCAGAATTCAGAGGCAAAGGTGTTCCCAAAGATGTCTTGGGAGCTGATTTTAATGGCGTGGTTGTAAGCGACTTTTACTCCGCCTATAACCAGTTTCAGAACAAGCAAAGATGCTGGGCTCATCTTTTACGCAAGGCAAGAGAGTTGTCCCAAGCCAAGGCAACGGAACAGAGGACCCAAGCAATGAAAAAGCTGTCCGCTGTTTATCAGCAGATTGCGGATTTTAGAGTCATAGCAAATTTAACCCAAGCTCAAAAAGATAAAAAAGCGAACTATATCGTCAAGAAATTGGTTAAAATCAGCCAGATAAAGACCAAAGACCATAATTTACAAAAGTTGTTTAATCTCTGCGGTAAATACGCCAACGAACTTACTGTCTGCGTTAGGGACTTCAATGTTCCCCCCGACAATAACCAAGCTGAACGAGCCATTAGACCTGCTGTGGTTATGAGGAAAATATCAGGCGGTTCGCGTAGCCCCAAGGGCGCGTCAATCCACGCCTTCAACTTGTCGGTAATAGAGACCTTGCGTAAAGAAAAGCAAAATCTTTTTGAGGCGATGCAGAGTTTGCTTTTCCGCTATCTTGCTTCAAATGGGTGAGCAGTTACTCACAAAGCAGTTCCATGTTTTCGTTTTTTGTGGTATTATAAAATTGTATGTCCAAAGAAAAAACCATTCAAATGCTAAAACACTACCAAAAAGCCCCTGCCAAACAAAGGGAGGATTTTTTGCGTGCTTTTGAGGAAACAATGATCTATCGCACCACAAAGACAGAAAATCCAAGCACGACCCTTTCTATAGTTAAAGAGACGCTAAATAACAGGAAAAAGGATAGCGCCTGCGAAACAGAAGGAGATTTTTGACAAAATCAAAATTATTGCTATACTAAAATTAAGCAGAAATATCAACCCAAAAATATGTCTTATCAATTTACAACTATTATTAAAAAAGAAGGCAAGTGGTATGTTGCCCGTTGCGCTGAATTAGGGGTTGTCAGCCAAGGCAAAACCATTGAAGAAGCCAAAGGGAACGTCAAAGAAGCAAGCGAACTTTATTTAGAGGGCGAACCAGAAACGGCCAAACAATTCAGCAAAGAGCCAGCTTTTATAACGACTTTTGAACTTAAATATGCCTAAAACCTTCTCGGGCAAACAAGTTGTTAAAATTCTATGCCGAGATTTCGGCTTTTGTTTTATTTCGCAAAAAGGTAGCCATATCAAGTTAGCCAAAAAAGAGGGCTCTCAAAAAATTACGACTATTGTGCCTCAACACAAAGAGTTAGCCATAGGAACATTAAAAGGGGTTTTGAAATTAGCGCAAATTGAAGAAAATGAATTTCGTAGAAAAACGAAACGAAATTAAAGCTGAACCGATTCAAGGGATAATTTTGGGATGTAAAAATAAGCTAAATCTTGCTTAAACTCGGCTATAATGACGGGTACTTGAAGCTTGAAAACAAAAAAGCCGTCCACTTGGGCGGCTTTTTGTTTAGTTCTATTGTGTTTTAGGACGTCCTAAAACTAATTCTTTAGGTCTTATTTAACAGCGTCTTTTAGACC
>JAUYCX010000066.1 GCA_030692045.1 Candidatus Omnitrophota bacterium
GGATTGGCACGCCTGATGCTATGCTTCGGCTGATTTCTTCGCGTTCAACAATGTTGAGTCTCATATATTTTTTCATTTGCAACTCCTTTCACCTGGTATTTTATCAGATTAAGGTGTTGCAATGGGTATTTGAATCTACCCGGTCCTAAAAGTTTCATGGTCAAGGAAGAGAGCTTTGGCGTTAGAAAAAGAGAAGAAAACTTTCGCTAGAGAGTCCAAAAGGCAGTATACCTTTGAGGAATTGAAAACCATCCATACTAAATTCCATCCAAGAGGATAGTTTTCTTATAATTTATGTCAAAATATTACACCGGCAGAAAAACTAAGAATTTATTCGATCCAGAAAGTAAAGGCCCGTTTAAATTAAGCCGCTCTAAAATTGAGCTGTTTATTAATTGTCCGCGCTGTTTCTATCTTGATAGAAGGTTAGGCGTAGGACAGCCTCCGGGATTTCCTTTCGCACTAAATTCAGCAGTAGATAAGCTACTGAAAAAGGAATTCGATATCTACCGGAATAAACAGATAAGCCATCCGCTTATGGAGGCGAACGGGATTAAGGCGCTTCCTTTTAAGCATGAGAAACTGAATTATTGGCGGGATGCTCTCCGCGGCGGAATGGAGTATTTACATAAATCGACAAACCTGCTACTTGTCGGAGCGATAGATGATATCTGGGTTGCTCCGGACGGCCAGCTGTTTATCGTAGATTATAAGAGCACATCCAAGGAAGAAGAAGTTAACATAGACGCGGATTGGCAAATCTCTTACAAGAGGCAAATGGAGATATACCAGTGGCTGTTCAGAAAAAACGGGTTTAATGTTTCTTCGATTGGATACTTTGTTTATTGTAATGGTATTACCGATAAAGATAAATTTGATGCTAGACTTGATTTTGATATCAAAATAATACCTTATGAGGGAGATGATTCTTGGATTGAGGCTAAAATTATTGATATGCATAAATGCCTGATGAGTTCTACTATTCCTAATCAAGGCGCGGATTGCGATTTTTGCGCATATAGAAAGGCTGTTTCTGAAGTATCAGGGTGATAGATAGAACGCAGAATTGACTTGACAGATTATCGAGGCAGGCGTATATTAGTCCTAACAATTAGTTGTCCCGAGTTTGAAGGGGGAAATCCCGGACGTTAAAAAAGTAAAACCTTCGCTATAGGCGAGTATGCCAGGCGAGGGTTTTTTATTTTAGAAAGGATTATTAAATGAAGAAAAATATTTTGTTTATCGGCACAATCAGTTTTATTTTATTAACGCAAAGTTTGCTTTTTGGCGAAACCCAGAAAGAAGCCGCATCTTTTGAAGACAAACATAAAGACAGAGATGCGATATACCTGCTTTTTGATGTAAATATAAAGATAAATGAGGATTGGTCTTATGTGACTAAGGTGAATCAAAAGACAAAAATATTAAAAGAAGAAGCCAGAGCATTAGGTGAGATTCAATTAGGCTATGATAAGGAAAGGGATAAGATAACAGTTGAGCAGGCCTATAGCATCACGCCGGATGGTAAAAAGCACAGATACTCAAAAATCCAGGATCTTAAAAGTTACGACGGCTACCCTGTATATTCCGATTCCATGACTAAAGTCATCACCCTGCCGGAAGTTAATGTGGGAACAGTGATAGAGCGCCAGACTACCAGGGTTTCAAAAGGCTTCCCAATGGAGCATGCATTTTGGTATTCGTACGATTTTAATTTTGACCTACCCGCCAAAGAAATTAATTTCACTATAACCTGGCCTAAAAAACTCAAAATACAATACAAGGCGTTTAGCCTTGCTTACCAGCCGCGCATAACCGAAACGCCCAAAACCATAACCTATTCTTGGAAAATACAGGATGTTGCTCCTGAAGAGAAGGCGGAAGAATACTTGCCTTTGCCTACGCCGGAGTCTTTCAAAAATACAATTGAGTTTTCTTCCATTGACGGCTGGGGCGATTTATCGAAATGGTACTATGCGCTTGTCCAGAAGAACCTTAAAGTCGACAAGTCCATAGAAACGGTAGTGTGGGGGCTCATAAAGGATAAATCTTCCATTAAAGACAAAACCAGGGCGATACTGGAATATGTCCAGGATAATTTCAGGTATGTTTCCATGTCGTTTGGAGACAATTCCCTTAAACCGCATCCCACAGATGAGGTTTTTCGCAACAAGTACGGGGACTGCAAAGACCTCTCACTTCTCTGTATGGCAATGCTTAAAGCAGCAGGAATAAATTCTTACGCGGCGCTGTTTAACGATGAATATTCAATCAGCGAACCTAAGTATGGCCTGCCTAATCCTAATATGTTTGACCATGTGATTCTTTTGGTTGAAGACAAGATAAACGGTAATTTCTATGTTGACCCGTTGTTAGATGGTTATGATATTGGAGAGTTTCCTTTAGGATACCAGGGAGCGTATACCTTCATTATCAATGAGCAAGGCGGAAGATTTGACAGGTTCCCGATATTTGATGAGAAAAGAAATTCCACAAAGTCAGTCATGAATATCACGCTTAATGAAGACGGTTCTGCGCTCTTTGACACCGAGTTCATATGGGAACTCAGTTCCTCGATCCAGATGCGTGATTCCATGAAGGCTATGGATAAAGAAGCGGAAGCGAAATTTTACCAGAAGCTGGATGCGTTTCTTATCTCCGGCGGAGAAATGATCTCGCGGCGCATAGAGGGGCTGGATAAGAAATACGGCCTGGTTAAGTGGTATGCCAAATATAAAAGGAAAGACGCGTTTCCGCTTGACGGCAGCATGATGATTATAGATATCCCCGGGTATGCCAGAGGCCTCAGCTTTACGCAAAAGCAAAGGAAAAACCCGATATTTTTCCCGGGCAATACTCTTGCCGAAGAAATAGCTACCTATAAAATTCCGAAAGGTTTCGCAGTATCGTATCTGCCGAATAATATCAGCCTGAAGATGGGTTTCTTTGAGATGACAAGAGAGTACAAGAAGCAAGGCGATACGATTACCGTTACCAAAGCAACGAGGTTTAAACGCTTGCAATATCCTAAAGAAGATTACAGCAAGTTTAAGGATTTCTCTGATGAGCTGCCCGGCAAAACTCAGCAGCGCATTGTCTTAAAAAAGACGAAGTCCTGGCAAAAGAAGATGAGCGAGATCTGGGCGATAATAAGGCAATAAGTTGTCTTTGTCCGGTGTTTTGAACCAGACAACCCCTAACGCTTTAGCTTCAAAAGAGTTAGGTAATTATGAGCCGAAAAATACCGCACATTTCGGACAAATTGCACGAGGAATTACCTCTCTAAACCAAAAATATTCTTGATATCTTAAGGTATTGAGTCTATAATTATTCTTGTAAATACAGAGAGGTTTCCCCTCGGCTGATATGAAGGATGCCTCAGCGTTAATTTAAAATTTGATAGTCTTTTGAAAGTAAGTATTGAAGATTTGAAACTCGCGAGTGCCGGTCGAATAGCGAGGAAAAGTTCTCTTCGAGCTAATTAGGATGAAAAGTGGCTGGAAGAGATAACCTCTAAGGCGTATTAAACGGTATCGCCTGCTGAAGAAAGGAGACCAATGGCCGCAAAAAATTTTTCTAAAAAGGAAGCAATTTCTCACGGCATTAAGATAACGAAAAAGTATTTCGGGGTTATTTTAAGTATTTTTCTCATTTACGCAGCATTTCAAATCATCCCCGGGCTATTGAATTACGGGGCAGGGCCGCCTATATCAAAAAAAGATATCAAAACACTTTATAGAGAATCTGCGGCCGCCGATAATTTTTATAGATATCTTGAAGAAACCGGGTACATCGGCGAATATGGCAGGGTGCAAGACAAATTACAAAATATCACGAACGCTTCGGACTTAATTCTTCCCGATAACCTGGAGGTCGATCGGGACATAATCTTTAAATTTCTAAACCAGCACAGGTATCGTTTGCCATTTCCAAAAGTTATCTTTTATTTGTTATCCATTGCCTTGTGGATCGTTGGAATAATAATTCAGATTGGGTTGCTGAAAATTGGCTTATTATTGTCGCGCGATCAAAAACCGGTTGTCTGGGAACTTTTCTCCAACGGCTCATTGTTTGTAAAATTCATTCTAGGATACATTTGCTACGGATTAGCTGTTATGGGAGGGTTCATCCTCTTAATTATCCCAGGCATTATTTTAATGATTATGCTTGGAATGTACGGGTATTTGATCGTTGACAAAAATATGGGCCCGATAGAATCGCTTAAAGCAAGTCGCGCTCTTACAAAGGGTGTGCGGTGGCAGTTGTTTTGCTTCGGGGCATTACTTCTTTTGCTTAATCTCGCCGGACTCCTATGCCTTGTGGTTGGGTTGTTCTTTACCATCCCTGCAAGTTCTATCGCCATGGCGTATGTGTATGATCAATTACGCAAGCAAGATGAAATTACTGCAGTCTGAATGAGACGGCTTTATAATACATATTTGTAGCAAGAGAGGTTTCCCCTCGGCTGATATGAGAGGGACCCCAGTAAATTCTCTCTCCTCGTCGGATGAGAGAGGCAAATAGCCATGATCGAGTTAATCAATCAGGCGGTCGGTGCTAAAAATATAACCATAAATATGGCAAATTTTTCTTTTGATATTGTTTCTGAAGTGGACCTGCAGGAAATGGATAATGCAGTAAATCAGGCGAATAAAGAGTTAGCCCAGCGATATGATTTTAAAGATAGCAAGTCTTCTATCGCTTACGATCGCAAAGAAAAGAAAATCACTTTGATCGCGGATAGCGATTTTAAATTGCGCGCTCTTACCGATATTTTGGCTGCCCGAATAGTAAAAAGAAATATTTCTCTCAAATCCCTAAAATTTGATGATCCGGAAAAGGCATTTGGGGGCTATCTTCGTCAAACAGTGACAATATGCATGGGTATTGATAAGGAAAAAGCAAAAGAGCTAACAGGTATTATAAAAGGGCTTAAGGTTAAAGTGCAAACTCAAATTGAAGGGGAAAAAATTAAGGTCAGTTCACCGAAGAAAGACGAATTGCAGGCGGTTATCGTGCATTTAAAGGGCTTGGATTTTTCTATACCGCTTAAGTTTAGTAATTATCGTTAAGCCGGTAAATTAAGTTCCCGAAAAGAGTATATTTGCATACCTATTGAGGGCTGACGTCGGACAAAACGGCGGCCGGTGCAAAAATTATACATGTTTTTTAGATGGTAAGGAAATAGACACTTTCTAAGGCAGTAAACTTATTTTTCTGCCGCAGATTTGTTTTACAGACTTAGGATGTCTGTAAAAACTCAGTCTTTTTACTAGCAAGACAGATTTCTGCCTTTAATATTCTCTTCATTAGCTTATATGCGCTTGTTTTTATCCTCGGTAATAATGCTTGATTATCCCTCCTAGTTTCGATTGACATTTAATTTTCCCAGTATTCCCTTTGTTTAACGCTGTTTCTTCAAGCGGCATGTTATTCATAGCTGAGTGAGGTCTATTTTCATTATAATGCTTTACATATTCACTTATAAGATATCTCAGGTGTCGTTCACCGAAGACAATAAAATGATTCAGGCACTCGCGTTTAATCGTACCTACCCAGCTTTCAGCATAGGAATTTATATTAGGCGACATAAAGGCAGTCTTCTGCACGGCCAGGCGTTCTCTCTGGCAAGCCTTACTACAAGCTCGCGCGTTTCCTTTAGGGTCTTAGGCCTGCCGCGTTTTTTATCCCTTTCTGGCCCTTGTTTGCGATTATGTCTTCTGACCCAGAGCTGAAGGGAAGGGTCTTAGGGTGCTTAATATGTCTTACTCTGTAGGACAGATATAGTTTTTGTACCGTGCGCTATAGGATCAAGAAAATAGTGTCGGTTAAAGAGCTGATTGACGAGCTTTCCGCGGAAGCAGAGGTTTATTTAAATAAATAGGAAAAAACAAGTTTATAACACAAGTTTATAATTTAATTGACAAAGAGCCAAGATTAGGGTATACTAAATTACTTAGTAAATAGGCGAGTAGAAGTTTACAATTGCAAGGTAAAGAAGTAATTCGCCTTGCGTTTTTTCTTTTTGCTATTATTTGCTAAAATTTTATTGGAAGGAGGTAGCGGATAATGGTAAAAGGAAAAGTTAAGTGGTTCAACGATCAGAAAGGCTATGGATTTATAACGCCTGATGAAGGAAGTAAGGATTGTTTTGTTCATCACAATGCGATCCAGGGCGAAGGTTTTAAATCTTTAGCCGAGGGACAAGCAGTTGAATTTGAAGTTGAAGAAGGTCCAAAAGGCCCCCAGGCAACAAACGTAAGAAAGGTGTAATTTTGGATGTAGATAAGGCCCGGCTCTAGTACAGTGACGGGTCTTATTTTATTTATGGATGTTAGGAAAACAAATCTGCTGGTTTAAATTTTCTTGTGTCATTCTACCCAGTAAAGATAGAAGTTCGCTAAACACATTCTTTTGAGTGAATTCTCAGTATTCCTGCATCGGTTCCTCCTTAAATTGATTATGAAGCTTTACCAATGTAAACACTCTAAAGCCTATCTTTATAAGGAGCTTTTGCCGGGGTTGCTTAAGGGGTTGTGTTTTACCTCATCATAAATAGCTTGCAGAAAGTGGTTGTTTGAAGTAAAATCTTTAAGTACGCAGTATCATAAGCGGGATTAAGGAGAGTATTGTGACCAGAGATAATTATTCATATAAAAAGTATCAGAAAGAATTGGTTAGGAAAAAGAAGGCAGAGGAAAAAAAACAAAGAAAACTGGAGAAAAAAGCGACGGAGGCCACGCCTGAGCCTGGGCAGGTTCCCAAGACCCAAGTCGCCTTAGAATAAAAAAACACTTGCAATCTTTTTTAAAAGCCCTATAATTACAACTTAAAGCTAAATCTTTAGCATAAATAAAAAGGAGGAGACATGGGATATCAGGGTGGTGGTGGATTCGGCGGGCCACGGGAGATGCACAAGGCAGTTTGCTCGGAGTGCAAGAAAGAATGCGAAGTCCCGTTTAAACCCAGAGATGATCGTCCGATATACTGCAAGGATTGTTATTCAAAGCGCAAGAACGAAGGTCGTTAAAAGAAGAGATGAGGAGAGGGGTTTCTCCTAGTGAATCTAGAGAGGGTCCCCTTTTTTTCCCTCCCGAAACCTCATCCATCTGAAACCCTCCTCCACGCCCTCTGTTTCTTAGCCTATGCCTGGGGCTGTTTACATTATCCGTTGCAACGACGGCAAACTCTACACAGGCATCACTAATAACCTCTAACGCTTAAAAAGGATGAAGGATGAGAAAAGTCGATTGCTTAAAATGCAAGCAGAAAAATTCTTGTTGTGATTTTGGGGCATGGGTAGATTTTGAAGAAGCTAAAAAAATATTATCCCTTGGATTAAAAGGAGATTTCTATCATCTTGAGGAGGATAAAGATTTTCCTTCCGGATATAAAGTCGGAACGAGCTATGAAGACAATCACTGTTCTTTCCTTACCCCGGAAGGGCTATGCGCCATTCACAAAGTTGATTATAATTTGAAGCCGGCCCACTGCAGAGAATTTCCCTACGAAAACGGAAAATTATCTCCGTTTGCAGACGTGTTATGCTCGGTGGTTAAATCAAAAAGAAAAACAAAGAAAAAACCGGATTGATTAAAATGAATATTTTTGTGGGTAATTTGTCGTTTGAGGCAAATGAGGGCGATGTAAAGAAGCTCTTTGAGGGTTTTGGGAATGCCGCCTCCGTGGTGATCGTGATGCGCAAGGAGAAGAAGGCGCCTAAGTCAAGAGGGTTTGGTTTTGTCCAGATGCTTGATGAACAGCAGGCGCTGGCTGCGATAGCCGCTCTTAACGGCAAGGAATTCATGGGTCGGGTTATTAATGTCAATCCGGCGCGCCCTAAAACAGAAGCTCATCGGGAGAGTAAGTTGAAGAAGAAAGTGCAGCCGAAGTTTGAGGCTGGAGCCGAACAGTATTCCCGGGAAGAGACAGAACAGAAAAAAACTTGGTTTAGTCCGGTTTTTAACAAGCACCTCGCCTTAAAGGATGGGCGAGTGCGCCCTTCTGGGCAGCCGGGAACATACAAGGGTGGCAGGCGCACACGCAGCTATATGAGTCGGATAGGTTTAGACGGAATGCAGAAAGAGGCTAAGCCACGGCAGAGGAGCCAAGACAATCCGATGCGGTGGCGCAAGAAGAAAGATAAGCCAAGGCCTTGGCAGAAAAGTCCGGGTGAGCATAAGCCTTGGAAGAAACCCGCAGGAGATGCTAAGCCTTGAAGTAAGAGCAATGGGCGTCCGCAAAATTCCGCACGGCTATAAAAGATGAAGTTAAAGTTAAAAGTTTCCACCTGCGTGCATCTGCGTCATCTCATTACGGGGATTGAAGGGATAGCAATGACCCGACCGGTGCAGAAAATATAAAATGACCGGACAAATTACGCGAGGAATTACCTCTCTAAACCCAGAATTTTCTTGATATAGCAAGGTATTGCGTATATAATTGCCTTTGTAAATATAGATAAGTTTCCCCTCGGCTCATACGCCCCAGAGGGGGCGTACTTGGCAATCCTTTAAGCCAAGGTACGAGAAGGACCCTCTTTATAATTTTAATGTAAAATCCTTTTTCTCGAATGCGGTAAAAGGAGGCTACGGTGGCAAAGTCATTAAAAGGCACAAAAACAGAGCAAAATCTATTGAAAGCATTTTCCGGTGAGTCTCAGGCAAGAAACAGGTACACTTATTTTGCCAGCGCCGCGAGAAAGGAAGGCTATGAGCAGATAGCCAATATCTTTAGCGAAACAGCTGAAAACGAGAAGGAGCACGCCAAAGTTTTCTTTAAGCACCTTGAGGGCGGAGACGTGGAGATAACCGCAGTGTATCCTGCCGGTGCAATAAAGGATACAAAGGCTAATCTTGAAGAAGCGGCAGCCGGAGAAAATATGGAATGGACCGTTTTATATCAAGATTTTTCCCAGACGGCCAGAGACGAAGGTTTCTCGGAAGTTGCCCGTTCTTTTGAGCAAATAGCCAAAGTCGAAAAATTTCATGAATCAAGATACCGAAAACTAATCAACAATGTCGCGAATCAAGAGGTATTCAAAAAGAAAAATTCGGTAAAATGGCACTGCATTAATTGCGGATATGTTATCGAGAGTGCCGAAGCGCCGCGTGAATGCCCTGCATGTAAACATCCGCAGGCATACTATGAGGTATTGGCAGAAAACTATTAAAGATAGGTTTCTCCTTGGCTAATACGAGTGTGACCCTCCTTATAATTTTAATGTAAAATCCTTTTTCTCGAATGCGGTAAAAGGAGGCTTTACCCTTACGCTGGAGAATCTATCCTGTCATCCAGTCTGTATTAATTTTAGGGTTCTGGGTTGAATTTAATTGTTCAGCCCTTTTTTGTTGTCAAAATTGGCAAAGAGAGGTAAGATTAGGACTATTATGAAAGCCTACAAATGGGGTTTAAATAGGTAAAATCTAAAGCCTGTCCGCCGAAGTCTTGCCACGATTATTGGCGTCCTCCACAAAGAATGGCGGGCGAAGGCGGAGCAACTCTCGAAAGGGGTTGCTTTTTATATTGCGGGGACAGTTTATTCGTAACTAATTGAGATAAATAGGAATAGCTGGAAACGGAGACGGTTCAAGGAACTAACGCAACACCTTAATCTGCTATAATAGCAGAAGAAAGGAGTGGGAGATGATAGGTAAAAGGAAGTCGATTAGAATATTGGTTTTTGGAATAATAGCTTCCTGTTTGGTTTACGCAGGAATTTTAAGGGCAGATAATTCAATGAATGACAATTATATTTTGGAAAAAACAGAAGATTTTAGTATAGTCTATCCTTTGGATTGGTACAAAGAGACAAAAGGGGAAAAGCTAATGATCGTTGGGCCAGTTTTGACAGAAGAAAAAGATAGGCTACAAAGACCAATTATAACAATTATAAAGGATACAGATGAAGGCGCGGTTCGTAATGCGAAAGGAATAAAAGAAAATTACAATCGGTGGAAAAGTTTACCAAACATTAAAAATAAAATGTTGGAATTTTTGCTGAATAATCTTATTAAAGAGTATCGAGATGGCAGGCATGAGTTTATATCTTCCGATTATGAAGAGAATGAAGATTTTATTATATTACATATAATAGATATTGATAAGGAACGTAATGTAAAAATATATAGCGTGAATTTTATTACAAAAGCCGAGCCTCTCAAAAGTTATACTATTATGTTTATATGTATTAAAGAGTATTTCGACAAATATTTACCCATATTTAAAAGGTGCGTAGATAGCTTTGATATTAATAAATGACTGCTTGCTCTATTTTCTATTTTTATATAAGGGGAGCTTGATTTTCTAACCTTCTGTGATAGAATATCTTGCAGAGGGTTTTTGTTTGAGGTAAAATAAAAAAGAGATTAAAATGGAGAAGAAAACTTTATTCGGCGTGAGATTGTCAGGTATTATGCAAATTATAATAGGGATGATATACGAAATATTTTTTATCTATGGAGTAAGTACAGTGGGTTTAGCGGTGGGTGTAAATATTTATAGAGGGATGCCACTGCGCTTCTTGGCTATGGCATCCTTGTATCTTTTATTAATTTGTTCAGGCGTAGGACTTCTAAAAACAAGAAATTGGGCTAGATTAACATCGATATTTATTAGTCCTGCTTTAATGGGGTTGGTCTTAGGTAAGACTCTACTTCTCGTATTCTGGGTTTCTCCTTTATTTAAACCTATAACCCTTACCAGTCTTCAGGTTAATATCTTATTAATAGCTGTCCCTTTAATCAGTATCGCTATTATTTACATACTACATATTTTTTATTTAAACCATCCTAAGGTAAGGGAGCAATTTAAGCAATCATAGCCAGTTATTTGAATAATTTCTCTGCATTTTCAGAAGCACATCAAGTTCTAATCTCGTCCACGAAGCGGAGCCAATCTTCTAAAAGCCCTTCAAATAAACTGCTTGCGAGGGCTTTTTGGTTGGGGTAAAATAACACCATAAAAAGGAGGAAGAATGGATGCTAAAAAGTGGTCGATTTTGGCTCAAATATTAATTGCATTAGGTTGTCTTAGCGGGCTGAGAGGCATTATTTGGGGATTAAGTAATAAGAGTGTTTTGGATATCATTTTTGGTCTTGCTGGATTGATAATATTTTGGAGTGTTTATAAATTTAAAACTTGGGCATTAACAGGATTAACGGTTGTTCTTTCGTTAAATATCATTTTTACGCTATTTGGTATTTTTGGAGGTTTGCCGCTTATTATAGGTGTTATTGTGATTGCTCTTAATGGATTCATAATTTATTACTTTAATTCACAAACAATTAAGAATTTGTTTCTATCTTGATTAGCTAAAGGTAAGGATGTTTTAAGTAATTACTGCCAATTCTTTACAAGAATTTCGTGTCAGGACTCCCTAATTATCGATAACCATTAATGTTGTGAAGCAATTCCCAGATCTGACACTAATTTTTCCCGGGAGCGGGTCCTGATAAGCATTTGTGGAATAATAAGTTCTAAGGAACTGTCCCCCTGGAAAATAAATATAGTTACACTTCATTAGGAACCGCATGGTATAATTAGGGCGAGAGAGAAACGGTCATCAGATTTTCGGAACAATACTTTTGGAAAGGCAGGGTTATGAAAACAATCAGGGTAATCCTTGTCTTGGCGATTGCCGCAGTAATGGGCGCAGTGCTCTTTAAGGCGCTTTCCCGGCCTAAAAATGAAGAGCGTATCCTCGAGTGCGCATATATGACTTGCACCAAGCAGGAGTGTCCTGAGAATTCCTGCTGTAATTCCTGCGGGTGCGAGAGTTGGGCGACTAAGGATAAAGAGGGTCTTGCGGCTGCGGCAGCAGAAGGGTATCTTCCTTATAATGATGGCATTGTTGATGGCTGTGGAAGGCCGCAACATAATTTGCTGGCGAGCGGTTACAAAAAAGGCAAGGTCTTCTACGCGGTTAAATGGACGGTCTCACCAATTTCTCAAAACCTGCCCGTTTCTCAAGGAGACGAATAAAAAAAAACAGAAAGGATTTTGAGAAAGGGGTTAAGTCTCTACTTCAGGAAAATCGTGAGTAGAGAGAAAGGACTAAAGATGAAAAAACTTTTTAAACGCAAGAGTTCTTCAGTGCCAGCGCAAGCTGGTCCAGACATTGCGAGTCTAATGGATAAAATCCAGCAACAGTTGGTTTCTTTGGAGAAGAAAGTGGATAGCTTAATCAGCCAGTCTTCCAGCCGACCTTCAGAAATGCCTTTTAAGGAGAAGCATTTTTCAAAACGATCATTTGGCCACTCTTACGGTCAGGGCAAAGCAAGACAAGACAATAGTTTCAGGGAAAGAAGCTTTACTCAAGTGGTTTGCGCAGAATGCGGGAAAGAATGCGAAGTCCCTTTCAAACCCAGCGCAGACCGTCCGGTATACTGCAGGGAGTGTTTCGCAAAGCGCAAGGGTGGCGGCTCGTTTGGAGACGAAAACCGAGAGTTTAATCAAAAAAAGAAACCATTTTTCCGCCGGCGAAAATAAGAAGTAAAGGGAACGGTTGAAAAAATGGACAGGCTTGCCTGAGGCGGGCGCCCTGATTAAAAAAATAGTTGAAGATTTAAAAGGCTACATAAAGGCTGTGGTTGATGTTCAGCGTAAAATTTTGGCACGGATAATTAGTAATCCAGCCTTAAGGAAATCAAAGGTTCCTACCAATATTACTCCTAATTTTTAAACAAAATATTGACAAATTGAATTTTATAAGATATATTTTATTATGATGATATTTAATATGATTAAATATCAACACTATTAAGTTAATTACAGACTTTAATGGTCGTTAAAGGAGGTTAAGCTATGGGTGAGATTTCCTTATTAGCATTTGCCGATAAGATGAATGAGATTATGCCCACAATCATTAAGGAATTTGCCAGGCGCCAGATAAATGAGCTCTACAAAGGAAAGATTACCCTGCCGCAATTTTTGATTTTAGATTTTTTGCAAAAACAAGGCGAAGTAAAGATGACTGCTTTGGCGAATTTTATGAATGTCACTACTGCCGCTATGACAGGAATTGTAGATAGGTTAGTCAGAGACCATTATGTAGTGAGGGTGTTTGACCCAAAAGACCGCCGCATTATTAAGATAAAGCCAACAGCCAAAGGCCGCGAATTAGTAAAAAAGGTTAACCAACAGCGTCGAGAAATGATAATCAAGATATTCGGCAGGTTATCACAAACAGACCGGCAGGATTACCTAAGAATTCTTCTGCAGATTTTAGAGATATTGAATAAAAAAGAATCTAATATCTAATGAAAAGGATAGTTTTATTTTTAATTATTTTTATTTTTCTTTTTATCCCAGACTTAAGCGCAGAGGAGATTTTTCTAAACTTGGATGAAGCAATTGCTATTGCCTTAAGAAGTAATCCCGGTGTATTACTTAAAGCTAAAGAACTTAAAAAAGCAAAGCTAAAAATTGCCGAAGCTAAGGCAGATTTATTTCCTAGTTTAAATTTTACCGGCAGTTGGTTAGATACAAGGGGATATTATTCCAAAGATGTAGCTTCAGTTAAAACTCAGTCAACCTTAAAACAATATCTTTATAAGGGTGGAAAGGTCGTAAACACAATTGAGCAAAACGAATACAAGTTTGTTGTTGCTCAGGCGCTTTTAGATAAGACAAAAATAGAGACGATATTAGAGGTAAAAAAGGCATTTTATACATTGCTTTTGGCTGAAGAGTTTATGAATTTAAACAAAAGTATCCAAGAAAATACACAAGACCATCTTGATTTTATTAAGCAGCGTTATAAAAATGGACAGGCATCCCAGTCGGATGTTTTAACAATTGAGGCAAACTTAAGCAATGTTAAACAGGCCTATCAGTCATCATTAAATCAGATTGAATCCAGCCAAATTTTATTGGCGAATTTGTTATATTTGGATAAAGATGTTTGGATAAAACCAATTGCTCAATTTACTTTCGAGCCACGAGAAATTGCAATTGATCAGGCATTTTTAAAGGCAATGGAAAATAGGCCGGAAATTAAACAATACCAAGCACAAGAAAAAGTAGATAAAAGGGCAGTTGAAATTGCCAAGGCAGATACACGGCCAAGTATTTATGCCTCTTGGGATTATTACAGTAGTTCCACGACATCGCTCACTTTTTCACCCAGCAAGGGTTGGCAAGACTATAATGTGTTGGGACTTACCTTTTCTTGGCCCATATTTGATGGCTTTGCCACAAAGGCAAAGGTAGAGAGGGCAATTGTAGAGCTAAAGCAGACTCAAATTATGAGAGACAAAACAATTAGAGACATCGCATCAGAATTAAAGAACGCCTATCTTTCTTTAAAAAATGCAATTTCCAAAATAGAAAAGACAGAGTCAGATTTAGTTGTATACAAAGAAAATCTTATAACTATTGACCAGAAATACAACCAAGGAATTACCAGTTCTTTAGATTTAAATGATGCGAGTTTAAAATTAGCCGTGGCATTATTCAATCAAAAAGAATCAATTTATGACTACATTATTGCCAAAAGCAGTTTTGATAAGGCAACAGGAGGAATATAAAAAATGAAAAAGTTATTATTTATTTGTTTTATCTTAGTTTTGTTTATGGTTGGATGTCAGGAAAGGCCATTTACCAAAAGAGAAGATAGCGACATTGTTCCTGTTAAGGCGGTTCAGGTTAGGCTTCAAGACATTTATGAAATCTTAGAATATGTAGGAAATATTAAAGCAAAGGATGAGGTAGTGGTTTTTCCTAAGGTATCGGGAAAGATTATTGAAAAAATCAAACAGGACGGAGCCTCTGTAGTTAAGGGCGAGGCGATTGCCTATATTGACCGGGATGAGGTAGGCCTTAAATTTGAAAAGGCTCCGGTTGAAAGCCCTTTAACAGGAATAGTCGGCCGTATTTATGTTGATATCGGTTCCCATGTTTTACCAGATACGGCTGTGGCTTTGGTTGTAAATATGGATAAGGTAAAAATAAATTTAGATATTCCTGAAAAATTTCTTCCTTTAATTTCCTTGGATAAAGAAGCAAAGATAAAAGTCGATGCCTACATTGAACAAGAGTTTTCTGGAGAGGTAACTAAGATAAGTCCGGTTGTGGATTTAGCCACTCGAAGTGCACCAGTTGAAATAGTTGTAGATAACCCCGACCACCTATTAAAATCAGGTATGTTTGCCAAGGTAAAATTGATTGTGCAAAGACATAAAGATGTTCCAGTTATTTTAAAAGAGGCAATTATAGGAAAGGCGCCAGACACTTATGTTTATGTAATAAAAGATAATAAAGCAATTTTAAAAAAAGTAAGCTTAGGTATTCATCAAGGTCCATATTTTGAGGTAAAAGAAGGCCTAAAAGAGGAAGAGCTTGTGGTGATTGTTGGACAGCAAAGGCTTAAAGACAATGCTAAGGTAACTGTAGAATTGGAAGAAGAAAACAAAAATCATATTAGAGAATAAAAATGAACTTACCAGAATTCGGCGTTAAGAAACCTGTGACAAATTTAATGATTTTTTTGGCAATCATTATTATTGCTTTTTATAGTTTAAGCCGTTTAGGAATTGATATGATGCCTGAGATTGAGCCGCCGGTAATAACTGTAGTTGCGGCTTATCCTGGTGCCAACTCTGAGGATGTGGAGATAAGGGTAACTGAACCCTTAGAAAACCAGCTTGCCACAACCCCTGGCTTGGAAAAGCTAACATCGCGTTCAATTGAGGGTGCATCTTTAATTAACCTTAAATTTAAATGGGGAACGAATCTTGATGCCGCCTCAAACGATATACGAGACCGCATTGAACTTGCCAAACGCTTTCTGCCTGATATACCCGAGGAAATGGATAATCCCTTCATCTTCAAATTCAATACCGCAAACATTCCCATAATTTTTATGGGAATAACTGCTAAAGAGTCTTATTCAGAGCTTTATGATTTAATTGACAAAAGAGTAGCAGATTCCTTAAAACAACTTCCGGGGGTAGGCACAGTCCAGCTTTACGGAGGATTGCAAAGGCAGATAAATATCTGGATAAATAAGGAGCGACTCGAGGGTTATGGATTTTCTATTCTCGACATACAGAATGCCTTAAAACAGGAAAATATCACTCAACCCTTGGGCAGTATAAAGTCAGGGCTTACTGATTATTTCTTAAGATTGCCAGGAGAATTCGCCACCCCTGAGGAAATAAATCTGGTTATTTTAGGTAAGCACAACGGAAATTTTGTTTACCACGTTAGAAATCCCGCAAAATCAGAGGAGAGTGATATTTCTAACGTGGTTTATCTAAAGGATGTAGCCAGGGTTGAGGATAGTTTTAAAGAAATAACTATGAAGGTCAGAATAAATAGAGCTGCTGGTTTGATGATGGCAATTCAGAAACAAACAGGAACCAACACAGTTGAGGTAGCTAAATTAGTTAAAGAGAGATTAAAAAAGCTGGAAAACACCCTTCCTTCAGATGTCAGGATGTTTTTAATATTTGACAATTCAATAGACATTATAAACGCCTTAGATAATCTTAAATCTTCGCTTTGGTTAGGCATAGTGTTGGTGATTTTAGTGGTTTGGTTTTTCTTACGCCAATTTTTGGGCAGTTTGATTATTGCCCTTACTATTCCCTTTTCGCTTTTAATTGCCTTTATCTATCTTTTTTTAAGCGGCAGAACTATAAATACGATTAGCCTCTCTTCATTGGCAATTGCCTGCGGAATGGTAGTAGATAATGCGATTGTTATTGTAGATAATGTATTTCGCCATCTGGAAAGAGGACAAAGGCGCGAGGAGGCAGCAGTCTATGCAACTTCAGAAATGTTTTTGGCAATTTCAGCCTCTACATTGACGACAATTGTGGTTTTTTTACCCATGTTTTTTATTACAGGGGTTGTGGGAATAATGTTTGGGGAGTTGGCAATTATTGTGACGGTAACACTCTTGGCATCACTTTTTACTGCCGTCACCTTTAGCCCTATGCTCTGCGCAAAATGGTTGAAGATTAATTCTCAATCCTTGAGTGATAAACGAAAACAATGGTTTAAAAAAATCTACGATGTTTCTGAAAGCTGGTTTAAATCTTGGGAGGATTTTTATGCAAAGTCTTTGGCTTGGTGCCTTGCTCATAAAAAATTAGTTATTTTTGGTTTCTTAGGAGCATTCTTAGTAAGCCTTTTATTCCTTCGTTTTATTGGCAATGAATTTATACCTGAGGAAGATACTGGCGATATCCGCATAACTGTTAACCTTGCTCTTGGCACAAGATTAGAAGAAACAGATAAGGTAGCCAAGAGGATTGAGGATATTTTTGAGAAGTATGTTCCTGAAGCAAGATTTATTTTTGCCAGACCCGGAACAACCCCGGGAGCTGGCAGGGCAATGGGAGCAGGTGCTTCTGGAGAGCATATTGTGGTTGGCGGCGCCAAGCTTGTTTCAAAAACAGAAAGGAAGCGCTCTGTTTTTGAGATTGGCCAACTATTAAGGAGTAAAATAGGCGAGATTCCCGGCGTATTAAAGATTGATGTTTCAACAGGTAATCCTATCGGTAGATTGATTACCGGAGCTGGAGGTAAGAGTATTCAGATTGAAATTATTGGGCATTCCTTTGAAGCCACAAATAATCTGGGGCAAGAGATAAAAGAGATTATGAAAAAAATTCCCGGAGCTGTGGATGTGAGTATCTCAAGGGAGATAAATCGTCCGGAATTAAGGATTGAGGTAGACAGGGAAAAAGCAGCTATATTGGGCCTGAATATGAACACCATTGCCTCAAGCATTAAGTCATTCATCGAAGGAACAATTGCCTCAAGGTATCGGGAGAAAGGCAAAACTTATGACATCTATGTAAGATTAGAAGAAGCCTCGCGCTCAAAAATAGAGGACATAGAGAATTTATCCATTGTTTCGCCGGCTAACCAGAAACAAATCAGGTTAGCCAATTTCGCCAGAGTTTACGAGGTAGCTGGTCCAGTTGAGATTGAACGCCAAAACCGTGAAAGGGTTTTAAGGGTGGAATGTAATATATACAAGCGCTCAGCAGGAAAGGTAAGAGAAGATATTAGAAGGGAAATCCAAAATTTGACCCTGCCTGCAGATATTATGATAAATTTTGGCGGTGAGGCAGAAGAGCAGAAAAAGGCTTTTAGGGACTTATCCTTTTTACTTATATTAGGAATTATTCTGGTTTATATGGTAATGGCTGCACAATTTGAATCTTTATTAGAGCCATTTGTGGTTATGTTTGCTATTCCTTTTACATTTACAGGCGTATTTTTGGGATTTCTCATAACTCGAACAACTTTAAGCGTGATCACATTTTTGGCAACTGTTATGCTTATGGGTATTGTTGTTAATAATGCCATAGTTCTGGTTAGCTATATAAACATTTTGCGCGCCAGAGGCAATTCTATGTTAGATGCAGTCACAACAGGTGGAAAGCAGAGGTTAAGGCCAGTTTTAATGACCACAATTACAACCCTGGCAGGGCTTTTACCTTTGGCTTTGTCCAGAGGCGAGGGTTCTGAAATATGGCAGCCTTTAGGCATCACAATGATTGGGGGTTTATCAGTTTCAACCTTGATAACTATGCTTTTTGTGCCTACCTTTTATGCAGCAGTTGCCACGAGAATTAGGAAAAGGAAGTAAGATAGGAGAAAGCCCTATGCGTATGGTTATGATTGTTTATAACGAAGCAATAGATATGGAGGTAATGGAGGTTTTGAAAAATTGCGCCTTGAAAAATTACACTAAAATTATGGGTGTGTTTGGCCAAGGCACAACCTCAGGCACGCATTTAGGCAACGATATCTGGCCGGGTAGAAATAACATTTTATATATTGCCTGCGAAGAAAAACAGTCTATTCAAATGCTATCTTGCATAAAAGAATTAAGAAAAAAAATCGGCCGCGAAGGCATTAAAGCCTTTGTCCTGCCATTAGAAGATGTTACCTAACCAAAAACTCTTTCCATTTTTCTATAAACACCCTAAAGAAATACAAATTTATATTGACATAACATTTTAGCTCTGATAGAGTTATAAAAAAGGGAGGTCAAATGAAGACTAAATTTACGGAAGCGACAGCGACGTAAATTTGATGGCTGAATTTGACCCAGCACTAATTTTACTAATACAGTCGATATTAACTATTGGGTTTTACTTAAATAAACCGTTATATTTACAAACAAGCGCTGTCAGTAAAATTAGTGCTGGATTTAATTCGCAGACGGGCTTCGCCCTATGATTTATGTCGTCCGCCCCGAATATTGGCGGACTCCATAAATCATCTGCTCATTAAAGGAGGTGGCATATGGAATTAATCACTCCAGTAAAGGAATTGCTTCTAAGGAGTTGGAGTTTTTTGTTCAACTTCTTAACTGCTACTGTAATTTTTGTAGTTGGTTGGTTAATCGCCAAATTAATTAAGCTGTTGGTGGTTAAGGCGCTTAAGGCAATACGCCTTGATTCTGTGGCTGAACAGGCAAAGATTGCAGACTTTTTATCTAAGGGTGGCGTAAAATATACGCTTTCTGAACTCATCGGGGTTATCCTCTATTGGATTCTTCTTTTTGGCGTGCTTATTTCAGCGCTTAATGTTTTAGCTTTAACAGGAGTATCGGGTTTTTTAGATAGGATACTGGCTTACCTTCCCAGTGTTATTGGCGCGATAATTATATTAATTTTGGGGATTTTTATCTCGGTTTTTGTAGAGTCAATTGTGCGCACAACCATTGCCAATGTGGGTTTAAATCAAGCAAATCTATTGGCTAAAGTGGCACAAGTGGCAATTGTTGTGTTTTCAATTCTTATTGCCTTAGATGAATTAAAGATTGGCACAGTATTAGTTTCTGCGATGAGTATTATTTTAGCCAGCTTGGGTTTGGCTTTGGGTTTAGCCTTTGGTTTGGGAAGCAAAGAAATTGCCGGCAGATTTGTTTCGGATTTGATTGAGAAGCTGAAGAAAAAATAAAATTTTGTAGTGATACTTAGGAGCCCCGCCCTTTTGGCAAAGTTGATGAAAATATTACTCGCCAAAAGGGCGGGGCTCTTCTATTTCTTCAACTGACAAATATCTTAAATTGTGTTATAATTTATTCTCTATCATAGAACAACCAATCACAGGAGGTCAGATATGGAAAAATTATTACACATTATCGCCACTCCCAGAGCACAGGAGTCCCGTTCACTTCAGGTTTCCAAAAGTTTCTTAGAGGTCTTTACTAAGAGGTATCCCGAATGCCATGTAGACGAGCTAAATGTAGCAACTGAAATCTTACCCGCCCTTACTGTAAAAGTAGTGTATGGAAAATATGTTTTGTTAGGAGGAGGAGAGCTGTCAGAGAGGTTTAAACACGCTTGGAAGCCGGTCATTCAACATATCGAGCGTTTTCTCTTGGCCGATGGTTATCTAATCACAACGCCAATGTGGAATTTTAGCATTCCCTATCCCTTAAAACAATACATTGATATTATTATCCAGCCAAAGTATCTTTTTAGATACACAGATAAGGGAGTAGAGGGTTTAGTGAAAAATAAAAAGATGGTTGTAATTACCAGTCGCGGCGGTGATTATAGCCAGACAAGCCCATTTCATGCTTATGATTTTCAGGAGCCGTATTTGCGCGCCATATTTGGATTTGTAGGCATAACTGATATAACCTTTATTAATACCCAGCCGATGGATGCTTTAGGAATTGAAGTGCAGCGACAAAAAATCGAAGAGGCGAAAGCGCTGGCCCAAAAAATTGCTGAGAAATTTTAAAGGGTTAACTGATTATGAAAGTAAAGATTATATTGTTTTTCCTTGTCATCTTTATGTTTTCTAATTTGACTTTTGCTGATAGGCCTCCTTCTTGGCAAGAGTTTGAGGTAAAATCTAATAATAACCAGTATATTGCAGAGATTAAAGCCAAAGATAAAACAAAAGGCAAGAATCCTCAGGATTGGGATTACCAGATAACTGTGTTTGAGATGCCCAAAAAAGCTCTTTGGTCTTGTGATTATGATTATGATGGATATCCAGAAGGCATACTTTCTGACGATGGAAGCACTTTTGCGTATATCAATTTTTGGTATCGTAATAATCAACCAGTTGTATCAATATACCGTAATGGTAAGAAGGGCGCTGTATTAGCGGGTAAGGATTTTAATATTCCTCAATCAAAACTTAAAACTGCCCTATCGCATCAACTTTGGCTTACAGAAGATGGAATTAGATATAAGTTTAATTTTATGGCGGGTTTACCTCTCTTATTAGAAATAACCACTATGGATGGAAAAACTCATATTATCGATGTTGAGGCAATGAGGTTTTTATGAAGATGCGAGAGAGGATTTTATCATGAAGGTATTTCGGAAAACCTACGGCTGGCCTTTTGTTTCGGCTTTACAATGCTCTTTTTTCGTTCTTTCAAATTCAATGAACTTTAGGCACCGCCTGCTTGGTCAGGCTCCCGGTGTGGTGTTTGCACCGTTTCGCCTCACTGTCGTTCGGCTTCACTCCACGCTCGCTGGGACGCTCGCTTAGTGCTTTTGCAGTATCCCGATTCGGCTTTTCCGTTTGGCGAATTTTGGGCGGGGGCAAAATTCGCCAAACGGAAAAGCCGAAGCGTACTAACTGCATCAGCAATAAGGCCGCCGGCCAAGGCGGCCGCCTAAGTGAGGCCTGCCTGCCCACAGCAGGCCGAACGGTGTACGCGAGATGCGGGAGCGCCGGCCTAGGCGCGGTGCATTGTTAAACGAATAAATCAGTCAATTCAAGCTTAAAAACTGTAAAAAAGAACGGTTTAGCCAATTTGTAGAGAACAAACCAAGCGTCATCCGAAGGTACGGATGTAGACTTTTTTGGGCAAATTTTTATAAGCTTTTGATTCCTTTGACATTGTGATTTTCTTTCCGTTTCTGAAAACAAAAAATTAAAGGGGGCAAAAAGAGAAAAAGAAATTCTTTTTTGGGGCAAACGACCACGAAGGCATGAGGC
>JAUYCX010000015.1 GCA_030692045.1 Candidatus Omnitrophota bacterium
ATATTGATTAATAAATTAGGTTTCATTTAATTTTAATTTGGTTGAGTCAGAATAAAGGCCGCCATCCGCCTTGGGCGGATGGCGGCCCGACCATCCAAAATACCTCCAGAGAATGTATCTCTGGACCCATTATAAATATTATATTAAACCATTATGCATCAAATTCCCAAAACCATTACCAAAACACCAGTAAGTGCAATCACTAGCCCGGCAAATGCATGGGCATACCTTTCGGCAATATCGTATTTTATCAATTGAATGCCTTTTAGGGCTAAGAAACTCTGCACCAACATCATAATCAAGGTAACAACAGAAAAAATTATGCTTACGCTGATTATTCCTAACCAGCCAAAATTATATCCTAAGAATGCTAAAGGAATTAACGGCTCACAAGGACCTAAGATAACTACTGCAAACATTATCCATACAGAAATAGTTTGTTTCTTTAGTTTCTCTGCTTCAATATCATCATGCTTATGGCTGTGTGCTTGTTTTATACCCCAAAGCATATAGGCAATGCCAAAACCGATTAAAAGCCAAAGCGCAATTGAGCCTCGGCCTCCTTCAAATTTATGCAATTTATCAAGGGTAAATCCCAAGGCTATGCCGATTACACTAAAAATCACTGAAATCCCCACATGTCCTATTCCAGAAATAAAGGTTATGAATAATAATTTTAAATTCGACCATTTCTGTGCACGGCCAATTACTGCAAAGGGCATCCAATGGTCAGGCGCAAGGGCATGAAAAAATGCCACAGACACTGTAGAAAGCATCAAGATAAAAAAGGATTTTTCCATTTTAGCCTCCATGCAGTGATTTTGCAACTAACATAAACAGAATACCAGCCAGAAAGAATAAAAGGGCGAGATTCCCTCTCTTAACATCCCGTTCCTTATGTAGCTCTGGAATCAAATCTGAGCTGGCAATATAGATGAAACCGCCGGCGGTTAAGGGAAGAATAAAACTGGATAATTGAGCAAATTTTTCTACCAGAAAGTATCCGGCAATGCAGCCTATTATAGCAGCTAAGGCTGATAAGAAATTAAAAAATAATGCCTTTGACTTTTTAAACCCTCCGTAAACCAAAATACTAAAATCACCTAATTCCTGAGGTATTTCATGCAATATTACGCCAATGGTTGTAATAATCCCAATTTGAATTGAGGTTAAGAAACTGGCTGCAATTACCAGTCCGTCGATAAAATTGTGTAATCCATCGCCAATTAAATTTAGATAAGTAAAGGTGTGGATATCGCAGACCCCCTCATGGCAATGTCTCCAATACAAATATTTTTCCAAAATAAAAAATAAGACAAAACCCACAATAGCGGCTAAAAAGACGCTGCTAGATGGAGTCTGTTCCAATGCTTCGGGAAGTAAATGCAAAAAGGCCGCTCCAATTAAAGAGCCAGCTGAAAATCCCACCAAAAGAAATAACACCTTATTTAAGAGATCATCTTTTATGAGAAATGTAAGAATTCCTACCAAAGAAATGAGGCTGACTAAGAATGTACTTGCTAAAATCCAAATTAGAATCATCTTATTGAGTCCACGACTTATGAAATGTTAATGACATAAGTCGTTTGGACGAGTTAGACCCCCACACCAATTGAGTATTTAGTTTTCGGCTATATTCAATTGGTGTGGGGGTAAGTTCGGACAGATAAGTTATGTCGCAGATTTATAAAATACAGCTCCATAACTTATGTCCTCACTTAAACAACGAATTCTTAATCATAAACGAGGCAAAAACAATAGCAACCATAGACATAAGTTTTATGAGGATGTTTAAGCTTGGGCCAGAGGTATCTTTAAACGGGTCTCCCACAGTATCTCCTACAACACCTGCTTTGTGTGCCAGAGAGCCTTTTCCGCCAAAATTACCTTCTTCAATATATTTCTTGGCATTATCCCAGGCTCCGCCGGAATTTGCCATCATTACTGCCAGAACAAATCCAGAAACTGTTGCTCCGGTTAAAAGTCCTGCCACAGACTCAACGCCGACTAAAAGGCCAGTGGCAACTGGCACAATAATTGCCATAAGCGATGGGATTATCATTTCTTTTTGTGCAGCGGTTGTGGCGATCTTAACACACTGAGCATAGTCTGCATTTGCTTTTCCCTCCATTAAACCAATAATCTCTTTAAACTGGCGCCTTACCTCGATAACAATCTTACCAGCTGCACGGCCAACAGCACTCATTGTCAAAGAACAAAATAAAAATGGAAGCATTCCGCCGATAAATATACCGATAAGAATTCGAGGATTCATTAGAGATAGTTCCATTTCCTTACCAAAAAGCGCCACTTGTTCTTTATATGCTGCAATTAAAGCCAGGGCTGTTAAGGCAGCTGAACCAATAGCAAAACCCTTTCCTGTGGCTGCTGTAGTATTACCCAAAGAATCCAAGGCATCAGTACGTTTTCTTATTTCTGGTTCAAGATTTGACATCTGAGCATTGCCGCCAGCATTATCTGCAACTGGTCCATAGGCATCGGTTGCCAAGGTAATTCCTAAGGTGCTAAGCATTCCCACAGCTGAAATTCCCACTCCATAAAGTCCCAGATTAAAATTAGTTGCACCTCCGGATAAATAATAACTTGCCAATATCGCAATACAGACAACTACAACTGGAATAGCTGTTGAGAGCATCCCCACTGCCAAGCCGCCAATAATTACAGTTGCTGGACCGGTTAAACTTGCTTCTGATACTGAGCGCGTGGGAGAGTATCTGCTGGAAGTATAATATTCCGTGGAAAGGCCAATGAGAATTCCCGCAATAAGTCCGGATAAAACCGCGTAATATATCCCAATATGCTGCCAGCCAAGGGTTTTAGCCACGAGAAATAAAGAGATGATTGCAATTAAACCAGCTGAGACAAAAACACCTTTGCGTAAAGCCATTAAAAGCGCGGCTTGAGTTGCCTCTTCTTTAGAACGCACAAAAAATGTTCCAATAATAGATGCAATTACACCCACTGCAGCCATAACCATAGGAACTGTAACACCCAAAACCCCCAAACCAGCTGCCACACCCAAAGCAGAGGTTGCCACAATTGAACCTACATATGATTCATAAAGGTCAGCTCCCATTCCAGCTACATCTCCCACATTATCACCCACATTATCAGCAATAACTGCAGGGTTTCTGGGGTCATCTTCTGGAATACCTGCTTCAATCTTACCCACTAAATCTGCGCCCACATCTGCGGCTTTGGTAAAAATTCCTCCGCCGACCCTGGCAAATAGCGCCTGAGAGCTTGCGCCCATACCAAAACAAAGCATTGTAGAAGTGATGGCAGAAATTTTATCTGCCCCAATAAATAAAGCATGGGTTTCATAATACCAATTTAAGAAATAATACCAAATGCTTAAATCCAAAAGCCCTAAACCCACAACGGTTAAACCCATTACCGCGCCGCTGGAAAAGGCAATACGCAAAGCACTATTTAAACTTTTTATGGCTGCATTGGCTGTGCGAGCACTGGAGCGTGTGGCAATAGACATTCCAATAAAACCTGAAAGCCCAGAGAAAAATCCGCCGGTTAAGAATGCAAAAGGCACAAAGATTGTCAAATATTTATTTAGGGCTAATAAAAGTAATATAAAGAAAACTATTACGAAAAACAGCGCCACACCCAAATATTGCCTTTTAAGATAGGCAGATGCGCCTTGTCTAACTGCGCAGGCAATCTGGCGCATCCTTTCATTTCCTTCATCCTTCCTTAATATAGAAATAGCTAAATACGCTGCAAAACCCAGAGCAAAAATAGAACCGAGAGGTGCCAGAATGAGCAAATCAAACATATAAAATGTTCCTCCCTTCAACTAGTTGTTTCTTCGTCAAACGTCAGACGGTTGCGCTGCTCGTTACGTATGACGTCTTACGTTTAACGTGACGAGCTACGCAACCGTAAACCTTTTAAGACGTAACCAATTTTATTCTAATGTCCCATGCAGGGTTTTTTACCTTTATTGGCTTTTTTGCTTCGCCAGGATAATTTTCCTCGACGATTACGCTTTCCACCCATTTTAACCTCCATTTTTTAAAGTTTTAATAATCTGTATATACCAGATAAACAAGACTTAATCAAGCAAAAAATACCAACTGGCGATTAATTTTTGATTGGTCGGGAAAGTATTCCCGACACAAGCGAAAAAATAAGCACAAGTTTGTATTTTTTCGCTTGATGCCGAAAAAACTTTTTCGGCGCAAGCGAAATTACTTTTCATTGAAATAAATTCTATAATTTGTTATTATCAATTTAAGATGTCTAAAGAAAACTGGGCTAAAAATATTGCAGTAATAATCAAGGGCTTTATCGCTATGGTCATGCAGATTATTGTTATTCGCGAGCTGTTGATTATCTTTAGCGGCAACGAGCTCTCCTTAGGCATTATCCTCTCTAACTGGCTTCTTTTAGAAGCGTTAGGAAGCGGACTGCTTGCCAAAATTTTTACTAAGTTTAAGCATAATATAAAGGCATATACAATTTTGCAAATTTTTATTATTTTAACCTTGCCCTTAACTATTTGGCTTATCAGAACTGCCAAAGTAAATTTAGGAATCTTTTATGGCGAGATTGTAAATTTACCTCAAATGTTTCTTATCTCATTTAGCAGCCTTTTTTTATTTAGCATTTTGGATGGCTTGCAATTTTATTTTGCTTGCCGGATGTTCTCTCAAAATTTAGAAGCAACAGCCATAACTAAGGTATATCTTCTTGAGGCATTAGGAATGCTTTTGGGAGGAATTATCTTTAGCTACATATTTTTACCATTGTTTAATAGTTTTCAAATTACTTTTTTATTGGGCTATATGGCAATTGTGGGCGTATTTTATCTGTGTCTTGTATCAACACTAAGCCAAAAACAAATAATATTACGGCTTCTAATTTTTTTATCTTGCCTGAATGTTGCTTTGGTTTTAACGGATAAGATTGATTTATTGCACCAAACAAGTTTACAAAAACAATTTCCCAAACAAAAGATTCTAAATTATCAAAATTCTATTTACGGCAATGTAACTGTTACTGAAGTTAAGGATCAATTAACCTTCTTTTCTAATGGTGTGCCTTCTGTTGTTACACCGATAACAGATATAACTTTTACAGAGGAATTTGTGCATTTAACATTACTTCACCACCCTATGCCCAAAGATATACTTTTGATTAGCGCTGGGGCTGGCGGAATCTTAAATGAAATATTGAAAGAGCCTTTATCCAAAGTTGATTATGCTGAATTAGACCCTTTGATTATCAAAGAAATAAAAAAATTCCCTTCAGAATTAACTGTTAAAGAGCTAAATGATGCTCGAGTAAATATCATTTATCAGGACGGTAGAGGTTTTGTCAAGAATTCGCAAAAAAAATATGATGTAATATTTATAAATGTAGCCAGCCCCACAACCTTACAAACCAACCGTATGTTTACTCAAGAATTTTATCAAGAGGCAAAAAATATCTTAAAAACTGATGGCCTAATTAGCCTGCGGCTTCCAGGGTCATTAACTTATTTAAATGAAGAGCTGCGCCAATTAAACAGTTCCATATATAAAACCTTAACCTCAGTTTACAGGTATGTTTCTGTTGTGCCAGGGGATTTTAATCTGTTTTTAGCTTCGAACAATTTAAATTTACAAGAGATTTCTAATCAAGTTATTATCCAGCGTTTTAAGGATAGGAATTTAAAAACACACCTTTTAACTCCTTTTTCTCTAAGTTATCGCTTGGATAAATCTTGGAGAGAGTGGTTTTTTGAACAGCTGAAAGATTTAAAGATAGGCAAATTATTGAATAGGGATTTTACCCCCCGGGGTTTGTTTTATGGGCTGGCCTTTCTTTATAGCCTAATCTCACCTCAAACAAAAAATATTTTTAGAGCAATTGACAAAATTAACTTAACCACCGCTATCTCGTTAATATTTATAATTTTTTCTTTGGTTTGTTTCTTTAGCAGAAGAAATTCAAAAACGGTTAATTTAAATATCTCTTGGCTAATCTTAATCTCTGGCTTCTCTGGGATAACCTTTGAATTAATCTTAATTTTAGGCTTTCAAATTATTTATGGATTAATCTATGCCTGGATTGGAATTTTAAGCAGCGCCTTTATGTTTGGATTGGCCAGCGGCAGTTTAATTCTAAATTGGAGGCTAAATAAAATAAAAAATAATTTTGTAACTCTATTAAAATTTGAATTTGCTATAATTACATTTTCTCTAATGCTTCCTGTTTTACTATTTATTTTGTCAAAGATAAATGAGGCGGCACTATTTGGTTTAATAAAAATGGTATTTTGTTTCTTAAGCTTTCTTGCGGGTTTTCTTTTAGGCGCAGAATTTCCCTTAGCTAATAAAATTTATTTTTCCAATCCAGAATTTAGAAGTAGGGCGGTGGCTCAATTATACGCTTATGACTTAACAGGCGCCTGCTTAGGGGCGATTATGAGCGCGATTATATTTATTCCCATATTAGGGATGCAGTCAACTGGAATTTTTATTGCCTTTCTTAAATTATTGACTGTTATGGGTGTTGTTTTTTCCATTAGGAAACAAGGCATTTAAAAGTTTAAATCTATCTTTGTTGCTACTTAAATACAAGTAATTAACTGGATCCTGAGGCAGCCCAAATTTTCTTACCTCAAAATGTAAATGAGGCAAAATCAGCCTATTTCTGGCGTTACCAGTCTTGCCAACCTCTCCCACTGTCTCTGCCTGCTTAACCCTTTGCCCTTTCTTAACCAATATCTTGGATAGATGTCCATAAATTGTGATGAGGCCGCTACGATGTTTAATCTCAACATACTTTCCCATACCATGATTTCTTGTAGCATTCAAAACAATGCCTGATTTTGCCGCTTTTACAGGAGAGCCAATTTCTGCCAAGATATCTATTCCTAAATGAAGGCGCCTGCCGCGGCTGCGTTTTGCGCCAAAGTTCCCCTCCCCATAGTAATCGCGTCGTATTGGAATATCGCCTGAATAATCAATAGGAGAAAGAAATTCAAACTTATCTATCCAAAACAACCTGTCTTTTAAAAAATAAAATCCGCATAAAATTAAAAACAAACAAAAAATGACTAAAACAACCTTTTTCATTAGTTTTTATAAAATCTTTAACAAGCCGGAGATATCTTTAAAAATTAAATCCGGCCCTGCCTTAATTAAATCTTTTTTACTGCTTGAACCTGTTAAAACCGCAATTGTCATTACCATTGCCCTTTTACCTGCTTCTACATCTACAGTCATATCTCCCACATAAAGGGTTGCTTCTTTTTTAACAGAGAATCTTTTCATTATCTTGTAGATAATATCTGGGTGGGGCTTTAACCTTTTAATCTGGTCGGCACAAAGGATATAATTAAAATATTTCTTAATCTTGAGGGATTTCAATACTATATCAGAGAATTTTCTAGGCCGGTTACTCGCTACGCTTAAAATATATTTTTTCTTTTTTAGATATTCTAAAACTTTTTTTGCGAAAGGAAAAAGGCGGGATTTTGTCTTTAATGATTCTTTGTGATGGCGCCGATATATAAGCAGTGCTTTTTTTAAATTTTCCTTTTCAACAAATGGCTTTAACAATCCTTCATCGCCCCAGCCCACAGACTTCTTAATAGTATGGAATGACTGCTGGGGAAGGTTTAGTTTTTGCATTGTGAAATTAAAACTTACAGCAATTGCCTTATAGGCATCGATAAGCGTGCCATCTAAATCAAAGATAATGAGTTTGATGTTTAAGCCCATAAAAATTTAAGGCAGGATAAAAATCCTGCCTTATTTGTTAAATTTGAATTAAATATCTATTTTGTGGCTGGGACTTCTACTGCATTTGTTGTCTCTTGTGGTGCGATGCTTTCCTTTTGGGGCGTTAACTCTATTGTTTCTTCAGTAGCAGGCTTTGGCATCGCTTCAGCTTTCTCTAAGGCAATCGATTTAGCGACTGCTTGACCCTTATCGTTAAGAACATAATCCACACCAACATTGTCGCCAACTGCAATTGCTTTAATTCCTTCTGCATTTTCAAAGCGCGTATTGTCATCTATAACAATAGTCAACTCTTTTTCTTCATCGGTATCATAATCTAAATATTTAACTAACGCTTGATTATTTGCAGTATCTACTGAAATAACTTCAGCCCAAACCCACCTTGCCTCTTCAGTAATTGGCTTTGCTTCCTTGAGGGGGGTAGATTCGCTACTAACTGTTGGTGTAGGCATCTGAGAAATATTCCCGGAGGAAGGCGTTGAGGAAGGCGTTGGCTCACTGATAGAAGTTGAGGCTGGCGTCTCCTTGTTAACCGAAGGTACATCTTGAGAAAATGCATAAACTGCAAGTAAAGCTATGCACACAGTACCTAAAATTACGAATGAATACAATTTATGTAACATAATCTCACCTCTCTTTCTTACATAATAGCATATTTATACCATTTTTAAAAAAAATGTCAAGGAAATTGATAACTTGATTTTCAGGGATTAACTACTCCATCCGAGATTATAAACTTACAGGCATCCTCAACCGTTATATCTAAAAAAATCAACTCATTCTTTGCCGCCATAATCACAAAACCAGTAAATGGACTTGGGGAGCTGGGGATAAGCACATTTAAAAATTCCTGACCAGTCTTCTCTTGAATTATTTTCATCGACTCATTTGTCACAAAGCCTAAAGAATACACTCCTCGACGAGGATATTCCACTAAAACTACCTTTTGAAATTCTGGTTTTTCCTTAGATATTAGAAAATTGACAATTTGTTTAATGGATGGATACACCAATTTAATAAACGGCAACTTTAGAAACCAATTTTCAAAGAAAGCCTGAAATCTTTTCTTTAAAAAATGCGTAGTAATAAAGCCAAAGAGCAGAATTATCAAAATAAAAAGTACAATCCCGATACCCGGGATATAAAACCCCAGTTGTTTTTTAAAGTAACTGTTCAAGAATCTTCCTAAAATATTGTCAAAGAAGCGAAATATGTAAGCCAAAATATACAAGGTAATTACAAACGGCAAAAGAATTGCTAAACCTGCAAAAAAATATTTTTGTAAGTTCCTTAACATTTAATTTGCCTCTTTCTTTAGTGATAAAAGGGTAAAAATATTAAACTTAACCAAACAATGAAAGTAGTAATCACTCCCACAGTTAAACCTATCCAAAACCAGCGAAAAAAGGTCATCTTTATATTTCTCTCTTTTTCCAAGATGCCTAAAGCCACAATATTAGCAGTTGAGCCAACTAAAGTAATATTGCCGCCAAAACAACCGCCAAATAATAGCGCCCACCAAAGAGGTTGAAGATTAAATCCAATATCATGAAAGCTCTGAATTATAGGAATAAAAGCGGCTACTAAAACCACATTATCCAATATGCTTGAGCCAATTGCGCTTATCCAAAGAACCAAACCAATTATAGCTGTGGGGCTGTTTTTTGCTAAATGAGCGAGCTTTCCCGCCAAGGCATCTGTTGCGCCAGTATATTTTAAAGTGCCTGCCTGGGCAAAAAGCAGTAAAAAGAATAAAAGTGTCCACCACTCCACATCCTTTTCGATAAAATCCCGCGCCTTTTGCCATTTCCAAATCATAACCAAGCCTGCGCTAATTAGAGGTATTACCAATAACACGGTATTGGCTTCCAAACCCCAGATTACTTCAAAACGATGGTGTAAGGAAATCAAAAAAAGTGTGATTCCAAATATTAATAAACTTATCTTTAGTTGCCTTTCAGGCGGAACAGAGATAAGTTTAATCAACATTTCATTCTCGCCAAATGCCTTCATTTTATATTCCAATTCCTTTATTACCTTACGATACCAAAGTAAAACTATCCCTATGAGAACAAATAGGCAAAAAATCATCAAGGGAAAGGCTTTAATTAAGAAATCTTCAAAGGTTAGCCCCGATTTTGTGGCAATTAAAATACCAATGGGGTTACCCAAAACAGTGCCAGAAGAACCAATGTTAGTTGCCAGAACACAAGTAATAATAAAAGGCGCAGGGTCAACTTCAAAATAATCGCAAATTTCTAAAACTGCCGCAACCATAAAAATAATAGCAGTTACCTCATCCACTGCACAAGCCAATAATGCAGAAATGACACAAATAGAAAAAATAAATTTCTTGGCTGTAAGTTTTTTCATACGAATAATCAAGCCTATTAGCCAGGCAAAAAAACCGGCATCCTTTAAAAGGCCAACTATGACCATCATGCCTACTAAAAATAAAATTACTTCCAGCGAACTAAACTTTATTAAATTTTCCAAATCAATTGTTCGGGTTAATAATAAAATTGAAGAGCCTAAGAAAGCGAAGCTTAAGCGAAAATCCCAAAAAAACAATGTACCCAGAATAGAAACACAAAATATTGAAATAGCTAATGCCTGATGAGCGCTTAATCCAGAGACCCTGCTTAAAAAACCCAATGCAACAGAAATTATAATTAGGATAATAAATTTTTTAATCCGGCTATTCATTAAGCCTCCACCTCTTTGGCAAATGCCTTAACAATATCTTCGCGGGCAATGATACCTTTAATAATGCCATTTTTATCCACGACAGGGATGCGCCTGGCATTTTGTGTAAGCATAAGCCTGGCTACCTCGCATAAGGTTACATTTTCTTCTGTTGTAACTACCTCTTTTCGCATGATATCTTTAACCTTTATCTTGTCTAATTGAGACATCTTTCTTTTTATGGCCTTGGGGTTTTCATCATAAATAAATTTTCCTACCTTAGAAACATAGCTTGGTAAAGCAGCGGTTAAAACATCTTTTTCAGTAAACATTCCCGCAAGTTTACCATTTTCATCAATAACCGGAAGGCCGCTGATGCGGTGTTTAAATAAAACCTCCAATGCCTCTTTGGCGCTCATTTGTGGAGAGACACTAATTATCTCCCGTGTCATTATTTCTTTTACCTTCATCTAAAGTCCTTTCATTTGGAAGCCCAAAGAATTAAAAACCAAAGGGTGACTCATCCCAAAGAAAGTCGGAATAAATCACCCTTGATTTTTTAAGAAAAATTACTCTTTGGCTATAGCCAGAGTGATAAGCCCGGCTAAAATTAAGAATAAACCTAAGCACCCCCTTATAACTGTAAAAAGCGCCTCCCACCAGCGGATAACTAACGCTAAACCCAAAACAATAAGTACTATCCCTAAAATAACCTTTAAGGCTGTAGCTAATATTTTCTTGCCACTATCGGTTTTTGTCTCTTGTGTTGTTTCTGTCATTTTCTCCCTCCTCTCTTTAATGACGACACAACTTATGGCGCTCTATGGGCGCCATAACTCATGTCTTCATTTGACTTTTCCAACGTCGATGAATCCAACCCCACTCCTGCGGATAACTTCTAATATAATTCTCAATTATCTTTGTGATACGAGCAATATTAAAGGTAACTGTTTTTTGAGAATCCTCTTTTTCTTCAATGTAAAGTGGCGGCTCTATGATAATTTTATGCGTGTTATCTTTCTCTCTGATGATAAACATTGGCACAATAGGCGCTTGCGTGCGCTTGGCAAGAATCACCGGCCCTGTGGCTGTGGCTGCCTGCCTGCCGAAAAACTCCACAAACACCCCACCAGTGCCAAAATTCTGGTCTAAGGGTATAAACAGAAACTCATTGTCTCTTAAAGCCTTAATGCTTTTATCCACACAAACCTTGCGAGGCTGGCTATAAATAGTGTTTAGCCCTAGGCTTGTTCTTTTTTGCTGGAAATATTTTTCTATTTTTTCATCACGCGCATAACGAATTATGGCATTGGTTTTGAAACCTTCCTGCCTTAGTCTTAAAAGCATTAAAGGAAAATTGCCAAAATGGGCACTCACACCAATTACACCTTTTCCTTGTTTAAGGGCATTGTCTAAATGTTTTTTGCCTTCGATTTTAACCCTTTCTTTGATAAGATTGGGTCTTTCCATAAGGTAAATGAGCTCAACCATACCCTTTGCCATATTTTGAAAGGCAAGTTTCGCAATATCCTGTATCTTTATCTTATCTTTTTCTTTGGCAAAGGCAATGCTTAAACTCTCTAAGGCAATCTTACGCTGTTTTATGGCTAAAATATAACCTACCCTTGCCAAAAAATCAGCCAAAGAATAAACTGCAGCCTCTGGCAAAAACTTAATTATCAAAGAGCAGACCCTTAAAGCCTTTCTGGCAATCAGGCGTTGGAAACGCTTGGTAATTTCTTTTAGGGTCATCTATCTTTGGCTAAATTATAGCAAAAATTACTTACAATTCAAGAATAATTTTTTAACGCAAAATCGCAAATAGCATGAATTAAAATATTCCACACCGCAAATTGCGCAAAGAATTCTTTGCGTCTTTGCGGTATTTTGCGCCCGCCACAAATCATTGGCGGGCGTCCGCCAGCGCTTTGTGGAGGACGGTTTAGCGGTGTTCTAAAGTTTATAACCAAGTTTTCGCAAAAGTCCCTTACGCCACTTTACATCGCTTTTAGTTTCAACACCTTTGGGCTTTGAGCCATCAATAACGCCAAGAATACCCCTGCCAGTTTCTGTCTCAGCTACAATTACTTCCAAAGGGTTCTGCGTTGCCACGTATATTGAACAAACCTCAGGTACATTTTTTAAGGCATTTAAGATATTTATGGGATAGCCGCTGCGAATGGCTACTACAAATATATGTCCTGCGCCAATATCCCGGGCATCTAAACAGGCGATTTCTTTCATTTCATCATCATTGCCTTCAATACGCACTAAGCATTTCCCGGATGACTCGCAAAATCCAATGCCAAATTTAATGTTTGGGTTAGCATTGACAATTGCCTCGTAAATATCTTCAACGCTTTTAATAAAATGCGTCTGGCCTATAATTATGTTGACATCGTCTGGTTTCTCGATTTTTACAATCTTTATTTCCACGTCAAACTCCTTTGCCTTAAACTCTAAACCCTAAACACTAAACTCTAAATAAACTCAAAACTCAAACTTCAAAACTCAAAACTTTTATTTTGGGTTTGGAGAATTTGTGTTTTGGGTTTATTTAGAGTTTCGAGTTTAGGATTTAGGGTTTTAGTTCTATTTAGGGTTTGGGATTTAGGATTTAACATTTGATTTAGTGCTTCTCTTCTTTATCCCTGCTAGTTAACGGCTCCATATGCACAACAACATCAACTACACCGGGTATCTTCTTTTTTATCTGGTCTTCTATTTTATAACTTAACTTATGAGCTGTTGTTATATGCATATCATTGGATACCTGCACATGCAGGTCTATATGAATATCGTCGGGTCTGCCGCGCGTGCGAATCTTATGACAAAAAGCAACGCCCTCAACTCCCATAACAATTTTCTCTATTTTTTTAATATCTACCATTGCGGCATCACAGAGAACGCGGGAAGTCTCTTGTAAAATTTCAATGCCGCCATAAGCAATAAATCCAGCAATCACCATCGAGCCGATAGGGTCGATAAATCTTAAACCGCTCTTGGAAGCGATAAGTGCAATAATTACTGCACAAGAGGTAAAAATATCTGTTCGTGTGTGCATAGAATCAGACACTAAGATATCGCTATTTAACCTTTTTCCGCAGCGAAACTCATAGCGCATCACAAAAATATTTATAAGCATCGTAACTATCATAACCAAAAAGCTATAGATGTTTACTTTTGGGATAATGGGATTTTTTATGCGCTCTATGCTGTCATGAAGAATATTAAAACAAACTAAAAATAAAAGTATGGCGATGAAAATGGCAGTAAAGGTTTCGTATTTTTTATGGCCATAAGGGTGGTCTTTATCAATTGGCTGACAGGACAAATGGATACCTACAAGGCCAACAATATTAGCCAAGCCATCGGCAAATGAATGAAAGCCGTCAGCAATCATACTGGCACTGTTTATCATAAAACCAAAGGCCAGCTTTGCCAATGCAACTAACCAGTTAAGCGCCAAAATATAAACCAAAATTTTTCTTACTTCTCTATTTCTCTCCATCAAAATTAACTCTTTCTATAGATATCCCATACCACTAACCCAGCCAATAAAAATAGCATTCCAAATATTAAGCCTTCAGCTAACAAAGGCTTAGAAACTATCTTTTTTGCATTAGAATTAGGATTTTTGTAAATGTAGGCAATATCTGTTTCAGTAATTTTTATTAGATTATATCTCTCAATAACAGAAGTCAAGTCTTTATCTTGTAAATTATCTGGGTCTTTTATCCAGATTATAAGTTTAGCAGAGGCCGCTGGGTCAATTATCTTATAAGGCTTTATCTCTTTTAACATAGCGTTGGAGGTTACTCTATTTGTAAAAACAGAAATCAAACCACCGACATATTCCTTATTGCAGTAGATTATGTCTTCGGTTTGAGAATTCTCTTCTACAATTCTTTTAATCTCATCGAAATATTTAGGAAAATATATTGAGGTCTCATTAGGCCTGTGTATTCTTTTAAATCTGGGAACTAAATTTATATATGTTGAATTCAACATAAAAAATTTAACCTTTCCTTCCTTAAAATACACAGTAGGCGAAAAGATAAGAAAAAATATAAAGACAGCCCAAAGAACTATTAATCCTGCGAGCCTCTTATCTAAATGTTTAAAAATTGATGTTAAGCCAATTGAAGATTTTACAAAAACTTTTTCCAGGCTTACCGCTGATAGAACAATTAATGCCAAATTACTTTGTCCGGATAAATAGCGATAACGATATCCAAAAAATAATGGCAATAAACTGGCGATAAGTAATGAAGGAATAATGAAATACTTACCTTTTTTCTGAAAGGAAATTATTAGAGCCGGCAGCGCTACTAAATATAGCCAAAGATTTATCTCGATAGGAAATTTTTCTAAACCTGTGGAGAATCTTATAAATTCTCTGGCCTTAAACTGATATATTAAAAATGGCAGGGTAAGAATAAAACTAAGTAAAGTAGTTATAAGACAATTTTCTCTTCGGGCTCGATTTAAAAATCCATAAATGATAATACTGGTAATAAATATCCAAGGCGTTATGGCATGAGTATAAAAACATAATGCCATAAATATCGTTGAGGCTAAGAGTTTTCCCTTATCTAAATAGATAAAGGCAAGTAACCCTAAGACTGTTGCTAAAGATGCAGGAATAAAATTAATGGTGGCTAGATAGAACGAATAAATAGATACTCCGGTTAATACTGCAAAGAAGGCTAATCTTTTGTCAAAATAATCCTCCATTAATTTCCAGATAACAATTAATAAAAGAGGATAAATAATAAATTCAAATAGTCTGGCAATAGATATTAAAGAAAATCCCACCTTAAAAAATAAAAGCATTAGAAAATGTAATAAAGGTGGATATAAGTGGGGCCTGCCCACAGGTGCAAATTCCCAAAAATCTTTAGTAACAAAACCACCGGCTTCATTAAAACCCTTTGTTACTGAAAGATGGTAATATACATCGATAAATGCTGGCGACATTGTCCATCGAAATATCAATAAAAAAGAGAAACAAAAGATAAGCATCAATGAATAAAAATCCCAACTCAATGAATTATCCGTTTCTAACTTAATCATATTAAAAGCCATAAAGCCAAACCAGCCAAAAGACTTAATACGCTGCCTAAATAAAATGGGCTGTTTACTCCCACAAACCTCCAAAGTAAACCCGCAATTAACGAGGCTGGCAAAAGCCCAATACCCACTAACATCCCATGTAAACCAATTGAAGTTGCCCTCAATTCTCGAGGAGCTAAATCTACAATTAATGCTTTTTCTACCCCTTCTGTAAATCCAGAATAAATCCCATAAAGAGCGAATAAAAACCATACCAAAGAATGAGATTGGGTTATGGCAAAACCAAGGTAGACAATTGCATAAACCAGATACCCAATAACCAAAATCCGTTTTCTACCTACCCTATCTGAAAGCCATGCCGCTGGCCAAGAAAAAATAGCATAACTTAAATTATAGGTTAAATACAAAAGAATTACGGTTGCCATATTAAAACCAATATTTTTGGCTCTCAAGAGTAAAAACTGATTTGAAGAATTGCCTAAAGAAAATATAAAAGTAATAATCAAGAATATTCTTAACCTTTTATCCAAATTAGACCATTTGAAAGAAAGTTTTTGTTTAAACTCAGATTCTTGGATAACCTTCCTTTTTTCTTTGACTAAGAAAAGAAATAGAACGCCTAAAACCGCAGGCAAAAGTGAAAAAAGAAAGAGATTATTAAAACTTCCCTTATATGCAGTAAATAAGTAATACGCCAGTAAAATTCCCACAACAGCCCCTAATGTATCCATTGTCCGATGCAATCCAAAACTTGCGCCCCTGTTTTTTGTCTGGCTTGATTCAGCAATCAAAGTATCTCTGGGAGCTGTACGTACACCCTTGCCAAAGCGATCTAAAGCCCTACCCCAAAATACTAAATGCCATGAACTGGATAAATATAAAAATACCTTACCAATCATTGAGAATGTGTAGCCAAAGATAGTAATGGGTTTCCTTAGTTTAATCTTGTCAGAAAGATAGCCTGAAAAAACCTTAAGCATACTGGCTAAACTTTCAGCAACTCCTTCAATTAAACCCAGTATTACTGGACTTACACCTAATTGCGTCACCAGATAAACCGGTATTAAAGGATAAATCATTTCGCTGGAGACATCTGTTAAAAAACTGGTAATGCCAAGAATAATGATGTTAAACACTTATCCTCCAGAATTTAAAGATACCTGAAATAAAAATCAATAAACATGCTAAAACAAATAAATCTCCAAAGCGGGAATAAAAAGAATTGCTATTTTTTAATTTAATCTCCTTAGTTTTATACCCAGAAATAAAGGTTGCCTTATTATTGCCTTCTAAAACCATATCAATAATTCTACCGTTCTCGTCAATAAAAGCAGAAACCCCTGTATTGGCACAGCGCACTAAAGGACAACGGTTTTCTATTGCCCTAAAAACAGATGCCTGTAAATGTTGAAACGGAGCGCTGGTGTCCTTAAACCAAGCATCGTTGGTAATGTTAATCAGAAGATTTGCGCCTTTTTTTACAAATTGGCGCGATAAATAAGGTATAGTATCCTCAAAGCAAATGAGTACAGAAAATTTTGCTGAATTGTCTTTGTTTAAAGAAAACACAGTGTATTCTTTTCCTTTGGTAAAATCTCCTAAAACTGCCAGCTCTGGCAAAAAGGAAAATATGCCTCTAAAAGGAACATATTCGCCAAACGGAACAAGGTGAAGTTTATGATAGGCCTTTGAAAGTTTCCCTTCTGAAGAGATTAAGATTGCGCTGTTATATATCGAGAAATCTTTAGTAGTTATTGCGCCAAGCAAAAAATTAGTCCTTAATTCTTTAGCCAGATTAAGAATTTCTTTAAGTAACTGCGGCTTATCTGCCAAATAACCAGGGTATGCTGTTTCTGGCCAAATAATGAGACTGGGCTTATCTTTACTTACTTGCCGAGTCAAATTAATATACTTATCCAAAATTAAAGGCCAAGAGGTTTCATCCCACTTTATTTCCTGAGGGATATTGCCCTGGATGACCGAAACTTTGAGTTGTTGGTAGTTGGTAGTTGGTAGTTGGTAGTTTAATTTAAATAAGCCGTAAGAAATTACTGCCAGAAGACAGAATACAGAAGACAGAAGACAGAAGAAAACCTTTCTGACTTCTGACCTCTGTCCTCTGCCTTCTGAAACCAATACCCATATTGCCACATTTACCATCACAATTAAAAAAGAAACCCCATAGCTACCGAGAATATCTGAAATCTGAATTACTGCTAAATTCCGATATTGTGAATATCCCAGAAGCGCCCAGCCAAAGCCGCTTAATAAATTGCTTCTTAAAAATTCTAAAACCACCCAAATGCTGGGGAATAAAAATAATTTAAAAATAGGCGGTTTGTTAGAAAAAACTCCGATGAGAAAACCAAATAAGCCAAAATAAATAGCTAAATATGCCGCTAACAGCAAAAAACCCAATAATGTAACATGAATTAACCAATAAATTGTTAATAGGAAAAATAAAAAACCTGTAAGATAAGACAGGAGAAAAGAAAAAATGGGCCTTTTGCCTTGTAAAGCAAAAAATAAAGGCAAAAGGCCCACCCAACCAAAAAACCAAAAATTGAATTTAGGAAAAGATAGGGCTAATAAAATACTACTCAAGATGCAAAGAATATAATCCAAAAATCTTCTACTCAAAAAATTTAGCACCCTATCATCTACCTGCCGCAACACTTCTTATACTTTATAGGCTTTCCATTTGCATCTGTTTTTCCACAAGGACAAGGGTCATTACGACCAACCTTTGGGGTTTCCTTACGAAAGGCGGCTGAAGAAGGCTCATGTTTTGCCAAAACAGGCATATCTTGAGCTTGTGCTTTTCTCGATAAACTGGAAAATTCGCTATGCACAAATTCTTGCGGCAAAGAAGCAAATACGCTCTTTACCCTCTCCTGCTTTGCGGCTTGAATTTTAAACAGGGTTTCTACAACATCTTCATTTATAGAATTGTACATCTCCTCAAACATACTAAAGGCTTCGTGCTGATACTCAATTAAAGGATCCCTCTGGCCATAGGCTCTAAGGTTTATGCCCTCTTTTAAGCTATCCATGGCATAAAGATGGTCTTTCCATTTGGTATCTATAACTTGAAGACTTACAATCCGCTCCAATTGCGTCGAGTTCTCAACTCCAATTGCAGTCTGCTTTGCCTGATAATATTCTCCAGCTTTTTTTAATAGTAATTCTCTTAAATCATTTCTTAAGAAAACTCTTAACTCTTCCATTGGGATATTTAAATCAAAATTAAATTTAGATTTTAGAAACAGAATAAATCCTTCAAAATCTATATCTGTCCCTGCCTCAGTAGTAAAATACCGCTCAACACCATTATCAATACTTTCTTCTATTGCCAGTTGAACAAAATTGTGAATATTCTTACCCTCTAATATCGAACGCCGTAAGCTATATATTACCTCTCTTTGTTTATTCATAACATTGTCATACTCCAGAAGCTGTTTTCTGATTTCAAAATTATATGTCTCAACCCTCTTTTGAGCAATCTCAATGGCTCGAGAAACTAATGGATGTTCAATTACCTGGCCTTCTTCCATACCCAGTCTATCCATAATGCCAACAATGCGCTCTGAACCAAACAATCTCATTAAGTCATCAGCTAAAGAAACATAAAATCTCGACGAACCCGGATCTCCCTGCCTGCCAGAGCGGCCGCGTAGTTGATTATCAATTCTCCTGGCTTCGTGGCGCTCTGTGCCGATAATATGTAAACCCCCAAGCTCAACTACTTTTTTATGTTCATCTTCTACCTGTTTTCTAAACTTTTCTTTAAGTTTTTCGTGTTCAGCGATTAACTGTTCAACAGATAAATTTTCGCTCGTTTGCTTTAAAAAACTTTTTGCCATAAATTCTGGATTTCCACCTAAAAGAATGTCAGTTCCTCTTCCTGCCATGTTGGTGGCAATTGTTACTGCCTTGTATCTTCCAGCCTGGGCAACAATCTGAGCTTCCATCTCGTGGTATTTAGCATTTAAAACCTGATGCGTAATGCCGCGCCTTTTTAATAAACCGGATAAATATTCTGATTTATCGATAGATATTGTGCCTACTAACATTGGGCGGCCCTTGTTATATAAATCTACAATCTCTTCAACCACGGCATTAAATTTTTCTTTTTCAGTTTTATAAATACAATCTGGATAGTTTGTGCGGATAAGCTTTTTATTTGTAGGAATAACTAAACAATCAAGTTTATAAATTTCCTTAAATTCATTTGCTTCTGTGAAGGCAGTTCCAGTCATACCTGAAAGCTTATTGTACATCCTGAAATAATTCTGAAAGGTAATTGTGGCTAAGGTTTGATTTTCCCTTTCAATCTTTAAGCCCTCCTTTGCCTCGACCGCCTGATGCAGCCCATCAGACCAACGCCTGCCCGGCATCATCCGCCCAGTAAATTCATCAACAATAATCACCTCGCCATCTTTAATTACATAATCCACATCCAACTTAAAAAATTCCTTTGCCCGAAGGGACTGAATTACATGATGGCGGTATTCCATAGTTTCTAACTCATGCAGGTTTTCTATGCCAAATAATTTTGCCGCCCTAATTTCGCCATTTTCTGTAAGAGAAATTGTTTGCGCCTTTTCATCGGCAATATATTCAAAACCCTTGGTTAAATCTTCGCCTTTATACTTTGCTGCAATTTCATCCTTTTCTGTAATGCGTCTGCCTTTTAGCTGTCTGGCTATGCCTTCTGCTTTATAATATTTTTCTGTGGATTCTTCTGCCGGACCAGAAATAATTAAAGGAGTTCTAGCCTCGTCAATCAAAATACTATCCACCTCATCAACTATGGCAAAATTTAAATTGCGCTGAACCATTTCTTCTTTGTAAATAACCATATTGTCGCGCAGATAATCAAAACCAAACTCATTATTTGTGCCATAGGTTATGTCGCAGTTGTAGGCATGTTTTCTAGCGTTGGCATCTATTTCATGTTGAATAACGCCAACGCTTAACCCCAGATATTCGAAGATTGGACCCATCCACTCTCTATCCCGACGCGCTAAATAATCATTCACAGTTACAATGTGCACGCCACGGCCGGTTAAGGCATTTAAATAGGCGGCTAAAGTGGCAACCAAGGTTTTTCCTTCACCAGTTGCCATCTCAGCAATTTTATTCTTATGTAAAACAATGCCGCCAATAAGCTGGACATCAAAATGGCGCATATTTATCGTGCGCTTTCCAGCTTCCCTTACCAATGCAAAGGCTTCAGGTAAAATTTCGTCTAAGGAATTTTCTAAAGTAGTATTTAAATTTGTTTGGCATTGCTTAATTTCCAGATTTATCTGTTCTTTGTCTTCCAAGGAAGCGGCATTATTATATTGCTCTTCTAAATGTTGTATTTGCGCTGCTTCATTTTGAATAGTGTGCTTAATTTGCTCTTTAAATCGCTCAGTTTTCTCAAGAAATTCTGACTTAGATAATTTACTTACACTATCCTCCAAGATATTTATCTTTGAAACTGTGTCTGCCATATTTTTAATCATGTTCATAGATGGCAGGGGCAGTTCCTGCGGTAAAAGAATATTCACCGAAGGCGAAAGTTTATCAATGTGGTTCTGTGCCAATTTCCAAACTAAATTTCTTCCTAAAAAATCAATCATCGTTTTTATGCCATTAGCTTAGATATTTCTTTAAAGGTTATTGTTTTAACTCCTCTAATAATCATCTCTTCAAGGGCTGTTTTAGAATCCTCTGGCTTAATGTTAACACCCTTGACAGCATCAATCAATAATTTAACCTTTAAACCCTTTTTTAAAGCATCAAAAACCGACCACTTAACACAATAATCTGTTGTTAAGCCTCCTACAAACAACTCTACTATTCCAAAAATTTTTAACAAATTTAGAAACTCCATGCCAAAGTGGTCAACTGCCTGAAAGACTGAATAACTATCTTTTTGAGGGTCCATGCCTTTAGATAAAATTATTGCCTGTTTAGGAATCCTTAAATTAGGATGAAACATCGCACCTTTGGAATCTTGAGCACAGTGCTTTGGCCAAATTCCTCCAAATTCTTTAAAGTGCTTAGTCTTTTTTGGGTGCCAATCCCGAGAAAAAAAGATTGGCAATTTTTCTGCGGAAAAAATTTTAACATATTTATTGAGGAAGGGAATGATTTTACCGCCATTTGGAACTGCCAACGCACCTCCCGGACAAAAATCATTCTGAACATCCACGATTAAGAGTGCTTTTTTTAGTTTCATTTTTATTAATCCGTAGTTAGATGCGATAAATTTCTCTCGATGAATTCAACTAATTTCTGCTGAACAGGGGGGCTGATATTATAAAACTCAACCCCAATTCCTGGATAAAGCTGGGGCTGAACCTGTTTGTCAAGCAACCAAACAACCTTTGCTTCCAATTCAATTTCCTCTTGTTTGGGTGAAAGTTTGAGCTTTAAAATCACCTCATCTCCCAATTTAAATTCCTCGCACCCGTATATAAAAGCACCTATTGCGCTTAAGTTTAGAATTTCTACTTTAAGACAAACGGCACCCTTTGTGTATTTGGCTTTTAATTCTACTTTAATATCCAAAGGCAAACGTTTGAAACGTCGGCGCAACTGCAATTTTTGAATATTTTCTATAATCTTATCTTCTTTAAAACTATTTAGCGCCAACTCTTCTGTGGCATACATATCAATTATCCTATCTAAGCCTGCCACAGAAAATACATTTTTAAGATGGACAGGGATATTTTCAAATTTCATTCTGCCCTTATTGTTTATCACATCTTTGTAAGCAATAACTATTGCAGATGCTCCCATATAGTCGATAAAGTCAACCTCTTCAAAATTGCACAAGATATCCAAATAGCCATCACGCAGGCATTGACCCACAGCCTCAACCAGATTAGCTGAATCCACATCAATGCGGCCAAACAAATCTAAAATTATGATATTACCTTTTTGCCTGGCTCTGATTTCCATAATTAAGCCTTTTTCTCTTTCTTCGCCTGACTTTTTAAGAAGCCATCTATAAATAAATCAATATCGCCATCCAAAACTGCCTGTGCATTTCCAGTCTCAATGTCTATTCTGTGGTCCTTAACCATAGAGTAGGGATGTAAAACATAAGAGCGTATTTGACTTCCCCATTCAATCTTCTGTTTTTGGCTATAAATTTGTCCCATTCTTTCTTCCTGTTCTTTGCGTTTTAATTCATAGAGCCGCGAGCGAAGGATTTTCATAGCAGTTTGTTTGTTCTGATACTGCGAACGCTCATTCTGGCACTGCACAATAATGCCTGTTGGAATATGAGTAATGCGGATTGCTGAGTCTGTGGTATTTACACTCTGGCCACCGGGTCCTGAGGAACGAAATACATCTATCCTTAAGTCATCTTGTTTTATCTCAACTTCAATATTATCTTCAATCTCTGGAATTACATCTACAGAGGCGAATGATGTGTGTCGTCTTTTATTGGCATCAAAGGGAGATATCCTTACCAAACGATGAACTCCATTTTCTGACTTCAAATAACCAAAGGCGAAATCACCAGCAATACGCAGGGTAACATTTTTAATTCCTGCCTCCTCACCGGTAAGTATATCAGTTGTTTCCAGTTTAAAATTTTTATTTGTTGAGTAGCGCGTATACATCCTTAAAAGCATATTTACCCAATCGCAGGATTCTGTTCCGCCGGCTCCGGCATTTATGCTTAAGAAACAATTGTTTCTATCAAATTCTCCGCTGAAAATAGTTGTAAATTCTAATCTGGCAATTTCTGCTTCGAGCTTGTCTAAATCCTGCTTTATATGGCTTAAATAATCTGGCCCTTCAGATCCAGAAATCTCAATAAACTCCCTTAGCTCCTGAAATTTTTTCTCGCAGGTCAATAAAGGCTCAATTCTGGTTTTTAAATCTTTTAATTCAGCAACTAATTTATTGGCTTGGCTTCCATTATCCCAAAAAGAAGCCTCAGACATTAAATCTTGGATTTCTAAAGTTCTTTTTTCTTTGTTGTCTGCGTCAAAGATAACCTCGCAGCTGTTTTAATTTTAAATTTAAGGTTTCGCTTTGCTTTTTAATATCTTCAAACATCGTAATCCTCCTTTAATGAGCAGACGATTTACGTCATTTACATTCCGTAAATCGTAGGCATTGACATCCTCGATGTCAATGCCGTCTGCGAATTCAACCAAACGACTTATGTTCCATAAGTCGTGGTTTCATTTATTATAACATTAGAAAGGATATAATTCAATTTGGATAAATTGAGAGCGTTGAAAAACCATTTTGTACACGGATTACACAGATAAAAGAGCGGATTTTACGGATAAAAAATCCGTGAAATCCGTAAGGAATCCGTGAAAATCCGTGTTAAAAAATACTTTTTTCAATAGTCTCATAAATTAGGAAATTTAGAAAAGAAAAGTTATGTTTGAGGGGTCAGGCGATTCTCTTTATGCCGCGTAACTCCAAATCAAACTCGTCACGGCTATCAGCAGAACATCTAGCATCTGCCTCTTCTACCTTGCCTTCTGTAACTAATTTTACCAAGGACTGTTTGAAGGAACGCATGCCAAACATCTCGCCTTCTTCAATAAAATGAGAAATCTCGGTAAGCTTGCCTTCACGGATGACGCGAGCAATAGAAGGGGTTACCACCATTGTTTCATAAGCGGGGATGCGGCCATTACCATCTTTTTTAGGTACTAGCCTTAAACAAATTATGCCTTTTAACAAAAGTGATAACTGCATCCTAACTTCTTCATGGATATGGGGAGGATAAAAATTAACTATGCGCTCAATTGTCTGGACAGTATTTATGGTATGAAAGGTAGAGACAACTAAGACTCCCATTTCTGCTGCGGTCATTGCTGCCATCATAGTTTCATTATCTCTAATTACTCCGATATAAATAACATCTGGGCTTTGCAAAGTAAAATGCTTTAATGCCGAGGGATAAGACTGAACATCTAAACCCAACTCTCTCTGGTTAAACACAGAATTTTTATCTCTAAAAAGAAATTCTATAGGATCTTCCACTGTAATGATATGCCGGCAGGAGGTCTCATTTATATAATCCAGCATACAGCTAATTGTAGTGGACTTGCCGCTTCCTGCAGGACCAGTTACCAAAACCAAACCTCGGCTTTCTGAAGCAAAATTCTTAAGAATTTCCGCAGGAAGATTTAATTCTTCAAAGGTCTGGATTTTATCTTTAACATATCTAACTACAATTGAGGGTGTGCCGCGCTGAATAAAAACATTAAATCGAAATCTTCCCAAATCTGGCAGGGATAAAACAAAATCCACATCCAGTTCTTGTTGAAGTTTTCTCTTTTGCTCATCAGTAGTAAGAACCTCGTTGATGATGTGCTGCATATCATCAGTTGACATAATCATATTATCAATGGGGCAAACTCGGCCATCAACCCTGAGATGTGGAATGCCTCCGGTTCTTAAGAATAAATCCGAGGCTTGTTTTTCTACCATAATTTTTAAGAAATCTTTGATTTTCATTTTGCTTTCCTTTAATGAGCGCACAACTTATGGAGCCTTAATTCTTTTTTTCAGCGACATAAGTTGTTTTGCGCGAATTAAACCCAGCACTAATTTTTGTAATAGTACTGTATTCAAAAATCAACGAGTTGGTTACCAAGCTTACCGTTTATTCTTAATAAACCGCTTTTTCAAAAATTAGTGCTGGGTCAAATTCAGCCACAAACTTACGTCGCTATCGCTTCCGTAAGTTTGGGCTTCATTTGACCTTTAATGATTATATTTTATACGCTATTTTTTAGAATGCAAGGAAATTTAATGAGCCCCCACTGTTTCGTTTTGGTTCGTTTTACTTCACCAAAAGCGAAACAAAACGGTGGGGGCGAATTAATCCTCCCTAGAAATCGCAAAGCGATTTCAGGGATAAAATCCCGGAAATGCTTCGCATTTCTCGGGACGCAGCCTACGAAGTACTTTTTGCCAAAGCCAAAAAGTACGAGCGTTCAGGCAAAGGATAGGTTTTTGAATTAGGTACGTGTCGCCGGAATTCCCCGCTCAGAAGTACATTTAATTTTGACTATTATTGTATCGTACATTTTGCTAATCTCCCAAATAACCAAGGCAACCCCCCTATCTTTTAGAGAGTTGCCTTAGAATTTTTGCTACTTAAATCCCACCCTGCCACCTCGCTGTAACAGTTAACTATCCCTTTGGTTGAGGTAGGCCTAAGAAACTCAAGGGTAATTCATGGAAGAAGTATCGACAACCAACGGCTTCAACATAATTTAATACATCTCTATACTCTTGTTTTCTAAACCAATCGTTCAAAATGTACACATACTGCACTGATATTCCTAACGGTGAAAGTAACCTGCTATATTGCTTCTTTTTAAAATCACAGCTCTGTAGTTTTTCATCGACTGAACCTGCAACTTCTTGAAATTTAATCTCAATAATAAACAATGTTTTACCGCTTAGAATCAGTATCGCTTCATCAGGAAGTAGTTTCTTAGAAATAATCGATAAATAATCAATGTTACGTGGCTCTAATAGATTTTTATATAGTTTATTTTTACCGTAAAACTCTGCAACTTTTTCATTCTGGAAGTATACAATGTCACCTACGACTTTATAACCGGCAAGCGCAGCCAGGAGTTTTTTCAACTCAACTCTCGACTCAAAAACTAATCCTGTTTTTGTCTTTGCCCCACCGAATCCACTTTTTTTCACAGTAACCTACTTTTCTTTTAACGCATTCTCAAATTCGTCTTTTAACCTTTTTATGGAAAGCTTTAAATACTCCTCCTCAACTTCAACTCCGATAAATTGCCTTTTTTCTCTTAACGCGGCAATACCAGTGGTTGAGCTGCCACAAAAAGGATCTAACACTATATCGCCTGGCCTAGTCGAAGCCAATATAATTCTTTCTAATAACTGTAGCGGCTTTTGAGTTGGGTGTTTGCCATATTTTTTCTCCTCCCAGCTAGGCGGCTTAATAGACCAAAGGCTTAACATTTGGCGATCGTTGTTGAGTTTCTTCATTAACGGATAATCAAAATAGTGTTTGCTATCTTTATTTTTTGCAGCCCAAAGAATAGTCTCTGTAGAATGGGTAAAATAGCGGCAACTCAAGTTTGGTGGCGGGTTTACCTTAAACCAGGCAATGTCATTTAATATCTTGTAACCCAAATCCTGCAATACATAGCCGACAGTATAGATTATATGCGATGTCCCCGACACCCATATAGTGCCATTGGGCGCTAATATCCTTTGGCACTCTCTAATCCATCTTAAGGTAAAAAGATAATTTTCTTCTCTTCCCTTGGAAACATCCCACTTGCCTTTATTGACCGAAACTTTTCTACCGGCATGACAAGTAAAGCCGCCATTAGATAAGAAATATGGGGGGTCAGCAAAAATCATATCAACTGAATTTTCAGGAATACTAGGAAGAATATTAAAGCAGTCTTCATTAAACAAGATGATATTATGTTTATGTTCAGCAAAATATGGTTTGAACGGGATATCTTTAATTAAAGAAAATACATCCTTTTGATGTAAGCTTTTTTCTTTTGTTATGGTCGTCATATCTAAATGGCGGGTTAAGTTTGGTTGTTATTTTTTATTATTTTACCTTCATTTATCAATTTTGACAAGGTTAAATTAGCTAAAGTAGTTACATTCTTTAAGGTGAGCTGTTAACTTCAACAGCAAGTTGTATCGGGTGACAAGGATTGATTTCGAGCCGCACGTCGAAAATTCGAGCGGGCACGGTTCCGCCAAAGTTTCAGTGGCGGAGAGCGAGAATTTTCGTCGAGCGAAGTTTGCCTCGCTGGGGCAAACTGAAGCGTTCCTGCGAATACAAAACTTTAACAGCCTGCCCGCCAAGTATTGTGGCGGGGCCCCATTTTGAACTAAAACTTAATGCGGGAGAGATTTAACAGATTAAATACTTTTTAGATAACGCTTGATATCGTCGTGGCTACCGGCAAGAACAAACTCAACCAAGTCTTTTTCCCACCTAAAAAGAATTCTTGCTTTAAGGCCATGCCTTACTTCCCAGAAGTTACCCTTGAGATGCTTTAGACCAATACCTTTATGAATTACTCTATCCTGGGATAATATGTCTATTGTTTGAATGGCAACTTTTTTTATTTCTTCCTTTTCTTTACCGTGGAAGGCTTTAACTGATCTGTCAAAAGAAGGCTTGAACTCGAATCTCATAGGGCCTCAATATGTTTCTTGGCTTTCTTAGCGTTACTATAGACCTTGCCTTTGGCAGAGGCTAACTTTTCAATCTTGGCCCATTCTTGAGGAGTATAAGGTGATTCTACGGTTACCTTACAGGGTAACAAAATTACTCCCTGTTTACTTAGACCAAAGGCTACAGATGCGCCTTCCTGTAAGCGTAAGAACTTCCTTATACGATTTGGAATGGTAACTTGCCCTTTTGAGGTAACTTTTGCTGTTTCAACAATAGTCATTTTAATACCTCCTCTTTCCTTACTTCCTTACATCCTTACTCTCATTAAAAGTATAACTTGAAAAGAGAGTTTCGTCAAGTAGAATTTAATCCCCCTTAGAAATTTTAGCTTTTTTCAAACGAAAATCTGTCTCAAAGACACTGAATAGGATTTAGGATTAAAGGATTTAAGTATATCGGGGCATCAGGATATCAGGGATAAAAATTGTATCGGGTGACGAGGATTGATTTCGAGCCGCACGTAGAAAATTTTTTCGGGCATGGTGTCCGCCATTGCTTCATTGGCGGACGAGAAAAAATTTTCTTCGAGCGCAGGTCTTCCTCGCTGGGGAAGACCAAGCGTTGCGGCGAGAAACAAGCCTCGGCAAACCCGATATTGAGAAAATAAATAATTATAAATGTAACTTGGCGGCGATCTGTTTTTCCAGCTCCAAAAGATATTTTTTCATTTTTGTACCGCCAGCATAACCACCGATTTTACTATCTGATTTTATCACGCGATGGCAGGGAATAATTAAAGGAAATGGATTTTTCTTAAGCGCATTACCCACTGCTCTTACTGCCTTAGGGTTACCGATTTTCTTAGCCAGCCATTGATAAGTGCGGGTTTGGCCCAGAGGAATTTTAAGGGTGGCTTTTAAAACACTGATTTTGAATTTAGGTAGATTATTTTTCATTGCTACTTCGATATAATCATATTTTCGATACTCGATCCTCGATCCTTGATACTCGTCCATTCCTCATCGAGCATCTAGCATCAAGTATCTAGTATCGAACAAATCTATTTCTTGAAAGTTGCCTTCTTCCTCAACAACCGATGATACTTAAGCGCAAATCTGTGCGCTTCATTGCGCACCCTTTGTAAAAGTTGCAATCCCGGATTATCAAAAGATAATTTTAATGGCGTTCTTGTTTCTGGCGCAAAAATTTCCTCGTTTTCTTTGGCAATCGCAATGACTGAAATATTTAAACCCAATTTATCCAGCTCTTGTTTTACAGCGCAAAGTTGCCCCTTTCCTCCGTCAATTACTATCAAATCCGGCATTTTTCTGCCTTCTTGTTTTAATCTGCTATACCTTCTGCAGACTATCTCAGAAAGCATTTTATAGTCATCTATATTATTAACTGTTTTAATTTTAAAGCGGCGATAATTATTTTTATCTGGTCTGCCTCTTAAAAAATAGACCATTGAGCCAACTGCTTCTTTTCCCAAGATATTAGAAATATCAAAGGCTTCAATTCTCCAAGGCAGTTTCGTCAATTTCAAAGCCTCTTTTAAAGTGTTCGCTTCTTGTAAATATCCCTTGGGCTTACTTTCAAAATATAAAGCGCCCAAGGCTTCAATTTGGTTACGTATCTTGGCTGCCTCCTCAAATCGTGTCTTATCAGATGCTATTCTCATCTCTTTATAAAGCTTATCCAACAATTCTGTCTGCCTTCCCTCTAAAACCATGCGGATATTTTGCATGGTTTTTTGATAATCCAGCGCTTTGACTTTACCTATGCAGACACCCGGACAAAGACCCAAGTGATAATCAAGACAGGCCTTTTTCTTTTTGCGTATCTTGCAAGTTCTATAGGGAAAAACCCCACGGATTGCCCTTAAGGCTTCCTTTAAAAGCCTTACACTTGTATATGGACCAAAATACACTGCATTATCTTTTTTGCGGGGTCTGGCTATCATAATAGTAGGAAACTCTTCCTTTGTAATTTTTATAAAGGGATAGCTTTTGCCATCGCGCATTTCAACATTGTATTTGGGAAAATTTCTTTTGATAAGGCCTGCTTCAAGAATTAGGGCTTCTGCCTCAGACCTTGTCTTAATAAAATCAATGTCATTCACATGAGCAATGAGTAAATTTGTCTTGGCATTTCTTGTGTTTAAATGCCAAAAATATGAGCCAACCCTTTTTCTTAAGCAAAGAGCCTTTCCAATATAGATAATCTTTCCTAAAGTATCCTTCATCAAATAAACTCCGCAGCTATCTGGAAATGTCTTTATCTTTTCTTTAAGAGCCATAAAACCAAATCCTTAATCTCTCTAATCTTTATCAAAAATGCAATGAAAATAAAAACTGCCAACCCTAAACAAATTCCTAAACCAAGCTTAAAAATCTCATTTAAATTTAAAAAATAACTCTGCCAGAATATGAATACTACAATTCCCGTCAATAGGCTAACTAAAAATATCCTTAAAAAAAAATCAAAGAAGCCCGCATCAAAATTGCCAATGCGCTTTTTAAGAATTGAGAACAGGATAGAAAAATTAAGAGTTGCGGAGACGGCAGAAGCCAAAGCAATGCCGCCAACCTTTAAGGGAAACATTAGAATAACATTTAAAATAACATTTACAATTAAACTTAAAGCCGCAACCTTTACCGGAGTTTTAGTATCCTGCAGAGAATAAAAACAGGAGACTAAGATTTTAACACCAGCGTAAGCAAATAATCCCAAGGCATAATATAAAAGCGCGCTTGAGGTTATCAGTGTCGAGTAACTGTTAAACTCTCCTCTTTGAAAAAATATTTTTGTCAAGGGAGTGGCTAAAGCGATTAACATGGCTTGGCTTGGCAGCATTATCAAAAATATTCCCCGCAGAGAAAAGTTAAGAGTTCTTTTTAGTTTTTCAAAATCTTTAATTGCCGCAAATTCAGACATTGTAGGAAGCGCTGCTGAGGAAAGCGCAATTCCAAATACAGCCATAGGAAATTGGATTAGCCGATTGGAATAATAAATTGCCGCAACTGCCCCTTCTCCTACAATTTGAGCTAAGGAGGCGCATATGGTATCTACAAAGACATTGAGCTGATATATTGCTGAACCAAAAACCCTGGGTAGGAGTAACTTACCAATTTGTTTTGCTCCGGGATGAGAAAGATAGGAAGCAGTATTTTCTAAACGAATAAGTTTAAAACCTTTTTTAAAAAGAGGCGGGATTTGAATTATTAATTGTAATAAACCGCCCACAAGTACGCCTATCGCCAGACCCACAATTGGCTCTTTCATCCTTTGCGATGCTAAGAGCGCTGCAACTATCGTGGAAATATTCAATAGACACGGACTAAGACTGGGAGTAAAAAAGGACTTAAAGGTAAACAAAACCCCCATACTATAGGCAGTTAAACCAATAAAAATCAGGTAGGGAAATAAAATTCTGGTTAATTTTATGGTGAGATTTAATTTCCCCGGATCTTCGATAAATCCCGGTGCGATAATTCGCACAATTAGCGGCGCGCAAGTTATGCCAAGAATTGCAATCACACTTAAAGAAATAAACAAAAGATTTAAGATTACATTTGCCAGACGCCAGAATTCCTCTCTTTTTTTCGTAACCAGGTATTCAGAAAAAACTGGAACAACTGCTGAATTGGTTGCGCCCTCTCCTACGAGGTCGCGTAAAAGATTGGGAATTCTAAAAGCTACTACAAATGCCTGGGCAGTTTCTTTTGTGCCGAATAATTTGGCAATGATGATATCTCGAATAAAGCCTAAGACGCGCGAAAGAATTGTGGCTGCGCTGATAATCGAAGCAGATTTAACTATTGATTTATTGGTTGACATAAATTATTGCCTCTGGTATATTGGCTACTAACAATTAGAAAGGAGTGATTAACTTTGCCGCAAAGAAAATCAGCTTTGAAAAGGTTACGGGTGGATAGAAAAAAGCGTCTTCATAATCTAAAAATTAAAAACGAGCTTAAAAAAACCATCAAGAATTTTCAGTCTCTTCTCTTGTCAAAAAAACTTGATGAGGCAAAAGAAAGTTTTAAACAGGTGGCAAGCAAACTCGATAAAGCTGTTAAGAGTGGAATCATTCATAAAAATACTTCCAGCCGCAGAAAATCGCGCTTTAGCCAAAAATTGGCGCACATAGCTTAACCACTAATAGTTCAAGCGCTAGTTCACCTTTAAGACGGCTGCGCTTGATATTAAAGTCAGCTTCCTGCAATAATTCCAAGCCTCTTTCAAATTCCTGCTTTGTCAATTGGCTTCGCAACCTCTTCCATTGCCAAGCAATTACTCCTACAATATTAGTTTGCCTTTCGCCATTTTTCAAAAGACGCCACAGGTATAAAAGCGCCTCTTTGGTTTTTTTATTAGCGATGGCTCTGCCTAAATCAAAGACATTTAAAGAAGGTTTACTTACAAAATTAAACACGCTTACAAAACGAGAAAATTCTTTAAAAAAATCATCCTTTGTTATTTCTGGCTTATTGGTATCTAAAATTAATAAGGTATTTTTAGGAGATGTTTTAGCAAAAGAAAGAAGCAGATGTTTATTGGCAGGAGCTAATTTATCTACCTCTTTAATAACAATTATCCTTTTCTTAGAAACAGCGGGCAGGGAATTTAGGGCCTCTTTTAATTTGTTAGGCTCCAATGAATCAGACCAGAAAAGCTCATAATCAAGTGTGGAGTGAATATTTGCGAAAATTTCATTTTTTATGGCAGCTATCTTTCTATCTTTAGAAACACTGTCTTCTCCGATAAAAAAATAAATATTTTTTTCTACCATTGCTCTACAGCGCGTTCAACAATGCGACGCGCTAAATCTGTGAGGGCATCGTTTAGAGCAACTGCCTCTGACTTTGCCTGAGAGCCACTTGTAAAATATGTTGCTTGCCCTACAAATCTGGGTTCGCTCCAAATTACTTTATCTTCATCTTTCTTCCAAAGACTCATATTTACCACAAGATTTAAGCGATATTCTTCGACATTGTTGTTATCATCATACCTTAAGGTATCACGAATATAATCAGTAAGTTCGCCTTTTAATATAACATCTGCCTTGTCCTTCTTTACTACTTTTATATTTCCGTCAAAGATGAATCTATCTACAACTGTCTGGGTTATTTTTGTTTCCAGAAGCGGAAAATATGTCTTAATGTTTCTTGCCTCGCTGAATTCAGAGGTAAAATCAATTTTATTTTTAAATGGTTCGATATAAATTGTCTTAATTGTGGTAGCGATGTTTGAACGTGTGGTGTAGCCGCAACCTGCGCTAGAAAACAGAAAACAGAAAACAGAAAACAGAATAATAAATCTGTGATTCATTTTTTCTTCTCCAATGCCTCTAATTTTTCCATTGCCCAACTTGCCCATACGCTATTAGGGTAATCGGCAATTATATGTTTATAGTATATTTTGGCAGGTTCGATTTTTTTCTGTTTTTCGTAAAATTTTGCTATATTAAAATTGCTTTCTGCTTCTATATTTTTTAAATCTTGCATCTGTTTCTTGGCATCTGTCGTTAGTTCTGCCTCTGGATAAACCTTCACAAATTCTTCAAATTCTTTAAGTGCTGACTTGGTGCTGCTCTGATCATAATTAGGCTTTAGAGAACTTTGTGCATCACTTAAAGCAATCTGATATTTGGCTGCCTTTACCCATTCGCTTAGAGGATATTCATTAATCACCTTTTCAAATTCCTCTTTTGACTCAGGATACATACCTATACTTTTGTAGAATAAACCAATCTTATATTGTGCAATAGGGGCGTATTTTCCATAAGGGGCATTGTTCACAACTGCGCGTAAAATCTCAACCACATTATAATCCCTTCCGGCGACTGCTTCTAATACCTTGCTTCTTTGAGTTTTAAAAAGCTTGTCGGCAATCATATATTCTTTTTCTACTATCTCTTGTGTCCTTTCGCTAAAGGGATATTTTTTAATCACCTTATCATAGGCCTTAAATGCCTCATAAGGCTTATTTAATTTTTCTAAACATACGCCAATAAAAAATTGAGCCTCGGCCGCCTCTTTGGAACGGCCAAAATGCCTGATTAGCTTTTCAAATTCAGTCTTAGCTTTTTCGTAGTTTTTATTGTCGAGCAAACTCTTGGCGAATTCCAATTGCTCATTGGGATTGGCTTTAACTGCATACTTTGGATTTATCCACCTGCCAGTTTTGGGCGTCCAAATCCAATAGGCGTATGCGAAATTGGCTGATAAAAAAAAGAAAAAACTCAAAATAATTAATACTCGTTTCATAGACTTAAACTCCCATTTTCTTTTTCTAATGCAGTAAATTTAGCATACTTATTTAGGTTTGTCAATTTATTCAACTTAACCTAATAATCAAATCTATGCTTAATTTATAGCTTTGGTTGGGCAGGCCTAATTAAGGAAAAAGCTGCAATCACCAAAAGATAATATACCAGAACCGGATAAATATTTATGGATTTAAGATAAAAATATGCTAAGGGTAATTTGCTAAATAGATATGCACTTCTAAGCAGGATATCTATACAAAATTTTGTGCTGTTGGCAAAGACAAAGGCAATTGCAGGGAAAATGCTTCCCGCTACAATGAGACACAATCCTGTAACAATCAAAAAAGATACCAGGGGCACAATAAACAAGTTTGCCAAAAGTGTAACAGGCGTTAAGATGTTAAAATAATAAACAGTCAAACCTAAAACTCCAATGTAGGCAGAAATAGAAATAGTTACTGAGCGCAATAACCAAATTAACATTCTTGATTTTATATTTAACCATTTCAAAATTGATTTCTCTATTTTTGCCGACATCCAAACTATAGAAATAACACTGATAAAAGAAAGCTGAAATCCTACATCAAATAAAGTCTGCGGGTTAAGTGCTAGTATTATCAAGGCTGCAAAGGAAAGAGAATTATAAATCTCAGTTTCTCTCTCCAGTAAAATACCTACTAAAAAGACAATTGCCATAATGCTTGCCCTTACAACTGAGGGGCTTGCGCCAGTAAGAATGCAATAGACAATTATTAAAATTATGGTTATGCCAAAACGAACCTTTCGATTTATGTGCAAGGCTCTTAAGAAAATTAGTTCAATAAAGGTAACTATTCCCACATTAAAACCGCTGATTGCCAAGATATGAGCTGTTCCAGTTTGGATAAAAAGATTATTTATCTCTTTGGAAAGAAAGCTGCGTTCTCCTAAAATAATTGCCTCTAAAATTGCTGATTCACTCAACGACAAATTCTGGCGGATTATATTTTGTATCTTGTTTTTTGCCTTTAAAGAGATTGCTTTTAAGAAATTTGCTTGGTTTTTTGCAATCTGCTCAATTCTATTATTCTTTCTTATGCTGAATATAAAATGTATGCCTTGTGCTAAAAGGTAATTTGCATAGTTCAATTTCCCTCCCAAATAAAAATTTTTAGGAGCAAATAACTTGCCTTCTAAAATTAAATAATCGCCGTATGAAAAATTATATTTTGCAAAGCTTCTTACCAATACCTTGCCGCTAATTTTATACCAGTTATCTAAAAGATTAATCTCTTTCGCTTCAACGATAAAATTAGTTGTGCTTATCTTACTTGGACTTCTATATTTTGGCTCAGAGGTAATAATTCCTTTTAAAAAAATTGGCTGATTTTTTATAAAGCTCAATTTAGAAATATGATCGGCCTTGAATGTGGTTGCATTACTGTAAAAAATACCGCCTAAAACAAGATAAAAAATTAAGATAAAAAGCGTGGAGAGCTTGGTTTGCCTCAGTACAATGATACTTGCAGTTATTGCAAAGACCGCCAAAAGATATAATGCAAGAAAAGGGATGTGGATAAACCTCTCTAAGCAAATCCCAACACAAAAAAGAATGCCAATTACAAATAGTGGCCGATGCATTCTATCTTTTAATCCAATGTTAAAAACGGTCTTATTTGATTAAATTTTGTTTGACTGATGCCTTTTATTAGCTTTAGTTCTTCGGGGGATTTAAATGGGCCTTTATGGAATTTAAAATCAACTATGGCTTCTGCCAAAACTGGCCCAATTGCAGGTATCTTAGCCAAATCTTGAAGGCCGGCGCGGTTAAGATTTACCTTTCGAGAGAAATTTTGTTGCTCAATAATCTTCTGAATATCTAATGAGGGCGCCTTTTTTTGATAAAAATTTATGCCAACTCCCAAAAGAGCAATTAAACCTACAAATATTAAAACTAATCTTTCCTGTTTTGTTAAGTTAAGCATAGAAGCGATCCATAATCTTTAAGAATGTATTTACGATTTTTGGATCGAATTGTGTGCCAGAGTTATTCAAAAGCTCTGAAATAATCTCTGCTTTGGAGAGGTTTTGTTTATAGGGGCGGTTGGACCTCATTGCATCAAAGGCATCTGCAACAGCCATTATGCGAGCACCTATTGAGATTTGCTCGCCCTTAATACCGTCAGGATAGCCCTTGCCGTCATATCTTTCATGGTGGTGACGAATAATATCTTTTTCTCTATCTAAAAATTTTAAAGGTTCGAGAATATTCACACCCTTTGCCGGATGGGTTCTAATAATATTCATCTTTTCTTCATCAAGATTACCTTCTGCAAAAAGAACATCGTCACTTATGCCAATCTTTCCAATATCGTGAAGTTTTCCGGACCTTTCAATTATTTCAATATCCAACTCCATAAGACCCATTTCTCTAGCGATTGCCACAGAATACTTTGTCACTCTCTCTGAATGGCCGTAGGTGTATCTATCCTTTGCCTCTTGACTTAAAACCAAAGCCATAATGGTATCCACATGGCTTTCTTTAATCAAATTCTGAGTGAGCATCAACTCTAAGTTAATCGTTTGGAGTTGGTTTCTGTCAGACATTTCAGCCAGCCACAAATAGCAAATGCAAATAAAAGCGATAGAAATAGAAAATGCATCAGGAACAATTTTAAATTTGTAAACCATAGAAAGGAATTGAAAAAATATCAGCAGGAATAAAATAAATAATGTGTATAATTTAAAGGTGCTGTTTTTTTCAAAAATATTTTTGTATTTTGCGAAATCTTCTTGCATAAGTTTATTCTATTACAATATTAACCAATTTATTCGGCACAACCACAATACGCTCTAGTCTTTTATATTGTACATAATCTTGCACCCTTTTATCAAGAAGAATTTTTTGTTTTAATTCTTCCTCGCTTATATCAGTTGCAACCTCAATTTTAGAGCGCAGCTTTCCATTTATCTGGATAATAATAGTTGTTGTATCTTGTATAATTGCTTGGTGATTATATTCAGGCCATTTGGCGTCGAGTATGCTTAAAGTTTTTTCCCCCATCATCTGCCACATTTCTTCGCAGATATGGGGAATAAAAGGAGCTAAAAGTAAAACAACTGTCTCAATTGCTTCAGGGATGAGTTGACTGGGCATTTGCGATTTTGAAGTCCAAATTAAATAAATTTCATTAACTAATTCCATTATGGCTGATATGGCAGTATTAAACCCGGCATTATTATCAATATCTTCGGTAACTTTTTTTATGGTGGAATGAATTTTAAAGTTTAAATTCTTGGTTAATTTAGAATCTTCGCTGGACAAGCCCGAATGTTTTTGTTTATGATAAATCTCTAAAAGATTCCATACGCGGTTGATAAACCTCCAAGCGCCTTCAATTGCCTGGGTATTCCATTCCATCTCATCTTCTGGCGGGGCAGCAAAAAGTATATAGAGCCTGACTGTATCTGCGCCGTATGCTTTAATTATCTCGTCGGGGTCAACGATATTTCCTTTGGATTTTGACATAACCTCGCCATTTTTTAGAACCATTCCTTGCGTTAAGAGTTTTATAAATGGCTCCTCAAACTTCACTAATCCTAAATCTTTAAAAAATTTTGTAAAAAACCGAGAGTATAGTAAATGCAAAACCGCATGCTCAATGCCTCCAATGTAATAGTCTACAGGCATCCAGTAATCAGCTTCTTGCGTGTCAAAAATTTGAAGATTATTTTTTGGGCTGGTAAAACGCAAAAAATACCACGAGGAATCAAAGAATGTCGCCATAGTATCGGTTTCGCGAGCCGCACTTTCTTTACATTTAGGGCAATTTGTGTTTACAAATTCTTTAACTCTAAGAAGAGGACTTCCACCCTTACCAGAGATTTTTACATCTTCTGGTAAATACACAGGCAAATCCTCTTGTGCTACTGGAACAATGCCGCAATTTTTACAGTAAATAATAGGAATGGGAGTGCCCCAATAACGTTGTCGGGAAATCAACCAATCACGTAACCTCCAATGGACGGTGCGTTTGCCAATTTTAAGTTCTTCCATCCAATTGGCAATTTTTTCTTTTGCTTCGACACTGCTTAAGCCATTGAATTGAGCTGAATTTATCTGAATGCCATCTAACTCATAAGCCTCTTGTAAATCTTCAACTTTCTCAATTTTGTTCTCTGGGTTTTGGATAACGATGCGTATTGGCAATTTATGTTCCTTGGCAAACAAAAAATCTCTTTGGTCATGAGCAGGTACTGCCATTATTGCGCCAGTTCCATATTCCATTAAAACATAATCCGCAACCCAAATAGGAATTTCCTCATTATTAACTGGATTTATCGCAAATGCTCCGGTAAAAACTCCCTCTTTTTTTACATCTGATGAGGTTCGCATAATTTTGCTTTCTTTTTTAACCCTTTCCATAAAGAAACGCACCCTTTTTTCTTGAGCAGAACCCTTAATTATTTTTTCAACCAAAGGGTGTTCAGGTGCAAACACCAAATATGTTGCGCCGAAAATAGTATCTTGGCGCGTGGTAAAAACTGGAATGACTTCATTGCTTGTCTTAAGTCGAAAATAAATCTCCACCCCAAAACTTTTGCCAATCCAATTAGACTGCATTGTGGTAACCCGTTTTGGCCAGTAATTAAGAAGCTCTAAATCCTTTAGTAAACTCTCTGAATAATGGGTTATCTTTAAATACCATTGCTCTAATTCCTTCTGGATAACCGCGCTTTGGCATCGCCAACAACCTCCCTGTATAACCTCTTCATTGGCAAGTGTAGTCTGACAACTCTCGCACCAGTTAACAGATGAAATTTTTTTGTAGGCAAGGCCGCGCTCAAACATCTTTAAAAAAATCCACTGATTCCATTTGTAATATTCTGGCTGACAAGTAGAAATTTCTCTTTCCCAGTCATAGGAAAAACCCATTCTTTTCATTTCTTCGCGCATTAATTCAATACAATTGTAAGTCCATGTGGCAGGGTTAGTTTTATTTTTTATGGCAGCATTTTCCGCCGGCTGTCCAAAGGCATCAAAACCCATAGGGTGCAAGACATTAAAGGCGCACATCCTTTTAAAACGCGCCAGACAATCGGCAATGGTATAATTACGCACATGGCCCATATGCAGTTTTCCCGAGGGATAAGGAAACATCTCTAAAAGATAAAACTTTTGTCTGTCCTTCTTTGCTTCGGCTTTGAAAATCTGTTTCTCCTGCCAGATTTTCTGCCATTTCTCTTCAATGTCTTTAAAAGGATATTTTGCCATTACCAGGAACTTCCTCCTCCGCCGCCAAAACCACCGCCTGAAAAGCCGCCTCCGCCAAAACCGCCGCCCGAAGATACAGTGCGCGGCATTGAGGTAAAAGCAGTGTTCATAGAGTTGATGGAGCGATTTAAATCATAGATAAAATAATTTAGCGAAAACCCTCCAGCGTAATCTCCAGAAAACCAATCCGGCGGCTGTTTGTAAATATCTGCAAAAATTTTTGCCCATTGGCTGGAAATGCCTAAACAAATTGCAAAGGGTAGCATTTTTTCAAAGATATTGTGGCGCTGCTCAAATTGAATTTTTTCCTTGTCTGTGCGTACTAAAAACTCCTCGAATCCTAAAATCTTTCCGTACAAATCCATACCCTTTCTGGTTTTTGCCGGCATATATTTTGCAAAGGCAAGGATAATTATTGCGCTTATTCCTAAAGATAAAGCCAAGGGAAAGAAAACAAATAGAAAAAAGGCGATTGAAAGTAAGACTAGGCCAAAGCCTCGATAAAGTTTAACTATTTTTTCTGGATTATTTTTATAAAAACCACGTTTTATCAAATCATCAATAATTTCTTCTTTTATATTAGCTAAACTTTTATAAAAATTATTTTCTAATTCGGACAATTCCACGAATTCGCCAACCTTGATATAATTTGCCAATCCTGTAAAGCTTGCACTTCTACTTGTCGGCACCTCAAATAGCCCTTTAAGAATAGTTTTCTCAAAAGGCTTTAAAGACTTATCTTGAGAGTAATCTTTTAATTTTACAAACGAATATTTTCTTTGAAAGAACATTGCATCAGTTTTAACTATTTTTAAATAACCCCTGACTGCCAAATCAATAATTGTGGCTGATATATCTCTAATGTCTATTTTGTCATCAATAAGCGTGCCTATCTCTGCAGGCAAAAGACCCTCGGGTGGCTTATATTCAACAACCACACTTTTTAGCAATTGCGGGTCTTTGCCATATTCTTTCCAGATGCTAAACATTACCAAAAATACTATTAAAGGTATAATTAGAAGCAGAGCAAAAGAAAGCCAATTATACTTAGTAGGTGTTCCCTTTGCAAAGGGCAAACTCACTGTTGCAGTTCTTTCCAGGCGGGAAACTTCTACAATGCCTTTTGGCCAACCTACTACAATTGTTAATCCCTCATAAGGAAGGTAACGTCCAGCCTTAAAAGTTATATGCTCCTCATCAACTATCTGAGTTTGCACATCATTTGAACGCGAACCGTAGCGGCCAGAATATGCGGCAGTTAATAAAAACTCTTTTTTTATGGGCTCTGGCAAGATAAGGTTAATGGTTACATTATTTATGGGCGCGTCCCATTCTGTGCCGATGGCATTCCAGAATAACTCATCGTGGTTAGCTAAATAAAGAATGACTCCTTTTACTTTATACTTTATAACAAATGTTTTTTTTGTGGAAAAGGTTTGGTATGGCGAGCCAATTTTGAGTCGCTTGAATATTCCATAACGATATTCCTCGTACTTCCAGCGTAAACCATTTTCGTCATAAATATCTAAAATTTGGAACTGCAAATTTAAGCTATTACCCTGTTGGTCGCGATAACTTATAGGAATATCCCTAAATATTCCGTGCTTGGGCTGGTCGGAAAAATCCGCCACAATTTTTTCCGTCACCAAAATTGAACTATCCTTGTTTATATCAATATTGACTTCGAAATCATCTATCTGCCAAGCGTAAATGCGGCTGGTAAATATAAACAAAGCTATAAATACTAAAATAGTTATTTTCTTGGTCGCCACTTAACACTCCAATATTATTGTTGTTAAATAATCTGTCTAAATCCGAAGCACGAAATCCGAATCTCGAAACAATTCTCCAATTTTCAAAATTCAAATTTTCTAAACAATCATTTAGGTCATTTGAACATTAGGATTTAGAATTTGTTTCGAATTTCGATATTCGATATTCGGATTTAGGTTAACTTTAAGTTAGCAATGAAGCTTTATCTCACTAAAATTTCACCTCCGGGGCTTTACGTTCTGCCTCAGGAACATCCAATTGAAAGAAATCCCTCTTTTTGAAATTCAGCATATTGGCAAAAATATTATTGGGAAAGACTTCCAGTTGCGTATTTAAGTCGCGCACAACAGCATTATAATATCTACGCGCAGACTGAATTACCTCTTCAATTTCGCTTAAACTGGTTTGCAGTTTTAAGAAATTTTCATTTGCCTTTAACTGCGGATAACTCTCAGCCACGGCAAATAGCGATTTTAAAGCGCCAGTTAAGAAATTCTCTGCTTGACCCTTTTGGCTTACATCAGTTACACCCATTGCCTTTGCCCTTGCCTCAATTACGGATTGCAAGGTAGTGCGTTCGTGTTTGGCATAACCCTCAACAGTGGCAACCAAATTTGGGATAATGTCATAACGCCTTTTAAGCTGAACATCTGTATCAGACCAAGCATTTTCCGAGCGAACCTTTAATTGAATCAGCGAATTGTAAAGATTAACTGCCCAAAAAATTAACCCCAAAATAACTACCAATAGTGCTGCAAAAACAATACCCAATATCGAAAACATCAACACACCTCCTTTTTAATTAGCTGCCTAATAATTGCCAGATTTCTTTTATCGTCGGATTCAGTTGTCTTGGGTGTCTCCAAAATAAATGGCAGGTCTCTAAACTTGGGGTAATTAACAATGTTACGGAATCCCCCAATTCCAATTTTGCCCTTGCCGATATGCTCGTGCCTATCGCGAAGGCTGCCTAATTTATCCTTGGAATCATTAAGATGAATTAGCTTTAACCATTTGAGCCCTATCAATTTGTCCATTTCATCCAGAGTTTTATCTAATCCGTCTTTTGTTGCGATATCATAGCCAGCAGAGAAACCATGACATGTATCAAAACAAATACCAATTCTTTTTTGCTCTTGGATATTGTTAATAATCTTTTGCTGATGCTGGAATTTATAACCCAGCCAAGAGCCGCTGCCAGAAGTGTTTTCCAAAAGCAAGATTACCTTTAAACCTTTAGTTTTCTGGAAGATTATATTTAAAGCTTGGCTAAATCTTTTTATACCTACCCTTTCGCCGCTTTTCTTATGGCTGCCCATATGGCTAACTAAATATTCTGCACCCAGAATTTCTGCCTCTTTTAAATATTCAATATAATATTTTATAGAGGCTTGATAAAGTTTCTTAAATGGGCTGGCTAGATTAGTTAAATATGGCACATGGATAAATAAAGGATAGATTTTTGCCTTTTCTCGCCTTTGACGAAATTCCTTTATATCCTCTGTGTTTAATCTTGTATTACGCCATTCCCGCGGGCTGCGGCTGAAAATCTGAATAGTGTTACAGCCCAATTGTTTAGCACGGTCAATGGCTTCATAAATCTTTCCAGCGATAGAGACATGCACACCTAATCTCACAACAGGTTTAATTCTAACAAATCGCCCACTTTGCGTCAAGGTAATGTTGTTAAACGCGAATTCACGCGAATCAAACACGAATTTACGCTAATTTGTATATTTAAAGCAAAAGACATATTAACCTTGCCAAAACGGTTAAAAAGAATTAAAATAATTTTTATCACAAAGGAATGGAAATGATAGCATTAAAAGGGCTCATCGCTAGATATGGTGTGTTAATATTAATTTGCTCGGTTTTTTTAATAGGAAGTTATATTACTAACAAGTCTAAAGCCATACATGTTAAAGATATAAACTGGACACCGACAAGCGGCAAAATAGATGTATCTTTTACACTGTACAATAATAAAAAAAAGGACTTAGTTGCTAATGTCTATATTGCTGTTTATGGTACACCTTTTAGTTTATCATTGGCGAGGGGTAACCCTGTGGTTGATTTGGTTGGTGACAAGAGAATAAGTATAGAATTAAAAGGAGGCGAAAAAAAAGTAGTAAAAGAAACGGTGGTTCTCTCGCCATTAGCTAAAGCCGATAAAGTTGACGTAATGGTTAACGCATCCGCCCCAAAGTAAAGGAACAGTTTAAATCATCCGTTTTATTATTTGGGCAACAAGAACATTGAGGGAAAGATGAGGAAGATTAAGACAGGTTTTATGTTTATAGAACTTTTGTTGGTTCTTGCGATAATTATGTTTATTGCCTTCAAAGTATTTAAGTTGTATTTTAAGAATCCTTCCCTTAACAAAGAGACGCAAAAAGTTATATCAGAACAAGGTATAAATACCACAAGTTATAAATCAATTATAGATAGCACCAAAAAAAAGTTACAGGGCATTCAGGACCAACATATAGAGAAACTGGGCAATACAACAAATGAATAAAAAACAATTAACAGTTGCTTAGAGGTAATTATATGAAAAAATGCCCTTTTTGCGCTGAGCAAATACAGGATGAGGCGATAAAATGCAGGTATTGCAGAGAAACGCTGGAAGGCAAGCGCCCGGAGATTAAGTGGTATTTTAAAACCTACTGGCTAGTCATTATTTTCTTATGCGTGGGCCCGCTGGTTTTGCCGCTGGTTTGGCTAAATCCTCATTTCAGCCGGCAAAAGAAAATAATCACAACGATAATAATTGCTGTTTTAAGCTATTATTTAGGTTCTTTGCTTATTAATTCCCTGAAGTCGATAAAGGAATATTACGGCTTAATCTTTCAGAATAATTTTTAACTTTACAAGAAGCGTAATTTCTAAAGTAAAATACAGCCGTTCTTGCGCAAATTTCTCAAGGAAACTAAAAATTTCCATCCCGGACAAGAAAAATCTCTCTTTACTCCCATCAATAAAGCAGGTATAATTATTTTCCGTTAAGGAAATCGGGGCTGTCCCTCGGGACATAACTACAAATCATAAAGTCACTCGGGATGCGCCCCACTAATGTAAAATTCATGGGGCTGTCCCCTCATTGCAAAAGTGATTTGGGACGCCCCGAAGAAATGTAAAATGAAATCGGGGCTGTAGCTCAGCTGGGAGAGCGTTTGACTGGCAGTCAAAAGGTCGAGGGTTCGAGACCCTTCAGCTCCATTCTACTACGTCCCGACGTTCCCTACTCAAAGTCGGTAAGTCGGGGCTTCGAACAAATTTAAGGAGAGAATATGTTTAAAATGTTATTTATAATTTTAATTACTTTGGCAATTTTAAATCCTGCATTTGCCGCAAAAAACAAGAATTCTATCCAGGTTAAAGGTTCAGATACGATGGTAAATTTAGGCCAGGCTTGGGCAGAAAAATATATGCAGGATTACCCAAATGAATTTGTAGCAATTACAGGCGGCGGTTCTGGAACTGGAATTTCCTCTCTAATTAGTGCCGCCTGCGATATTGCTATGAGTTCAAGAAATATTAAAGATAAAGAAATTGTCTTGGCAAAACAAAAGGGAATAAATCCTAATGAAATTAAAGTTGCGCTTGATGGCTTGGCAGTGGTAGTAAATCCAAAAAATCCAGTAAGTAAATTAACATTAGACGAGCTTGCGCAGATTTTTACTGGTAAAATTACTAACTGGAAAGAAGTAGGCGGCCAAGATTTAAAAATTGTAATTCTCTCCCGTGAAGTAAATTCCGGCACACATGTTTATTTTAAAGAGCATGTCTTAAGAAAAAACGACCCCAATTCTAAAGCAGAATTTGCTCCAACTGCTCTATTATTATCCTCTTCTCAAGCAATTGCTGACGAAATAGCTGGCAACGCCTCTGCTATTGGTTATTATGGAATGGGTTATATTTCTGCAAAACAAAAAGCTATTCTTATTGCCAACGATGAGAAATCAGAATATATTGCTCCTATCATAGAGAATGTAGTTAATGGAAAATATCCCGTATCGCGCCCCTTATTTCTTTATACCAATGGAGAGCCACTTGGTTTGGTTAAGAATTTTGTAGATTTTATCCTTTCTGCTGAGGGACAGGATATCGTCTTAAAGACTGACTTTGTGCCTATCCGTTAATACTGTTGGGTTGGTTTAGGTTTATGCGTAAGTTCAAAGAATTTATTATTGAGAAGCTAATCTTATTATGCGGATTAGCTTCAATTTTTTTTGTGCTGCTTATTTTTTTGTTTCTGCTTAAAGAGGGAATAAGCGTATTTAAAACTGTAAGCATAAATAAATTTCTCTTTGGTAAAAATTGGTATCCTATCTCAGAACCAGCCCAATTAGGAATACTTCCTTTAATTTTGGGCTCTCTTTTAGTTACCCTGGTTGCAAGCTTTATTTCCATTCCTATTGGTGTTGCCTGCGCAATTTATATTGCTGAAATTGCGCCTACAAGTATAAAAGAAATACTCAAGGCAGGTATTGAATTGCTGGCTGCCATACCCAGTGTGGTTTTGGGTTTTATGGGAATGGTAACCTTAGTGCCGTGGGTAAAAAATATTTTTAATTTACCTACTGGCTTAACTTGCTTTTCTGGTTCAATAATGCTTGCCTTTATGAGCATGCCTACAATTGTTTCTATTGCCGAAGATGCGCTTTATTCTGTGCCTAAATCCTATAAGGAAGGAGCATTGGCTCTGGGTGCCACACATTGGCAGACAATTTGGCGAGTAATGCTTCCAGCTGCATCTTCTGGAATTTTAGCAGCCATAATGTTAGGCATTGGCAGGGTAATTGGCGAAACTATGGCAGTAATGATGATTACTGGCAACGCCGCCCTTCTCCCACATAGCATTTTGCAGCCAGTACGCACCTTGACCGCAACCATTGCCGCAGAAATGGGCGAGGCAGTGGTAGGTAGCGAACATTACTTTGCCTTATTTGCCATTGGCATAGTTTTATTTGTGATAAGCTTTGTGATTAATGTTAGCGCCGATTTATTTTTACATAAGAAGAAATGAAAATTAATGCCAAGACTTCGCAGAATATTGCTTTTTCCCTTCTATTTTTAGCCACACTTTTGATTGTGGTACCAGTAGGTTTAATAATTGTAATTATCATTAAGAAAGGGCTTCCTGCCATAAACTGGCAATTCTTGATAGATGTCCCAAGACAAGGAATGCGCTCCGGGGGAATCTTTCCTGCGATTGTGGGAACAGTTTATTTGGTTTTAGGCGCAATTATTTTTGCCCTGCCAATTGGTTTACTATCCGCTATTTATTTAAGCGAATATTCAAGAGATAATTTTCTCACTCGATTGATCAAGTTGGCAATTGTAAATTTAGCTGGTGTGCCATCGGTTGTGTATGGTCTTTTTGGTTTGGCATTGTTTGTGGTATTTTTTAAATTCGGGGCATCAATTCTATCTGGCTCACTTACTTTAGGCATTATGATTCTACCAATTATTATTACTACTTCCCGCGAAGCTCTGGAAAGCGTGCCATATTCTTTTCGCGAGGTAAGCTGGTCTTTAGGGGTTAGCAGGTGGCAGACAATTCGTCAGATTGTATTACCTAATGCCATACCCGGAATATTAACTGGAACAATTTTAGGATTGGGTCGAGCGGCAGGCGAAACTGCGCCTATTTTATTTACTGTAGCGGCGTTCTATCTTCCGCAACTACCAAAGTCTATCTTTGACCAGGCAATGGCTTTACCATATCATCTTTATGTTATTTCAACACAGGTGCCAAATGTAGATGAAAAAATAAGATATGGCACTGCTTTAGTCTTGTTAACCTTAGTTTTATTTATGAACTTGATAGCAATCATTATCCGCTATAAATTTAGAAAAAATAAAAAATGGTAACTGCAAAAACTGTAAAGAGATGATTAAATTTGATATTAGAAATCTCAATATTTGGTTTGGCTCAATTCAAGCATTAAAAAACATAAATTTGCAAATTCATACTAACGAGATTCTAAGTATTATTGGTCCGGCTAACAGCGGTAAGACCACTTTTCTAAGGATGCTCAATCGCCTTAACGACCTTCAAGTAAATTTTAAATTTAAGGGAAAAGTAGAATTTGAGGGAAAAGATATTGTTTCAGAAAATTTAGAATTATTACGTAAAAGTATCGGCATGGTATTTGCTTTGCCTTTGCCGCTTCCTTTATCAATATTTGACAATGTTGCCTTTGGCCCGAGAATGCATGGAATAAGGGATAAGAAAAGATTGCAGGAAATTGTAGAAGAGGCTTTAAAAAAAGCATATTTGTGGGAAGAGGTAAGGGACAGGCTTAGAATTTCGGCTTTCAAATTATCCGGTGGACAACAACAACGGCTCTGCATTGCCAGAACCTTAGCAATTGAGCCAGAGGTGGTTTTATTTGATGAACCTTGTTCAGGGCTTGACCCTATTTCAACTGCAAAGGTTGAGGAGGCAATGCTGAAATTAAAACAAAATTATACTTTGGTTTTAGTAACTAATAATGTTAAACAAGCAGCGCGTGTAGGAGATAAGACTGCATTCTTTTTAAATGGTGAACTTATCGAGATTGATAAAACTGACAAGATTTTTACAGCACCCGGTGATAAACGCACTGATGATTATATCCGAGGGAAATTTGGATGATGAAAATTAAGGTTAATAATTTAAATCTCTGGTACGGTGATTTTCAGGCCCTGAAGGATGTAAATGTTTCTTTTCAATATAATAAAATCACCGCGATTATTGGACCATCGGGCTGTGGAAAATCAACGCTCTTAAGGGTTTTTAATCGTATGAATGATTTGGTAGAAGGGGTACGCATAAACGGAAATGTTTTTATTGAGGAGGAGAATATTCTAAGGGCAAATATTAATTTAGTTGATTTACGAAAAAAAGTGGGTATGGTTTTTCAAAGGCCAAATCCTTTTCCGCTCTCAATTTATGAGAATGTTGTTTTTGGCCCCAAAATTCATAATTCTATCAATAGGCATGAATTAGATAAAATTGTTGAGCAAAGTTTAAAATCTGTGCTTTTATGGGATGAGCTTAAAGATAGACTCAATAAGTCTGCCCTGAATTTGTCATTAGAGCAAAAACAAAGGCTCTGTATTGCCAGACTTATTGCTGTTAAGCCGGAGATACTGCTTATGGACGAACCTTGTTCTGCTTTGGACCCGCAGGCAACTCAACGTATCGAAGAATTAATGCGTGAACTTAAAAATAACTATACTATAATAATAGTCACGCATAATATGCAGCAAGCAGCCAGAGTTTCTGATGAGAGCGGCTTCATGCTTTTAGGCGAATTAATAGAATTCGACAAAACACAAGACATATTTACTAAACCAAAAGATAAGCGCACTGAAGATTATATTACGGGAAGATATGGGTAAATAGCCCCTTGCGTAAACGCTTGAAAATTTTCTCGCTGCGCTCAAATATTTTCTGCGCACGCTTCGGGGCGAATTTTGTTTCACAAAATTCGGAGGATAAGATGGAAAGGCATTTTGATGAAGAATTAAAAGAACTGCACAAAGAAATTTTGAAGATGGGGGCTTTGGCACAAGAGTCGATATATAAGTCCATTGAGGCGCTAAAAAATCGCGATAAGGCTGGCGCTCAAGAGGTCATAGATACGGATACTCGCATTGATGAGTTGGAACTTCTTATTGACGAGCAATGCATTGATTTAATTGCGCGCTACCAACCCGTAGCTTTCGATCTGCGTTTTATTACAACAGGAATGAAGTTAAATGCAGAACTTGAACGCATTGCGGATTTGGCAGTAGATATCTGCCAGCGCGTCTTAGAATTAGTGGATAAACCTTTACTTAAACCGCTCATTGATATACCAAAATTATCTACTATCGCGCAAAAAATGGTTCACGATTCCATAGATTCTTTTATTAAAAAAGATATGGACTTAGCTAAAAAAGTAGTCTTATCTGATTCAGAAGCAGACCAACTGCGCAATCTAGTGCAGGAAGAATTAGTAAATGATTATATGGCGCGCGATACCTCAACTGCTACCCGTGCAGTGCCATTGTTTTTAATCGCCCGCCATCTTGAACGCATCTGCGACCATGCTACAAATATTGCTGAGGATGTGATTTATATGGTTGAAGGCAAAGTAGTAAAGCACCATCACCAAGATTTAGAATAGTTCGATAATCCTTGACCGTAATTATTTTTTCTAATTTTCAATATCTCTAAATTGTGATAAAATTATAGCTAACCAATATTTTAATCTAATGAAACCATTGAAAGGTATTTTAATTTTTGGCTTGATTGAAATTGCAATTGGCATAATTACACTTGTTGCAGTTTTAATCAGCTTAATCCTTAAAATCTCTGCTAAACCGCCAAATGTCTTGCTGTTTGTTATTGCAACCTCAATAATTTCTTTATGGCTGGGGCGAGGAATTATCAGGCGCGACATTCACGCCTATCATATGCTCTTGTTTTTTTCAGGAGCAGAAATCTTAAGTAAAATTTTGATTTTTTCTAAAATAATAACTTTACATGGCGCCTTAGAAACTTCGATTCCTGATTCTATAAAAAATGTTATCTCCCTAATTTATCATATTCTAATACTTGTATATTTTAACTTTGAGGAAGTAAAAAAAGAGTTCATTAAATGATGCCGGGGTGTTGGAATGGTAGACAATCCAGTCTCAAAAACTGGTGGGGGAAACCCCGTGAGGGTTCAAATCCCTCCCCCGGCACTTTGGAGTTGAACAAAAAGGGAATAATATAATTCTAAAAAGGGAGTCGAATGAAGACACAACTTAAAGAACAAAGTAAGATAAATTGCTTCTTTGAATTTTATCCGCCACAAATCATGGCGGATTTAATTCGCCCAAACAACTTATGTCGCTCCCGCTTCCATAAGTTGTGGACTCATTAAAAAAGGAGAAAATAAATGCCGCCAGAAATTAAACATAGCATAAAAGGTGATATCAAAGAATTTTTTCTCATTCTTAATTGCTCATATATCACTGTAGTAAGCTTAGTTTCTCTGCTTATGGAAAATAAGACTGTTACAGCTACAGCCTTTGCTTTCTGCTTTATAAACTGCCTCGCGTCATTTATTTTTTATCGCTTAAGGTTAATGAGATACCAACGCTCAGAAAGTCTTAAGGGCCAGTCTTAAATTTTTAATTATTCTTAGCTCTTAGTCCTTTATTCTGAATAAGGCAGGGCTTAATTACTGCAAGAATTCTCTGGGCAAGAATTTGGTAACCTTGCGCATTAGGATGAATGTAATCGCTTTTTAAGTTGGGATTACTTAAAATTTCAGAAATAATATTTGGAATAAATATCGCGCCTCTTTTTTTGGCAATCTTTCGATAGCCACTCTTATAGCCATTCATAAAGAAACTTGCCTTCACATCCAATAAAACAACAATTGCGCCTTGCTCTTGAATAATTCTTACAATTTCATCGATATTCTTAAGGGTGTCTTTTAGAGGAATTTTTAATAAAAAATCATTACCGCCAAACTCCACAACAACTAATAATGGTTTTTTGTTTAAAACATCTGCCTTAATCCTTTTTAAACCATCAAAGGATGTATTACCACCAATTCCTGCATTTACTACCGCTATGTCCAATTTTTTACTTAAAAGGCTGGGATAATCTTCTCCCTCAGCTGCGCCAGAGCCAGCAGTAATACTGTTACCAAAACAAATAATATTTTCGCCAGTAGAATCAAGATTTTTTATTTGTCTCTGACTACAACCAGAAGCTACAAAACATAAAATTATTATGACAAATATTAAAGCCTTATTTATAGACAATTTTTTAAATCTTTTATTAGCGAAAATTCGTGTGTAATTCGCGTAAATTCGTGTTATTTTTAGTTTCTGCATAAAATCTTAATTGGCCACAGGCAGCATTGATATCTGTGCCCCGGGGCAATCTAAGCGTTGACTTTATCCCCATCTTAGATAATTGATTTTGAAAAAATAAAACCTCTAATTTGATGGGCGGTTCAAAATTAAACTCTGCAATTTTATTATAAGGAATAAGGTTAAGCTTAAAATCAAAGCCCTTTAAAAGAAAACTCAATCTTTTTGCATCATCTAAAGTGCAGTTAAGATTATGAATTAAGATGTATTCAAAGGTAATTTGTCTCTTTGTTAAAAGAAAATATTGCCGGCAAGCTCTAATCAAGTCTTGAAGGGGATATTTTTTATTTATGGGCATAATATTATTACGTATTTTATTATCACTGGCATGTAACGACACAGATATTTCTACCTGAAGATTTTCTTTGGCCAATTTTTTTATTCCCGAAATAACCCCGCTTGTAGAAATAGTAATTCTCCGAGCTCCAATGTTTAAAGCATAAGTGGAATTAAAGATTCTAACAGCCCTTAAAACATTTTCATAATTGTCCAAGGGCTCTCCTGTCCCCATAAAAACAATATGTGTAAGTTGTACATTGAAGAAATATTTTTTTACAAAGAGAACTTGGCTAACAATCTCTGCGGTACTTAAATTTCGCTTAAAACCCTTTATGCCGCTGGCACAAAATTTGCAAGAAAATCTGCATCCCACTTGGCTGGAAAGACAGATGGTATTTCTCTCTTTCGATGGTATCAAGACAGTTTCAATTAAAGAGCTATCCTCCAATTTAAAAAGAATTTTCTTAGTGCCATCTCTTGATTCCTTAATTGCTTCTACTATCAATTTTGAAAAATAAAAATTTTTCTTTAAAATCTGGCGTAATTCTAATGATAAATCACTCATAGAATCAAAATCTTCTGCACCCTTTTTATAAATCCAGGAAAATATTTGCGTTGCATTAAAGGCTTTCTGATTTTTCCCTTGCAGGAACCTAAGCAAATCTTCCTGAGAAAAATTTCTTATATCTTGTTTTTTCATCTTTAGATTAAGTCTGCCTTAATCCTATAACACTATAAAAAAAGTCGCGGCTACTTATAGTTTCTATTTGCCTAACCTCTCTAATCTTGCCTGAAAAATAAAATACTACCAAAAGTCTTAATATCCCGGATAGAAAGAATAAACTTAAAATTTGAAAACCAAAAATGTTAGGCAAGTGATTTACTAAATAGCCGCCTAAAATTGCCCCTAAGCACAGTGCGCTGCCGTTTAAGACATTAAAATATGCAATGCAACGTATTCTTTTGCTAGGAGAGACGCAATCGAATATAAAATTAGTCGCACATAGATTAAATCCTGACCAGGCAAACCCTGAGAGAATCTGGATTAAAATAAGGTAAAGGGGATTGTGATTTATAATCCACCATAAAGGAAGGGTTGCGATAAAAAAAGAGGTAAATCTTAAAACCCTTAAGTTTCCTATCCTATCAGCGCGTCTGCCCCATCCCTCAATAGTCAAAAGGCCAGTTAGGGAAACCGTTGTAATTAAAATTGTGTAGGTTAAATAACTAAGCCTTAAATCCCGCAACATAAATACGGCAAAAAAGGGTGCAGCAATATTAACGCAGAAATTTAAACCAGAAACAAAAACTACAAATTTGGCAAAGTTGCTGGTTTTTATCCTTCTAATAAAATCTAAAAAAGAAAAATAGTTATCTTTTTTAACTTTAAAACGCGGTTCGTACATCCGAGTTAAAAAATACCAAGATATTGCCCTGCAAATAAACGCCAGAGAAAAAATAATTATAAAACCTTTCAACACATCCTTTTTAAATAAAAATAAAATAAAACCGGCTAAAAAAGAAAAAACTGTAACAACAGAGCCTAAAATCTTATTGCGCCAGCCAAAATAACGGCCTCTTTTATTTTCAGGAATATGGTCTGCCATTAAAGACGCCCAGGCAGGTATAGTAAAGGCATTAAAGGCATTAAATAGGGTAACAAAAACTATCAAATAAAAAACACTGTTACCCTTAAATAAATAGGGAACTAAGATTATGGGGATACCCATTAAAACATGTAGCAGTACAAAAATATTTATTACCTTTTTTCTGCTGGCTAACTTTTCTGTAACATCAGCGGATTTTAATTGCAACAATGAAGAGATGAAATTGGGTATAGAGTTTAAATAACCAATCTGGGTTATGGTTGCTTTTAATGCCAAAGCATATGGGGTGATATAATCAGTAGTTAATCCAACCATGCCAGAGACAAATATCCCATCAATAAATGAAGCCCTAAGGCTCTTTTTAATTTTTTGACGTTCTTTCATAATAAATTTTATTATATCATATTTAATTAAAATTGTTGGAGGGAAAAATACTAAAGGGGTAAGTCAAATTCTATAGAGAAGGCTTGGCTTATCAGAAACTTACTCTCCTACTACCCCAATTCTACGGAATTTCTCATAGCGCGCTTTTAGAAGATTAGCTTTGGATATATTTAAAAGCGCGCCTAAGTGTTTTAAAATCACTTCTTTTACAGAAAGGGCTGTCTTGGCTGGATTCTTGTGTGCTGCGCCTAAAGGTTCAGGAATAATCTCATCAACTATGCCCATATTTAAAAGGTCAGCTGCAGTAAGTTTTAAAGCCTTGGCTGCTTCAGGAGCCTTTGTGCTGCTTCTCCAAAGAATAGAGGCGCATCCCTCCGGAGAAATTACTGAATAATAGGCATTTTCCAAAATACAAATTCTATCACCAATGCCAATTCCCAAAGCTCCTCCGCTTCCACCCTCACCAATTATTGTTACTACAATTGGCGTTGCTATCTTTACCATTTCCCTTAAATTAAGGGCAATCGCCTGGGCTTGACCTCTTTCTTCAGCTCCTATTCCCGGATATGCACCCGGGGTATCAATAAAAACTACAATTGGTAAATCAAATTTTTCAGCTAATTTCATAAGCCGAAGCGACTTGCGATACCCTTCAGGATGGGCACAACCAAAATTACGCTTTAAATTCTCTTTTATATCTCTTCCCTTTTGATGGCCCAAAACCATTATTTTTATTTTATCTATTTTAGCCAATCCTCCTATAAGAGCCAAATCGTCAGAAAAGCTTCTATCTCCGTGAATCTCCAAGAAATCTGACATAATTGCATTGATGTAATCTAATGTGTAAGGCCTTTGGGGATGACGAGCTATCTGAACTCTCTGCCAAGGGGTAAGATTAGCATAGATATCTTTTTTTAATTTGTCTAATTTATCCTCCAACTTATTTATCTCGGAAGTTAAATCTATTCTCTTGTCAGAAGTGAAGCTCTTAAGTTCTTCAATCTTTCTTTCTAACTCTAAAATTGGACGTTCAAAATCTAAACCATTCATATATACGCTAATTTACGCTAATCTAACGCGAATTGTCGCTAATTTCCATTCGCATTAATTAGCGTTTTATTTGCGATTATTCGCGTCTTATTAATCTACGATTTCGACTTCTGTGCCAAAGGTGACTATTGAGTAAAGCTCTTCAACATCTTTGTTGAGCATGCGCACACAACCCTGAGTAATCTGTTGACCAATTGTTTGCGGCTCAACTGTGCCATGTATGCCATAGCCAAGTTTATCAAACCCCAACCAGCGACTGCCTAAGACATTCTCAGGGCTTTCAGGTAGGACGATTGCTCCGGCCTTAAACCAAACCGGGTTGGTTGATTTGTTGACTATTTTAAAGGTACCTATGGGTGTGGAATTATTTACGCCAGTTGAAACACGGTAGCTTTTTATTACTTCTTCATTAGATTTTAAAATAAGAGTATTTTGTGACTTATCTACAAGAATGCTAAATTTTCCTGTCCAGACCCGAAGTTTTCTTCCTGCTTGGATTGTATCAGAAGAAAGGTTGTTGCTTTTCTTTATTAATTCGGCTGTGGTATTAAATTTCTTAGAGATTTTTTCCAAGCTGTCACCAGATTTTACCTCGTAAATGTGGCTTTGAGGTGTTAGTAAATTAGAAAAGATAATCCTGATATTTAAATCCTCTGATTTTTTCTGCACATCGGATATCTGTTTAAAATCCGGATTATCATTAATTATCTTCTGATAAAGAGCTTTTGCCGCTAAAAATTCTCCTTTTTCCAATAGAGAATTGGCCTGATTGTAAAGCTCTGCGGCAGTTAGGGAATTCTTAGTTAACTTCAAACCGCTTGAATGTTTTCTATTAACAACTAAGAATGAAATTAGGGTCAAGACTACCAAAATTATTACCGCAATTAATACTCTATTAAATTTCACAATTACCTCCTTAATTGAAAATTATCGCAATAAAAAAACCAATTATCGCCCCAGCAAATACCTCAACTGGGGTATGCCCAATTAACTCTTTTAACTTATCCTGTTCAATCTTACCCTTCCAATAAATATCATCCAATATTTTATTTAAAAACTCTGCCTGTTTTCCTGTGGAACGCCTCACTCCCTGTGCATCAAACATAGTGACAATTGCAAATATAGTTGCCAAAGCAAATATTGCTGAATCAAATCCTAAATTTAAACCGCAGGTTGTTGCCAAGGCTGTTGCACCTGCAGCATGGCTTGAAGGCATACCGCCAGTTCCGATAAACCAACGGAAGTTAAACCTTTTTTCCTTAATGATTCCAAAAATAACCTTTGTGCATTGGGCAATAACCCAAGCCAAAAGGGTAACCATCAGAATTCGATTTTCTACAAGGGAAATAAAAAGTGGTTTCATGAATTTATGGTGCAGGGGTTACCTCTATCCTAACTTTGCTCTTCAGGGTCGGCTGCCCCCTCCAAATAATGTAACCTTTATTGCCATTTACCTTTTGAGGATTTTTGGATTCTTTTCTTGCGGCGAGCCTTTCGCGTCGCATTTTATCTTTTAAATCATAAATTGCCTTTTTTAATTCTTCGATGGAATTGAATTTTGCTTCTAAACCGGCTTTTTCCTGGTTAGCCTGTTCCATTTTAACATCAAAGGATGCTTTTAGTTGCGACAGGTAAAGGTTTTCTTTCTTTAAAAGATTAAGCTTTGTTTGAATATGGCTTAACTTATCCTTTGCCGAAGAGAGTTCCATTTCGTGTTGTTTTAATTCTTGAGATAATTCTTTAAGCTCATTGCTTAAGAGCTGCTTTTCTTGCTTAAGCTTCTCGTTTAGCTCATTCTCCACAAACAACTGATTAGCTAAATCATCTATCTTGGCCTTATTTTCTTTTATAATTCTCTCCAATTCCAAATTTGCCTTCTGAAGATAAAAATACCTACTTAAAGAAAAACCCGTTAAAACAATTAATCCCAGAATAATTATTAAGACAATACTTTTCTTCATTTGGCCTCCTTTAATGAGCGCACAACTTATGGAGTCCGCCAAGTTTTGTGGCGGACGACATAAGTTGTATGCGCGAATTACCCCTCACCTTTTTAATATTCAATCTTGAGAAACCTTTTATCTAATTTGCTTGAATAGATAAAAGGTGAGGGGTCAAATTCAGCCTCGAACTTACGTCAACTTTTGTTTCCGTAAGTTCGGGCTTCATTTGTCTTGACGCAAAATCTCATTTAAGATAAGATACATTATAATTTTGCCACTTAAAAAAAGCAAGTGGTTTTATTGAAGGGAAAAATGCTCTCTAAACTTAATAGCTTTGGCTTAATTGGCCTTGAGGCCTATCTTGTAAATGTTGAGGTAGATATTACGCCGGGTCTCCCCAGCATTACAATTGTGGGTCTGCCTGATAATGCTGTAAAAGAAAGTAAGGAGAGGGTGCGCTCAGCAATTAAAAATAGCGGCTACAAATTCCCCGCCGCCAGAATTACAATTAATCTTGCTCCCTCTGATATCAAAAAAGAAGGTCCTGCCTTTGACTTAGCCATTGCCTTGGGTATTTTATCTGCCAGCAACCAAATAGAAAGCCAAAACTTAAAGCAATATATTATCTTAGGTGAATTGGGTTTAGGCGGAGAAGTTAAAGCCATAAAAGGGAGTCTGCCTATTGCTATGGCTTTGGCGCAGGTAAAATTAAATTCTCTAATTTTACCGGAAGAAAATTCTACGGAAGCAGCGATTGTTGAAAAAATAAAGGCTTATCCTGTAAAAACACTTTTAGAGGTAATAAATTTTTTAAGTGATACAACTAGTATAGCCCCAAAGACAATTGATATGGAAGCGCTATTTAAAGAGAACTTGCATTATACCCTTGACTTTAGCGATGTCAAAGGCCAAACACAAGTCAAGCGCGGTCTGGAAGTGGCGGTAGCCGGTGGACACAACATCCTTTTAATTGGCCCTCCGGGAAGCGGAAAAACAATGATGTCAAAAAGAATACCCACGATTATGTCTTATATGACTTTAGAAGAAGCCCTGGAAACTACCAAAATTCATTCTATCTTAGGACTTTCACAAAAGGGAATAATTGCACAAAGGCCATTTCGCGCACCTCATCATACTAGTTCTGATGTGGCAATTGTGGGCGGCGGGCCATTTCCTAAACCAGGGGAGGTAAGTCTATCGCATAATGGTGTTCTTTTTTTAGATGAGCTCCCGGAATTTCACCGCAATGTCTTAGAGGCATTAAGACAACCTTTGGAAGATGGTTTTGTTACAATCGCCCGTGCCACAAAAGTATTGAAATTTCCCTCGTCATTTATGCTGGTTGCGGCAATGAACCCCTGCCCCTGCGGATATTTTACTGACCCTAAAAAAGAATGCCACTGTAACCCAAATCAAATCCGAAAGTATTTATCAAAAATTTCCGGCCCGCTTTTAGACAGAATTGATATCCATATTGAAGTTGCTTCTCTTAAATACCCTGAATTAACCAGTGAAAGGGTATCTGAGGACTCTAATCAAATTAGAAAAAGGGTTAATCAAAGCCGGAATATTCAACAAAAACGCTTTAAAGGAACTAAAATTTACTGCAATGGCCAAATGTCACACCAAGAAATAAAAAAACACTGCGCAATTAATGAACCAGCAAAGGAATTGCTAAAGATGGCAATGGAGGAATTAAATTTTTCTGCCCGTGCTTATGACAAAATTATAAAAATCAGCCGAACCATTGCAGACTTGTCAGATTCAGAAGATATCAAATCTGAACATATCTCTGAGGCGATACAGTATAGGTGCCTGGACAGACAATTTTGGGCATAATCAAAAAAAGGTTTGATTTTACTAAGAATTATGGTTAGAATAAAGCATAAGTTTGCTAATAAATTTGTAATGGCAGGAAAAATACTATGGCAAAAAAAATTCTGGCAGTTGACGATGAAATAGAAGTTTTAGAAATAATCAAAAGAAAATTAGAAGAAAAGGGTTACATTGCTTTCACAGCCTCTTCAGCCAAAGAGTGTTTGGAAATTGCCGAGAAAGAAATCCCGGACTTAATACTTTTGGATATTGTGATGCCTGATATGAATGGCTATCAAGTTTGCGCTGCTCTTAAAGATAATCCAAAAACAAAAAATATCAATATTCTTTTTACAACCGGCCAGGATTTAGAGCCAAAATCGATAATTAAGCGCTGTGAAGAATTAGGCGCCTTTGATTTTTTGTTAAAGCCATTTACTATGGAAGACCTGTTAAAGAAGGTCGCAGAAATACTTAAGATAAGGGGGTGAAAAAATGAAATTAGACAAGGTTCTTTTAGTTATAGCAATCATATGTGTTGCCTATGCTATATTTTCTAGATTTTACGGACAACCCAGCATTGCTTTTGGCAGGATTAAATCCAGCAGTCTCGTGCTTTTGGCAAACACGCTTCTGCTAATTGGTTTATTTATAAAAAAATAAACAAAAATTCAAGGATTAAATCTTGAGGCAAGCTTTTTTAAGAAAAAAACCGCCTTAAAAATACAAAATAGCCTACAACTAATGAAATCATACAGGCAACCCAGACAGCGGCGGCAGCCATATCTTTTAAGAGCTTTACTTTTGTATGGTATTCTTCAGTAATGAGGTTGATAGTTTCCTCAACCATTGTATTGAATATCTCTGCGATAAACACAAGGCCAATTGTCAATAAAACTATTAACATTTCCAACTGGCTAATCCCCAGAAAAATGCCTGTTCCTATTACAAAAAACGCTATAATAAGAATAAGCCTAGCGTTTATTTGAGTTTTTAGGATAATTATTAAGCCCCTTAAAGCGGCTTTGAAACTGCGAAAATATCCTTTCTTTTGAAAATGCTCACACTCTTTCATCGCTAAGTCCTCATTAAAGTCAACGTCTCAGAGCGCGTCTTTTCATTTTTCTTAAAAATACCCCTAACAGCTGAAGTAACAGTTAGCGTACCTGGCTTTTTTATTCCCCGCATGGACATACAAAGATGTTCTGCCTCGATTACAACCATTACACCCAAAGGTTTTAGTTTTGACATAATAATATCTGCAATTTGTGTTGTAAGTCGCTCCTGAACCTGAAGTCGGTGAGATAAGATATCCACAACCCGCGCTAATTTGCTTAAACCTGTAACCCTGCCACCCTTAGGGATATAGGCCACACTTGCATGGCCAACGAATGGGAGGAGATGGTGTTCGCAAAAAGAGTAGAGCGGAATTTTCTTTAAAAGCACGATCTCATCGTGCCTCTGCTCTAAAACAACTTCCAATTCCTTTTTAGGGTCCTGATTTATTCCAGAGAAGATTTCCTCGTACATTTCAGCCACGCGCTTGGGAGTCTCAATAATATCTTTATGCAATAACTCCTGACCTATTGCTTCCAAAATCATCCTAACTGCTTTTTCGATTTTATTTTTATCCATCTATTTAACCTCCAAAATGATGTTTAACTAAAAACCTTTGTCCTTCTAACTTTTTGATTTCGGTTTTTTCTTTTTACTTTTGCCTTTTTACTTAATTACTTGCCTATGCAAAACTTTGAAAATATGGTATCCAGCACATCTATACTTATATTTTTTCCTAAAATATCATCCAAATATTTAAGCGCTGATTTTAATTCTTCGCAAATTATCTCAATACTACAGCAATTTCTTGTGGCTAATTCTACCTTCTCAATTGAGAGAAAAACATTTCGCAAGCACTCAATCTGGCGAAGATTACTTACTAAGACATTATCCCAGGCAAAAACCCTGCCATTCCAAACATCCCTACAAATTGCCTCTTCTAATTTTGCTATGCCTTGGTTTTTTAGGCAAGAAATTTTTATGATTTTTATTTTGGGTAAATCTTTCTTTATTAGTCTTAAATTGGGGTTTGGGTTTAAGTCGCATTTATTTACTAAACAGATAATCTTTTTGCCATTCAAATTTTGAATAATCATGTTATCTTCAAGATTAAATTTAGAGCTTGCGTCTAAAACCAAAAGTACCAAATCAGCAGAATTTATAGATTCATGGCTTTTTTTAACTGCCTCAATCTCAACCAAATCGCGCGGCTCAATTATTCCTGCAGTATCCACGAGCCTTACAGGAATTCCCTTAATATTAGCCGTCTCTTCAATTGTGTCACGAGTTGTGCCGGGGATATCTGTAACTATTGCTCGAGAATCCCTTAAAAGTATATTTAACAAAGAAGATTTGCCTACATTTGGCTTTCCGGCGATAACTACTCTTATGCCGTTACAGAGAATTTTTCCCTGCGAGCTCGAATCAAGAAGTTTTTTAATTCTAATTTTAATTCTTTCGATTTTATTTGATAATTGAGATGTGTTATATTCTTTAATATCCTCATCGGGAAAATCAATCGTGGCCTCAATTTGCGCATAAATATCCAGAAGAAAATTTCTTATCGCTTCAATCTCCTGAGAAAGTTTTCCTTTAAGCTGATTTAAACCAATTGCCAAGGCCTTATCAGTCCTAGCTTGGATAATGTTTAATACTGCCTCTGCCTGAATTAAATCAATGCGGCCGTTGATAAGGGCGCGCCTGGTGAATTCTCCAGGCTCTGCCAGACGCGCACCATTCTTTAAAGTTAAATCCAAAATTCTCTTTAGCGGCACAATTCCGCTGTGACAATTAATCTCTGCGATATCTTCTTTGGTGTAAGTCTTAGGTGAGCGCATTATTGTGAGAATTACTTCGTCGATAATTTCAGGCTTTGATATTTTATTGCCACACTCTCGATGCTCGATGCTCGATGCTCGATGCTCGTCAACAATCCAACCATAATGAATCGTATAAGTTTTAAAACTCGATGGCTTTTTATTATCTGAAGATTTAAAAATTTTATCAGCAATTTTCAAGGCATCCTTGCCGCTTAAACGCACAATGCCAATACCTGCCTCGCCAATTGGTGTAGAAATTGCTGAAATTGTATCATCCAAATTCAATTCAGGCATAGTTGTCTTACTTCTCCCACCACAAATAAGGAACCGGTAACTAAAATTGTATCCTTTTCCTTAGCTTTCCTCAATGCTAAATTTATCGCCTCTTGAGTATTTTGGGTTACGTTTATATTTTTATTTTGCGAAAAAAATTTCTTTAATTCTTCCGGCTCAGCTGCCCGAGGATTATCTGCTTTAGTAAGAATTATGTTTTCACTTAAGCCCTCAAGCTCTCTAACCACTCCTTGAATATCTTTATCATTAGAAATGCCAAAAACTAGAATCGCCTTAGCTGAATTCATGGCTTCTTTAAAGGTTTCTCTTAACGCTCTTGCCGAGGCGCTGTTGTGCGCAGAATCAAGAATTATCAATGGAGCATTTCTAATTAATTCAAATCTGCCTGGCCAGCGAGTTTGTGCTAAACCTTTCTTAATGACCTCTTTAAGAATATTGATATTGTTTAAACGCAGCGCTTCAATGCAAGCAACGGCAGTTGCCGCATTAATTATTTGATGCCTGCCTAATAATCTTAACTTTAAATCATCATACCTCTCAAATATTCCTGAAAAGTTAAAGCTTTGGCTGTTAAAATTGCTTTTAACCTTGGAAAAAGAAAAATCCTTATTAAAGACAAATAATTTTGCCTTCAACTGAAGACAGCGCTCTTCAATTACTTGGAGAGCTTCTTTCTCCTGTTGGCTGACTACTACAATTTGTCCATTATTTTTAATTATGCCTGATTTTTCTCCTGCAATTTCTTTTAGGGTATTACCCAATATCTGCGTATGCTCAAGACTAATAGGTGTAATGCAGGCAACCAAAGGACTGACCACATTTGTAGCATCTAACCTTCCGCCCATGCCAGTTTCTAAAACCGCAAAATCTACATTTTCATTTTTAAAATGCTCAAAAGCAATTGCAGTATAAACCTCAAAAAAACTTAAAGGTCCAAACTCAGAATTTTTATTGAATTTATCTATTACTGGTCTTAATTTTTCAACCAGATTTGTAATCTCTTCCTTAGAAATTAATCCTTCAAAGTCGGTCATTAGTCTTTGGTCTATGGTCTTTGGTCTATGGTCTAATATTCTAATTCTTTCTCTAAAATCCCACAAATGCGGCGAGGTATATAAACCCGTTTTAAATCCAGCTGCTCTTAAAATGTAAGCAATAAATGCGCAGGTTGAACCTTTTCCTTTTGAGCCGGCAATATGAATAAATTTTAAATCTTTATGAGGATTGCTGATTATCTTCAAAAACTCCTTTATCCGCTCAAACCTAAATGATTCCTTATACGAATAATCGTCTTTATTTTCGTAGTTAATAAATGAATTTAAATATTTTTGAGTTTCTTTGAAAGTCATATGTTTTAGATTATCTGGTAATCTGGTTATCCGGGACTAGGGTATCAGGATGTCTGGGCATCCGGGATAAATTTAAAACAAAATTAGGACATTTCTTTATTATTCTCTACTTTTCTATTAGGACATATGTCCTATAAACTTATCCGATTAGACAAGCAATGTGTCCTATTGATATCAAAGGATAAAATAAGCCATCCGGTTATCTGGCAATCTGGGACTAATATATCAGGTAATCCGGAAAATCATAATGTTAACAGATACAAATAATTAGGGAGTTCTGAGGTAGATTCAAGTACCACAATTTCATTCCTTCTTATCCCTTAAAGTATGTATTAGGAGACCGCCAAATGATTTTATAAAGTTTTTATTAATTTAGGAGGTTGTTTTCGAGCTTTTTATCTATTAATTCTTTAGCTGAACCAATTAGTTTCATAAACGATAATGCTGAACGTTGGAGCGAGACAATAATAATTGCATTGCTATCTCGCCCCAACAAAGAAGCTACTCTTTTGCCAAATTCCCAAAATAGCCAACCCTCCCAACTCTCATCTTCGCCTGGACGCTCAAATTTATACTTAACATATTCATTTGTTCTTTGGTTGTATTCACTTATAAACCAATCGAAAGTTAAAACATCCGCCCGTATTTCTTTTAAGTAATCTGCGAAACTTTCCATAGTAATCTTATTTAATTTGTTTTCTAACGTTATTTCATGCTTCAGCCACATCTTATCTAAAACAAATGCTATTTCGGTAACAATTTTATCAAAAAGTTTGTTTCTAAACTCATCTCCGTACCAAAGAAAAAACAGTCTATCGCACAAATGTATTTCAAATAATAAAAACTCTTTCATCATAATATTCCACTCATTCTCATTTAAATCTTTAAAAATAGAGCTTCCTCCTAAAGTGGTTAGGAGAGTCGGTATTTCTGTTAAAATTGTATGCGTAAAAACTTCTGAATATACCTCTATATTTAAATTATTCATCACATCCCCACGTAACTATTAATTGTTTTTTAGTCATTTTCTTACTCTGCCCAAAACATATCTAACCATTCTTGTATTACTATAATCCTGCCCAACAAACAACACGGTATATTCTCCATTTCTTAATAAACTATTTACTTGTCCTGGTTACTTCCCTCGGATACCAATGTTTTAACCTCATAAATGTTTCTATTCTTTCCCTTGTTATAAAGAGTAAGCCCTATGTTAATTAAATTGGTCAATGCTCCCAAAATAACTGTTGTTATCATCATTCCCATTTCTTACCTCCCCTTATCTTCTTCAACATCTTAATATCTATCCAATATCTGTAAACTAAAAAACTTTTTTAAATTTTAGCTCTTTTCAGCTCCAAATCTGGCTCAAGCGAGCTGTTAGGTTCGTACGCACATTAAATTCTTTGGCAAATGTTTACGAGGAATTGCGGCGAAGTGAATGCAGAAACTGACCATTTCGTTTAACAAGTTGTGGGAATTTCTGCAATGAACGAGCCGCAAACCGAAGTAAACGGCAAAGAATTTAGTGCGGTAGAATCCTAACAGCGAGCTAACTTAGCGTCTGCGAGCGAAAAAGAATTGAGTTGCTTAATAGAAATAACGGGTCCTGTCTTGGTTTGTTTTTCGCCGCACCGCTTGTCCTGCCCCAGCGAGGCAGGACTGCGCTCGAAGAAAATTTTCGCTCTGCCTGACTTCAATTATGACGGGCAACCCTGCCCGCTCAAATTTTCTAACGTGCGGCTCAAATCTAAACCAAGCCATCCGTTAATCATTCAATTTTAGCGGGCTTGTTCAAAAACCTTTAGCAGATTTTAAAGGGGACTTTTTATCCGCCTTAGCAGAAGACCACGGGTTTACTCCTAGATGGATGCGAAGAAAAAGCTGCTTCGGCGAGATGTCGCCAAAAAGCAAGCCGGAAACTTGTCAGCGGATAACCCCGACGAGTATGCCGAAATTGTCGAAGAGAATTTCGGCATTTCTTACGAGTCGGGGTACATTAAGTTACCACGCCTGCGTGCCGCAACGCCGCACTTCAATGTGCAGGCACGGGCTTGCCTGCGGGGCTCCATTGTCCCCTTTTGCTGAAAATATATTCGCGTATATTCGCGTTAGATTAGCATGAATTAGCGTTAGTGTTTAAAATGCCTCACACCAGTGGTAATCATCGGCACTCTGGATTTATTGCAGACTTTAATGATTTCCTCGTCGGAAATTGAGCCGCCGGGTTGGATTATCGCGGAAATTCCTGCCTTAATGGCTAATTTAACTGCATCCTCTTTGGGGAAAAAGGCATCTGATGCCAAAATACTGCCTTTAGCATTTTTGCCGGCTTTTCTTATGGCAATAATTACACTTTCTACACGGCTGGTTTGTCCTGGACCAATACCCACAGTTTTTGTACCCTTTGCCAAAACAATAGCATTGGATTTGGTATGCTTAACTACCTTCCAGGCAAAAAGAAGAGAAGCAATTTGTGCTTTTGTAGGTTTTTTATTTGTGACTGTCTTTAAATCTGACTCTGAGATTTGCTTTGTATCCTTATCCTGCAAGAGCAATCCTCCGAAAACCTTTTTTAAGTCAAATTCTTCTTTATGGCTCGTTTCAAAAGGCATCTCCAATAGCCGGATATTTTTCTTTTGCTTTAAAATCTCTAAAGCCTCCTCTTTAAAGCTCGGCGCAATAATGCATTCTAAAAATCCGCTTTTAGAAATCTCCTTAGCCAAATTTTTATCTACAGCCCTATTTATTCCTACAATTCCGCCAAAGGCAGAGAGTTTATCGCTGTCCCAAGCATTTTTGTATGCCTTAATAATATCCTTATCTTCAGCCACACCGCAAGGATTATTATGCTTGATAAATACAACTGCTGGATTAGAAAACTCTCTGATTAATTCAAATGCCGCATTTAAATCTAAAATGTTATTAAAGGATAACTCTTTACCGTGCAGTTGTTTTGCCTTAGCTAAACCAAAACCATTATCCTTCTGAGTATAAAATGCCGCCATCTGATGTGGATTTTCGCCGTAACGTAAATCCTGCAGTTTGGTAAATCTTAAAATCAAATCCTTAGGCAAGGCAGAAATTTCTTTTGCCTTTAATTTATTGCTTAGAAAATCATAAATTACACTGTCGTAGCGCGAGGTTGAATTAAACACCTCAATTGCCAAATTTATTAAAATAGAATCTGAAATAATCCCATTATTATTCTCAAGTTCGGTTAAGATATCCTTGTATCTGGCGGGATTACAAATAACTGCCACCCCCTTAAAATTCTTAGCACTTGAGCGCAGCATTGATGGCCCCCCGATATCAATATTTTCAATTGCCTCTTCTAATTTGACATCCTTTTTTTGAATCACCTTTTCAAAGGGGTATAAATTTATTACCGCCATATCAATAAGCCCGATATTATGCTCTTTTAATTGAGCCAAATGCTCCGGGTTTTCGCGCAAAGCCAGAAGCCCAGCGTGAATCTTAGGGTGCAAAGTCTTTACTCTTCCGTCGAGCATTTCTGGAAAACCCGTATATTCAGAAACCTCTTTAACTGGAATTCCTGCCTCTTTAATCATTTTGGCAGTGCCGCCAGTTGAAATAATTTCAATGCCTAATTTGTTTAAGCCTCTGGCAAAATCCACAATGCCGCTTTTATCAGAAACGCTAATCAATGCGCGCTTAACCTTAATCATTATTTAACCTCCTTCAATGAGACCACAATTTATGGAACGAAGTGAACATAAATTGTTTGGTCGAATTGAACCCAGCACTTATTTGTTCAGATTCATATCGCTGTCAAATAAGTGCTGGGTGTAATTCAGCCGAGCGACTTATGTCATTTCATTCCATAAGTCGCGGCTTCATTACACATTAAAACGAAAATTTATAATATCTGCATCTTTGACAATATAATCCTTACTTTCTAAATGCATTGCTCTGGTTTTAGCCTGATTAAATCCGCCTAGCTCCTCCACATCCTTAAAATTAAATACCTCTGCTTTAATAAAACCTCTCTGGATATCAGAGTGCACAAAGCCTGCTGCATCAAAAGCAGTCTGGCCTTTTTTAAGCGGCCAGCTTCTTAATTCATTTTGATTAGAAGTAAAAAAACAAATCATATTGCAAAGTTGATAAATATTTTTAATGGCTGAGGCGCTGTCATGAAAGTTTTCTTCGGTTAAAAATAAAATCGGCTTTAAGGTTATAAAATTTAAATTCTGGGCAAGCCTTATTTCATTATCGGAGAGGTTAAGTTCGTTTAAGAGGCTTTCCTTCTCCAATTCTGGCTGGATGCGTTGAAGGAATTCTTTTTCTTGGGCATTACAGCACAGTAACCTATTTTCAATTAATTCTAAATCCAATAAAATCAAATCTAATTTTTTGGCAGCCAAACTAATTATTCCCTGGCCATCTTTAATTGTCTTTTCATCATTAACTTCCAGCTGCGGGTAGGTTGTTTTAGGCGGGCGGAGTAATTCCTTTAGCTTATCCAAACGTGCATCAGGAATTATCTTTTTCCCCAGAGGGAAATCTGAAATGCCAAAAACCGAAATTTTCATTCCTCTTCTCCGAGTTTCTTTGTGGCTTGTACCTTGGCAATAATGGTTTGGGCAATCTTTGTTGGAACCTGCTCTAAATGAGAAAATTTCATAGAATAAGAAGCCCTGCCACCTGTAAAAGACCTAAGGTCTGTTGCATAAGTAAACATCTCTACCAGAGGCACCTGTGCCTTGACTACCTGAAGTTTACCTTTAGTATCCATTCCCATAATGCGTCCCCGACGGGAATTTAAATCTCCAGAAATATGTCCCATAAATTCATCGCTAACTACCACATCTACATCCATAATTGGCTCTAAGAGCACTGGGCCGGCTTCCAGCTCAGCTTTACGTAAAGCCATTCTTCCGGCAATCTGAAAAGCGATATCCGAAGAATCAACTTGATGAAAAGAGCCGTCAAATAAAATTACCTTAAAGCCTACCAGCGGGTAGCCGGCTAAAATGCCATTTTGCATTGCCTGCCTTACGCCCTTTTCAACTGAAGGAATATAATTACGCGGTATTGCTCCGCCAAATATTTTATCTACGAACTCAAAATCGCCGCTGCCTTTAGGCAGGGGTTCAATTTCAATCCAGACATCTCCGTATTGACCGCGGCCTCCGGATTGTTTTTTATACTTTCCTTGCGCCTTAGCAGATTTGGTAATAGTTTCTTTGTAGGAAACCTTGGGCGTGTCTAACTCAACTTCAACGTTGAATCTACGTTTCAAACGTTCAACCATTACATTGAGGTGTAAATCGCCAATGCCCGAAATAATTAATTCCTTGGTTTCTTGGTCTCGAGTGGTTTTAAATGTGGGGTCTTCGCAAGATAATTTATTGAGGCTGGTGGAAATTTTCTCTTCATCCTGACGGGATTTTGGCTTGACTGAAGAGGAAATTGCTGGTTCAGGAAAAATTATGGGAGCAAACTCTACAGGGTCTTTCTCGTCGGCCAATGTATCATTGGTTGTTGTATCTTTTAATTTGGATAAAGCAACTATATCGCCGCAGACTGCTTCATTAACTGACCTTTGTTCCTTTCCCTGCAACACATAAACTTGTCCAATGCGTTCTTTAGCAGATTTATTGACATTAAATAAGCTGGTATTTGAAATAAGCCTGCCTCTAAAGATTCTAAACAGCGTCAGTTGGCCTACATATGGGTCGGCTATGGTTTTAAAAACAAAGGCGCAAAATGCTCCATCCTCAGATGGTACAATTTCTTTTTCCTCTTTAGAATTGGGATTAAGCCCTTTTAGCTGGGTCCGCTCCACGGGGTTGGGTAGATATTTTACAATTGCATCGAGTAATTCTTTTATGCCTTTGTCAGTTGCGCTTGAACCACTTATTATAGGAAAAATTTTTGCCTGAATAACTGCCTGACGAAGTGCAGAAATTACTTCTTCTTCTGAAAGGCTGCCGGTTTCTAAATATTTCTCCAATAATTTGTCGTCGGTTTCTGCAACAGCTTCAATTAATTGTGGAGAATTTAACGAATCGAGTACAACTGCCTTCGGGGAGAGATTATCTTTAATCTCTAAAACTAATTTGTTAAAATCTGCTCCCTCCTTATCCATCTTATTTACAAAGAAAATTCTCGGTAGGTTTAAGTCTTCTAACATATTAAAGACACTTTCAGTGCCTACCTCAATTCCAGAAATAGCATCAATAACTAAAATCGCTGCATCTACTGCCCTAATAGAAGAAATAACCTCACCGATAAAATCAGCATATCCGGGTGTGTCAATTATTTGTAACTGGCAACCTTGATATTGAGCTATCAGAATACTTGAACTAATTGAGATTTTTCTTTCTATCTCGTCTGGACTATAATCACTTAGGGTGTTGCCCTCGGCAATTGTGCCTTTTCGAGAGGTGGTGCCGCTTACAAAAAGAAGGCTTTCTGCTAATGAGGTTTTGCCTGATTGGGCATGGCCAACAAGAAAAAAAACGCGCTTTTGTAAGGCAACCATTTAGTTTCCTTTCTTAAATACACAGATAAACACAGATTAAAAGATACGGATTAACACAGATATGAAAATAGACTCTTTCAAAGCTCCCATACACTATTTCTTTAACGCCTTAATAATCTCTTTTAGAAACGCAGGTAAATCCTCAGGCTTTCTGGATGTAATAAGATTTGCGTCAACTACAACTTCCTTGTCTATATATTTTGCTCCTGCGTGGATAATATCGTCTTTAATGGCGAAAAAGCAAGTAGCGGTCTTGCCCTTTAAGATATCTGCAGAGGCCAAAACCCAGCCGCCATGGCAAATTGATGCCACAACCTTTCCAGAATTAAACAAATCTTGCACAAAATTGATAACCTTCGGATACCGACGTAAAATATCAGGGGCATAACCACCGGGAATAACTACTGCGGAAAAATCTTTAGCATCCACCTCATCAATTGAACTATCTACATTAATCTCATATCCTTCCTTGCTTTTATATGAATTTTTTTGCCCTGTACCTAAAGAAACTGCTTTAAAGCCCTCTTCCTTTAATCTTAAAATAGGATACCACACCTCAAGAACTTGATATTGGTCCTCAACTAAAACAGCAATTTTTTGGGAGTATTTACTTTCCATAAATCAAGTCCTATTTCTTCAACAAACCTTGCAATTTCAAAAGGTGTTTATTTTCCTCGCCAATAAGCCATCTCAAATCTTTTTTGGTTTGTTGTTCTTTAGTATTTAACAAACAGGCTTCATAAAAGGAAATAGAATTGTTTTCAATCTTTACACCTAACCTTATTGCTTTTTCTTTATTTGTTAGGGCTTCATTAAGCGAAGCGACAGCATTAAAGGGATAAAAAACCTTTGTGTCCACATAATCAAAAATAGAATCTTCCTCAAAGCCATCATCCAAGTTCTGTTTTGCTTCAAGAAGCTTTTCCTCAAATAGCTTAAGGTGCGCTTTTTCTTCTAAAAGTAAGAATTTCATTATTTCGTTTGTCGCCTCGTCAAAATTCTGTTTTAATAATTTGCCATAAAATTCAATTCCCTCACTTTCAATCTTACGCGCAATCTTATAAGCCTCGATGGAATTAAAATCGGTTATCCTGATTTTGCCTTCTAAATAATCTATCTTCATGAATACCCTCCTTATGTTTTAGAAGAATTTTAACGAGTGGGATACATTTTGAATAAAACAACCTTCACTCACTCCTTAATAATTATTTCATAAGGGGATTATTTGGGTGGGTTAGCTTAATTTGAATTAAGGGATTAAAAAAAGTGCTTTTGGCTAAAGCTAAACAGGTTTTACGCTTGCAGCTTGAAGTCCTTTGGGTGAATTCTTTACTTCAAATTCAACTTCCTGTCCTTCAGTCAAGGCAGTGACATCACCGATTAAAGCTGATTTATGCACAAACACATCTTTACCGTCGTCGGTTGTCAAAAAGCCATAGTTCTTTTTATCATTGTACCACTTGACCTTACCTCTTACCACCTCTTCGCCTCCTTTTCTCTGATGGTTTAGAATAATAACGCCTCTCTTTACACTCGTAAAGAAAACCCTCTTTTTGACATTGGCGTTTAAAGAATCTCATCGCCTTCTCAAAATTGTTTTTATCATGGATTTTTACCTCTGCCATAGTTTTTAATTTTCGCCCCCAATCTTGTCTCTTTTTTATTCAGCTGCGTAATTGATTTATTATAACTTACCAAAAAATAATGTAAATATATTTTTCAGCCTAAATTTCTGCTTCCTTAATTAACCTGCGGTAATATTCTCTACACTCATGACAAGTATTCTTATCCTTATCCCACTTGGGATGGTCTTTTTTTATTAAGTTAATTATATATTCCTCACTTTTAATATGGGTTAAAGCAACCCTTTCGTCGATTTCTCTTTCGCATATCTGACAGCGGTATTTTCCCGGCGTGTCAGACTCTATTGCCGAATCTGTCTCTGTCCTTGAATCAGCGCATTTATTGCAAATATCTGGATTGCCCTCTGAAGTGGATACTTTAAAAACTGTTTTAGCAACCTTGCCTAAAAATCCATCAAGAGGCACATTACATCTTGCACAGCGGCGCATTTATAACCTCCTTAATAAGCAGATAACTTACGGAGCGAATGAAATGAGCGACGTAAGTTATAGCGTCTATCATTTACTTATCTATCAGCGTCTGCGAATTAATCCCGAAGCCTATCCCGAAAATATCGAAGAGATTTTCGGGATGTTTAGGCGAGGGACAAATTCAGCCAACAAACTTACGTTCGACTTACGTCTCCGTAAGTTTGGGCTTCATTTAACCTAATTTATCAATCTTGGCAGCTAAAATAAAATCATTTTCAGACAAACCGCCAATAGCATGCGTGGTAGCTGTAAGCTTCACCTTGTTATAATTAATCAAAATTGTAGGGTGATGGCCTTCTTGCTCGGCAATCTTTGCCACATTATTTACAAAATCAAGGGAAGCTGAGAAATTCTTGAATTTAAATTCTTTTCTTATTTTGTTACCTTCTACCAATTCCCAGCCTGAAATCTGTGTTAAGAATTTATTTGCCTCATCTAAAGTTAATGGCGGCATACCGCCTTCGCAGGGCTTACATTTTTTAGAAGAAAGGTCTATTTCGCAGGTTTTACCTATGTTTTTATCTTCCATTTCTACCTTATTTTGGTTTCTTTTTAGAAAGACTTTTTTAATTGTTTGATTAGCTTCATCATAACATAATAAAAATTAAGCGTCAATAAAAATACCTTGCCCTTTAAGGCGAGAATTTTCATTCTAATTCGCACTCTTCGTCTTTTTGCGGTAAATAAGCCGCAAATCCTGAATCTTTAAGATTAGCCGTGAACGCCTCAGACTGATCTAAGTCACCGTGAACAATAAATATTTTCTTAAGATTTCCATTGGAAGACCTAACATAATTCAATAAATCATCTTTATCGGCATGTCCACTAAAAGCATTTATTATAGAAACCTCTGCTTTTAATTCATAATCTTCGCCAAATATCCTAACAACTGGCTCTTTCTCTACAATCCTCTTGCCCAAAGTATTCTGCGCCATATAACCTACCACCAAAATTGTATTTTTGGGATTGGAAATGTTGTTTTTTAAATGATGTAAAATTCTGCCGGATTCGCACATTCCAGAACCAGCAATTATTATCATAGGAGATGCATCCTTATTTAATCTTTTTGATTCCTCAACCTTTTTAATATAGGTAATGCGCTCTTCTGGAAAAGGGTCAATTCCTTTATTGAATAACCCTTGAGTCTTTTTGTCTAAATAATCTTTGTGATGCCTAAAGACTTCTGTAATATTTATTGCCAAGGGGCTGTCTAAATAAATGGGAATAGAGGGGAGTTTATTTTCTTTGATTAATTCATTCAAAAAGAAAAGCACTTCCTGAGTTCTTTCCAAGGCAAAGGATGGGATAATAACTTTACCGCCTCTGGCAATTGTTTGGTTAACACTAACCATTAACTTTGCTTTTGCCTCCTCAATAGAAGGGTGAAACCTGTTGCCATAAGTGCTTTCAATAACCAGATAATCCAAATCTTTAAGAATTACGGGGTCATTTAAAAGCGGCAAGTTGGGCCTGCCTAAATCCACAATATAACCCAGTTTTAGTTTTCTTTGTTTTTCTTTTATTTCTAAAAGCGTAAGTGCCGAGCCTAAAATATGCCCCGCATCAAAAAATGTACACTCTACATCTTTACTCAATCTGATTTTCTCAAAATATGATATGCCGCGGAAATTCTTTAAAGCGCGAAGGGCCTCTTTTTCTGTATAAAGCGGTTTTCTTGCCGGCAAATTTTTTCTGCGGTTAATCTTGTTTACAAATTCAATATCCTCTTCTTGAATTTTTCCACTGTCTGAAAGCATCAGCCGGCACAAATCCTTTGTTGCCTTTGTAGTAAATACCTTACAATGTAGGCCCCTTTTTATGAGCGTTGGGATATTACCAGAGTGATCAATATGGGCATGGGAAAGTACAAGGCCGTTTATCTTTGCAGGATTATAAGAAAACTTGGAATTAACCGCATAATATTCGTCGCGATGGCCATAGAAAATTCCTGCATCTAAAAGGATTTGGGATTTGTCGGTTTCTACAAGATGGTTAGAGCCAGTAACTGTTCTAACGCCGCCGCAGAACTTTATACGAATGGACATTATTAAGTATCGCGTATCGCGTAACAGGTATCAGGTATCTTTTTAAGCTGTCTCAAGGTAGGTGTAAATCTTGCTGCGGTAGTTTCTTAAGGTGTATTTACCTTTGTCTTGCGAAATAACATAGTTAGGCCCAACTGGAATCTTACCGCCTCCGCCTGGCGCATCAATCACATATGTGGGTATGGCGTATCCGGTTGTGTGGCCGCGTAACTTTTCAATAATATTTATTCCTACCGCAACAGGGGTTCTGAAATGGCTTGTGCCTTTTGCCGGATCGCACTGATAAATATAATACGGCCGAACGCGCATCTTTAAAAGCTCATGCATCAATTTTTTCATTATAAAGGGGCGGTCATTGATGCCTTTTAAAAGCACAGTTTGGCTGCCTAAAGGCATGCCGTTATCCGAGAGTAAATCACAGGCAAGCTTACACCTTCTGGTAACTTCTTTGGGATGATTAAAATGAATGCTAATCCAAAGCGGAGAATATTTTTTAAGCATTGCCGCAAATTGCTCGGTAATTCTTTGGGGCAGGGTCACAGGCAAGCGCGTGCCTATTCGTAAGAATTCTACATGGGGAATTGAACGAATGGTTTTTAAAATATTTTCCAGAACATCGTCTTCTAACATCAAGGGGTCTCCACCAGAAATCAGTACATCGCGAATCTTTTTATTGGAACGGATATATTCAAAAGCCGCATCCAGTTTATGAGGCGCCGCGGCTTGCTTTTTTTCTCCGACTAATCTTCGTCTTGTGCAGTGGCGGCAATACATTGCACACTGCTCTGTCACTAAAAGTAAAACCCTGTCAGGATAACGATGCACAAGTCCGGGAGCTGGGGAGTCTCTATCTTCAGCGCAAGGGTCAACTAACTCGTGGGGGGCATAGATAAATTCTGCCTCTAAGGGAACAGCTTGTCTACGAATAGGGCAATTAAAATCTTCTGGATCAATAAGGCTTGCCCAGTAAGGAGTGATTGCCATGGAAAGCTTTCCATTGCAACGTCTAATACCCTCTTCCTCTTGAGGGGTTAAGCGGATAATCTTGGAAAGCTCTTCTTTTGTACGAATACGGTTTCTTATCTGCCAATGCCAATCTTCCCAATCTAAAGTTGAAACATCCTTATAGGCATTCGGCAAATATAAGCTAAATTTTTTCTGCTGGGTACCTAAATTAACTGTTGGTGATTGTAACTGTGTCTCTCGCTCCAAGAGTACAGTCTCGTTCAAGCGTCTTTTCTCCTTTCTTATAGCGCGAAATTGCGCTGGAAATTATATAATTAATTACGTCGGGATAATCCATACCCGCAGCCTTTGCCATTAAGGTAAGATTGCTCTCATCCGGGTCTAAACCCGGCAGCGGATTTACCTCCAGAACATAAGGCACATTATCACAACTTAAACGAATATCTGTGCGCGACATATCCAGACAGCCTAAGGCGTGATGTGCCTTTAAAGCGACCTCTTTGATTGTCTTTTCAATCTGTGGCCCCAGCCTGGCCGGACAATAAAAGGTGGGATTTAACCCCATCTCAACATTTCCTTGATATTCCTTCATCCGCCAGGAATAAAAAAACTCTCCGCTTTTTGCACAATTTGTAAAATCTATCTCTAAGATGGGCAGAATTGAAGTCTTACCATTTTCTAAAATTCCCACGGTTAATTCCTTGCCCTGAATAAATTCCTCAACCAGAGCCTCTTGTTTATAAAGCTGGAGTATCTTTTCTATCTCTTCATACAATCTTTTTTCGTTATAGACCACATTGGAAACCGAAATGCCCTTGGCAGAGCCCTCGCGGTTAGGCTTTACAATCAAGGGAAATTTTAAATCGGGATTCAAACTTTCATGTTTTTTATAAAAAAGTTGGAAATTAGGCGTTAGGATATTTTCTGAAAGCATTATCTTTTTAGTTAGCGCTTTGTTCAAGGCAAGCGCCAGGGTCGTAACTCCCGAACCAGTATAAGGCACATTTAAAATATCCAAAATCGCTGGAACATAGGATTCCCTTAAATTTGAGCCTTTGCCTTCAGCGATATTAAAAACAATATCTGTTTTATGGCTCTTAAAATAAGCATACAAATCCTCATCCGCCTCAACCAGACTTACATTGTGGCCATTCTTCTTAATTGCCTGGGCAATTGAGAAAACTGTTTTTTCCGAGTCAAACTCCGAAAAGTAATCCGCGGGCTTATGCATATCCTTCTTTTTTAAATTAAAGACGAGCGTTATATCCATTTAATTCAAATGATACCTTTCTAACGCTGAATTTAAAATCCGGTTTATCAGTTCTTCGTAAGTTTTATCCATTTGTTTGGCAATAGGGTTTAATACATCTGCGCTTGAGAGAGAAGGCAGGGGATTTACCTCTAAAACAAATGGCCTGCCAGAATTATCTACGCGGAAATCCACACGGCCTAAATCTCTGCACTCTAAAACCTGGTAACTCTTAAGTGCTAATTCCTGAATTATTGTGTTAAGTTCTTTACTTATACGCGCCGGACAAACATACTCTAATCGTCTAGAGTGGATACGGGCAAAGGTATAGAACCTGTCTTCTAATTTTAGTTTGCCGTCAATCTTAATCTGTACAACTGGCAAAACCTGGGGTTCTTCATTTCCGATTATGGCAACCGTATACTCAGAGCCGCTGATAAACTCCTCAACCAGCGCTGGCTGATGATATGTGTTAACAATAAAATCTACCTGTTTTTTAAAATCATCCATATTCTCAACGCGCGAGGCATCAGAAAGGCCCTTAGAAGAACCCTCGTAGCGCGGCTTAACTATTAAAGGAAATTTCAAATGGTCTAAATCATCCAAAGTATCTCCATCCTTTGCCTCCATAAAACGAGGAGTGGGAATTTTCTCAGCCAGAAATATTTTTTTAGTAAGTAGTTTATCCAGGGTAAGGGCAAGCGTCAGCCCATCTGAACCAACATAAGGGATTCCTTTCATCTCTAAAATTACAGGGACTTGTGATTCACGATTACGGCCATAAAGCCCTTCGGAAATATTAAAAACAATATCGACTTTCAGCTCATCAAGTTTATCCAAAAGATTATGGACATTGCCAATTTTTATGACTTTGTGTCCCCCTCTTTCTATTGCCTTGGCAATTACCCCAATGGTAGAAGGAGAATCAAATTCAGCATTAGCATCTCGAGGGTCTCCCTGTTTAAATTTGTAATCCGTTTTTAAATCAAAGGTTAATCCGACTACTTTACCCATTTTAGTTTATAAATATTGAAAGTTTATTAGAACACGAATTTATACTAACCCAACACGAATTCTCACGAATAATCCTATCAAATAATTCGTATAAATTTGTGTGTAATTCGTGTGAATTTGTGTTAAAAACTTGTTTTCTCATCTCGCATTAAAATAAAAAAGGACACCCCCCTCCTTGTGTCCTCTTAAAAGCAACCAAATTTTTCCAACTTAACTTATTTAACCCCCTTCGGCGTTAATTGATTTACTTATTTTTAATTACAATTTTATTTTTTCATATACAGATATGTTTGTCAAGGTTTTTTAGAAAATTTTTTATTTTTTTATTCTAAGATATCGACGAATAAAATAAATCTTTGATTTTCTATATACAAAAATGATTTTTTAAGTTTAATTCTTTCAGAAAGAGATTATTAAAATAATTTTAAAACTTGGAAAGGAATATTAACTGATAGGAAAAAGGTAAGAAATTATCATAAATGAGGTTAGGATAATCATAATTACAACAGTTAACCAAGAAATAATATTATAGATTTTGGAATTAATATGCTCTCCCATAATATCCTTATTATTTACTAAAAACAACATAAATATTAGTATAAATGGCAGTAAAATTCCATTTCCAACCTGAGAAATATACATCATATCCAAAAGTGGAAAGTTGGGTAGCAACACTGAGCCTGCACCAATAATAATTAAGGCAGTGTACAAACCAAAAAACTGTGGCGCCTCTTTAAATCTTTTATCCACTCCTGTCTCCCAGCCCATACCCTCGCAGAAGCTATAAGCAGTTGAAAGTGGTAAAATTGAAGCGGCGAATAAAGAGGCATTAAATAAACCAAAGGCAAAAAGCCACGAGCAATATTTTCCTGCCAGGGGTTTTAAAGCAAGCGCGGCGTCTTTAGCAGTCTCAATTCTTATGCCTGCCTTAAACAATGTGGCAGCGCATGCCACCACAATAAAAAAAGCAATTACGACTGCCAAGATACAGCCGCCAATTACATCCCAGCGTGCCAACTTATATTCGCGAACCTTTATACCCTTTTCTACAATTGAAGACTGCAAATAAAACTGCATCCAGGGAGCAATGGTTGTTCCCGCAATAGCTACAAGCATCACAAAATATGACGGCTTAAATTTGAATTTTGGAAAAACCACTTCTTTAGTAATTTCTTGCCAAGGAGGTTGAGCTAAAAATCCTGAAACAACATAAGCAATATAAAATACACAGGCAGTTAAAAAAACCTTCTCTACACTCTTATAAGTTCCTTTTACTACCAGCCACCAAACAAAAATTCCTGCCAGCGGCACAGAAATATATTTACTTACCCCAAAAATCTCTAAACTGGCTGCAACTCCGGCAAATTCAGCCACGATATTTCCTAAATTTACTGCAAACAGTGCCAGCATCGTATAAAAGGTAACCTTTACGCCAAAATTTTCGCGAATTAAATCTGCCAAGCCCTTGCCAGTCACAACCCCCATACGCGAGCAAATCTCTTGAATTACTACAAGTGCAAGGGTTATAGGTATCAAAAACCAGATAAGGCTATAACCAAAGTGTGCGCCTGCCAGAGAATAGGTGGTTATTCCGCCAGCATCATTATCCACATTGGCAGTGATAATTCCCGGCCCCATTACTGCTAAGAAAATCAGAATATTACGTAATAATTTATTGCGACGGCGTCTCATTTTACTTTCTTTCTTAATCTTCTCCAAGCCAAAGGAATAATTCTGGATAAAATATCATCTACAGTAATTACGCCCTGCATAATGCCATCTTTATTAACCACAGGTATTGCAGAACATTTATATTTATCCATTAAATAGGTTACCTCTTTAACGCTATCATCGGTATGCACAAAGATATATTTGGGAAACCTCGTCTCCAAAATTAAACTGGCAGGATTGGCGGCTATAATCCTCCTTAAAGAGGTTATGGCAATTAAGCGATTTTGTTCATCTATAATATAAATGTAATAAATTGTTTCGGCTTGGGAGGTGAATTCCTTTAATTTTTCAAGCGCCTGTTGAACAGTGGCATTTTTGTCGATTGTAATATATTCGGTTGTCATTAGGCCTCCAGCGGAATCGCTGGAATATCCCAAAAGCAAAGATAATTTTTTTGATTTATTTGTTTCCATAAGAATCAGCAAATTATCTACCTTTTCTTTGGTTAAACTTAATAAAAAGTCTGCGGCTTCATCTGCAGGCATGCCTTCTAAAATTGAAACTGCTTCTTTGTCGTCTAACTTATCCAATATCTCTTGTTGAACCTCTAAATTAAATTCGCCAAAAACCCTCTGCTTCAAAGCTGTATCCAGAGACTTAAATAAACTTACCCTCTGTAGCCTATCCAAATCTAACATTATCTCTTTTAGCTCAGGAGGAGGGATTTGTGAAAGTTTCTGGCGGGCAATATCCAAACGGATAACATTTTTTGTGCGGCCAATTGAAAGCGGCTGGGTGTGTTTCCAAGAAATTAAATCCTCTCGGGATAAATAATTTGCTTTGGGCTTAATCAAGCGAACAAAAAAGTCTACAATATTTTCCCAGCCCAAACGACGCACCAAACCGCGCAGTCCCACTTCCACATGCGCAAGATATAATTGATGGTCAACCCTTAAATGATGAATGTCATTTACCCTAACTACCTTCTGATTAAAGGTATCTACTACCTGCTGGTCTAAGAAATCTATATTTATAGAAAAATCGTGTTTGGGACAATTTTTTTGAAATTTTAAATTACTTAAAGGAACCTTCAATCTTATTGTGCCGTCAAATTCCTCTACATTTTCCCAGGGACATTCAGAGAAATTTTTCTTAAAGCCAATTCCCTTTACAATTATTAACGCAACCACCTTAGGATAAATTTCATCACTCATTTTTAAGATAAGGTCGTAGAGTTTGCCTACATATTTGTTGTTAATATCGATTATATCTTTTTTAAGCAGTTCCGAATAATAGACGAATATTTTCATTTTATTTGCTTTTTACAACGCTAATCCTTAAACACAACTTATTTATCCTGCAAATACTACATAAAGCCGTAACTGGCTTACAAATATTCTGTCCCCAGGTAACTAAAAGCGTATTATACTCTTTCCAGAATTTCTTTGGCAATTTTTTTCTTAAAGCCATTTCTGTCTCAAGGGGGCTATATGTTTTTACAAAACCTAAGCGGTTAGAAATGCGATGCACATGGGTATCCACACAAACGCCCAATTTATTAAAGCCTTCAGTTAAAACCAAATTTGCAGTTTTTCTCCCTACGCCCTTTAAAGTTAAAAGCGTATCTAAATCATCAGGAACCCTGCCATTAAATTTGTTAACTAAATCACAACAGATGGAAAGAATATTTCTTGCTTTAACCCTGTAAAACCCCACAGGAAAAATTGCCTTTTCAATTCTTTTGGTTGTAAGATTAAGCATGTCATAGGGATTATCTGCTAACTTAAACAACCTCTGGCTTGCACCTTTAGTAGTTAAGTCTTTTGTGCGCAAACTTAAAATGCAGGAAATTAAGACACGGGAGGGACTCTGAGTTGCTTTACTAATATCAGTAACAATTGGCGTAATAAATTTTTTTGTCTCTCGAGAAAGGATTTGGATAATCTTAGTTATGTCTGGTTTTTTCATTCATTGGTTTGATTTTGTTTAATTATCCTTCTTTTCCTTTTTTCTAAACAAATCTAAGAATCTATCTTCATATTCTTTATAGACATTCCAACTGTCTAACTCTTTTTTTAAATCAGCCGCTTTAGTAATATCTTTGTGTGACTGGTTAAACAGCTCTTCGATTTTCTTTTTAGCAGACTCTGGAATTCTGCTTTGCGCGGCAAGGGTTTTTCTTATTTTTTCTATCTCTTCGTCGCTAATTGGCTTTTCATGCTCATCTAAAGGATGCTTTAAATAGTCAATAAGATGCTCTATTTCTTCTTCCATAATTTTGCCGGCTAATTGAAGTTCGTTTAAATCTATTTCGAGGTTAAGCTCTTTATTTAAAACCTCAACCACAGCCAATGAAGCTTTGGGATTTTCAATCTGAATAGTGTATAAAGGGATTTCTCCCAACAGGCAAAACCCAGAAAACTTCTGTTCTTTGGCTAAACCCAAAAATAAACCATTTAATCCGCTAATCATACCGGTAGTTAAGGGCTTAACATTAAATTTTTTAAACTGTTCCGCTAATCCTTTGTGTGTGGCAGTTACCCAAACCTGTGATTTTTGCAAGTGGTCAATAGGCAATGGCATAGCTGCAAATGTATAAATCATTCTTACCTTAAACGTAGAAATAAAATCTAAAATCTCTTTTGTGTAAGGCAAAATTTTATCTGGGGAAGGCTGGGCTTCACTAATAAAAATTATCAAATCATTTTTGCCTTTTTTGTTTTGCCAATAATAAAATTTGGCTTGGGGAAAGGTAGGAACTTTAACTAATGTATCCTCTATTAAAATGTCGCTCACATAAAAGAAGTCTTTAGCTTCAAATTCTGCAAAGGGAAATGCCTTTAATTTTTCTTTTAAAAAAATTGCTGCTTTAAGGCTGACGCTTCCCATACCCGGCCAAGCGGCAATAAAAATAGGATTTTTGGCTTTAATGTTTCTTTGGATTTTAATCATCTTCTTTTAAGTGAATAATTTTAACATAGCCGATGTAAAATTGCAATAAATTGTAAAAGTCCAAAAAATATACTTATTGGGTTTAATTGAAAAAATTAAATTTTATGCTATACTTTATAATGTAGATTTAATATAATACTTGTTGAGGTTAGTCAATTTTTGGCTAACTAAAAAGGTAAACCAATCTTCCTTAAAGATAAAGGAAGACCCCGGAGTATTGTCGGGGGCCGTAAGGATGGGGCACAAAGCTAAAGGGTCCGCCAAATAAATTTGGCGAGACAGCCAGCTGCCAACAGGATAATAAAAAACCCATTCTTTAGGCAAATGAATGGGTTTTTGTTTTAAAGGAGTGGCGATGAAAAAAATTGCTATAAGAAACGAGGGTTTCACTTTGGTTGAAGTATTAGTTTCCACAGTGATTGCCGTATTTATGGCAATTATTCTGTTGGGTTTGTTTCTGGTGGGCAGAAATTCCTGGTCAACAGGCGCAGTTTATATTGACCTGCAACAACAAGCGCGCCGGGCAATGGATGCAATGGTTTGGGAATTAGCGCAAACTGGTATTGACTTAACTCAAGCAGTTGAGGTTAAGATACTTCCTTGCTCAAACAGCGATAACGAACCTCCAGAAGCCATCTGTTCAGGAGAAATGGTTTCCTTCAGTATACCAATAAGCACACCAGAGGACATTGGTTATACCATCTATAAACCAGATGGCACAATTAAGTGGGGTGATAAGGAAACTAGCCCTCTCAACCCTCTGGAACAAGCGGGAACAGAGGGCCGCACAATTAATTTTTATGTAGCAAAGCCTCCCTCAACTGATCCCTCAAAAACACTGGTTAGGCGAAGTTGGATTCAAACAGGCGTTGGCTGTTTCTTAGCCGGAACCACTATTTTGATGGCTGATTCAACACTTAGGCCTATTGAACAGCTTAAAACAGGCGATGAGATTATGGCTTTTGATGAAGACTCAAAAGCCCTTGTTAAAGATAGGGTTAGCAAATTTTTTCAACACACGGCAGATGAATATTTAATTATTAACCATAAAATTAAGCTTACAGCCAATCACCCTGTTTATTCTAATGGTAAGTGGTTAGAAATAGGCGTATTAAAAAAAGGAGATGCTTTGTTCAACTCTGAAGGCAAGCCAGAAATAATCAAAGATATAAAGAAGATTCGGGAAAAAGTTAAGGTCTACAATATCGAGGTTAATCCCTATCATAATTATTTTGCCGGTGGGATATTGGCGCATAATAAACCTTTGCCTCCAGAAGAAATCCCCCGACCGCCTTGCGAGTGGTGCAAATTATGGGATGATTTTCTGTTTGTTAAAGAGGCCTTTGCAGTTGGAGGTGGAGGGGGAGCTACTTATGATATTACAAGGAAATATTTAGCATCTGATATTACTGAGGTAAATTTTGCAGGCTTTACAAGCTCAGGCGGTTCTACTGACACAAACCCAGATTTAATTGAAATTACTGTTACGGCAGAAAAAACAGCCCTTGCGGGAGGCAATATAACTTTATCTCTAAAATCCCGAGTGACCTTGAAGAATTAATTTAGCAGTGATTACGCAGATTAATAAAAGAGATTACACAGATTTAAGAAAAGTACTTAAATGAATAAGATACTTAAAAATAACCACGGATATGTATTAATTCTCTCATTCTTTATAATTATTTTGCTAATGGGATTATCTGGAGCGTTTTTTCTCAAAGGAGTGAATGAAAAACTGAATGCTGAAAAATCCTTAAATGCGCTAAAAGCAGACTATGCCATCCAACAAGGCATAAATCATGCTATTTACGAATTACTAACACAAAACAAAATAGATAATAACCCTCTACATGATAATATACCCTGGGCAACCCATACGCTTTTTTGTACTCCAGCTCCAGGAATATGTGCGTATCCATATCTACCAGATAATCCTTCTGGTAATAACCCTGCGTGGCCCTTTCCTATAACTTCATATTATGAACTTACAGAACAAATCCAAGCTAACACAACACCGGGCTTAGGTGCAATTGATACTACTGCTGGAAGCCCAACCTATGGTTGTTATGTTAAGCAAGATGCTGATGGCAACACAATTTATGCCGCAAAAATATATATTGATGCTGCCTCTCCTACTGAAAGGGTTATCTTAGTAAAAGGTTGTAGTGGTAATGTGTGCCGTTTAATAGTTACTAAATTCTCTGGAGAATCATTGTATAATTATTTTATCTTCACTCCTTATGAATTTGGTTTTGGCTGGAAGATTTATGATGCCTCTGGAGGAAAAATTCACACTAATGGCGACTTTATTTTTTATGAAAGGGCTACGATTAAGAACTTTTCTTCATTATCAGCTTTTGGATTTATGAGGTATGAAGTAAATTCTTATATTCCACCAGGACCTTGTGGACAATATTGTCCGGGCTCTCCACCTGGCACAACTTGGGAAGACATTTTCTGGAGCTGGCGAAAACCTTACTTTCCTGGCAAAAATCTTGCAGGAATAGATGTTCTTACTGGCCAGTGGAATGATAATGAAAACTGGTATGTAAATCAAAGTGACGGCCATTTATTCGGAAATAGTGGGAGTCTTTTTATGGAATTTCCTGTTGGCTCAGGAACATATGAAGAATGGGACCCAGATAAGTTTGGCTGTCCTCCAGAAGGCTGTCCTCCGCTTCTTCCTGATGCTCTTGTAGGCGACCCACTTTATGAACAGCTATATTTTACTGGTGCATTTCCTGTATTTTTTGATTTTGATAACTGGGGCCCACCGCACCCTCGTTTACCTATACCCAATGTCCTTTATGGCTATAATGGTGAAGCCTCTCCTCGCCAATGGAATATCTACAACATTGTTGAGGATGAGCCATACAGCTATCCTGAAGTCTTACAACCTAAGTGGTTTACAAACTCTGATTGGTTTCCTCAACGCTGGCAGGATTTTATTCAAAATAACCCGGTACAAGACCTAAGGGGTATTGTCAAAGAATCGCGTAGTGGCGGCAATTACATTAATCCCCAGCGAATTAGCTCTGGGATGTTTAAAACAGCGGCAGACCAAAATGGTATTTATATTTATGAAGAAAAGATAGGTGGGGTTACCTATCAGAAGGTTAGGATAAATGGTGACGAGACCAGACTTACTTTTGTGAATGGCAAAATTATAATTGATGGCACAGTGGTTATGGAAGAAAAAACTTTCCAAAATACCACTACTGCAAATGAGGATACAGTATATTCCATTTATATGGATAAATTAATGGGTGTGAATAGCTGTCAGGGTGGCCGATGTACTCCTATTAATGGAATTATTTATTCCACTTTTAATACTATGGTAGAGAATGCTTCCGAAATACCTGAACGTGGTTTAACCTTTGTTACTGAGCAAAGCTTATATTTAAAGGGGGATTTTAACAAACCCCAAGGTCAATATGTTTCCCAACCAGCTGCTGGAATTAGCGCGGGATATGCTTATACCCTTTCAGCCGATTTTAATTTTCCTCAGAGCTTACCATGGACCTTGCATAATCCTAATTTTCCAGATATAGATGATAGTCTATGTTCTGGTGACCCTCCTGACCCACGTTGTGATGGCTGGAGCTTTACTAATGTACCCAATGAAGCCAAAGATACTGATTATTACATTTCTTTGGTGGGTTATTATGGCTATCAGCCACAAATATTAGAAAGATGGGCTAGGCAAGGAGAATTTTATAAAAAAAGAACAATTGAAGGCGCTTTTGTGCGGCTTCCTGAGGGAAATTTTCCTGGCAGTTTTAATCCTACTAACAATGAGATTAATAAAGTAAGATGTTGTGGAAATTATCCTTCTCCCTGTCGAGACTGTAAACCGCCTAACCCTAACGGATATCCCATATTCTTTAGGTGGGATATGACTACCTATCCTCCAAGTCCAGGCGATAATATTTACAGATACGACCAAGACTACCTCAACCCTAACCCTCGGCCACCTGGAGATTTATTAGGTTTTTACCAGGCAGTTCAATTGGAAATCAATAATACTGAGAATAATTTTAGCAATCATTTCTATGAGCTTAACTAAATTAACTCAGGCAAGGGAATCTGGCTACATTTTAATCTCCTCATTTCTGGTGATAGTCTTGCTAATTGGCTTAAGCGGAGCTCTTTTCCTGCAAGGCATAAATGAAAAACTAAATGTAGATAAGGCTTTAGTCTCTTTAAGGGCTGGCTACGCCATAGAGCAAGGTATGAGTATTCTGATTTATGAATTATTAAATCATCAAGACTTAAATGATGACAACCCCATACCCTGGGCAACCCATACTGCAGATACTGAATGGCCATTTGAATTACATCCTATTTATGAAGGTACCCCTGAAACCCTACCCCACACAACAACAGGCTTAGGCGCAATTGATACTGACGGAAGCCATGGAGGTTTGGGCTGTTATTATCGGGAAAACTCCAATGGCACTCGCTTTTTAGCCAAGGTTTACATTGACACATTTAGCCCGACTGAAAAGGTAATCTTAGTTAGGGGTTGCATTGGGGATGAATGTCGCTTAATGGTCACTAAATATTCAAGAGAGTCCTTGTACGATTATTTTATCTTTACTCCTTTTGATTATGATTTTGGCTGGAGGACTTTTGATGCCTCGGGTGGTAAAATTCACACAAATGGCGATGTTATCTTTTATGAAAAAGCCACGATTAAGAATGTGGCTACTTTATCCACTCCCCAAGATGTTAGATACCATGTAAATTCTTTTGTTCCGCCGGGAAATTGTGTTACTGTGGAAGGCGGTACTACCTGTCCAGACGGCTACAATGGTAGGCCTTGGAATGAAATTTTCTGGAGCTGGCGTTATCCCTATGTTTTACCCAATGCCGGCGCATTAAGTGTAAATGGCAATGACAATGAGTATGTTAACCAAAGTGATGGCCATTTATTTGGAAACAGAAAAAACATCTTGCAGGGTCCTGGAGAAATTTGGGATGGCTGGGGCGGTAAAGAGCCTGACCTGCCGCCACTACTTCCTGACGATTTTGTAATCCAAGGCTATTCTCCCAATCCTGAGTTGTATTTTGTAGAAGACTATCCTGTGGTTTTTGCTAATGATGAAGGTGATGGAGATAAAAATAATGATTTCACTCTTACCTTGCCCAATAGACTTGACTGGCCCAATAACTATGCCCAGGGTGCTACGTACCAATGGAATATCTACAGCCAAGCCACAAGTTACTACAATTATCCTGCAACTAATAGAGCAGTGACATATACAAATTCAGGACTGCTTTCCTCTGTCTGGCAGAATTTTATCAAAAATAATGGGGTGCAGGATTTAACTGGTATTATCAAAGAAGGAAATAGCGGCGGTAACTACATCGCTGCTAAAATAATTAACAATGGGCTTTATGAGCAGGATGCGCAAGAAGGAGGCGTTTACATAACCAATGACACAACCGGATGCGAAGCTGGCGCTCAATTTAAAGCTACCATAAACCAAAGTGTTTACTGTTCAGATAGCAGTGGCAGGATTAAGTTTACGGGGGGAGCTGGCGCTGGCATTGTAATGGAAAAAAAGGATTTTATGAATACCTCAACTGCCAGGCAAGAGTCAGTAATTGCCATTGATTTGGAAAGGTTAATGCGTAGTGGCAGACTTAACCCAGACCCTCAATATGGAATATTTTACTCCTCGGGCTTAAACATTTTGATGGATGAAGCCTTGGAAATACCTGATGGCGGCTTAACTGTTGTCAGCGACCAGAATGTAATTTTAAAGGGAGATTTTAATAAGGCTCATGGCGGATACACGCCACAGCCAGCAGCTGCCATAGCCGCTGGATATATTTATGCCCTCTCGGATGATTTTGATTATCCCCAAAATTTACCCAATACCTTGCACAATCCTAATTATCCAGATATAGCTGATGGTCTATGTCCTGCAGACCCTCGCTGTAATGGCTGGAATGGCTCTAATTTACCTAACGAGGCAGAGGAAACTACCTTTAATATTTCTTTGGTGGGTTATTATGGCTATGACCCGCAAATATTAGAGAGATGGAATAATACGCAAAGAGTAATTGAGGGTAGCCTTGTAAGACTACAGGAAGGAACCTTTGCCCTGCATAGTGGCTATACCCTTGGCACAATTAATGATGTAAGATGCTGTAGTGAGGGGTTTTTGCCTTGCAGAAATTGCGACCTATACCATGATTACTTTACCTGGGATATGACTACCTATCCACCGCTTCCGGCGGCCCTGAATATATTTCAATATGACAGGGATTATTTAGACCCTGACTCTCCCAAGCCGCCCGGAGATTTACTTGGCTTTACTCAAGCCGCACAATTAGAGATAAACAATACTGAAGACAATTTTAATAAACATTATTTTGCGATTAATTAAAGATTTCTGAAAACCAAAACTGTAATTACCACAGCGCTAAATAAAATCAAATTAACGATATTAAATACCCTCCAAACAATGTCTTTAGAAATAAAGCCAGAGGGCGCCATCAACAATAGACAAACCCAAACCCCTATTGCCCAGAGAATACTTAAATCTCTGGAAGATTTTCTTTTAATTATTCTCACAATTAAGGGAATATTCCATAAGGGAAGAATTATGGCTGCAATTAAACCTATGAATTGAATTATATTTTGTCTCAATTTAATGCCTGCCCCAGATTTCAGACATCACAATTTCCTCAAATGGCTTTCTGTCTTTTTCTAGAATACTCTCGTCCTTGGAATAACCTAAGGTTAATAATTCTACTACACGAATTTCTTTAGGTATGCCTAATATTTTCTTAACCTCTTGCTCGTAAAATGCGCCTACCCAACAGGTGCCCAAGCCTAATTCCACTGCCAAAAGTGTCATATGGTCTATAGCAATTGCCACATCAATGGGATAACACAACTGAGCGCAACTCATCATATGGTTATCTGTTTTGGCACAACAGGCAATTACAACTGGCGCCTCAGCCACAAAACTCTGATTCTTAGCAGCCTTCATTAAGAGGCTACGAGTCTTTTTATCCCTGACTACCACAAAGCGCCACTCTTGTCTGTTACTGGCTGAAGGAGCCAGTCTTGCAGCCTCCAAAATAAGCTTTAATTTTTCCTCTTCTACATCTTTTGCCAAGTAACTGCGCACACTTTTTCTTTTTTTAATTGCTGACATAACATCCATTTTTTATCCCCCTTTAAACATGCGAAATCATATTCTAAAGACTAATAATTCTCTTAAAAATCTTAAGCCGAGAATTTATTTGTTTGAGGGTTAAGTTTGCAGTGCAACTTAAACCAAATCCCTCCACATTAAAAGAGGCAATTACCGCTCCCAAGACAAGAGCCTGTTTTAAAACCTTTTGATTTATTTTCTTCTGTTTTGTTAAATAACCCATAAATCCTCCGGCAAAGGTATCCCCTGCGCCAGTGGGGTCAATGATTTTTAAAACAGGATAAGCCGGTAAAGAAAAAATGAAACTGCCTGAATAAAACAAAACACCGTGCTCGCCTTTTTTTATTACAATCATTTCTGGACCAAAATTTTTTAAAGCCTTAGCTGCTTTAAGCAGATTATCTTCTTGCGATAAATCTCTTGCCTCAGCATCATTAGCCACATAAATATGCACTCTTTTTAAAAGTTTTAAAAGCGAGGCTCGTTTATGTTTTATCCAAAAATTCATACTGTCAACTCCGATAAGTTTTGGGCAGCGCATATTATCTAAAAGTTTATGCTGGATATCTGGGTCAACATTGGCTAAAAATATATTTTTTATCCATTTCTCTTTTTCGGTAATGCAAGGCTTAAAATTAGCCAAAACACCTAACTTTGTATTTAAGGTAGTTGCCAAGTTACAATCACCGCTATATTTTCCTTGCCAGCGAAATGTTTTTCCTTTTTCCCTTATAAGTGAGCAAAGGTTAATGCCCTTGTTACGCAAAAAATCAATGTGGCTTTCGGGAAAATCCTCTCCGATAACTGCCACTAAATTTACCTTTGAAAAAAATCTGGCAGACATTGCAAAATGCGCAGCCGACCCTCCCAGAATTTCCTTTCTAAAGCCAGCCGGGGTCTTTACTGTATCCAAAGCAACTGTGCCTAAAACAATTATGCTCATTTTTAAAGTTACTCGCCAATAATCTTTACTAACACACGCTTACGACGGCAGCCATCAAATTCGCCGTAAAAAATCTGCTCCCAGGGACCAAAGTCAAGTTTTCCGTTGGTGATTGCCACAACCACCTCACGACCCATTATTGTCCTTTTTAAATGCGCATCCGCGTTATCCTCGCCGGTTTTATTGTGTTCATATTGTGAAATAGGCTCATGGGGCGCTAAGCCTTCCAGCCATTTGTCAAAATCTTTCCCCAGACCTTCTTCGTCGTCATTTATAAAAACACTGGAGGTGATATGCATTGCATTTACCAAACAAAGGCCCTGTTTAACCCCGCTTTTTTTAACCAGCTCTTCGATTCTTTGTGTGATATTGATAAAAGCCTTTTTAGTCTTTGTATTAAACCAAATGTGTTCAGTTAAGTATTTCATCTTTTTAAAAAAAATTATAAAAAATATCTTTTTATGATTACACAGATTTCAAAACCAGATTACACAGATTGTTTCTCTTTGAAGAAATCTGCGTAATCTAATTTAATCTGTGTAATCAGAGGTCTCTGATGTTATTTCAAATAGTTTTCAGAGACCTCATTAAAATGCCTGATTTATGCCTATCCAAACATGCGCCTTTTCCTTTGGCGCATCAATTGCACGACCAACATCAAGGCGTAAAACTATTCTTTCAAAAAAAGAGCCCAAATTTAGATGCAGCCTTAATCCCAAGCCTGCATCCTTTTTAAAATTTGCCGCAGAAAAATTACTGTACCAGCTCTTACCCGCATCAAAGAATAAAACCCCTTGCAACTCATCAAAGCTAATGATATTATCGAATAACCTGCAATTCAAATCTTTTCTTAATGGAAAACGATATTCCAAACTTCCCAACATTGTCTGCGAACCGCGTATGGTTTTTAAATCAAAACCCCGTAAGCCCTCATTTCCGCCTAATTGATAAAGATTTTTGTCTGTGGGAAAGCCAAAGCCAAATTTCAAACGTGTGGCAATTTGTGTATCTTTAAAAAAAGGTTTAAACAATTGCCAATCCAGCATCTGTCGCCAGAAATATTCCTTGCCACCCAAAAAGTGCTCTGCATTCTCAACTGTGGCGCTTAGTTTGTAGCCTAACCTTGGATCGAAATATGGACCGCTACGATTTATAAAAAATGTAGTTCCTAAAATTGCCTCATCATTTTTTAAATAAGAAAAATTTTTTATTTGTTCTAAACCTCCGGTTGTGACACCCCCGTCAAACCTACGGTTACGCACAATATAAAAACTTATGTGGTCGTTTATTTCTGTTAAGCCGTAACTTGCTGGCCAGAGTTCTCTACGTAAATATAGCTTTCCTCCATCCAAATCATCTATGCGGCCATCCAAATCCTTATTCTTAAAAAGCTCAAAGCCTAATGCAATTTGTTTATTTAAAAGGTGCCTCAGTTCATAACCTAATGTGGAATTTATTTTGTTGCTATTAAGGTCATAATCTGAAGAGAAAAATAAGATATTATCAAATGGTTTTTGTAATGATGCCTTTAACCCTAAGCCGCCCTTGGTTACCTCTGGCCCAAAAACAAAATTATAAGAATCTTCTGGCAAAAACACTGGAATTTCATATATCTCGTGATAAATCGGCACTGCCTTTTTAAAAAATTTTCTTGGCCAATAATTATTTGTGCGGTCAATATCTAAAAGCTTCTTTTTTGAGTCAAGCCTAACCTCTTTTACTTGAGAGGCTTTATTTAATTTAATCTCTCTAAATCTTCCTTGGCCATCCCAATAATCTATCAAAGAGGTTCCATCAGAGAAATTTATTTCTGTTTCAAATGGCATCTCAATTGAACTTAGATTCTGCAAGATTATTTTATTATTTTTGACTTCCTTAATTGAGTAATCACATTTTTTATTGGTCTTAAGCCACTCTTCAAAAAACCAATTTAAATCTTCTTGACTTTCCTCGTTAGCAATACGCATAAAGTCCTTAAACTTAATATTCCTAAATCTAAACTCCTTAAAGTAACGTTTAAATATCCGAGAAAAAATTTCATCGCCTACCAACGAATGTAACATTCCAACAATGGAGGCGCCCTTGCCATAGGTTAAAGCAAATATACTAGATGGCTCCTGAAAACTGGAAAGCTCTCCTAAGATAGGCCTATCTAATCCATTTTTCGCTAAATAGGTGTAACGAAAATCCCTTGCCCTGCGAAAGGAAAAATTGGGAATAAGATATTTAAATGGTTTGGGCAACTCCATCACAAAAGCATCTCTGCCATATTTTTCCTCCAGATAATTTAAAATGAAATAGGAATTAAGCCCTTCATCCAACCACATCTCTTTATATTCATCGCTTCCCACAATATTGTAAAACCACTGATGTCCGGTTTCGTGGGAAATAAGAAAATCAAAATAGCGAAGAAGAATTCGTGGCAGTTTATAAGCGCGCGTATCAATTAAAATAAGATTTGAGGACTGAGCCCCGCCGTAAGCCAGATACACGGGAGCGATATTAAATTCTTTATAAGGGTAATTAGCAAAATTTTTTGAGTAATTTATTATCAATTGCGATGAAAATTCCAAAGCCTTTTTAGCGTAAAACTCATCGCCTTCTAAGTAATAGGAATTTATCTTTAAGCCATTTTGGGTTAGAGAAAAAACCTTGTAATCAGGGCTAATGGCTAAAGAAAAATCCCGTGCGGGAAACTCGGTTTCTATGAGAATAGTTTTGGTTGTATCTTGGTTATTTATCTCCTTTACTAAGCTTCCTGTATGGATAACAACTTCGCCTTTAGGTAAAGTTAATTTTAGTTTATAAAAACTTGCCTGGCTAAAATATGGCTGATGAAAAGGATAAAAGGGATAATTATGCCAACCCTCTTCGTCTAAAACTGAGAGTATGGGATACCAACGCACTAAACTAATAATATTCTTATGCCAGCCAAATCTGCCAAAGCTATGTGGAATTTCTAAATCAAAATCAAGGGTTAATTCTAAACTTTGCCAAGGCAAAAGCGGCTTTAAAAGATTTACTCTAAGCATTGTTTTATCTTCGCCTTCAAAATTGTAAGATAGGTTTAAATTTCCTTGTTTTATTGATTTAATCTTCAAATCACCGCTTTGAAACCCTTCTGCGAAAGGGTTAATCTTAAAATAACCGGCATAGCGCAAGATAAATTCTTTTTCTTCTTTGGTAAATTGGCGATGAGGATAGATGTGGAAAAACACTTCGCTAACCTCTTCGAGAGAGTTATTAAAAAAAATAACCTTTTCTTTAGCAAAAAGAAGGTGATTATTTGTATCGAGGGAACACTCTATTTCGTAGCGCGGATTTTCAAAACCAAAACTAAAGTCTGTGGATAAAAAAATAAAAATGCAGATAATGCATAAGGTTATAAAACTGACTGACGATTTGGCCATAAATTATTCCCCACCTAAATGTAGAGGATTAAAATTTTTTCTGGCAAAAATTGTATAGCTCGTGCCAGCAATTGAGCCTGTGCTGCTACCGCGAGGAGTTTTCCAGCCATGGCCAGTATCTACATTCTCTCTTGTTGCATAAGGAAGACATCCCTCTCCTTGACCTGTAGGAGATGGGCTTGAGATAACCAGTTTATTTAATTCATCGAGATAATGACTTGCCTTATTTTTATAAAATTCCTGCTTTTCAATATTTTTTTCCTGACTATAAAAATTACTTAGTATAAAATAAGCAATTACCATTTGGGCGCTCCACTCAGAAGAAACAATGCCGCCCCTTGGCATATGGGTATATTTGGCAAAATCAAATCCAGAAACCTCAACAATTTTTCCGTCAGGGCGTTTAAAATTTACAGTTACCATACAATTATCTTCGGCAAATTCCATAATTTTTTCTGGGTCCATGCCAATGCCTTTAAGAAGAGTAGGACCTAACGAGGCAATGGACCAAGCATAGGTGTCTGTGGCAATTGTAGAATCACCCTTACCGCGTTTAATTGGAGGCGTTAAACTACCATATGCATGGGCAATTAGCCAGCTTAAAATCTTTTTGCTGGCAAGTTCATATTTTTTATCTTGTGTTATTTCATAGAGCATATTAAAAAATGCAAAGCCGTCTAAATTATGCTCAGTGGAAAACCAAGTGACTTTTGGCCCCCCCCTTAATCCACCCTCAGGGTCTTGCTCTTGAATAGAAATCAACCAGTTAGCAATTTTTTTAATCAAGGGTAAATAACTTAAATCCTTCCTCTTGTGTGTATACTGAATAAGGGCAATGCCCAACCATATATTTGGTCCAGTATGAATGGCATATTCTGCCACTTCACCTGAAGAGGCATAATAGGCATTATAAAAAGGCGTAAATTTATCTTGCGATTTGCGAATAAAGAAATTAAATATCTTTTTTGCCTTTTCATCTTGGTTAAATAACATAAATACCTGCGCCGCTAATGCCTGGTCATAGATAAAGCTAATGTCTTTTAAATTATCATCTCCTTCATAACTTAACAATAGGCCAGTACTATTATTCTGATGCACGCTTAACCACTGGAGCATCTTGTGAATTGTCTGCTCCTCCAAAACCTCCTTTTCTTTGTTTATGTAGGAGATTTCTTTAAGGATTGCTTTTTCTCTTTCCTCGACTTTAGAAATTTTTTCAAGGGATGAAGATTGTTCTTGGGAAGCCTGTGATATATGCTGTTTTAATTTGTTTATCTCAAGGAGATAACTTTGTGGGGCACCCTCTTGCAGTTTGAACTGCAACCCTTTTAGTCTTGATTCTAATTTAAGAATCTTATTTTTATGCATAGATAAATCTTGCATTAATCTTTCCTTTGTTTCTTCTAAAAACTTCATTTCTCTTTTTGCTAAATTATCTTTTTGCACACTTAAGACTAATTTTTCTACCAACCTTTTATTTTCTAAGCTCAATTTAAGATTGTAAAAGAATGCTGCAGCAAAAGCAAATAATAAAATTACTGCCGCAACCACGGCAAACTTAAAGCTCAATTTTAACCAGCGGGCATGGCGCATAATCCTGTTTAAACCAACTTTGTCAATCATTAGATATTTTATACCTACTAGGTACTGGGTGGGTTGCGTCCCCTTAATTTTATTTAGCCAAACAACTTCTCCAACTGCCTTGGTGGCAGGATAAGAAAGAGGAATATGAATATCCAAAGAGAGCTGTACCCCTTTTTTAGTTAAAAGTGCAACTGCTTGCTCGTCTAGATTATTTATGGATAAACACATTCCCCCTAAACTGACATTAGAGGTAAAGCCTTGAATCCAATTAGATAATGGTTCGATGCCGTACTCATCTAAAACCTGAAGCTCAACTGGAAAAACGTTCTCTAATCTTAGATATTTTCTTTTTTCCAATTCTAGGGGATATTTCTTAAGCATTCTTAATTTTCTAATTTGTAGTCTTGTGCCAATTTTATTCTTTTAGCAATTGGCGGATGGTCGTATAGCCAAATTTCGATAAGCAACGAGGGGGTTAAATCCGCAAGATTTATTTTAGCCAACTTCATCATCATCGAGATAAAGGCTGGTTTATTTTTGGTTACCCTTAGACTAAATAAATCTGCTTGTCTTTCCAAATAACGGCTAAAACCATTTTGTGCCGGTAATATTATAAATCCCAATAGCAAAAGAGCCAAAGCGATTATAGGAAAAAATGCAATATCATTAAAAAGAAGATTCTTTAATAATTTATCCGCCAGAAAAAATCCGGCAAAAGCCAGTATTGAATTTACCAAAATCAACTTTAAGGTATCATGATTAACATAGTGGCCTAACTCATGAGAAACCACCCCTTCAATTTCTTCTTGAGAAAAATTGTTAAGCAGGGTGTCGCTTAAAACAACCCTTCTATTTCTTCCTAAGCCGCAGACAAAGGCATTTGCCTTTTTGGTTTTTCTGGATAAATCTATTGCGTAGACTCCCCTTATTTTTAACTTACATCTATCAAATAAAGCCAAGATACTTTGTTTTAATTGCAGGTTTGTTATGGGAATATATTTATAAAATATAGGAATAATAACAGAGGGTGTAATTTTAGCCAATATCAAGGTAAAAAATATCCAGAATATCGAAGCCAAAACCCACCAATAATTGGCTGTAGTATTTAAGAAGAAATAGACTGCCTCGAGGATAATTAAAAATAAAATGAAATCTACGGCTGCATTTTTAAGGCTATCCATTAGGAAGCTAAGTAAATTTTGATTAGATAATTTAAACTTATGCTCCAAAATAAATCCTTCATAAAAATTTAGAGGAAAATTCAAAATATAAAAGATAATACAAAATGCCATAATATAAAAGCCATTAATCAGGGGCGCTTGAGAAAAAATAGAAAAGGCTTTATTTCTTAGAGCAAGGGAAAGGCCGCTAAAAAAGAAAATTACTAAAAACAAAATATTTAAGGCAAGGTTAATAAAGAAAAGGCGATTTTTGAGAGTATGGTATTTTTTGGCGGGAAACGAATCCGGCTCATTCATTTTTCCTCTTAAGACTTGCAATCAGGTTTACGAACCGGCTATCTTTTTGTAAATTCTTTAAATCTGGGTCTCTGAGCATAAAATCAAAATCATTGTAACCTAAGTTTATGGATTTATTAAGCGCCTCTAAGCTTTTATCAATGTCATTTAAAAGCGCATAACTACAAGCTAAATTATACCAGACAATTGGCTCTTCTGGCTTTAAGCACGTTAATCGTTTATCAATGGCAAGTCCTTTTTCAAAGAAGCCTCGTTTTGTGTAACTATCTCCTAATGCAAACAAGGCTTGGATAAAATTGGGTTTTTTGTTTAAAACTCCTTCGTAAAATTGAATTTCAAAATCAAGATGGTTAAGTTGTTTTTTAGTCTTTTGGTTCATTTTAAGTTAGCTAATACTAAAGCTTTTTATTTCACGGATATACACGGATAAAATAACAGATACACACGGATTGATCTATCCGTGTTAATCCGTTACAAACCCATGCGAATCCGTATTCCATAAGTTCTTCTCAATATTAACTGAGTTAAAACTCCGTCTCTTCTAACACAATGCATTGCCTCAGCTTTCGGGAAAGTCTTTCCAAGGATGCCTTGAATAACCTATAATCCTTATTAGATATAACTTTTTGCTTTACAGTAAAATTCTGTCTAAAAACTAATCTCGAGTCTTCTAAGTTATAGGAGTTTGAAAAAGAAAGCCACTTTGTATTGTATTTAATTGTCTGGGGCAGAAATTTTACCTTCAGATTTCTGGGCAATTTAACTGACATCAGGGTTTCCTTAGAAGATAAAACTCCAAAATCAATTGGGTATCGGCGACTATCCTTGGCAACAATGGATAAATCCATGGCTCCTAACTGCGGAATGACCCTTGCCTTTCCAGCCCTGGTTAAAATCTCCGGACCGCTAAAGCGATAAACCAATTTTATGGGTTTATCCAGATTAGATACATTCTCGATACTATAATCTATTAGCTTTCCACCAGGAGTTATGGAATGCACCTTTTCCTTTAAACCCTCTTCAAAAATTATGGGCTGTGTATATTTTAAATAGAATCTCTGTCCTTGATCATAAAATCCATTCGTTAAAATATTTCTCCTGCCAGAAACACTCTCATCTGGATTTATTATAAAAGCTGTTTCGGTTTCTAAATGATTGTGCCTTGGCCCAAAATCAGGGGTTAAAAGAATCTCTGCTTTATCTTCAAAAAATACCATTACCTTTCTATCTTGGTCATCAATTGGTAAGTCTCCAAAAGATACAGTTTCTCCTGTGGGGTCAAGAAAAATCAACTCGTTATCAATTTTTACAACCACGATGCAGTGATTAAATAAAAGCGTGGGAAAATCTTCAATTAATTTAAAATTATCCTTTGTGCCGATTAGAACTGGGAATGCCTTTAATCCTGCCTCTTTCAAAAGAGAGATAAGTAAAATTGACTGGTCTTTGCAATCTCCGTATTTATTTGTAAAAATATCCGCTGCTTTATGCGGCTCAAAACCAGCTTGACCGTATTCAATTGCCACATAACGGATATTCTCAACAGACCAATTGTAAATTGCGCGCGCTTTTTCCTTGTCTGTTTTAAAATTTAAGGTTAAACTCTTAACCAATTGCTTCATTTTGTCATCGGTATCAATTTTATCCTTAGCTAAATTCCACCACCATTTATAAATAGTCTGCCACGATTTAAATGTTGATAAAAATATAGCGGTATTTATTTCGCTAATTGGCGGCATGGCAGGTTCTGCTATAATCTCTGGTATAGCGTTAAATTCCCAGCTGTAGATTCTTGTATTGCCCTCAACAGTAACATTTGGCTCTAATTTGGCCGAGAAATAATTATAATCAGTATTAACAAGCCTTAAATTCAAATCCCTGCCAGAAGGCAAGAAAACTCTAAATTTTGCCAGAATTATAGGCACATCATTTTGCAGGACATAGCCCGTAGAAAATTCCTTTTTATCTATTAGGCGGCTACGTATAGTCTTAAGCTTATATTCAATGGTTGCGCCTATAGTTATCTCTGGCATAGAAATTATCACTGCCCTAGCATTGCTGTATAAAGGAAAATTTAAATAGCGAGAAACGTCACGGATATGCTTTGCCCCAACGAGCGCAACTTCACCGTCGGGTTTAATAGTCCTGGCAAAATCCAATTCCACCTTTTCAAAGGTAGAGTCGTAGTCTATATCTATCTCGCCGAATTTCTTGCCGCGCTCATTTAAAATTTTAATAATATAATGCTGATAAAAAACTTGAGTGTCATTAGGCAAAACCTCTATTTTCTCATCAGCTAAAAGAATAAGAGCGCCTGCCTGAGGAAAGGCCTCTTGGGCAGGCGCCTGTTCAATCAATTTGGCAATTTCTGGCTGCAAAATCAAAAGTTCATTTGCCTTTATGGAAGCATCAATTGCTGCAAGCCTCTCTTTAGCTAAAGATAAATATTGAAAAGTTTTAATTTTACTGTAAAGGTTTTTTGCCTGGTCAAAAAGATTGTGTTTTTCGCAAGCCCGGGCATAATAAAAAAGATATTCATCGTCATCCAGCTCTCCAATGTTATTAAAGATAGATAAAGATTGCGTATAATCACCCGTTTTGTAAAAACAATAGGCTAAAAGCTTTCTGCTCTCTAAATCATCTTGGTCTAAAATGCAATCAACGCATTTCTGATAATCTGCGTGTTGAAAATAAAGCTTGGCTAATTTAAAATTTATCAAAGATTTATGGGAAGAATTTTTTAATGCCTCTTGATAAGACTCAAGAGCCTTTTGGAAGAAAAGCTCTGATTTATAAGAAAAAGCGTCAGCTTTTTCCAAATGCCTTTTTTCTAAACCGGCGCAGGAAGCAATAAAAATAGCAAATGCAATTGTGAAACTTAATTTTAAATGTCTCATACCAATAACTCCAAGGCCTCTTTTCCCAACATGCCTAATTTAATGCCTAAGCTTTCTGCAAATGAAGTCAAACCCACAATTTTTGCCTCCCATAAATCATCAATAGTCTTAACTCCCCTTACTAAACAAGCTGCATCAGAAAGTTTTTCTGCAGTGGCTAAATTCAAATAACCACAGCCAATAAACCCCTTTTCGCCTGAGACCATTACCAGATTTGCATGAGGAAGGCGTAGCTCAATTGCAGTTGCATTTTTTTCTTTGATTTTAATCTTTCGCTGAATTAAGACCTCTGGCATGACTTTAAGAAATCTTTAAGGCGAGAAAGCGCCTCTTTTATATTCTCAAAACTTGCTGCATAAGAAATTCTGATATAGCCCTCTCCTGAGGGGCCAAAGGCTGTGCCAGGGACAACTGCAACCTTCTCTTGCCTTAAGAGTTTTTGAGCAAATTCCAGAGAACTTAAACCTGTCTTTTTTATGGAAGGAAAAACATAAAAAGCTCCCTGCGGTTTAAAACAATCTAAACCCAAATTATTTAAACCATCAACAATAAAATCTCGTCGACGTTTGTACTCATTTTTCATCTGGTCAACTGACTTTAAACCATTTTTTAAAGCTTCACAGCCACTTAATTGACTGATTATTGGCGCGCAAAGCATTGTATATTGATGAATCTTGGTCATTGCTGCAATTACCTCTTTTGGCCCACAAGCAAAACCCAAACGAAAACCAGTCATAGCATAACTTTTGGAAAAGCCATTTAAATAAATTGTGTTCTTCTTCATGGCTTTCAAACTTGCAAAGGGTGTATGACTATAATCGTATGTTAGCTCATCGTAAACCTCATCGCTTATCACTAACAAATTTTTCTTAAGCACAACCTTGGCAATATCCGTTAATTCCTTTTTTGTATAAGAAGCGCCAGTGGGGTTACTGGGATAATTTAAAATTAATGCCTTGGTGTTGTGTTTTACCTTATCACTAATCTGCTGTGCAGTTATTTTAAAACCAGTTTCTTTAGATGTGGGTAAATAAATGGGCTTTCCTCCTGCTAAATACGTAACTGGCCAATAAGAAACATATGATGGCTCTGGGATAAACACAGCGTCCCCGGGATTTAAAATTGCGCGCAGAGCCAAATCTAAAGCTTCACTTACACCCACAGTAATTAATATTTCTTGTTCTGGGTCATAACTTAAAGAGTGTCTGTGTTTTAAAAAAAGCGCAATTCTTTGCCTTAATTCTAACAAACCTTTATTAGAGGTATAAGTGGTAAACCCCTGTTCTAAAGAATAAATCGCCTTTTCGCGAATATTCCAGGGAGTGGTAAAATCCGGCTCCCCTACACCCAAAGAAATAACATCCTTCATTCCTAAAACCAGGTCAAAGAATGCCCTAATCCCAGAGGGTGCAATATTTTCTACCCGTTTAGATAATTTCTTCATCTTAAAATGAAATATTTAACCTCTTATTCTTTTCAAAGCGTTTTAAAATCTGGCCATCTTCTTTGTACTTCTTTAAAAGAAAATGCGTTACAGTGCCGCGAACATTTTCCATAGGGGAGAGTTTTTCTGCCACAAAATTAGAAACCGTGTGTATGTCTTTTCCCTCGACGATAATAAGCAAATCATATGTTCCGGAAACCAGGTAACAGCTGGTAACCTCAGGAAATCTGTAAATCCTTTCTGCCAAATAATCAAAACCTACATTCTTTTGCGGGGCAACATTTACCTCAATTAAGGCGCGCACCCCTACATTATCATCTTTAATAAGCTCTTTGTTGATAACCGTCCTATACTTTAAAATTATACCCTGCTTTTCATACTGCTTTATGGCTTTTTTAACAGCAGAAACGCTTCTGCCAGTCATTTTAGCAATCTCTTCCACAGATACCCTGGCATCATTTTCTAAAATTTCTAAGATTTCCTCCATTGATACCTCCTTAAATGACGACACAACTTACGGAGTCAGAATGACGACGTAAGTTGTTTGTCGGAATTTAACTCCCCCACCACTTTTTAAAAAACCACTTGAGATAAAATCAACAGAATTGCTCCCCATACAACCTAACTCAATAACTCCCACAGTGCTTACAAAAAGTGGTGGGGGGTTAGTTCAGCCAAAAGACTTATGTTCGCTTACGCTCCATAAGTCTTGGCTTCACTAATTTTACCATCAAGTAGATTAAAGTCAATAAATTCTAAGGCTTAACAAGGCTCCTTATTTCCTGCTTATACTTAAATTGTAATAATTTGGTAATTTCTCCAACCCTTCCCTTATTTATATACGAATTATTGACCTTGGTTAATGGCATTATTTCCATTAAGGAATTAGTTAAAAACGCCTCTTTTGCTTTAAATAAATCCTTATGTATAATTTCTTTTTCAGCAACTGAAATTTCAAATTTTTTTGCTAATTCTATGACAATTTGCCTAGTTACTCCCGGTAAACATCCGCAGTTTAAAGAAGGAGTAATTAATTTATTATCTTTTACCAAAAAGATATTACTGCGGCTGCCTTCGCAAAGAAAACCTTTGGTATTTAAAAATAGCGCCTCATCAAAGCCTTTTATTTGCGCTTCTTTTCTGGCTAAATAAAATAAAAGATAATTTGTGGATTTTATCCTTGATAATGGAGAGCTTTCATTTAATCGGCAATCTACAATTAAGCCTTTAAAGCCTTTTTTATAACTTTTGGCAGAATAGCCTTTGAAATCTTTGACAAAAATTAAGGCATTTGCCTTTTTTTCTCCCTGCCAAATTGTTAAACGTAGATATGCATTGTTTAATTTGTTTAGCTTGAAGGCGCGATTTACTGCTTGGGTTAATTCTTTTTGGGAATAAGGCATGTTTATATTTACGAGAGGCAAAGAATTTTTAAGCCTCTGAAGGTGTCTATCCAAAGCAAAAATGTTTCCATCATACGAGCGCATAGTTTCAAAAGCACCCTGACCATAAAGAAATCCGCTGCTAAGAATGGATAACTTGGCATTCTCTTGCGCTATAAATTTTCCGTTTAAAAAAACAATTCTTTTCATCTTGTCTTAAAAAATTTATTATTGACGCCGCAATGTATTTATTGCTTTAACCATTGCCTGCGCCTTAACCAGCGTTTCTTCGTATTCAGATTCTGGCTTAGAATCTGCAACAATACCTCCGCCTACCTGAAAATAAATCTTATCGCCTTTTAAAAGCAGGGTGCGAATTAAAATATTTAAATCCATATTTTGGTTAAAACTAATGTACCCTAAAGAACCTGTATAAATCGAGCGCTTGGTTGGTTCTAACTCTTCAATTATTTCCATAGAGCGTATCTTAGGACACCCGGTAATTGAACCGCCGGGAAAACAGCCCTTTATTAAATCCACGCAATCCTTATCTTTATGTAATCTGCCTTCAACTAAAGAAGTAGCTTGAAAAACGCTGGAGTATTCTTCAATTCGACGTATATTTTTTACCTTAACCGAGCCATAGCTACAAACCTTGCCTAAGTCATTGCGCTCTAAATCTGTAATCATTAAAAGCTCAGCTTTATCCTTGGCGCTTTTTAAGAGTTCATTTCTTAATTTATAATCTTGTTTGTAATTTTTACCCCTTGGCCTTGTGCCTTTCATTGGGCGCGTCTCTACCTTCATTCCTTTAAGGCGCAAAAATCTTTCAGGGCTGCTACTAATAATTTTGAAATCCGCGCAATCCATATATCCAGAAAAAGTGCTTGGGGAAATACTGCGCAATTGTCTATATAAATCAAATCCTAAATCGCTTTTCTTACGTTTAAAATTCTGAGAATCTACACTAAATCTTTGCGAAAGATTTACTTGATAGATATCGCCTTTGGCAATATAGTTTAAGGCCTTCTTAACTGCCAAAAGATATTTGGCTTTAGAAAAATTAGAGTGAAAATCCTGCAAGTGCTCTAATTTTTCTTTAAAAACATTGCTTGTTTTAGGTTCTAAACAATGGTTTTCTTTTAAATTTGCTTTAGATAAAATATTCAGCACTTCTTTTAGGCGATGTCTGGCTCTTTTTTTGGCAAAATATCCCTTTGTTTCAGGAAGCCCTGTGGAAAAAATATACAATTTGTTTTTAAGATGGTCAATGGTAATTGTGCAATCGTAAAAACCTAAGAAACAATCTGGTAAATTTAAGTCATCCTTTGCATAAGATTCTATTCTTTCTATTAAAAAACCCAAATCATAGGCAAAATATCCCACAGCTCCGCCTAAAAAGGGAACAGCCGCATTGCAATTCTGATAGCTATATTTTTTAAGCAGCTGCCTTAATTGTTCAAATGGGCGTTTGTTTTTTGTCTTGAGAATAAAAAAGGGATCAAAGCCCATAAAAGAAAATCTTCCAAGGTGAGGCATATTTAGACTGCTGTCTAAGAAAAAACAATAAGGCTTGTCTTTAAATGCCTCGAATATTTTTATGCTACTTTGCTTTAGGTTGTAACATTTGTAGCTCAAGGATTCTATCAATGCGTAAACTCCTTTTCTCGTTTCTTAAATGGCAGAAGCATTCTAGGAAATATTTATTATTTTCGCTTAAGACTTCTTTGGGCGTAATTTCTCTTTCTGTAACCTTGGCACTACTCGTAGAAAAATATTTTATTTTTAGCTTTAAGCCAGAATCTATCGCCTCTTGAACTTGAGCCAGCCTTATATTACTCAAAAATGAATGCAATTTCGTATTCACGCCAAACAGCTGCAGGAAATTAGAAAAATCAAAGATGCCTTTTTCTGCTAAAATTTCTAAAAACATTATGAATACATTAAAGGTTAATTCTACATCCTCTTGTGCACGGTGTTTTTGCTGGTTATTAATATTTAAAAATTGCGACACATTTAAAAGTGAATAGCGGCCTAATTCTGGCAAAAGGCCTCTGGCAATCTTTAAAACATCTACTATCGGCAAGTCTTGGGGAATGGATTTTTTTATAAAAGAAAATTCATTATTCAAAAACCCCAAATCAAAATTTACATTATAACCCATAAGGCAGCTTCCCTTTAAAAAGTCAGAAAAATTTCTCATTACCTCTTCGCTTTTTGGCGCATCCTTTAATAGCGCATCAGGAATCTGATTAACTAAATATGCGCCTTCTGAAATTGGCCGCTTAGGGTTAATCAAAGAATAAAAGCTGTCAATTTTTTGTAAGTTCTTGAATTTTTTAGCAGCAATCTCAATAATCCTATCTCCAGAAAAAGGGTCAAGCCCAGTTGTCTCTAGATCAAAAATTATAAACTCAATTTCATTTAGTTTTTTATTGAGCATGGTTTACGATTCATTACACCGCTAAAACGTCCTCCACAAAGCTCTGGCGGACGCCCGCCAACGATTTGTGGCGGGCGCAAAGAAGACGCTAAAACGCAAAGAGAAAAATGATAAATGCCAAAATTCTTGTTTTGTGTTATGCGGGTGCGTTATGCCTGCCTGCCGTCAGGCAGAAGTTGCGTGTCGGGTAATGTGGGTGGGTAGTGGGTTTTTATACTCACAACACATAACTCACAACTCGACACAAAACCCAACACTCATCCTCACAACTTTTTCTGTCCTGTCTTTTGTGTTTTAATATTAACATTGGTTTTGCGCCTTTGCGGATTTTTGCGCCTTTGCGGTGTAAATTATATATGTAAGAAATTTTTCCAATAATACATTTTATTAAGCATTGCTTCTTGTAGCTATGTAAGCGGGAATTAATTTACAAGGACGATAGGAAAGTTTAACCCTTTTAATATTCTTAAGCCCAGAATCATCCATTACATTTATGAATTTAAAACTACCCAACTCTTTAGAGAACTGCCGAAAGATAAATTGGGGCAAACCCTTAAAGCATAAATCTGCAACCTCCAAAAGTATGCAAAATGTATCTTTATTTAATTTGAAGCCAAAACTATATGCTTTTACCTCATCATCAATCTTAACAATCCTGCCAATTAATCCTAACTCCTTGTTGAAATCAAAAACCCGGCAATGCACTTTAAAGTTATCCTCAAGCATGGCTTGATAAATTGTATCCTTAAATTTAACCTTTCGCATTTTAGACCAGTTTTTATAAAGCTTTATACAAGCGGTTTTAAATTTAGGCTGGAATTCGGCATACTGAAAATTATAATTTTTAACAAAATAATTATAGCCAGACCTTTTAGCTTTAAAATCATTGCCAGAAAGAGAAATTAGGTTTTTTGTTTCATAAATGTATTCGCCATCCTTTGGCTTAAGCACTAAACTTAGTTTATTATAAACCTCTAGATTATCCTGCTCAATATTTTCAATACGGGATATATTCCAATCAAGATTATAACCATCCATTATTTTAAAACAATTTTCAACTAATCGTTTGCTAATATTTGCGCCCAAAGGCGGCAGATACATAAAACAACCTACATTATTTTTGGCAAACAAACAAAGGTTATCCTCGATTATCGTCCAGAAAAAATTAAAAAAGTCTTTCCAGATAAGAACATTTACGAATGAAAAGCATGAGAGGTTATGTATATCCTTCCTAAAAAAACTATCAAAAACCGGTTTATCTTTGGACGCAAGACGCTTTATTTTCATGGAGGGAAAGCTTTTTATTATCCAGACAAAAGAGGAGTTTTATTTCATCTTGAAAGTTATCATAATCTTGTGCCAGAAAAATATTCTTTCTAATAAATGAAGAGATGCCTTTTTTGTTCAAAAATTCTTTTAGATAAGTTAAGTAATTCTTAAACTCTCTCTTTTCTAAGTTCTCTTTTACAAATGGACAAGCTAAATGGACACTTAGAAATATTTTTTCGCGGTTACGCATCAGGATAAAGGGATAAAGCTGGCAATCAAATGGCCTATTGTTATAAATCTTGCATCTATTTGTTTGAGGAAATAAAAAAGCACAAATATTTATACCTTTATAATTAACAAGATTAAGCTGATTATCATTTTTATTCAGTTTAGAAAATAAGTGTTGTGGAAAACCAGATTTTAATATTTTTAAGATTTCTGATTTAGCAATTCTGGGAACCCACTGGCTTTTTTTATCAATAAAACGACAGCAACCATCGCATTTCAAACAGCATTCTTTAGGAATAAATTGTTTTAATTTGATTTTCATCGAAGAAATTTTTGCTACTCACCTAAAAAATGTAAAATAATTTTTCGATTTCGCTCTGGAATATCAAAATCTATAAAAATAATCTGCTTTAGCAGACTTTAGCGCCGGCTTTTACTTCTTTTTCTGGAATTAAAAGTGAAAGTATTGTGTTATCCTGCGCTGCCAAAAGCATGGCTTGGCTTTCCACGCCCCTTAAAACCGCGGGTTCTAAATTATCTACAACCACAATTTGCTTTCCCACAAGCTCTTCTTTTGTATAAGCAGATTTGATGCCGGCAACGATTTGTTTGGTTTTATCTCCTAAATCGATTGTCATAACATACAATTTGTCTGCATTGGGATGGTCCTTAACCTCTTTTATTTTAGCCACCTTTATCTCTAACCTTTTGAATTCCTCAAATGTAATCATCTTATCGTCTCCTTATTTTAAAAAGAATTTTAACACGGCTGGCTATAAAAGACAAGGTTTCTAACCCAATGGATTCCACATTGGAGCATTTTTTAGCTATAAGGAAAATTGCGTTGAAGACAATCTAAGATGAATATTTAGAAGCTATTCTCTGTTCCAAGATCGGAATAATTTCAGGGGATAATAAGAAGCGTTCAATCTTAACTCCAATATTAAGGGGTGGCCTTTCTGGTAAAATCTGAGCTTTGATATTTTTAGCAATTTCTTCTTTTTTAAGACTAAAGTCTACCTCTGACATTACTCGCACCGCATCCATTGCTTTTAAGAGTTGAGATTTTAATTTTTCTTGCTCAATGATAAATCCTGAAGGCACCTTTGCTTTTAACTTATCTATGGCTCTGTGCGCAATCTCATCCTTCTTAATATTGTATCTGTCTTCGGTCATAGAATGCACTTTTTCTAAAACCTTGACAAAGCCAGCTGGGTCATCAGCCTGACCAATTCTACCCTTTTTAACCGGTGGAATTATACAAGGTTTATATTCATCTAAGGCATAAAGTTGATGCGCTGCTAAACAATCCCTTATCTTCATCGCGAGAGTAGATATCTTTTCTTGCATATTCTCTTTTATCTTATCTATCTCTTGATTGAGCTTATGGACTCGAGAAGCAATGTTGTCAGGAATAATTAATGAACCAGCCTGAGCAACCCTTAAAACCTCCTGATAGGTTAAGTTAATTTCTTCTTCCTTTTTCGCTATCTCCTCTTTAAGCTTAAGATAAATATTTTGTGCTTCTTTGGCAGTATTTAGTATTAACTGCATCTGGTCTTTATTTAATTCCAACCCATTCAATAAATTCAGGATGTGAATTTGAGTTTTGGTCTCTTCTAATTTATGGTTGGCGGCTTGAGTAAGAATATTTGCATTCGAAATTAAGCAAAGAATCAGGGTAATTTTTAAAATACAACTCTTCATATTTAATATTTAACGCTTCTGCCTATGGCTGCTACCTTTACCCATACCCTTTCCATGATCCCTTACACCTTTTTCATAACCCTTATGATGTCCTTGGTCATGAATATCTTTTTTCTCTCCCCTTACATCCTTATCTCGGTCACGCAGATCTTCTCGGTGGTCTGTTTTGTCTTCACGTCGGTCGCGAACATCTTCTTTCTTATCGCGGATATCTTCTCTGCGATCTCTAATATCTTCTAACTTATCTTTAATACCACCCTCATGGCGGCTATCCCGAATATCTTCCTTTTTATCCCTAATATCCTCTCGCCTATCTTTTCTATCTTCTCGACGGTCTCTGACATCTTCTCTCTTATCACGGGTATCTTCTAACTTATCTTTAATACCACCCTCATGGCGGCTATCCCGAATATCTTCCTTTTTATCCCTAATATCCTCGCGCCTATCTTTTTTATCTTCTCGACGGTCTCTGACATCTTCTTTTTTGTCGCGAGTATCCTCTCTTAAGTCTTTAATATCTTCTATGCGGTCTTGATGTCCTTTGACTTTCTTTAACTCCTTCTGCTCCCGAACCCCGCTACTAGGTTGTGTAGATTTTTCTTCTGCTAAAGTCAAATTTACAAAAGACACGGCAGAGAAAATCAAAACTGCGATTATTATTTTTATTAACATATACGCCCTCCTTTTTTAGGTTTTTGCTAACTTCATTTTCCTTTAATTATCTTATGCAAATAATTGATAGGGATTGCGAAATTCAGATTCTGCGCAAAGAAAAATGAAGCAATAGTGGTAATCCCTATTACCTCGCCATATTCATTTATCACAGGCCCACCGCTACTGCCTGGAGAAACTGGTGCGGTCATCTGAATAAGCTTGATTGTGCCTTTTTGCCGTATTGCACTCACAATCCCAGAAGACACTGAACGCTCAAAACCCCAAGGATTGCCAAAAACTGTAATAAATTGCCCGCTTAATAAACTATCTGAGTTACCTATAGTCAAAGCTAGCAAATCCTTTGCCTCAATCTTTAATATCGCAATATCCAAATTAGGCACTGCCTTAACTAAATAGGCTTGCTTAAAAACTTCATCCCCTATCTTTATCTGCGCCTGATAGGCCGAGGTGAGAACATGAAAGTTAGTCACAATTATGCCATCGGAAGATATAATAAAGCCGCTGCCCATGCCAATTTCTTTGCCATACTTGTCTATTGTTTTTATGGAAACTGTGCCTGGTAAACAGCGCACGGATATTTCAGAAACTGCTAATTTAACCTTCTTTTTTTTAGGAACCTCTTCTAACTTTAAACTGCTTAGAATATCTTTATTTATCTGCTTAATAAAAGTCTGCCTCTTCTGAGAGGTAATCATTTCTATGGTTCTTTCCAACTGGGACTTGCTTAAAAGTTTTTCATATCTTTTATTGTAACTTATTTGCGAGACTACAAAATAAGAGCTAAAAATTATAGTAAAGATTATTTTTGTAATTCTTTTAAATTGAGCGCCTGACCACAAAAATATCAAACCCAAGGGAGGCAGTAATAAAAGTAAGAAAAATACCAAGCGCTTTCTAAAGTACCATTTAACCTTTGTTTTATCTTTATCCTTTAATAAATTTGAAAAAACAACTAAAACCAACCAGAGAATTAAAATTAGCAGGTGAAATTTCAAAAGCCTTGTTGTGCTACCCTTGCCAAAAACATCCTTACTAAAGACCTCGTTAATCCAGAATAAAATCAAAAGACCCAGAATAAAGGGATGCTGTTTAAAATTAGCCTTAAGCCAAAGCATAACCTTTTTTAGGGTTAAACTCTTTAGTCTTCTTTTAAAAACCTTAAGGTATTGTTTAAATTTATTCTTCTTTTTGCGTTTTATCATTTTTTGCCTTTTTAAATCTTATTTTAATATTAGACGCAATTATCCTAATACTATCACAAGATTAAATGTTGAGCAAAATGTTTATCAAATAAAGCCTGGCACTTTACATCCAATCTCATTACAAATGCTCTTCAATTATTCTTTCCAAAACCTTTGCAAAATAGGCATGTCCTGCTTCATTATAATGCCCATCTATTGGGAAGAATAATTCTTTTCTGCCAATTTCTGGTAATTCTTTTTCCCAATCGTATACAGCAACTCTGTTTTCTTTAAGATTATTTATTAAAAATTGTTTACCCCTAATAAATTCTTGCACTTGTGCTTCCTTTTCTTTTCTGGCAGTGATTGTGAAGATAAATTTGCTGTTAATTGAGCGGCAAAAATCTTTCATTTGTCTTAAATAATTCGAGGTAATCTCTAAAGATTCTGGGGGGGTTTCTGAAAAAGATAGACCTGCTTGGTTCTGGGAAGATTTATAGAGATAAAATGCCTTTTTAACCAGGCAATAAAAACGGGAATGCGTATTTAGCCACTCTCTTAAAGGGGCGCTCAATTTATTTCCTGCATTAAGAACAAGATATCCATTTTGAACTTCAAATGATTTTTGAAAGCCAATATCATTCCAATTAAAAAGAAGAATAACCAATTTAGGTTTATAAATAGGAGCGATTTTCTTTAAGACCTTTAATTCATTTATGGTTGAATATCCTGAGATAGATGTATTAAAAATGTCTATATCAAGCCCTCTTTTTTTAAAAGAAACCTCGGCTAAAGCACTCAAATACTTTCCCTCGCTAACTCCTTGTCCCATTCCAAATGAATCTCCCAACAATAGGATACGATTAGAAGCATTAAAATTAGGTTCCTCGCCCCTAAAACCAAAAGAATTAGCCTCAATCAAATAGGAATATTCTGGTTGGGAATGCCTTTTTATTACATTTGGGCTAAGTTGATAGTCAAAATCAATTGATGGCTGAAATAATCCTTTTTCAAAGTTGTATAACGGCTGCGCGAAAAAAAATCGTAGTAAAAATTCAATTACTACAATTGAAAATAAACCGCTGACACTAACCAATAAAATTCGACCCAAAAGCTTTTTTAACATTTTATATTTATATTAGAAATTATTTCTTTAGAAATTGGGGTCTCGAGGGCTTTTAAGAATATAAATTAACCCAAGGTAAAAGCTTTTGAGCAAAGTAGAACGGGCCCGACGAGTCTGCTTCGCGCTTTCAATATTTACCCAATGGTATGCGCTTCGCAGGACTACGTCTTTAGCCCAAATAATGCATCAGTTTCTTCGAAGCCGTGGGCGAAAGCGCCACGGCGAAGTAGAACGGGCCCGACGAGATTTGAACTCGCGATCTTCAGATTGACAATCTGACGTGCTAAACCGGGCTGCACCACGGGCCCAAAACTAAACTCAAAATTCAAAGCGCAAAACTCAAAACTTTTTAATTTATATTTTATTGTGTAGTATATTAAAATGGGCAGTACTGGACTTGAACCAGTAACCTCTTGAATGTAAATCAAGCGCGCTAACCAATTGCGCCAACCGCCCGATTCTGCTTTTTAATTTTAAACAAAGATATAGGTTCGTAGGGCGTCTGCCGAAGTCTCGCCAGCTTCTTGGCGGACGAAGACGGACGCACAAATCTTTCAGCCTATTAAGCGCCAGCCAGTTTACCTAAAATCCCCAGCGTAAAGGCCATAACAAAAAGCGCGACGGTCTCGGTCATACCCAAAACCACCAAATAGTTGCCAAAGCCTTTGTTAGTCTCGCCCATGGCATCGCAGGCGCAGGCAGCGCATCTTCCCTGCCAGTATGCAGACAGGCCGATTGCCAAACCGCTGAACGCGCCTACTCCCCATAAATAATGGCCCTTGGCGGCAAGTTCGTACATCCGGTTCATCACAATCATGCCGTAAATAGTCTGGGTTAAAGGCGCGCCCACAAAGGCAACCAGCATAAACGAAGCGGCTTTGTTTTGGATATAATTCTTTTTCCAGGCGCCAATTGCAGCCATGCCGGCAACCCCAGCCCCGACTCCCGAACCGCAGGCAGAAAGCGCCAAAACCAGGCCTAAGCCTAAATCCTTAAACTGCATCAACACATTTGCCTCCATACCACTCTCCTTTGAATTATTTTCTAAGCGGTTTATAAGCCAGGCCGCTCCAGGTAACATTGGCATGGCCAGAAAATTCCAGCACATTAAGCCTTACCCCGTGCACCAAAACAGACATCGGCCCTAACACGATATTAAGGCCATGGCCAATAACAATTATGATGATTCGCGCAATGCCTGCGAATAAAGTTTTTCCGCTAATGCCGCCAGCCATAATATTTACGGTTTCGGCAATCGCCAACCCAGCCATGCCCACGGCAAAAAGGCGCACATAAGAAACTACATCCGTAAAATTATTCATAAGGCTTAACGCCACTGCCCCCAAACCCTCTCCTATTCCTTTAAGCATATTCTTCTGCGGATTGGTAAACAAAATTACCAGGGCAATTCCTATAAAAAGCAGATTCATTACAAACCCGGGAAGCGGCACTCCCAAAATAAGCATCCGGGCAAAGAAAAAAGCGCTCCATAAAACGCAAATCCAGCCGATATCTGTTAAGGCGCTTAAGCATGGGATTTTTAAAATTGCCCTCCAACTATGGGCAATACTTAAATGCAAAGCCCCCAGAAAAAAACACAAGGTTTGCATAGTTTTCGTATCGTTTAGAGCAGGTAATATCGGCTTAAACCCTAACTTTGCGCACCAACTCTGTCCGAAAAACGAACCTGTCAAAAGCCCCCAGAAAATTGCGCAAAAACTCAAAACATACAAAAGAAAAAACACAGACTTATCCTGCATTTTATGGCTGAATTTTCTCTGCGCCCAGACAGTCAAAAACGTATAGATAATGCCATAACCGGCATCGCCGATTAAAATGCCAAAAAAGAGGCTAAAAAAAACAAAGAAAGGCAAACTTATATCAAGTTCGCGGTAGCCCGGAAGTACTTCCAAAAGTTTAAACACTGGATTGATAAGCCTAACCCAGCGCGGCGTGCGAAGAAGAGTGGGGACATTATCTTCTGGCGCAGGGTCGTTTATAACCAGTCCCCATTTTTCTTTCTTGGCAAAGCAGGATAGCGCCTCTGTGCTATCAAAAGGAACATAGCCGGTTAAATATTTTATCTCGCCTGTTTCTCCCATTCCTCTCAAGGCTTCCTGGAATTCTAATTCTTTTTTAAGTGATTCTCTTTGGCTAATCAGACTTTGACGATAGCAGGCATTCTTTCGGATGTCTTGTTTAATGACCTCTATGGTTTTTTCGTCTTTGGCTAATCGTGCCCGCATCTCATTAAGCCCAGCTTTGGGCAGAGCAACTTCTTTAAATAGGATATCAAGTTTTTCTCTAGATATAACAGCGCAATTAACAATACCTTGACTAGAAGATAACTCTTTGACAATTACTCCAGAGGGTAAATCTTCAATTTCTCTGCGGGGAATCTGGTAAAGCCTGACGAAGATATTTTTCTGGGCTAAAGAATTGATTGCCTGAGGGTCAAAATCTCCCCAAGATTCCCAGGCGCTTATCCTGGCTTTTAAACTCCTTGAATATTCTGCCAATTGGTCAAGCCTTTTGTGGGCATCAATAATGTGCCGGCTGAGGAATCTCCAATCACCTGATTCCTGATGATTTTCTTTGCCGGAATTATCCCATAATTCATCTGCCGATAAAATAGCCAATGCCTGGTTAATGCCGGCTATGTCGTCTTGGATGGCGCTTAAATCTTTACCTTGGGGCGCCTGCTGGTGTTCAATATGCATAACACCCAAAGAGCCCAAGGATTTTAGCGCAGAATCAGCATCCTTGGACTGAACAATAACCGCAACCTTTTTCATAGGAACTATCATATTAAATGAGCCCACAACTTACGGCAGTCCGCCACTGCTTCAATGGCGGACAACGTAAGCTGTTTGGGCGAATTTAACCCAGCACTAATTTTTGTAATAGTGCTGAGTTCACAACCTTTGGGGTAATGAAGAAATTTACCTTTTAATTTCATAAAACCGTTATTTCAAAAATTAGTGCTGGGTAAGTTCAGCCATACAATTTATGAAGCGATAGCGTCATAAATTGTGGCTTCACTTATTTTTCTCTTCGCAATCTTACTTCTGCCCACGGCATTTGCCATCTGGTCGCCTAAATAAATCTTAATTAAACGGATTGCTTCCTCTGCTTCTGGTATTTTCACCTTCTCAAAAAGATTTACCCTTTGTGCGGTAATACGCAGTTCCTGTCTTAAAATCTCAATGCCTTTTTTAATTGTTTCGATTTCTTGCCGCAGAGAAACTATTTTTCTTAATAACTCAATTGCCGAATCAACCCACAAGGGATAAATAAATAAATCGTAATCAACTGCTTCAAATTCAACGCCCTCGAATACAGGTAAATCCACACCGGCAATATTTTTTAAGCCAACTAAAACTTTTTTAGGCTTAAGCCACGAACTGATATTTATGTTCTTATCTGCCCTCAAAAGACCAGCCCACGCCTCACAGCTAAGGCATCTCACATTTTCATTTTGCACACGCTCTCCCAAAAGACTTAGCTGATGCAAAATTTCCATTTGCAACTGCTGTTTTTTAAGTTGCAAGGTGGGTAAATACCTTAAATACTGCAAAAGAGCATCGCGCTGTCTTTTCAATTCGCCCTTAGTGAGCTTTATCTTATCCATCCTGCGAACTTTCTGCGAATTGATCCCGAGTCCACCACAGTACTTTGGCGGATGAGGGATAATTCTCCTTTTGTAAGTTTAATTTTTGCCATAGTTATACCACTTCTAAAAAACTCTTGACATATTTCACCTTATAATGTATATTTTAAATGCGGGCGTTGACTGGGTCGATGGCTCGCATTTTTATTTCTGCTTCGGGTTAAACTCCCAAACGCTAAAGTAATTCGGTTGATGCTTCGTAAAATTCCCTGCCAAAGACTGCAACCCTAATTTCCCTTTCAGAAAATCACAAACTTTGCTTTTGAATATATCCGCTTTTCTATCTGGTTGCCGATTTCTCTTAAAATCCAACACAATACATCCTATCATAACGTCTACCAGTTGAATAAAAAGGGATGCGTGCGACTCCAGCACGGTTGCGTTATAAACGGTCGACAAGACCCTTATCTCTGGCTCATAATACTTATTGCTTGTTTTCGGCTTCCCCAAAAAATCCGCGACAACACATATTTGATCATCCGACTTCATATTATTCTTGATCAACATCTTGGAGTATCCTATATATGCTTCCCATGTATCAGGGAAAACTTCTTCAATTTTCACTCCGGGATTTACCTTGTCAATCACAAGACTACAGAATTGAAGTTTTGTAAATTTAAAATATAGGCCTATAAGATCATAATAAAATTCATGCGAGCCACGAGTAATGCTTGAGAACTTAAACTCAAAACACCCCTTCTTTACAGGCAACCCCTTTGCTTGTCTTTCGAGATCGAGCTTCGATTCAGCCCTGTTTTTTAGTATCCGTAATTCCTCGTAAAGAGCGGATGTATCTTCGCACTTCAAAAGGCCTATTGCAAAGAACCTCTGATCCAGATCATTATGCAATACACCTGTTTCATCAATAAAACCAAAATAATTTGCCATTATCTATTCTTATTCAATCCTTCTAATTTTCTTAGAAATTCCTGTGATTGCTCTCTACCTTTTTATAGAGTGGGTCGTCTTTAATATCTGATTTTAATTTTTCTATTTGCTCGTCTGTCATTCCTTTTCTTTTTAACTCAGCCAGCCCTTCCGAAGTCTCAAGTAACCATTTATTAGTTATTGCCTGCTTGAGCGTTTTCATCATTGGTAACAGCCTCCTTTAAACCATTATAAGGCTTGTTACCGAAACTGTGAAGAACTACACGGCAGGCAGGTGTATCTTTTAATCTGTGTCCATCTGTGTTTTGGGCCAGCCCCGTTAGAGACAAGACACCGTAGGTGGCTGACGGCTGCCTGCGGCAGCCTGTCTCTAACGGGGCCAGTATTTTTCCACCAGAGACTTCATTATGCCAGTTTCTACTGGAGTAAAACACTCAGAAAGAATCTCCCAACCCAAATCCAATGCCTTTTCCAAGGGGATATTTATTTCCAATGACATCATTTGTTTTTCAAAAAGTTTTCCGTATTTTAAGAGTTTTTTATCCCAGTTACTCATCTGAAAACCCATAGCTTGTTTTTCCACTGCCTCGCGGTAATTGGCAAATAACTGAATCATTGTATTCATAATTGTGCGATGGTCATCCCGTGTCTTGCCATTTACCTGCTGTTTTAAGCGGCTCAATGAACCAAACGGCTCTATCACAGCACCTTTAAGATAAAACTGACCTTCAGTAATGTATCCGGTATTATCTGGCACAGGGTGAGTTACATCATCTCCTGGCATAGTGGTAACAGCCAAAATGGTTATTGAACCTGCGGTATCAAAATCAACTGCCTTTTCATATCGAGCTGCCAACTGGCTATAGAGGTCTCCGGGATAACCGCGATTAGAAGGAACATGCTCCATAGTAATAGAAATTTCTTTTAAGGCATCGGAAAAATTAGTCATATCAGTTAATAAAACCAAAACCCGTTTGCCCTCTAAAGCAAAATGCTCAGCCACTGCCAAGCTTATATCCGGCACAAGCAAACACTCAACTATTGGGTCAGAGGCAGTATGAATAAAAAATACACTGCGAGTTAAGGCGCCGTGTTCTTCTAAGTTATCCCTAAAGAAAAGATAATCATCATATTTTAAACCCATTCCCCCTAAAATCATAATATCAACCTCGGCTTGGATGGCAATCCTTGCCAATAACTCGTTATAGGGCTCGCCGGCAATGGAAAAAATAGGTAATTTCTGAGAAACAACCAAAGAATTAAAAACATCAATCATAGGAATGCCGGTGCGAATCATTTTGTTGGGAATTATCCTTTTAATTGGATTAACCGGTGGGCCGCCAAGGTCAGTTAGGTTGTCTGATAAAGAGGGCCCTTTATCCAGAGGCTCGGCGCTGCCATTAAAAATCCGACCCAATAAACTCTCTGTGCAAGCAATGCGCATGGGATGTCCTAAGAAACGCACCTCATCACCAGTTGAGATGCCTTTGCTTCCGGCAAAAACCTGCAAAGATACTCTTTTCCCGTCGAGGCGAATTACTTGGGCAAGCGAGATGCCGCGTTTTGTTGTAACCTTGGCAATTTCATTGTAACCAATGCCTTCTGCCTCAACAGTGATAACATCGCCGGCTATCTCAATAATATTGGTGTAGACTTTAAACATTGATTTATCTCCAATGTAAAAATGAACTTTAAAATTGTTACAAACTCTAAACCCTAAACACTAAATCCTAAATAAACTCAAAACTCCAAACACAAAACTCAAAACTTTAGGTTTTGTGTTTTGGACTTTGGGTTTGTTTAGAGTTTAGGGTTTTGGATTTAGGGTTTAACATTGGAATTAATTTTCTCTTCCAAGGTTTGAGTAATTTCCTTTTCCATATTTTTAAATTCTTGGCTTTGCCAAGGACTTGAATTCCAACCCTTAAAAAGCCGCCTTAATGCCTGAAAAAAGCCTAATGCATTATCTTTATTTTCCAGCTCGAATTTTTGCTCAAAAATATTTTGAAAGATAAAATTAAAAATATATTTCTGTCTTTCAGCAGTAGTTGCCTCATCAACTTCATCAAAGGCATTCTGCTGTAAATACACAAAATCAAAAAATTCGCCCTTTAAATAATCTATATAGTCTTGTAGGGAAGTACCCTCTTCGCCAATAACCTTCATCATTTGGGAGACATCATGGCTTTTGCGTAAAATCTCATGCCCTCTTTTTACCTGTTTTTCCTCAATAAAACTTTTGTATTTGCTCCAACTGATTAAGGGGTCAATTGCCGGATAGCGCCTAGCATCAGAGCGCTCGCGCGAAAGGCCAAGAAATGCACCCACCACCTTTAAAGTTGCCTGCGTAACTGGTTCTTCAAAGTTTCCTCCAGCAGGACTTACAGTTCCGCCGATAGTAACTGAACCAATTGTTCCATCATTTAACCTGACCATACCTGCGCGCTCATAAAAAGAAGCAATGCGCGATTCTAAATATGCAGGAAAAGCCTCCTCGCCGGGGATTTCCTCTAAACGCCCAGACATCTCGCGCATTGCCTGAGCCCATCTGGAAGTAGAATCTGCCAAAACTAAAACATTTAAACCCATCTGGCGATAGTATTCAGCAATTGTAACTGCAGTATAAACCCCGGATTCCCTGGCTGCAACCGGCATGGAACTTGTGTTACACATAATCACTGTGCGCTCACTTAAGGGTCTGTTTGTGAGCGGGTCAATTAAATGGGGAAAGGTTTTAAGAGTCTCTACAGCTTCACCTGCGCGCTCACCACAGGCGGCAATCACCACGATATCTGCCTCGGCATGACGGCTGGTTAATTGCTGGAGCACGGTTTTTCCAGCTCCAAATGGGCCAGGAATACAAAAAGTTGCGCCTTTGGCAACCGGAAATAGAGAATCAATCAAGCGCATTTTGGTAACTAACGACTCTTGGGGCTTTAATTTCTCTTGATATGCCTGAATAGGAAACTTTACTGGCCAGGTTTGTTTTAAAAAACAATCCTGAGTTTTTCCTTGATTATCTTTTAATTTGGCAACTGGTTGTTTTAAATTATATTTTCCTAAGCTGGCAATATTAACCACCTCGAAACTCCCAGAAAAACCAAAGGGAACCATAATATAATGCTTGAATATCTTTTCAGGAACAAAACCTAATTTATCACCGGCACGAACCTTATCTCCTATTTTTGCTATTGGGTTAAAATCCCATTCGCTTTCTGAAGAAAGCGCCTCGATATAAACTCCGCGCTTTAAAAAGAATCCGCACTGCTTAGCCAAATCCGGCAGGGGATTTTGTAATCCATCGTAAATCTGGCCCAAAAGGCCGGGCCCCAGTTCCACAGAAAGAAGTTCGCCGCTAAATTCAACTTCTTCTCCCACTTGTAAGCCAGATGTGTTTTCAAATACCTGCATTTCTGCCTGTTTTCCTCTTATTCGGATAACCTCTGCCTTAAGCTGCTCTTTGCCATGGATAACAAAGGCAACTTCATTTTGGATAACAAAAGAATCTATTTCCACTGCCACCATATTTCCGATAATCTTGGTAATTCTGCCTTTTCTTAGGGGCATATTAATTTCTCCATCTAAGCGATGATTTAAAATTCGAAATCCGAATATCGAAATCCGAAACAATGTTCAAATTTTCTAAATCCGAATGTCCAAAACTAATGTTTTGGTCATTTGAAAATTCGAATTTCGGATTTGTTTCGAATTTCGTGCTTCGAAATTCGGATTTAACTCAATGTTTCTTCTAAAACTTTATTTTTATCAGCCGAATTAACCCTCTCCCAGCGCTCTAAGATTAACAATTTCAAGGCATAGATGATTAAAAAATCCAAATCAAAATAATGGCCAAAACAAAAACCATCCAAGGCACGCCATCTCTCCTGATCTAACATTTTTTCTGCTTCCAGAATTGAAGGATTTCTGCAGGCATTGATAGCAAGATGTAAAATCGAGGAATCCAGAAATTTATCTTGCCGTAAATATTTTGTGGCATCAAGATGTTTAAGACTGGCGCGTATTTTTACTAACTCATTTCTTAATTGAGTATCAAAATCATGCCAATTTTTTAGAGTTGGCTGAATATTTTGCCTGGGATAATCGCCTGAAATGGAAACTTTTCTTAAAATCTGGATATCGCTTTCTGGAATAAGCCTCTGGCAATAATCCAGAAATCCCTGGAAAGAAAATGCAGGCTTGCCTCCAAATTGCAGCGAGGGTAAACTGGAGATTAAATAAGTGTAAAAATAAGCCATTCTATTCCTTTAAAAGTTTTGCCAAATCTGGTCTTATGTATTGACCAATATATTCTGCCAAAGCTTTGCCAGTAAAATCAAAACAGGACTTTCCTGCGTCGAAGCTGATAAGAAAGCCAGCGCTAATATCCTCTGATGGTTGAAGGGTAATGCCTTTTTTGAGCTCTTCTTTTAGTTCGCTTAAAAACCCCTCGCCTATTTTCTCAAAATCATCCTTGCTTAGCGAAATGATAATATTACTTTTGTTATGTTTGGCGGTTTCATTAATTAGCGAATGTAAAATTTTGGCTAATGCTTCGGGATTAAGCGCCTCACGAATAGATAAAACCATAATTTTGTCTAAACAGCCATTAATTTCTTTTCTTAAATTAATCAGCAAATCCCTGCCTGCCTGGGTAAGGCAGGTTTTGGAAGCCTGTTCTAATTTTTCGACTTTTTCCTTTGCCTGTTCCAGAATTTTTTCTGCCTCATTTCTTGCCTGCACAATAATTTGCTCTGCCTGCTGTTTTGATTTGGCTTCTATTTGTCCAGCCTTCTCCTCTGCTTGCTTTACGCCTTCTTGTTGTATCTTCTCAATCAATTCCTTAATTTCCTCAGACATTAGAGTCTCCTATAATTCTTTTCGTGATTAATAAAGGGTCTTTTGCTTCTAAAATTGGGCGGCCAACAACTAAATAATTACTGCCTGCCTTAACTGCCTCGCTTACTGTGGCAGTTCTTTTTTGGTCATTAATAGCGAAATTTTGAGGTCTAATTCCCGGTGTCACAATAATAAATTTCTTTTTAATTTCTTTGCTTAATAAAACAGCTTCTCTGGCTGAGCAAACTACGCCATCCAAGCCGGAATTTAAGCCAATTTTAGCCATTTTTAGCACTCGGCTAAAATTGGCTTCTTTACTAGTTAAAACAGTTACACCAATTAATAAAGGCCTTCTTTTATTAAGACGACGGGCTTGGCTTTTGGCTGAGCTTACAGCAGCTTTAAGCATTTCTTCGCCGCCAGCAATGTGCAGTGTAAGCATCTTAACATTAAATTGCACTGCCCAACGCACAGCATTAGCCACAGTATTAGGTATATCAAAAAACTTTAAATCAAATAAAACCTCAGCGCCCTTTTTGTGAATAATCTTAATTATCTCTGGTCCGCAGGCGGTAAAAAGCTGAATGCCCACTTTAAAGATTTTTATCTTAGGAAAAAGCAAATTTATAAAATACCTTGATTTTTTTAAGCTGTCAACATCTAAGGCAAGAATTATTTCTGGCTTCAAATTTTAAGGCTCCCCATAATTTCTTTAATGCTTTTGATTTTATTTTGAATTAAATATCGCTTTATGCCAGAGATTATTTCAATTGTAATCTTGGGATTTATAAAATTTGCCGTTCCAATACTTATGGCAGTTGCGCCGGCAATAAAAAACTCCAAGGCAGATGAGGTATCTATTATACCACCCATTGCGATAATGGGAATTCTAATTTTTTGATAAACCTGCCAAACCATTCTTAAGGCAATTGGCCTAATTGCTGGACCGCTTAAACCGCCGGTAATTGCTGCGATTTTAGGTTTTCTGGTGTTTATATCTACGCTCATACCAGTTAAAGTGTTAATTAAAGAAACCGCATTGCTTCCGGCTTTTTCTGCAGCAATAGCGATTTCAGTAATATCGGTTACATTGGGAGAAAGTTTAGTGATAAGAGTTTTTGTGGTAACTTTGCGCACTGATTTTACAACTTCGTAGGTAGCTTTTGAATCCTGAGAAATTAACTTCTGTCTTCTGTCTTCTATTTTCTGTCCCCTGACATTAGGGCAGGAAATATTTAATTCTATTGCAGAGATTTCTTTTATTTTATCTAATTTTTTGGCCAATATTACAAATTCATCTGGATTTTTTTCTGAGGAAATACTGACAATTATAGGAGTGCCAATTTTCTTTAAAAAAGGCAGCTTTTCTTTTAAAAAACCCTCTATGCCAGGATTTTCTAAGCCAATAGAGTTAAGCATACCTGCGGGAGTTTCACAGGTGCGGGGCGCAGGATTACCTTGACCAGGCTTTAAAGTTATGGTTTTAGTAACAATTGCGCCTAAATTTTTTAAATCTATAAAATCTTTAAATTCCTGCGCATAGCCAAATGTGCCTGAGGCAGCCATTACTGGGTTTTTTAATTTGAGCTTGCCGATTTTAACTTTTAGATTTGGCATCTTTCTAAATTCCCCTTACCAAACATAAGCTAACCGTTCATCTAACAGTTCTTGATTTAAATATCGTCCTTGGCTGGCGACTCTTCCCAAGTCAATTTCGTTAGGCAGATAAAAAATATCTGCTAAATAGCGGTCGTATTTGTCAAATGAGTCTTTGTAAGTTTTTATTACAATAAAATCGCAATTTTTTAAACGCGCCTCGACAAATTTCTTGGCTTTCATTCCTTCAGGTGTGTCAATCTCAGGGCAATCTATTCCCCTTAGTCTTAATTTCTGCTGGATAAATAATCCCCAGCCTAAATCAATGAGGACTGTTAGGGTATCTCCATCAATTATCTTTTCTATTTCTGCCTTGTAGGTAAAAATCTCTTCTTTCTTGGCGCTTACCTTTATGAAGGAATTATTATTTGAAGCTTGAAGACAATCTCCTTTTGCCAACTTTAAATTTTCTAATTCTTTGAGATTCTTGCGGATTCTAAAACCTAAATCTAAAAGAAGGATTGAATTTAAATCCTCGCTTTCCACAATCCCATAAGTAAAAAGCTTGCCGCGGGTGAATTTCAGCTGCGGGATGGGTTTTTTGTCATCTTTTTGCGCCTTAAGCGCGCGCTTTGTATTTAAATATTCTTGAAGTGTATCGGCATTCCAGCCCTTCTGAATGATTTGCGCTTCCAGTTTCTTTCTCTCGTCTTTGTCTTTTACCGTAATGAGTTTACGATAATGGGTCCAGCTCAATTGTGGGCGTCCGCCCACAATTGGATAGGCCAGGTAAAACTTCACCGCGCGATGCAGCGTGGATTTTTCTCTGCTGAGGTCTTCCGCAAGCAAATCATAAATATACTTGCCGTAATCTGCCCTGTCTTTATTCTCCAGAATATGTTTATGGATATATTCTCCTATCTTCCAATAACATTTAGCGCAGAGTCGTCTGAAAAGCGTCTCCAGTGTTGAAAACTCGGCGTTTATTTTCTTGACCAGCTCGGCGTAGCCTTTACCCGTAGTGAATTTCAGCGCTTTGGTTTTCTTTAGCATAAATTAGGGATATTTGTCTCTAGAATCGAGCCTTTTCTTTTGTTTTATGAACTGTCTTTCCAAGTTCTGGTAATAAAAACGTAAGGCTTAAGTATCTATTTAGTTTATTGATAAGCCTTAGTAATCTTTTCTTGTCTGGCTCTTTATTCAGAAACCAAACCATATCAGTCAGGCACTCCAAAAATCCCGTCAATTGCTTAAATGAGAACTTAAGCCGATATCGACTCTTCTCTACTTGAGCTCTCTTAAGAAACACCTCTTGCTCAAGTTCCAAGAGTAACGCGGCTCTTAGTAATCTAAACTCATTTTTACTGACTAAAAAAGAAATCTCGTTATTCCTCTGCGACTTTCCCAATTCTTTCATACTATATAGTTCTTATCTTAAATAAATTAATAATTTATTCATAACTTATTCTATTTAAAAGACTTTCTCAGAAACGAGGTAGATTCAAGCTCCTATTGCAACAATTCAGCGAATTTTTCATGAGGCGTATACCAGTTTAATGATTTACGCGGGCGGTCATTTAATTCGTCCTGAACATCCTTTAATTTTTCTTTATCGATCTTTGAAAAGTCTGTGT
>JAUYCX010000018.1 GCA_030692045.1 Candidatus Omnitrophota bacterium
CATCAATGCAGCCTTTTTGGTAGATAAAGGCAGGGAAAAAGAATTCGATAATATTATGGATGACTTAAGCGAGGAATACAAAAACAGGGTTAAATTTATGTATGTAGGGCCTTTACCCGTATATAATTTTATCAATATTGTTATCTATCCTGAAGAATGGGAGAGAAATAATTAATGCTATCAGAAACAGAAGCCCAAAATTTAAGAGAAACAATTCCTGGCGAGGGTAAATATATTTATTGTATTATAGCGATAGATAATTGCGAGATCTTAAACTTTGGCCCGATAGTAATTGTAGGAAGAGGCGATGAGCTATATACAATTTCCTACAAGCCAGAGGGCAGTGGTTGGGCTTCCGCTAGCCCAACCCATAAGACAATCGCCGCGGTAGTAAGTAATTCACCAATTAAGAAATACTCTGTTGCTAGAGAGTACCTTATTCCACATGAACGCGCTATTGAAGAAGTAATGAAGGCTTATACAGTCTTGCCGGTAAGGTTTGCTACTATCGCCGAAGATGAAAAAAAGGTAAAAACGATATTAGAAAAAGACCATGATAAGATTTTAGATTTATTGGAAAAAATGAAAGGAAAGCTTGAGTTGGGGCTGAATGCAATATTTAAAGAAGATATTTATAATTATATCCTAGACAAATATGAAGGCATAAAGGTATTAAAAGAAAAACTCCAAGCGCTACCTCCTGAAAAGACACATTACGAGCGTATGGAAATAGGAAAGATGGTGGAAACTGCTTTAGAAAAGGAAAAAGCGAATCTCAAAGAGGATATTTTAAACAATCTGTCACCTTTGGCATTAGAAACCAAGGCTAATAATACCTATGGCGAAAGAATGATTATTAATTCTGCTTTTTTGGTGGATAACAATAAAGAAGGAGAGTTTGACCAAAAGATTCAAGAGCTTGACGCGAAATATGGGGATAAAGTTAAATTTAAATATGTAGGCACGCTGCCGCCGTTTAATTTTGTTAATCTGGTAATTGAGACAGGGGAATATTAGACCCGTCCTTAAAAGGTGTAGGAAGGTCTATCCTCGTAGGATTAAAGATGTTTTTAATTGACGATATATTACTTGCGCCATTGAATGGTATAATCTGGCTGGGTAGAAAGATTAATGAAGTGGCAGAGAAGGAATTTTCTGATGAAGGGCTGATAAAAGAAAAACTTATGCAATTGCAGCTTCGTTTTGAGATAGATGAAATTAGCGAAGAAAATTATAATAGGCAGGAAAAGGAACTCTTGGAGCGCCTGGAAGCTATTAGAAAAGCGAGAGAAGAAAGATGAGATCCTTCCCCCCGCCTTGGCGGGGTCAGGATCAAATTCTCTTCGAAAATTTGAGGGGGTGTAAGGATGGCTGATATAGTGCAAGTTGGAAAAGCGGTGTGTGAATTCTTAAAGCAGACACTTAATGCAAAAGATGTAAAGGTTATTAAGGTGACAAAGACGAGTGAAGGATGGGAGACTGAGGCAGAGGTTTATGAAGAAAGTTCTTTTATAAAAGCCCTTGGGTTATCCACTAAGGTGCAAGATAAGAATTTTTATGAGGTTAAATTGAATGATAGCTTAGAAGTTGAATCTTATGGACGTAAGGGTGAATAAAACCCTTCGATAGGCTCAGAGTTTTATCTTGAGCAAAGCCGAAGGATAAAAGCTGGCAGTTTATTATGGAATAGGACCGTAATATGCAGACAGAAGGATTATATCTTTATTGTTTTAGAGAAAAAACTAAAGATGCCCCAGCAATTGCTACAAAAGGTATCGATGGTAAAGGGGAGGTTTTTGCTCTTCCCTATCGCGAATTAGAAGCAATAGTAAGTAAAGTTTCTTTGGAAGAATTTGGATCTAGTGAGATTCAGAAAAGGGCCCAGGAGGACCTAATCTGGATTAAAGAAAAAGCCCTTATTCATGAAAAGGTTATAGAAGAGGCAATGAGAAATAAAGATAACAGCTTAAGTATAATTCCCATGAGATTTGGTACAATTTTTAAAGAAAAAACAGGTTTAGAGGAAACCTTAAATAAAGATTATGCAAAGATTAAAGAAGTCCTAGATAAAATTCGTGGAAAGCAGGAATGGTCCGTAAAAATATATCTAAAAGACAAGCAAAGATTCGAACAGACAGTAAAAGAAAAAAATGAAGTAATAAAAGGGAAGGAGAAAGAAATAGCGTCTCTGCCTGAAGGTATAGCCTTTTTTATAGAGGAAGAATTAAAAGAAGCTATTTCCAAAGAATCGGATAAAGCATTAAATAATATTGTAGAGATTTTATTTGAGAGATTAGGGAAGTCTGCCGTGGCTTCAGTTAAAAATAAAATTCTAGGAAAAGAGCTAACCGGAAGACACGAACCCATGGTATTAAATACAGCCTATTTAATATCTGAAGATAAAATTGAAGATTTTAAGAGAGAACTTGATGATTTAAATCAACAAATTCAAACTAAGGGATTTTACCTAGAATATAGCGGTCCTTGGCCTGTTTATAATTTTACGTCGTATTAAAAACTATGGTTAATAAAAATGACAATGTAACATTGGTAGATGCCTTAGATAAGATCTTAGAAAAAGGCGCGATTATCAGTGGAGATATAATGATAAGGGTAGCGGATGTGGACCTTGTTTTTTTAGGGTTAAGGCTTATTCTGACATCAGTTTCAAAAGCAGAAGAGCTATCCGGAAAAAGTTTTAGTAACCCTGATAGAGAACTTACTCCTGAGGATATAGCCTATATACAGAAATTACAAAGAGAAATAAGAAAAGCTGAGGAAAATATCCCCAAACTCATTGATTTAGGCAGTCCTAAAAAGACAGAGCAAGGCTTAGCAAAGTTAATTTTAACTTTAGTAGAATTGATAAGAAGACTTATGGAGAAGGAGGCCTTCCGAAGGGTAAAAAGAGGAAGCCTCTCTCAAGCAGAAATTCAGAAATTGGGTTTGAGCCTTAAGGCGGTTAAAAAGAAGATAAAAGAGGTTCAGACAATCTTTGGTATTGAGGATGAAGAGTTAAATTTAGATTTGGGACCTTTAGGAAATTTAATGTGATGGAGGAAGCATATGCGTAAAAAAGAAGCCAGAATAAATTGTCAAATATTTCAAAAGCAAGAATCTGTAATAAAGGATATCACTGATAAAATTAATCGGGTTAAAGGGGTACAAGAAAAGGCGGAGTTCGCCGAGGAGCTACAAAAAGAAGCGAATGTACTTCTTTCTTGCCTGGATCATGATCCAAAGAAATTAGATTGCAAAAATTGCCATTTTATTACAAATGTGCGCAAGCGAACAGCAAATCTAATTATAAAAGCTAAGAAGTTAGCTTAAAAAAGGGGGTATACAATAATGGCTGAACAAAGGATGATGCATCCGACTGCAGCTAGTAATCTTGCAGATATCCTAGAAAAGGTATTAGATAAGGGAATTGTTATTGCTGGAGACATCAAGATTCAGATTGCCGATATTGACCTTCTCACTATCAAAATAAGGCTTTTGGTTGCGTCTGTTGATAAAGCAATGGAGATGGGAATAAATTGGTGGCAAACTGATAGTTTTCTTTCCTCAAAAGCAAAAGAAGCTGAGATAGAAAAAGAAAACACAGAACTGAAAAAGAGATTAGGAAAATTAGAGGAGAAGATTAAAAGTGAATAAGGAGCAGAAAATGGAAACTAGAGATATTGTAAAAAAAGCAAAAGAGCAATTGGCT
>JAUYCX010000074.1 GCA_030692045.1 Candidatus Omnitrophota bacterium
CCATAAAAAGAATCCTTCAGGAAAAAGGCATTGATTCCTTTACCATCTTGGTTGACGGAAGAGAGGTAACTGCAACCACAGATCTGCCGCAGACGTTCTCAGGCCATGAAATTGAAGTGGAAAGATACGTCAAGGCAGGAATGTAGCCCTTATTTTACAGGGCAAAACTGGAGGCAGGCAAGGAGAACTGGTATTTTCCTTCCTGCCTTCTTTCTTAATCGGGAGGTAAAAAGATGATTGATACAAAGCTTATAGACAGGGCAAAGGAAAAATCAAAGGTCATTGCTGAAATAGACTCTTCCTGGCGAAAGTTCGTTGGACTTTTGAAGGAAAACACCTTTGCCATACCTTTTAAGGCTGACTATGCAGCCTTGGTAAAGGATAGTTGTGTTTTGGTTGAGGGATACAGCGGACTGCTTTTTATAGACAAACTCTGCTATAAAAACAAGACCTACCAGCTAAAAGAGCCGGTTAAGTATTACCCCTTTAAGGTATATGGAGCATATGACCAGAGGGGGAGTTTCCAGAGGTTTGTGGCAGCCCCGGAAATAGGCTTTCATTACCTTGGCTTAAGCAATGAAGGACACGCTATCTGCACCGGGGATATCCAGTATGTAAATCCTGATTCTTTAGCTTCTTTGAAAGAAGTATGTTTAAAGATTGTCAGGGCATTCCGGGTGATTAATCTTGAGTCATTAGGCACAGTTCTCTTGCCTGAAGAATACACTAGCTTAAGAAATATCCTCTCGGATAAAAACACAGACTCAAAAACAAAGTTAGAGAAATTGCTTTTGGAGAATCTGATTACAGAAATACTTTAAGGAGGTGATTTATTTATGTTGGGAAACGCGCTTTATGAAAGACAGGACCTGATCGCGGATTTAGATATCCCCAAGGTTGCCACAGTCATAGGCGTAGGCGGCACAGGCTTCTGGACAGCTGTATTCTTGGCAATGTCAGGGGTTGAGGAAATAATCCTGGTGGACAAAGACATGGTTGAGGCGTCTAACCTGAACCGCCTGCCTTTAAAAGATTCGCTTATCGGGATAAAGAAGATAAACGCAGCAAGTGACTTTATTAGCCAGATACGCAGCCCTATAAGAATTGAAACCCATGATATGCGTATTGAAAAGCCGCAGGACTGCACTGCTTTAAGGGGGATAGTTTTCTGCTGCACAGATAACTTAAAGAGCCAGCAGATTGTCTGTGCGTATTGCAAGAAAAACAATATTCCCTACCAGAGGATAGGCTATGACGGCACAACCCTGAATGTCTCAAAGGCATTCCCTCTTTCCTTTAAGGAAGAGGCTGAGGAAACCGGCTACAGTGTTACGCCATCCTGGGTTATTCCTGCTGTCTTTGCCGCAGCAGCTGGGGTATCTTCTAAGCTCTACAAGGAGCTCTGCCTGATGGATGATATCGGAAAAGTCAATATTCAGAACTCATCCTTTGTTACCGGGGGAATCCTTGATGAGGCAAAGGAAGAGGAAAGAGAGGATATCCTTGAGAATATCCATGACTACATACCCGATTCCTACGGGCTTTGCGAAGACTGCAATAGGATTGATCCTGATAACAGCGACTACGGCTATTGCCCTGATTGCGAGGAGCATTACAGCGATGGTGATATAGAGGAGATAAAAGAAAAAGCACGGAATGAGGAATTTGACCGGGTAATTGAGCAGATTGAAACAGGAGAGATTAGCGATCCAAAACTTGAACAAGCCATTAAAAAATGGCAGAAAACGAGAGGAGAAAAATAAGATGCTTGCTTTAGAGGATAATAAACCTAAGAAAAGTAACATTCTTGATGTGACGGTAAAGAATTACACTGAATGCGGTTTTTGCGAAGATGCAGGCAAGAAAGAAGTTTTATCTATCTCTTGGGATATCTGGAGCCAGTGGATGTATCTTAGCCAGCGCTTGGGCAGTAAGGAATGGGGAGCGGTGTTCTGGGTAAAGGATAATGCCGTTACACACTTTAAGATACCAAAGCAGGAGGTTACCTCAACTGACTGTGAATTTAAGGAAGAGTTAGGCGGCGATGGCATAGTGCATTCGCACCACGATAAGGGGGCATTTCATTCAGGCCAGGATGATCGCCACGCAAGGAATCTCTATGCCTATAGCATTGTCCTTTCAAATGCAAAAGGCTATGAGGCAACGAAAAGAGTAAAACTGCCCTGCGGCGGGTTTGGCTATACCGGGGTTGAGCTGAAGTTGGTTAATTTTCCGGATATTGAGCTTTCTAAGATAGCTGAAAAACCAGTCTTTGAAACTTACGCCCCAGGAGAAAAGCAGAAGGAACTGGGTTTTAACCAGCATGATTCTCCTTGCGAAAAATGCACCACCCGTGACTGCGGAAGCTGTAAGTTTACAGATGTAACACCGCTACCATGTGATAACTGCATAAGCATTAAATGCAGAGAGTGCCAGTTTACCTTTGGCGGCACTGTTGATATGCTTCCTTTTTGCAACTTCTGCGAGGATGAATTATGCAGCCAATGCGTTAAGCTTGCCAAATATTTAACTAATTACCCTGAAGAAAAACAAAACTTTGAATATCTGTTTGCTAATCAGATGTAAAAATTAAAAACGAAAGGGGGTGATGAAGATGATAGAAGTTGCGCGGCTGCACAGAACGGATAATGGAAGCGCCCTAAAAGCGTTTGCTGATGTTGTGATAAACCAAGTTCTTGTAAAGGGAGTGAGAATAGTTGAGGGCAAGAATGGCTTGTTCGTCACGATGCCACAGGCTCAGGGAAAGGACGGCAAGTGGTACCCTACAACAATGCTGCTTGATGAGGGCTTAAAGGATGAGCTTCAAGAGGCATTGCTTGGGGCATATAACGTTTAGCGGAAAGGAGAAAAGTCCTGGGCATGACTAATAAACTGCCCCTTTTTTATTTACTATTTAGCTGTTACCTTAATGACAAAAAAGAGGAAACAAATCACTAAAATTTCTCCTTTATTAATACCTTGGATTTTCTTATGGCCAATACTGCTGCAGAAACAACGATTATGGCAAGAATCTCAATAAAGCTATTAAGGAAACTTATTCTGATGCCGATTAGATTCAAGTAGAAAACAACCAAGGGAACAATTGCTATTGAAAGGGCGAAGCTTAGGGCAATCCTTTCAATCCAGTCAATTGCCTTTGAGTTTTCTGGCTTCTTCCCGCCATCAAATTCCCTTGTTTCAGGGAAGAAAATGTAGCTTATCAGGAATCCCGGCAGAAACAGAACATAGACACTTCCAAAAATAATGCGGAGGGAATAGAAAAAAGGCATGTGGGCAAATATTGCTATGATTATAGAAATTAGGAATAAAGCTAGAATTACTGCAAGAGTTATTTTAATTATCTTATTCATCTTCTTCATTTTTATCCCTTTCTCCATCTTCCTCCAAAACAAGCAATGAAAGCAGGATTATAAGTATTCCTGCTATGATTGAGATAAGCCAGGAAAGCCATCCTAATTGTGCCGTTTTAAATTTGATTATAACAAAGCCTGCAATTCCAAGCAGGGAAATATAGACATAATCTTTTATTGCTGGTTTTTTACATTCCTGCTCTTTATGTTCTGAAAAAACATCAAGGATGCCTGCAATTATAACAATTACAAGAAGATAATTAAGATTTAGATAAAAAGAGACACTTCCTGTCCATATCTGTTCTATTAAAAGTAAAATAAGATAACCTACAAGCAAACTTTGAAATAAGTAATTTATAATCTCTGCAGCATGCCCTTTAATTTCTATCTTTTTCAAAAATTCCATTTTTATGAACAGTCACGTTTATCCAGTCTATTGGAATAGCATACCCCAAGGTCTCATTTTTTCCTAGATGAGGAGTATTTAACAGCACATTAAGTTTGTCATCCTCGATATATAAATCCTTTATATCAAATGATGCCTGAGCAATTATCCAGTCTCCATCTTCCTTTATAGGGGGATATTCTGTGACAACATAATCATAATTTTCCCTTAGCCTGCCAATTTCTGTGGGTATTGTAGTTAAAGTAAATTTGAAAGGCTCAAAATAGTTCTCTTTAGAAAAGGATAGATAATTTGGCGAGGAGATGATAATATCATTCTTGCTTGAGTTTATAACATATTCTCCTTTTTCTGCAGTGTAAATTAATAGTGCATTCGTCTTGTTAATTTTAAAGGCATCATTGCCAATTGTTAAGTTCTGGAATGCAGTATTATGATAAGTTTTGAATTCCAGATAGGATTTTCTGCTGGATTTTGTATAAATTGAAGAGGGTTTTTCAATTCCCTTTACATAACCATCAAAGTCCGCCAGGAACAGTTTATTGGTTACAATCTTGTCTGTGTTTATGCTGATTTCCCTGATAAGCCCATCAAAATCAGAGAAAACAAGCTTGTAAATGCCTGTGAGATTGCCGGCTTCCAGTTTTCCCTCTTGGATTTTGGCTTTTATTTTGCTGCTTACATTGATTATTCCGTCATCTGGGATTGTTGCATTGGAAATCAAGTTTCCGTTCAAGTCATAAAGGCTTATTGTCAGTTCATCACTTCCATTGTACCAGTTAATATCCTGTTTTTTGACTTTTAGATCAAGATTATCCTTAAGGTAAATATAAAATGTATGCCCTCCCCTCAAGCTGGTGTTGATTGTTAAAGGCTTTATCTCATAATTCTGATTATTTGTCAGAGGGGCTAATGAAGCATCAGAAGCGACAATAGAACCCTTTGGAATTTGCGAAACATTGTCAACTAAAGGCAGGTCTTTATTTATCCTGTAGATTTTTACCATTTCCCCAGCATAATCAAATTCTCCCAAATTCTTCAAAAGAGTGTTGTATGCCTTTTTGTAGGAATAATTCCATTCAGGGCCATTCTTTGCACCTATCAGCATGCTCGCAGTAGCAGGAAAATTAGGCTTGATTCTTGCCTCAATTTGCACAGAATCCGCGCCTCTTGGAATTGGAACATCAAAATAAACCAAACTTGAAGTTAAATTCCTGTAGGTTATGCCGCTTTCATTTGCAGCATCTGAAATCCTGTTTAGTGGGGAAAGAGCAACTGCATTGCCGGCAGATTCCCTTAACGAACCAATATCATAAAAAAAGCGGAAATCATGGCTGATTATTAAATTTGAGTAAAAAATATATAAAATTAAAAGTACCGGTATTAGCATTGCTATTATCTTAAAAACTTTAATGTGTTTTGGCGCAAAATTCAGCTTTTTTCTTACCTCTTTTAATATTTCTTTTTCTGTTTGTTTTATGTCCATGTTATGGTTAAATAGCAATTTTATTTAAATGTTATGATTGACATGAATATTCATAGATTTTATTGTTTTCTTCTTGGGAATACAATCTGAAACATTCGGTATTACCAAATTGGGCAAGATTATCCTCTTGCCTTTTTCCTATAAAAATGTACAATGGCTTTTCATAAGCATCCAGAAAAGCCTTTATTTCAGTTAAATTTGAAGCTGTCCAGAAAGTAGCCCATTGCCCTTTATTATGCTTGTTATAATCAAACAAGCCAGGGGCGATTGTTTTTCTTCCGGAATAGCCCAAAACCCAAGGGCTGTAATAAGATGAAGTAGCCATGACAAGGGCGTTTTCTTCTGTCGTATTCAAGTAGGAGATTATTTTTAATTCCTGCTCACTAATCAATGGCTTTGAATCCCTTGCTTCCTTGAATGTTAAGATTCCTGCTGATAATAAAAGGACAACAAGAATCAAAATCCCCAGTTTCTTTTTATTTTCAATTAATAATGAAAAACCGAAAGATGCAAGAATGATTAAAACCAGATCAAGAAATATAATAAACCTATTAAAAAAGAAGAATTGGAAATAAACAATAATAAAATTTATTATTGCCCATATGACCAAAAAGTTAAATTGCCTCTTCCTTATGAAGCAGAACAAACCAAGAAGGGCGAATGGAAGGTAAAATAAGGATGAGAACTGGAATGTAAAGAAATTAATAAAAGTGCCTGCACTTTCTCCTGGCTGTATGAACCCCTGCAATACCGGCTCAAACATCACTGTTATTGCCTGGCTGAATTTTCCAAGATAAAATAATCCTGCAATTGCAATTATCAAAAGCCCATAGGCAATATTCTCCCCTAACTGCTTAAAATCATATCTTTTATTTTTATAAGGAGAAATAAAAGCATAAATAAAATAAGACAAGCCGAATATATAGAAAGAGGGTCTGTGAATCCCCCCGAGCAAGCCGCCAAGAGCTGCAAAAAACCAGAGATATTTTGTTTTATTTGTATTCTCATATTTTTTCAAAAAGTAAATGGAAAATAGGACTAAAGACATGCCAATAACATTCCTGTAATACATATACCAAAATGCCTTGAATTGTATCAATGAAAAAGCATAAATGAACAAGGCAATTAATCCGGTTTGTTTATTTGAAAACTCCTTAACAACAAAATAAACCCCTGAACCAAGAAGAATGCAAAATCCAATTAAAAGCCATTTAAGAATAAAGCCAATACTGAAAAATATCTTAAAAAACTGCATTAAATAAAGAAATCCCGGCTCGTGCCCCCCCTGCAAAATCCACTTGTCCAGATTTTTTAAGCCAGATTCAATTCCATACTTGTAAATTCCTGCATCATAGCCAAGAGGAATTGTGTTATTGATATAGGGAATTGCCCTTAAAATGAAAATAAGGAGAATAGCCAATATGAATAAAAAATAATGCAGGTTTTTGTTAAGTTTATTAGACTCTTCTTTACTTTCCTTGGGGATTATTGAAATTCCGAATAATGCAATAATCAGGGCAAAAATCTGGAATTGCAGGGAATATTTCCAGAACAGGCCAAGAGAAACTGCCAAGATAAGCAGGGCATAAACTGCCAGAAGCTGGTAAAAGCTGTTTTGCAGTATTTGTTTAGTTTTTTTGAACATTTTGATTAAAGTATTCTCCTTTAGTCATTAAAGTATAAGATCTTATTAGTTTCATATCTTTTTTTGGATCATGCTTTCTTATTGAAATAGAGACTTGATCTGTATCTGATTTATCTGAGCATTCTCTTAATTTTTTATGGATTAAAAGGCGGATTATTTGTGAATCGTCTGTAATTAAACCTATTTCAGAATTATTTTTCTTGATTGAGTCTAAAATCACTTTTGCTATATTGTCTACATCTTGAGTTTTGTATCTTTTTTTATTTAGATGAACCAAAATTCCGATGTCTAATTTTTCATTTTTTATATTTTCCCACACATCTTTTTTTTCAAATTCAAGAGATTTTGCTATCCATTCAGAAGTTTCTTTTTTCCCAATTCGTGTTGTTTTTATCTCTCCTAATATCCCAAACACTTTTGAATCTTCCAACTTCCAGTAATCCTCACTACAATTTTTTTGATTATGTTTATTTTTCATTTTCTCTCCCTTTTCAGCAATAAATATGAGAAAATCGGGCCGAGAATGAAGATAACAGCGGTTCCTATAATCCTGCTGAGAATTGCAACTGATAGGGATTGTGCAGGAATTATTCCTATAACCATGGCAGAGAAAACAGCAATTGCCTCATTTATGCCCAAGCCGGCAGGAGTTATGCCTACAAGAACAAGCAAGGGGCTTATTGAAGCAAGGAAAAGAGCCTTGATAAAGCTGATATCCACACCAAAAATATTATACATAAAGGTAGTTGAAAAAACAGCAAGAAGAATCTGGACAACCACAACAGAAGAGGATGCAAGGATTATTTTTCTATTATCCTTTATGAGATGCCAGCCGTTTGCCACCTTAATAATCTTGTTAAAAAAGCTGTTTCCTGTTTCAGGCAATTTGGGAGAAAACAGGGCAATAAACACTGAAACAAGAAAAACAGAGCCAAAAATCATCAGGACAAGGGGATTGAAGATCCTGTAGAAAAGATAAATGAACAGCAAGCTAACCAAGCCAAGAAATCCTGCCACAAGAAAATTTATGACATAGACTCCAGCCATCATTGCTATGAAGCCAGTAAAAGGAAAAGAATGCTTTTTCTTCAGGTAAGCGGCTTTTGCAAGAAGCCCTCCCCTGAAAGGCAAAATTGTGTTATAGAAGGTTGTTATTACAGACAGGCCAAACCATTCCTTAAACCTTAATTTAAGGTCAAAAGGCTCAACAAGGTATTTTATTATCAAGCCATTTGTCAGGGCAATGAGCAGAGAGATTATAACGATAGGGAAAATCAAAATAGGATTCACAAGCCTGACCTGCCCAAAATCCGAGGCATGATGATAAATATAATAGGCAAAAAATCCCAGCAGGACTATCAAAATCAGAACAGATAAAATCTGCTTAACGGGAAGTTTCATCCTTCCATGAAGATTAATGCATTTTTAAGGGTTTTGAGTGTGAGTTCAGAAGTGGGTTAGGGGTGAGTGAGGTTAAGGTTTTTCATGTTTCTTTTTGAATTCATCTATTAATTCATCTATTACTTGTTTGTAAACTTGCTCATATTGCTTTACAATTTTTTTCCAATCAAAATTCTTCTTAACAAATGCTCTTGCATTTTTACCAATTCTCTTTATCTCTTTAGAGTTCTTTAACAAATAATCTAATTTTTCCTTAAAATCTTTCTCGTTTCCTGGTTCGAAAAGCAAACCTGTTTCCCTATGTTTTATCTGCTCTGGAATCCCTCCAATATTTGAGCCAATCACACATAAGCCGTAGGACATTGCTTCCCCAACAACTAAACCAAATGGTTCTTCCCATATTGAAGGAACTATAGAAATACTTGCTTCTTTATAGTATTTATTAGGATTTTGGAAACCTAAGAATTTTATATTTTTATACTTAGCTTCTAATTCTTTTTTTAATGGTCCTTCTCCTAAAATTAACACATTATAATCTCTGACTTTATTTAATGTGCTAATAATTGTTTGGAGACCTTTTTCTGGGCTTAACCTGCCTACGAAGAGAATATTCTTTTTGTAGTTTGTAGTTTGTTTTGGGATATCCACTCCATTATGGATTACTTTTGCTTTCTCGAATCCATTGTCTCGTAGTTTTTTTGCTAGAAACTCACTAGGAGATATCAACTGAATATCTCTTAGATGTTGATGCATTAACATTTTATGAATCCATCCAAGTGGAGGATAACAGATACATGGTCCCTTATTTTTGGCATTCTCTTTGAATAATGTTGCAGAATAGCATATGGGGAAGTAATCATGAACTGTGATTAATAGAGGGTATTCTTGAGAAAGTCTTTTAAGGGTATTGGATCCTATGCCATAAAAGTTATTTATATGAATAACATCTGGGTTAAATCTATCCACTTTGAGTTTTGAGGAGGTATACGCCTTATTATTAAAATAATCTCTAAAAAGCTTTCGTTTAATTTTTTTTGTTTCAAATAGTATCTTTTGACATACAAATCTTTTAAATTTGTAATTTTTATTTGTCAAGATTATAATTTTTTTATCTTTAACATTAGATAAATGGCAAGATAACTTATAAGAGAACCTTTCTGCACCCGTTACTTTTTCTGGAGGAAAATTAGGAGTGATTATTGTAATTTTCATTTTAGTTTTACATCTTTTATTTGATATATTGAAACAAACAAATCGTTTCTATCAGTTTTTTGAATGAGAGTGATATCAAATGTTTTATTTAGGTTTTCTAGAACTATTTCTGAAGAATTAAAATAATCATTACCTGTGTGGTCATATATAAAATAGGTTATCTTGTTTTGCAATATATATTCCCTTGAGGAAATTGAAGTAAGATTTACTGCACCCCACCCAAAGGGATGTAATAAGTCCGTGTCATTCAAGTTATATTCACGCATTATAGAGAAAGTTATTGCTGGCCAATACATGAGCATAACCTGATGATTTTGATCAATTGTGACGTTTTGATCATGCATTATCTGCCCTACTTGCAATTGAGGAACATAAATATGCCTCAATCCCTCGGTATACTCAAATGGTCTTAAGTTTATAAATAAAATTATAAATAAAGCGAATGCTACGAATATCGAGATTCTTTTTGTTAATTTAAAATTAATCAATCTCGAAATCATTATTCCTATAGATATAAAATAGAAGTAGATTATATACTGAGGATATCTACTTCCATGTGAAGAAGAGGTCCATTGAAGGCTTATTATAAGAAAAATGTAAATAGTCAGTAGAACAAAAATATAAAGATTATTTTTATAGTTCATAGAGAAGAGGATGGTTAAACAAAATAAGATTAGAAATAATGATTCGCCAAAAAGATAATTATTAAGTAATCCATTTTTTAATGCTTCATACCCTAATTTATCTCGATCATAAGCTATCGCGCTAATCATTGAGAAAAATTGGCTCTCAAGAAAATTACCATAATATGCTGACTCTGTATCAAGCCCTTCTGAAATTTTCTGATTTACACCTTCTTTAAACTTTATTTCCTGATAAAAATAAAAGAAACCAGAGATAATTAAAAACAGAAATATAAAAATTATCAAATATTTAATAAATTTAATAAATGACTTCTTAATATCTTGCTTATCAAAAATGATCATTATTAAAAATAAAAGGTATATAGGTAAAAATAGAAATATTGAATGGTAAAATAGAGATCCAAATGAAAATAATATAAAACTTAAAAATAAATCTAATCTATCTCTTTGATCTTTAAACTTGAATAAGTAGAATATTGAAAATAAAAAGAAGAAAATTACAAAGATTTCTTTTGAAACATCTGTAGAATACATTGCAACCCACGGATTTAAAGTAATCATTAGGCTTGCAAAAAATGCAGCAATTAGATTAAATTTCTTATAAACAAAATAATAGATTAATAATAAGAGAACTGCACTAATTATTGGGGTCAAGATAAACGCTAAATTTTCAAGGTTTGTATTGGTTATTTCTTTAAATACTACAAAGAGATATGAAATCAGATAATAACCTTCTTTATAGATATTCAAGGTTAAACTTTTTAAGATTATTCCATAAGCATCACCACTAGCATAACTTACAGACCCTACACCCCATGAGTGATACCATCTTAATAAGAAATGAAAAAATAAAATAATGAAAAAACCTGCCCAAAAAAGACCTTTTTTATATCTTTTCAACAAATTTGTTCCAGTCATCTTCTACCTCCAGCAGTTTATTCCTCTTTAAACCTTCTACCCCAATAGATGTTGAAATCACCCTCTTCTTGCAAGCTAACGCTTCCAATATTTTTATCCTTGTCCCGCTCCCACTTAAAAGGGGAGCAATAACAACATCGGAAGCGTTGATGTAATCTTGGATTCTTTCCACAAAACCTTTAAAAATTAAATTTGTGTGTTTAAAATTAATTAGTAATCCTCGCCCATCACCTCTTCCACAGATAACGAGCTTGTAACTTTTCTTTTTGTTTTCTAATAAAGGAATTATCTGATTTTTGATTATTTCCAATGCCTCTACATTCGGCTCGTAATTTAGTTGACCATAAAAAAGAATCATCTTCTCATTAGAGTTAATTCCTAATTCCTTTCTTATTTTCTTATTTTTCTTATTATTTGGGCAGAAAATAGACTTATCTGCCTGGTTCTCAAATATCTCTATTTTTTTAGGATTAATTCCGTAATATTTTATAAAAAATCTTTTATCTGTATCTGAAACAGAGATTATCTTCTCAGCAAACCTACACACAAGCCATTCATATAGATAAATAATTGGCCAGAGTGTAGAGCTCGTCCTTTTAAATCTTAAAAATTCTACATTATGCTCATCAAAATATAATGGAGCTCTATTAAATAAACTAGAAAGCAATCCATTTAATCCTGACCAGACAGTTGTTGCATAAATTATGTCAAATTTATCTTTTCTATTTAATTTTATAATCTGCAAAATTATTCTCGGATCAAGAATTTTAAAAATTCTGTGTTTATAATTTAATCCATAATACTCTTTGTTTGCTTTGGCTAGTTTCTGATATGGGGCAAACGCAACGACGTTATTCTTTTTTGATAAAAAGCTAAAGATGTAATTAACTCTTCTTTCTACTCCCTCCCCAGGATTAAATATCTTTTGAGAGGATATAAAAGCTATATTTTTATTTTCAATCATCGGAATTTCTCCCAGCAAAAGCCCAAAAATTGTGTGAGATATTGGTTAAAGATCATAAATAGAACTCCTGGCAGGTATTTTGTATAATTTAAAGAAACTTTAGTTAATATTCTAAAAGCTGAACTAAACCTATTTGCGACTAAATCTTTTCTTTGTTTAACAATCTTCTTTATCTCATAGGCACTTCTACCTTGAAAGAAAAACCACTTTATCGCGTTAAAATATCCACTTCTCGCTATATGATAAACTTCATTATTCTTGAGGTGTAATATTTTGTAATCTCTTTCTAATCTTTGATTGAATTCAGTATCCTCATTCCTTAATTTTAAAGATATATTAAACAATCCTACTTTTTTGAAAACTGCTTTCTTTACCGCCATATTACCCGAACAGATATGATAGGTGTAAGGTGGATTCTTCAATGGCCACATTACTTCAAAGCCCATCGCTCCACCCCCCGGAAATCCTAAGAGAGAAATGCAATCTGTCCAATATCCTTGCCCTAATTTAATCTTGTATCCTGAAGTCACAACCTTTTCGTTCCTCTTTATTATTGGTTCTGTTATTGTTTTGAGCCAATTAAAACTCATTGGCAATTCATCATCATCTATGAACACTAAAATTTCACCTCTGCTTAATTTTATTCCGACATTTCTATAATATGCAAACCCCTTTCCAAGAGGTTCGTAATGTATCTTTATCTTCTTATCTTTAAGTTTATCTTTTTTTAAAGGAACTTGGGGAATTAGAACAAGTTCATAAGAAAAATTTACCTTTTGTTTTAAGAGGTTTTCAATTAAAGGATATAAGGTTTCTCTGCCTAATGTAGGGATAACAATAGAAACTCTCGGCTTCATCATCCCCCTCTACCTCCCAGCCCTCTCAAACTCTCTTTTCTTCAGCTTGTATAAAACCTCTTCAGTTAGCATTCTGCCTGTTTTCAAAGAATCCCCGATTATTCCCAATGCGAACAATAAAACTCCTGTAATTATGGAGATGGCGGAAAGTATTAATGACTGAATATTCCCTCCGCCTAAATTATTGAAATAAAGATAAAACCATCTGGCAATCAGAATTAAGCCTGCAATGAAGAAAGGCAATGAAAGATAAGAAAATGTCTTGAATGGCTCATAAAGATAGAAAATCCTGATTAAATTTGCCCCCGATTTGCTCATATGCTGAAAGAGGTTCTTGAACAGCCTTGACTCTCTTGTTGGAGCATTTGTTTCTATCTCTATGCTCTCTATCCTCAGCCCTTTTTGGACTGCCTGCATTATCGTATCCAAAACATAAGAAAACTTTGTAACAACATTGATTTTCAGCATAGCATCCTTTGAATATGCCCTGAACCCGGAAACAGTATCAGGAACATCGCTTCCTAGGATTTTTCTGGTTACTCCATTCCCAACCCATTGCAGAACTCTTTTCAAGGGGGAAAAATGCTTTACTTTCCATGGCTTTCTGTTTCCGATAACCAAATCCACCCTGTGTTCCACAATCGGTTTGACCAAATCCGCAATATATCTAGAAGGATACTGATTGTCTGCATCTGTATTGACAAAAATATCTGCTCCAGACTCTAAAGCAGCCTGCATGCCATGCTTGAAGGCATTCCCCAAGCCCTGGTTTTTCTTGTGCCTTATTATCCTGTCGACCCCAAATTTATCCGCAACCCCTATTGTCCTGTCTGTTGAGCCATCATCAACTATCTGAACCTCTATTTTGTCTATGCCCGGGATTTTTTTAGGCAGCTCCCTGAGAACCAAAGGAAGCGTTTTTTCCTCATTAAAGCAGGGGATATTGATTACTAGTTTCATCTTGCCATGCTGAATGCTTTAAATAATATTTAAATCTTGCCCCTTTATTATCCGAGACTAACACTAACCCGTTAATACATGGCATAATAGAAACATTTTTAAAGCCGTAAAAAGTGGAATATTCATGGGATTAGAAGGGAGAGATGGGCTTAATAGGAACTTTGCCAGACAGGATTCTGCCCGGCAGAAAGTTATTTCAGCCATTATTACAGTGGCTGTTATAGCATTGCTTTTCTTTGCAGGACCCGCATCAGCATTCAAGCTTTCAATGACTGGCTTTGCTGTATCAAACCCTGAAAGCGGAAAGAAGATATCAACAACCGCAACAATACAGATTCTTGCAAACGAGAGAATGGAGCTACCGAATGCTGCCGGTGTTTTTATTGATAATGAGCTCAAATGCGCATTTCCAGTAGATGCTTCTGAGACAGACTGCACAGGAGTGAATGTACATCTTATTTCTAGCAATGAAAGTCATGGTTACGGCTATGGGTATGGCTATGGTTATGGCTACGGATATGGTTATGGTTACAGGAATGGCTACACCAATGGCACCTTTACATACAACATAACCCTTGATACCTCTTATCTCGGAATAGGCAGCCATTCTGTCCAGTTGAGGATAAATGTCAAGGCAATAGGGCAACATATTTATAATTCTAATGAGAACACCATAACAGTAAATGCTGCTGAAAACCAAAAGCATGCAACAAATGAAACAACAACTATAGATGAGAATATAACCGAGGTCATTGTTGATTCAGGCAGTTCTTTAGTTAAGGAAATCATAATTCCATCAACAATTCCATCTGACAAAGAGATAAAACTCAGCCTTGCTCCGCTTCTGGACAATGGCAATGTAACCTTGATAAATGACTTTTCCCTTGTGAGGCAGGGAACAAACAATTACGAGGCAAACATACCAGCAGGAACAATAATTTCAGGCGGATCAGGATGGGACGGCAAGATTACTCTCCCAACTGTCAAGAATGCAGCAGACTATTCAGTTTCAGGCGGAAGTGTTGGTGTTGTAATTGACCTTGGCTTTGGAAGTGAGCTTAATTTTTCAAAGGCTGTTAAAGTGGTGCTTGGCGGTCAGGCAGGAAAGAAAGCTGCCTGGACAAGAAATAATACATTAACAGAAATAACAACCTTATGTAATTCTTTAACAAACCCAACAAACATCAATACAACTGGGCCAAGAGAATGCTATATTGACTTTGGCTCAGATTTAATCATATGGACATACCACTTTACAAAATTCGCATCATTCACGTCTTCATCAACTGTTTCAACAACAGGCGGAACAACAAGTTCAGGGGGCTGCTTGCCTCAATGGCAATGCACTGAATGGAGTACCTGTTTAGCAGAAAACCTGCAAACAAGAACATGCACGAATCTTAAGTCATACTGCCCGGGAATAAAGCCATCTGAAAGCCAATCATGCACATACACAGCACCTGCTCCAACAACAGCACCAGAAACAACACCTACTGGAACTGGTGAAGCAACTCCAGTAACAACAGCACCAATAACAGGAGCAGCAACAGCACCAACTACAGGAATAACAGGAGCTTTCTTGGGTGCACTTAAAACACCTATAGGAATTGCCGTAACTTTTATTCTTGTTGCAGCCTTGATTATTGGATTGGCATTTCCAGTAACAGGCTATATTAAGAAAGTAAGGACAAAGAAAAAATCCTCAAAATAAGTTTTCTATTTTTTTATTTAAAATTATTAAGAATGAGAGAGTTTGACTAACGCCCATTCCACAATTGTTAAGTCAATCCTTTTTATTCTTTTATTCTTCAATTTCTCCCTTATCCTTACAAAATATCTAAGCACCATTTTTTATCCGCATTACCCCACTTTGCTTACAAACATTAATCTTCCTATCCTTGTACAAGATATTTAAGCTTCAAGTTACCATTATAAAAGGAGGACAAAATAAAAATGGGACAAGAAAATCTTGAACAAAATCAATATCAAAACAAGGAGGAAATAATCGAGCCGAAGATAAGGGTTTCAAGGGATGGCAGGTGGGTAATCATGAATGTGCCGGGGATTGAGCAGCCGATCATAAAATCAGTGAATTACCTGAAGGCAATCCTTGAGAATGCAGAGAAGAAGAAGGCCCAAGTGGGTTTAAATGCAGAACAGATAAAGGGATAGGAGAGAGAGAAATGACTAAGGAAGATTTGGAAACCAAGGCGAGAAAAGCTGTGCTGGAAATCAAGGAGAAGGTCAACAGGATTTACGACATCCTCAAGGATGTGGGAATGAAGCTCACTCATGTCATAGAGTACAAGCTTGACTACCACACACTTCCTAAAGGGCTTGACTACGAAGATTCGTAACCTTGTACAAGGCATTTAAGTTGTTTTTACTTTTTTGTTTAATGCAATGTATATTTTGCGGGGGAAAAGACCCGCACAAGCTAACAATGAGCACACGGATGGTAAATGGTAAAGCTGTAACCATTGACGTGTGCTTTAATTGTTATTGGCGGGAAAGGTTTATGGCTGGGGGAGAAGATGGAATGCTATCAGAAGGAAAAGCAGATAGAGAAGCACTATGCGATGAGACAGAATTCTCAGTCAGAGATGCCTCAGAATTGCAGGAAAGAGATAACTTCTGAAGATAAAGCAAATATATTTAAACAGATTTACTCTTCTATGGAATTATTTTATCGGTTGGTCCGCGGAAAGAGCCTTGATACCGTTTGTGCTTCGTGAACTCAATAAAATATCTTAATATCATTATTTCATTCCGAAAAGGTGGGATTTTTCCGAGTCTGGGTGGCGGGATATAGAATAATCCCTAAAAATCGGAAGGTTTATAAATTACCTTCCTTTTAGGGATTTATGGATAAATTAGACATTCATAATACCGGCGAACTGCTGAAAAGAAAACTTGAACAGCTTGAATCTTCTTCTATGTCGGAACAGCAAAAGAAAAGGATGAAACAGCTGGTTTATGAGCTGCAAATAGGCAAAGCAGCAAGGACAAAAGTCAAGAATCATAGGATTATAGCGTATATTCAATTCTGGTTAAAACTGCAGGATTATTTCAAGAAAGATTTGGATAAGGTTACAGAAAAAGAAGCAGAAAAATTTGTTGTTGATCTGGAAATAAATAAGATAAAAAGAGAAAATGGCTTGTCATATAAAGATAACACCAAGAATGAATTTATCAAAGCATATAAAAGATATTTGGGTTGGCGTTGCAAAAGCAATAAAGCAGTATATGACAAAAAGGCAAGATGGATTAAGGAGTATAGTCAAGCTTCGGAAAAAAGAGCAATAACATTAGAGCAGGCAGAGCTTGTAGTAAATAAAGAGCTGAAAACAAACAAAGAATATGGTTTGCGGAATGCAGCATTGTTTCTATTCCTTTTTGACAGTGGCTGCAGGATTGAGGAAGCATTAAACATAAAGATTAATCAAATCGAGAAACACACAAGGAAAGATGCGGATGGCTTTTACTATCTTATAGACATCAAAGTTTCAAAGACATTGCCCAGAAGGATTTCTGTTCCCCTATGTACGACTTATCTGACAGAATGGCTCAAAGAACATCCATTAGGCAAACCTGAGGATTTTCTTTTTCCTATTGGTTATGACAACGCAAGGAAAATAATAAAGGAATTGAGCAAGAAATATTTGGACTTGAAGATAACACCGCACGAACTCAGGCACAGCTCAGCCACTTATTACTGCAAAAAGATAGATAATCCCTATAAGTTTTGCTACCGTTATGGCTGGAAGTTTGGGAGCAAGGAGGCAAACAGATACATCGACAGAAATCTTTTGGGTGAAGAGGAACAGGAGAAACTGGCAAATATTATTGAGAATGACAAAATTGAGATGATGGAGAAGGAGTTTGCCAAATTTAAGATGGAAATTAATGTTCAACAGGGAAAATTAATAGAATTGTCTTCAGAGAATGAAATTATCTGGGGATGGCTTGAAAAACTAGCTTCATTTAGCAAGGTTATGCTTGAAGCGACAGCAGAAAACAAAATCACGGAAAAGAATCTGAGTAAGCAGCTACGCGAATTGCTTCCTGAAGGCAAGTTGCCACGCCTATTAAACAAATAACTGATTATACAGGAGAAAATAGAGCGGAAAGAGGGGCTATGACTGCCAAATCCTGTTTTATTTTCATTCCTTGCTGATTGAGCCAATAAAATCTTATTCCTTCAAGTATTTCACTATCAATCAGGTTTCTTTCATTAAGTTCTTTAAGTATTCCTTTTATACTTGTTCTTGAGATATATGCGTTAAATTGGGATGCCCTTGCCCTGATTTCTTCAGAGGTTAACTTTTGCAAATCAACGGCTCTTAAAACAGCGAGCCTTTGCCGCGGGCTTGAGATGACCCATCCTATCAATCCCCAATCCCTGTCATCATCGTTTTT
>JAUYCX010000099.1 GCA_030692045.1 Candidatus Omnitrophota bacterium
TATTGCTGTGCCTACAAGCTGCGGTTACGGAGCTAATTTTGGCGGTTTGTCAGCGTTATTGACGATGCTCAACTGTTGTTCTGCGGGTGTAGCAGTGGTAAACATTGATAATGGTTTTGGAGCAGGGTATTTCGCCAGCCTCGTTAATAAGTGATAAGTAGTAAGTAGTAAATTTATGGGTAAAAATAGGATTACATTAAAGGAAGCTAAAAAGTTCCATGGACACTTGGGTCCCTATCTAGTCTTGGGGATTTTAGCTGGAGAAATAGCTCTTAAGAAACTTAGATGTAGAAAATACTTTAGTTTAAAAGTTAGAGTTTGGGGAGCTACTAAAAAGCCTAAGTCTTGTCTTATCGATGGCCTACAATTGTCTACAGGTTCAACCTATGGCAAAGGGAATATTAAAAAATTAAATGGCCGCAAAATTAAAATAGATTTTTGTAATCTTGCTAACCATAAAAAGATTATTCTCAAATTAAAAGATAATTTTATCCAGAGATTACAAAGAACAAAGACACATGAAGATTCAGAGTCATTAGCAAAACAGTTATATAATATAGATCCTTTAGAACCATTTATCCTAACTACTCACTGCTAACTGCTGGCCACTATAAACATGGCGTTTTCTGGATTAGATATTTATAAATTATTACCCAAGACTAATTGCCGCGAATGCGGATTTGTGACGTGCCTGGCTTTTGCTATGCAACTGGCTAAAAAAGCTGTAAGTATTGATAAATGCCCGTATCTTTCTGAGGAGGCAAAAAGGGTGTTGGAGGCTTCAAGTCAACCGCCTATAAAATTAATTACCATAGGAGAAGGCAATAGTAAATTAGAGGTGGGTAATGAAACCGTACTTTTCCGTCACGAAGAGAAATTTTATCATCCCACAGGAATTGGGTTTATCATTGAAGATAGTTTATCTTCCAATGAGATAAAACAGAGATTAGAAAGAATTAATAAATTAAAGTTTGAACGTGTAGGCCAGGAGCTGAATGTCAATCTCATCGCTGTAAAACAGAATAGCGATAAAAAGAAATTTATTGAAGCGATACAGACAGTTTTAAATAATACGCAACTTTCGCTTGTGTTGATGAGCGATGATTCAGAAGCATTAAAAGAGGCATTAAAAATCTCAAGCCAAAAAAAACCTTTAATTTAC
>JAUYCX010000043.1 GCA_030692045.1 Candidatus Omnitrophota bacterium
TCCTGAAAATGAAAAACAACTCTCTGCCCTCCTTGCAAAACTTTAACTTTAATAAAACTGAATGGTAAACCAGGCCAATCTTCTGCGTTCCTCATAAGCCCCAAAGCAAGTCCAGCCCTTAAAATTATCGGTTCCAATCTAAGCAGATTCCCGGAAATTCCTGTTGCGTTCGCAATCTCAGCAATATGTTTCGTGTTCCAGCTTTTTATCAGAGTTGCATTTGAGGCTAAAGGCACCCTAAGGCCTGGAGCGGCAGGCATAAATCTATTAAATATCTCTTTTACATCCAATTGATTTAAAAGTTCTGTTATAGGCTTGCGCTGGCCTGATAACAGGAAATGGTAATTTTCCTCATTCATATCTGTTTTTGAATAAGGAGAAACTACTATATAGGAATAACCTTTCTCCTTTAAAAGTTTTGTAATGCCCTTTGTATGAAAACCGCCCGCTATTAAAGTGCTTACCTTTGAATTGCGTTTTTCTATCTCTGACAATGAATTATTCACCATTGCCAGATCGCGCTCTTTTACAACCTTGTAAAATTCCTCGAGTTCAGTTAAATGCGGGTCTATTAAAGAAGGGTTATAGTCTATAAAGGCGCTGATATTATATTTCTTGAGGACTGGCTTAAGGAAAGCTTCAAAAAAAGCCACTTTATGAGAATCCTTATTTCTAAGATAATAATCCAGCTCTTCGTTGGAGACTTTTAAATTAAAAAATCCTTCTAAGAAATTTATATTGCGGAGCGCTTTGACAAGAATTTTCTGCTCTTCTGTTTTTGAAATAGCCTCTTTTATTTCAAAATTCAGGTTTTCAAACTCCAGGAAAAGATCTGTGGAATCAATGGAATTTACTTTAGCGAGATATTCAGTAAAGCTGTTTAGATTAGAGTACTTTGCCGCAAAATCATCCTTGAGATGCTTATTTGCCAGGGATTTCAGGTAACTATAAAACGAAAATGGCGAGATCTTCTGGTCTTTAAAAAGCTGGGCATTTGCCATCAGAGAATCAGAATC
>JAUYCX010000090.1 GCA_030692045.1 Candidatus Omnitrophota bacterium
TCAACTACTACTGCGCCTCATGGAAAAGAGAGCCATGGCAAGCACCAGTTTAAAAAAGATCTTACAGCTATTGTGGCTGCCCATAAAATTCCTTACGTAGCGCAGGCTTCTGCGTCCAACTGGAATGACCTTGTTACAAAATCTGAAAAGGCATTTGCGGCAGACGGCCCGGCATTTTTAAATATAATTTCTACTTGCCATAGAGGGTGGAGATTTCCTCAGGAAAAGTCCGTAGAAATATCAAAGTTAGCTGTTGATACAGGCGTATGGCCTTTGATAGAAATAGAAAACGGCGCATGGCGCTTTACATATAAGCCTAAAGAGAGAAAACCGGTAATCGAGTGGCTCAAATCCCAGGGCCGCTTCAGCCATCTTTTCACAGAAGAAAATAAAGTTATTATAGACGAGATCCAGCAAGGTGTAGACGAAAACTGGGCGCGTCTTGAAAATCTTTGCAATTCAACTTGTAAAGTAGCATAACTAAAAAAATAAAATATGGGTTACGCAGGCAAAATAAAAGAAAAAGATATTGCCCGTAAACTAAGACAAAAAGGGTATTCCTACAGAGAGATATTAAGCAAGATTAAGGTTTCAAAGAGCACGCTCAGTCTGTGGTGCCGTGACATAGGTCTTTCCCGTAAACAACTTAAGAAATTACTTAGTAAAAGAATAAAAGGCGGTTTAATTGGTAGCGCAATAGGCGCTAAAATACAGCAGGCAAGGCGAATTGCAAGAACCGAGCAATTAATTAAACAAGGTGCCGCAGAGATAGGAAGATTAAATACCAGAGATCGTTTTGTTGCAGGTATAATGTTATATGCAGCAGAAGGAACAAAGACTGACGGTGAAGTTAGTTTTGCCAATGCTGATCCAGCCATGATAAAATTCATGGCCAAATGGTTTAGAAATTTTTGCAAAGTTGCAGATAGAGATTTAAAGGGCAAACTTTATATCCATGATAATCTTAACGAAAGAAGCGCAAGAGAATATTGGTCAGCTTTAACAGGGATTTCACTTGCACAATTTCATAAAAGTTAT
>JAUYCX010000011.1 GCA_030692045.1 Candidatus Omnitrophota bacterium
TAAAATTATTATTACTAATTTAAATGAGGATGAAATAGCCGATATTAAAGAGATTAGAGACAATGAGCAACGCACTTTGTCAGACGTGAAAAAATGTGATCAGATTTTATCCAAAATGAAGACAAAATCGTTAGGGGATTATCTTAAAGATGAAAATATAGACGACAAAAAGGCAATAACAGATTTTATATTTGATAACGCTTGGCGCATAATCAGAACGGTAGCAACAACGAATAGCATAAAAATAGATGCTGATAGAAAACGGCGGTCTTTTAAAGGCGCCGCTTTCGGCATAGAGACCCCGCAGAAAAAACTATATTTAATCTTAAACGATTATAATGAAAAAGCGGAACAACCACGAATAAAATTCTTGTTTGCAGATGACTATCTACTCGTCCACCCTGGCGATATTTGGACGGATATAAAAACTACCGGTCTTGATAATGAGGGTGGCGTTGATTTCAAAAATGGTAAAAAACCAATGGCTTTAATAGAAAGAATAATAAAAAGCTTTAATAATCCTAATGCCATTGTGTTAGATTTTTTTGCTGGCTCTGGAACAACAGCAGAAGTTGTAATGAGGCTAAATGAAAAAGATAAAGGCAATAGACAGGTAATTTTGGTTACGGATAACAATGAAGTTGTGAACGGGGAAAAGCATAGAATTATGACAGATGTATGCTATCCAAGAGTAATAAATACGATAAAAGGCTACAAAAACAAAAAAGGTATCGGAAATTCAATAAGATACTTTAAAACCTCGTTTGTGGGCAAAAATAATATATTAAAGGCTGACGACGCAGACAAGATTGATTTGGCTCACAACGCAGGCGGTATGCTTGCTATTGCAGAAAATACCTTTGATAACGTTGAACAAAATAAATATTGGCAGATATTTGAAAGTTCAAAACAATGCACGGCCGTGTATTTTAGAGAAGAGCTTGATAAATTTGAGGATTTCGTTGAAGCGGTTAAGAAGCTAAAAAAACCGGTGGTTGTATACATTTTTAGCTGGGAAAAAGAGTTTGAGTTTAACGATTTTGAGGGCAATAAAAATATAGCAATTAAAACAATTCCGCAACCAATTTTAGAGATATACAAACAGATTTATAACATTGTGTAACTATGCAAACATTTAACCTATTGCCATTTCAGATCACAGCCATAGACGCCTTAAACGAAGCATTTTTGAGGCTATGGAAAAAGCACGACAGGCAGTTGCCTCTGGTTTTTAAATCGCCGACTGGGAGCGGCAAGACTATGACCATTGCCCATTTTATGAAGGGGCTTAATCACTTACCGCAATGGAAAGTAGATAAAGCATTTGTTTGGATTACTTTCAGCGATGAATTGGCAATGCAAAGTAAGGGCAAGTTTAAGGAATACTTTGAAAACGATTTGGAGAACGGCCTATTGACTGTAAACGATATAAACAGGGGCAAGCTGTATGAAAACGATATTTTATTTCTAAATTGGCAAAAGGTTGTGCAGGATAATGCCACGACCCGAAAGCTGAAATTACGCAAGCCAAAAGACGAAAGGCTTAAAAAGGAAAGCGGCAGTTATTTTGAAGATGTAATTGCGGAAACTAAAAAGGCCGGACGAGATATTATTTTGCTTGTAGACGAAGCCCACACGCACAAAGCGACCGAGCTGGCGCAGGATATTATTGATCTTATTGATCCTAAAATTATTGTCCATATAACCGCAACACCGGACAACGATGATGTAGCCAAAGCCGCTATATTGGGTAGTTTCGTGCAGGTTGAAAGGGAAAAAGTCGTTGACGAGGGCTTGATTAAAGAAAAGATTTTGGTGCAGACCGAGGAAGATTTAAATAAGCATAAAGGCAAGGATTTAGACGAAGTGCTTTTGACATTAGGAATGGAAAAACGGCACGAATTGGCAAAAGAATATAAATCATTATGCAAAGATATAAACCCGCTAATGCTCATACAATTACCTAACGACGACAATGAGTTGATAGCTAAGGGTGACAAAACCAAAGAAGAAATCGTGAGCCAGTTTTTAGCTACAAAGGGCATTAAACGACAACAGATAGCTAAATGGTTTAGCGGTAGTGACAAAGAGAATTTGGATTTTATAAAAGACAATGACAGCAAGGTTGATTTTATGCTTTTTAAGCAGGCGGCAGGAACGGGCTGGGACTGCCCACGTGCAAGCGTATTGGTAATGTTTAGGGAAATTAAAAAAGAAACATTTTACACCCAAACGGTTGGCCGTATTTTAAGAATGGCCGAGCCACAAGCAAAGGAAGATTATAAGAATAATTCCAATTTAAGAACCGGCTACCTGTATACCAATTATAAGCGAAGCCTCGTTGAACTGCCGGATACCAAGAAAAATGAAATTCCGACTAAACACGCTTACCGTAAACAAGGCATTAAAAATGTTAAATTACAGTCTGCTTATATTTCCCGCATTGACTATGGCGATATTCCGGCCTCTTCTAAATTTCAGCAGAGCTTTGTAAGCTCAATGAATGCTCACTTTGGTATTACTACATCAG
>JAUYCX010000045.1 GCA_030692045.1 Candidatus Omnitrophota bacterium
ACACAGACTTTTCAAAGATCGATAAAGAAAAATTAAAGGATGTTCAGGACGAATTAAATGACCGCCCGCGTAAATCATTAAACTGGTATACGCCTCATGAAAAATTCGCTGAATTGTTGCAATAGGAGCTTGAATCTACCCCGTTTCTATCTATCTCTTTACTGCTCATAAGTTTTTGCATGAACTGTCCCCCTCAATCCTTCGCTTGCGCTTATTTACAAGGCTATTAAATGACAAACTTGCCTGGCTGTGTACTGCTTCATAATATTTTTCCCGCCCAGAGCTGTTCTAAAAAAATCTCCCAGGGAAATATTTCTATGCTGCCGCGCAGCCTCTTTTCTTTTTCGTTACAGATTATGATGCTTCTTTTTGGAGAATACTCCTGTATAAAAGCCTCTAAGCCGTTTATATCTTTTTTGTCAATTTGCCCGGATCCTTTTATTTCTATTTTCCGGGGACGCGTACCTATTTACATAGCTCCGCGTTCAAAACGCCGGCAGGCATCTTCTGCGCACTTTTCATTAATGAAAAGTGCGCTCCGAGTGCTTTTAAAATTTTACATTGAAAATTTATTGGCTTAGGTCCTTGCGAGGAATACGAGCAAGAACCCATTTTCCGAATATTAAAAACGAGGGAAAATGGGGTACTTGAAGAGATTCGAATTCAGAGAAGTTCGCGTCCCTTCAACCTTCCTTATACGAATTTATTTTCTTTCTCATCGACACCCCTACACAAAAGTCGCTTTGTCCTTAAAAAACTAACAAGACAATATTTCCGGAAGTTTTCTTAAGGCGTCTTTTATAGGAAGGATTTCTATATCGCCGTCCCGAAAAATGCGCTCTCCCCCATAAACAAAATATGCTTTAGATTGGGGGTAATCTTTCTGAAAAGCTTTTAATCCTTTCAACATTGAACTGGAAACCTTGGCTGTTCTTTTAATCTCAAAAGCCAGAATACCTTTGTTTCCGTACAGCACAAAATCTACTTCCGTTTTGTTGGATGCCATCCAATAAAATATATTGTAACCAAACCTTAAATAGGCATTTACCGCTGTTAATTCCTGCAGAAAAAGCGTTTCGAGAACATGCCCACCGATTTCTTCCGGCACATCAAGAGGCCCTGCTGGTCTTAAGGTACGATAAAGTCCGACGTCGAAAAAATAAAATTTTGGATGGGAAACCAATCGCCTTTTAGCTCTTTTAGTAAAGACAGGAATTCTATAGGCTATTAAAAGATCTTCTAATATTATGAAATAACTTTCAACCACTTTGCGCTCAACGCTACAGTCGCGCGCCACCGATGAAATATTCAAGACCGACCCTTGCGAGAAGCTAGCTGCTTCTAAAAACCGGGAAAACGCCCCTAAATTTCTGGTAAAGCCTTCCTGCCGAATTTCCTCATCGAGATAGGTTTTAACATAACTTTCTAGATATGCTTTTGGGTTTTCCTCAGTATAAACGCAGGGAAGATGGCCGTAAGCTAAAGAATGATTAAGGTCAAAATCATTTTTGAGTTCCACAGTAGTAAGTGGATAGAGATTATATGATAGAGCGCGCCCCGCCAGTAAGTTTACTCCCTTTCTCCTTATCTTTCTGGCGCTAGAGCCGGTTAAAATAAATTTATATTTCTTTTTCTCAATAAGCCGATGAATTTCATTAAGTAACTCGGGAATCCTCTGAACTTCATCTATAATAACCCAATCGTTAAAATCTTTTGGTATAAAATTTTCAAGCCTTTGAGGGTTAGCCAGAAGATCGTTAAAAAGTTCAGCTTCTAGAAGATCTAAATAGAGCGCCTTGGGAAATTTTGATTTAACCCACGTGGTCTTGCCTGTACCGCGAGGGCCGAATAAAAAGAAACTTTTATATTTTGGTGGCTCTATCAATCTGGAATACATGATTCCATATTACATGTATTTTTGGAATTGTCAATTAAAATCTTTGCCCTTGTGCTTTAAATGAACCATCATGCCCACTTCGCAAGCCTCTCTCTTTTATTCAATTTTCCTCGCGTTTAGTTTATGGCTCATTTTTGAAGATAAAAACTCGATAATGTCGACGAATATAGCATAAACTAACCGCCATAAACTAAGAGAGGATTTGCGCTATTTTTTAAAAATTCTCTCTCAATTTTTCCTCTTTCCCTACGGAAATCTTGTTATAAAATATTGCGGAAATCTCCGACGGGAATAATGCCCCAAGTCTTTAACCCCCTAGGACATAAAAATAGCGCTGATCCTGTTTAAGAATCAACGCTATCATCCGCTTGCCTCTCCCGTCGAGAGGCATATTACTGGGGTGGGTAACCGGGATCGAACCGGCAACCCCGAGAGCCACAGTCTCGTGCTCTAACCAATTGAGCTATACCCACCACAAAAACTCAAAACTAAGAAGTAAAAAGAAAAAACTTAAAATTAAAAGTTAGAAATTATTGACCTTCTTGATTTCCTTTTGCTCCAAAAATCTCTTCGGCTTTTTTCTTAAGCATTTCCTTGCCAAAAGATTCAAAATCCTTGCCTATTCCCTTTATCTTTTCAATAGTTTCCTCAGGATTTTTTATCATTGACTGCCCCAAAGATTTTGCTACCACGCTTCCGGTTAGCTTTGCCACATCAATTCTGGGCTCGTCTAATTTTGTTTTAACTGTAAAGTCTAATGTAATTTCTTGATTTTCATTCTTAAGTCCGCCGGTTACAATATCCAAAAATGAAACTGCGGGGCTTTTTTCCTCATCCTTTTTTTCAAACATCAAATCCTCAACTTTCAGATGGCAGTCTGCATTTAAGTCATTATTTTTGGCAATTAAATCAGAATTAAAAAATATCCTGCCGCTTTTTAAAGAAGAAGGAAGATATTTCTCGTAATAGGGTAGAAACGCCAGCGCATCCAAATCGGTTAATTTAATTTCTCCCTTCATATCTTTCTTAAGCCAGTTAATCCAACCATCGGCGCTGATTGTGCCGGTAGTTTTTTCATCCTTTGAAGGAACATTTGCTTTTAAAAAAAAGCTTACATTTAAAGGCGAAGTAGATAAAAGCGAGGTATGTAAATTTAGCTCTATCTCTTTTACCTTAAAGGAAAAACCCGACGGTTCAACCCGTTTGTCAATTAAATTTAAAATGCCGTTTTTAATAATTATGCCGGCTATAAAAACCTTGCCCTTACCCTTTGATACAGGTAAATTCCAGCTGGCATCTTCATTTCTCACCAGAAAAAATTCTGGGTCTATTAATTGCATTTGATTTAAACCCAAGCGTCCAGAAACAAAACCAATAATACTGGGCGTGATGATAATACGCTTGGCTGTGACTAAATTTTCTATATTCAGATTGTTTATTTCAATAGAAAAAGGAAATCTCGCTTTAATTGATTCAAGCTCAACCTTGCGGTTTAAGGATTTTTGCATCAAATCCTTGGCAATGGATTTACCTCTAAAGGCTACAAAAACTGACAAGATAACAAATGCAAGCAAAAAAATAATTACTATAATAAGCAAGATTTTTTTAAGTTTTTTCATTTTTTCTCCAATTTAAGAATGTTGTTTATTAACGTCCCCGGCCCGAATTGAACGGGCAACCCTCTGCTTAGAAGGCAGATGCTCTATCCTATTGAGCTACGGGGACATTAAATTTACCGGCTATAACATATTGTAAATTCAGTCGGGGAGGTGAGACTTGCGAGCCGCCTTCACCAACTCACATTTATGCGGCGAAGTGCCGAGGCTTTCTAATGCAAATCTTAAGAGCCAAGGCAAACCGCTGGCATATTCCCACTATCCTCCCTCGTTACTTACTTTCTTTGCCACAGCAACTCGGGATTAAATTCGCACACAATAAGTTATGGCGAATTTAATCGGGGAGGTGAGATTTGAACTCACGACCTCTTGGTCCCAAACCAAGCGCTCTAGCCAAACTGAGCCACTCCCCGAAAAATTCATTTTTTAATTAACAGATTCTTTATTACTTCGCGACCTTTGCCTGTTTTTAAGAATCTTTCTCTTTTTAATGCCACTCCTTTATTAGTATACTCTTCTTTAATAACTAATTCCCAAGGTCTATAGGCTTTAGTAGACCTATTTTCACCTCTATTATGCTGTTGAAATCGTAACTTAACATTTTCTGTTAACCCAACATAAAAGCGATTATTCTTTTTACTCTGTATAACATAAACATACATAACATTCTAAGCCATCCGCCACCAAAGATTTGGCGGATGCCCGCCAATCTTTGTGGCGGGCAAACTGAACCACTCCCCGAATTGCCCTAATTTTTAAAATCAGCAATTCGGTACCGAGCCTTAATTTTCAAACATCATAAGCCGAGGAACCTGCTAATGATTTTCAAGTAATTGCGTATTATAACACGCTAAACATTTCTTTGCAATCATTGAACAAAACAGGAAATTGCAGTATAATGGTTAGTCATGAAAAAGAAAATATTTATATTGTTTATTTTCTTTATAATTCTGTTTAGCGGCTTTATTATTTATCTAAATATTGTTCTTTTGCCAATTAAATTAAAAGCCATCCTGATTAAGAATATCGAATCCGTTCTACAAAGAAAGGTTAGTTTAGAATCATTACATTATCATCTTTTAAAGGGCATTATACTTCAAGGCATAACTATTTTTGAAAACCAGAATTTTAATCAAGCGCCTTTTATAAAAATCAAGGAAATATCTTTTAATCTGTTGTATCTGCCCTTATTTAAAGAAAAAAAGATTATCATCCCCAGTTTACGAATTGACTCTGCGGAATTTAAGTTAATTAGAGAAAAAGATAACCTTTGGAATTTTTCTGACCTTTTAAATTTGAAATCCTCCGACAATAAATCCAAACAAAAGCTCTCATTCCTAATTTATAAAGTTAGCATCCTTCATAGTAAAGCCATATTGGAAGACAAAACAGTTGAGCCTCATTTTTCTAAGGAGCTGCAAAATCTTAATATTCGAATAAACTTTGCTCTGCCTTCGAAATTAAAATTTATCTTTGATGGAAAGATACTTAATCAAAATTCATTCAGTTTAATTGCCTTAAAAGGTGAATTTGACATTCTTAAGCAAAAGCTTAATGCCTCTTTATTAGCCAAAGATATCGTCTTAATTGATTACAGCTCTTATTATCAGAATCTTCCATTTGTTTTAAAATCCGGAAAGGTTAATAATCTCAACCTTAATCTTAAGTTTGAGGATAAAAAATTCAACATTCTTGCAAAGATTGAGAGCGATGATATGGATATAGCAAAGGATGCCTATGAATTCAAAGGCAGCCCTATTGTAAATGTAAATATTCTTTACAGCCCGGAGGCAAAAGAAAAAATTGATTATTCAGGGGAGATTAATCCTAACGGCTCTAATATTAGCGGCGTTAATTTTTTAAATTCCCTTAAGAATTTGACTGGCAAGATTAATTTTGATAGCCATAAAATTCAATTTTCTAATCTTCAGGGCAATGCCTTTGATACATTAGTTAATATTTCAGGCGCTTTAGAAAACTTTGCCAATCCCTCGCTCAACTTAAATATAACCTCTGATGTTGAAGTATCTCGGTTAAGAGAAATCTTTAAGCAACAATTAAAAGATATAACTGTAAATGTCGAGGGCAAAACTCATCTTAATTTGCAGCTTACCGGCTTACTAAATGAAATTTCAACCTTAGAACTCAATGGAGAAGCCACATTCTTGAATTTAGTGGCTAGTCTACCAGATTTACCTCAACAGATTAAAAACTTAAGTGGCCAAATTAATTTTGATTTAAATGGCCTTAACTGGAAAAACTTAAAAGCGCAATACGCCAACAGCGAATACATTTCAAACGGCGTTCTTAAAAACTTTCTTTCGCCTACTATTGAAGCAGATTTAAAATCAGGGTTATTATTCTTAACTACTAAATTTAATCTTGAAAATGATAAGTTATTTCTCGAAAAGATTGAAGGTAATTTTCTTGATTCAAATTTTAAGCTATATGGCGAAGCTGATATTAGAAACAAGGAAAATCCTTTCTTTGATATCAGCTTAGAACTAAGCGGGCAATTAAAAGACCTAAAACAGGCTCTGCCGAAATTCAAAGACGATTTAGAAAAGATTAAGCCTCAAGGATTAATTAAACTTATAGGAAGTTTTGCAGGAAATTTAAAAGATAGGAAGTTTTGGCAAACTCATTTAAAGGCAGACTCGCAAGAGATTTCTCTATGGGGACTTAAATTGGATAATTTATCTTTTAGTTATATTTTAGACGAGGCAACTGCTGATAACCTGAAAATTTCTGCGGATGTTTATAGTGGGAAAATAGCTGTTTTGGGTAAGATTGACTTGCGACAAGAAGATTTGCCCTTTGAGCTAAAAGGTCAAATTACAGATTTGGATTTGGCTAAATTAAAATTAGATACCCCCTTTAAAGATAAATCGCTGTATGGGATTTTTTCAGGAGAGATAATGTTGAGCGGCCTTGCCCAAAATTTAGAAAGCTGGCAAGGCCGCTCATCTTTTATTTTTAAAGACGGAAATCTTTGGGAACTAAATCTTTTTAAGGGCTTAGGAAAGTTTTTGCTTATACCGGAATTTGAAAAGATTGTCTTTAATGAAGCCGCGGGAGATTTTTCTATGGCTAACAAAAATATCACAACCGACAATCTGGAGCTTAAAAGCAATGAACTGATTCTTGACGGCAAAGGAAGTGTGGATTTTTCTGGAAATATTAACCTAAGGTTGCTCACTCAATTTAGCGAGCAATTTATTCAGAATTCCGCCTCACTTAAAACATTTCTTACAAATATCTTAACTACTGCCAGCCAAGTTTTAACCATAAAGGTAACAGGCACACTTCAAAACCCAAAATTCTCTGTTAAACCAATTGTAACGGATATTCTTAAGAATTTACCGGGGATTATTTTTGAGAATATTCTGAAAAGATAGGCCTGAGTTTCTTTAAAGCCTTAGCCCTGTGGCTAATTCTTCTCTTGATTTCCGGATTAAGCTTGCCGAATGTCTCTTTAAAACCTTTGGGAATAAACAAGGGGTCATAACCAAAACCAAATTTACCTCTACTTCTTAAACCAATTTTACCTTCGCATTTTCCAGTGGTTAAATAAATTATTTTTTTTCTGTCAACCAAGGCAACACTGCATTTATAGACAGCTACTCTTTTATCCAAAGGAATATTTCTTAACAATCTTAATAATTTTAGATTATTTTTTTTATCAGTAGCATTTTCTCCTGAAAAACGCGAGGAATAAATTCCTGGCTTATTTTTAAGTGCCTTTACTTCTAATCCAGAATCCTCACCCAAGGTTAATTTTTTGGTGTACATTGCAATAGTAGCAGCCTTCTTAATGGCATTTTGCTCAAATGTTTTGCCATCCTCCTCGATTTTTGGCGCATCAGGAAAATCTGCTAAAGAAAAGATTTCTAAATTCAAACCTTGCAATAAATCCTTAATCTCAATTAATTTCTTTTTATTTTTGGTGGCGACAATCAGTTGCATTGAATTTTATTCAATAGAGCATCTTAAGGAAACATTCACAGTGATAGCAATTCTTCCGGCAATTAATGTTGTGGATGTGTCTGCTTCTCCTCTTGCCATAGAAGGAACAAATTGTTGCATCTGAGAATATACTGGCCGTGAGTATTCTAAATTGCTGCCAATCATTGTATATGCCTTTATGGCAACTCCCGAAGTTTTTGCAATTATCTCGGCATTTGAAATAGCAGCCTTAACAGCCAGCGTCAAAGCGTTTCTCTTATCAGCTGAATCATCCTCTTTAAAGAATTCTATATTTTCTATGATATTTACGCCATTGTTTAATGCTGTATCAATAACCAATCCCGCATCCTTGGATAAAATAATTGCATCGTTACTCTGTAATAACACTGTAAAATACTGCATTACCTTATATCCAATAATTTTCGGTAAGCGTCCTTGCCTTGTGGCATCGTGTTCGGGCTCTTTGACCAAAGAAACATTGTAATTAGGTGCCTTAATTAACATACCCTTTATGTTAAGAGATTTCAAGGCCTCAATTATTTCTTTAATTGTTGCTGCATTTTCTTCTCGACCCAAATCAATTGTTTCTCTCATAGTCTCAACACCTAAATACACTCTTGCCCTATCTGGCTCAATCCATACCTTGGCTTCTCCAGTTGTAGAAATTTCTCTTACATCTTGTTTTTTCTCCTCGGCATTGGCTAAAGAGTAAACTTTGCCTAAGCTTATCACAAAGAACAAGGCTAAACTTAAAATTATTAATGAAAATTTTCTCATCTTTTCCCCCTTTCTAAGATTGTTTATAAAATATCCTTTAAGAGATTCCTTTGCATATCAATCAATTCTCCAATACCTTTTTTTGCCAATTCTAAAAGTTTATCCATCTGCTCTTTGCTAAAAGCATTTTTCTCAGAGGTGCCTTGCACCTCGATAAATTTGCCATCGCCTGTCATCACAACATTCATATCTACATCCGCTTTAGAATCTTCCTCGTAGGTTAAATCCAAAAGTAAATTTCCGCCAAGTATTCCTACGCTGGTTGCAACTACAAAATCTTTAATAGAAATTTTTTGTATTAGCCCATCTTTTTTAATTTTATTTAAGGCATCCGCTAAGGCAATGAAACTTCCGGTAATAGAAGCAGTGCGAGTTCCTCCATCTGCCTGAATAACATCACAGTCAATCCAAATAGTGCGCTCACCTAAAGATGACATTTCTGTAACTGCACGCAAAGACCTGCCTATTAAACGCTGGATTTCATAAGTTCGGCCTGAGTCCTTTCTACGTTGAATGCGCATTTGACAGGAGCGCGGAAGCATGCCATATTCTGCAGTGACCCAGCCTGTGCCGCTGCCTTTTAAAAATGAAGGCACAGACTCTTCAACCGAAGCAGTGCAAATAACCCGAGTATTACCCAATTCAATTAGACAGGAACCCTCTGCAAATTTCATATAGTTTCTTTGGATATTTACCCGACGCAATTTATCCGCTGACCTGCCATCTTGTCTTATCATAGATATCTCTCCCATTTTTATCTACTGCCACGATAACTGGAAAATCCTTTACCTCTAATTTATAAATTGCCTCTGGGCCTAAATCTTTAAAAGCAATGGGGGTAACTTTTTTGACTTTTTGGGATAATAATGCGCCGCAACCTGCGTAAGTTAAAAAATCTACTGCCTTGTATTTTTTTATGGCAGAAACCACCTCTTTAGAACGCCTGCCCTTGCCAATCATGCCTTTTAGGCCTGCTTTAAGTAAAGTAGGTGTAAAACTATCCATTCTGGAAGATGTGGTTGGGCCGCAGGAACCAATGGATTTACCTTTAGGAGTTTTAGTTGGACCGCAGTAATAAATAATTTGGCCTCTTAAATCAAATGGCAATTTATTTTTCTTAATAATTGCATCTACAAGGCGCTTGTGCGCCTGGTCGCGGGCAGTGTAAATTGTGCCGCTTAAAAGCAGCTCATCTCCTGCCTTAAAAGTTCTAACTTTATCTTTTGTCAATGGCGTATCTATCTTCTCCATATTGCTTTCTACTTTTAAACCCTAAATACTAAACTCTAAACCCCAAATAAACTCAAAATTCAAAACACAAAATCCAAGACTAGTTTTGGGTTTTGGAAATTTGGGTTTTGGATTTGTTTAGTGTTTAGGGTTTTGAGTTTAGAGTTTAACATCATTTTCAAATTCTATATAGTCTTTGTCGCGCTTCTTAAGGCATGACAGCTAATATTTACCGCAACAGGCAATCCTGCAATATGAGTGGGATAGGTTTCGATATTCACTGCTAATGCTGTAGTTTTTCCTCCCAAACCCATTGGACCGATGCTTAGTTTATTTATTGCCTTCAATGAATCTAGTTCTAACTTACGTGTTCCGGATAACCGGGTAACCGGATAACCGGGTAACCGGATTAATTTCTTTAGCAGAGCTTTCTTTGCCAAATACATCGCATAATCCGCTGTCCCGCCAATTCCTACTCCCACCACAAACGGCGGACAGGCATCTGGTCCAGCGGCTTTAACCGCCTCAATAATAAACTTTTTAATCTCATCGAGAGAAACCGTGGGATTAAACATCTTCAGCTGGCTTTTATTCTCGCAGCCAAAGCCTTTAGGTAAAACTGTTAATTTTAATTTATTTCCTTTGACTATATCGATATGAATTACTGCCGGAGAATATTTGGATTTGCCTCGAAATAAAGGGTCAGCAATTATAGAATTTCTTAAAGATGCTTTTTTATATCCTATTTCAATGCCTTTATTTATTGCTCTCTTTAAATCGCCGATTATTCTTACATTTTGTCCAATTTCCACAAAAACACAAGGCAAACCTGTATCCTGACAAATCGCTAATCTTTCTTTTCTGGCAATTGCCGCGTTATCGATAATTGCCTTAAGCATTCTTTTGGCTTTGGAATTTGTCTCTTTGCGATAAGCACTCTTTAAAGCTGACAAAACATCTCTACGCAAACTAAAATTCGCCTCTGCGCAAAGTTGGCTGACGATTTTTGTAACGGTATTTGTATTTATAGTCCTAGCCAAATCATTGCTCCTCTTTAAACTGCTCTTTTACTTCCGGGAGGTTGAAGTCATTTCACGAAAAAATAAAATATGATCGCCAGAACAAGCGGAACCCCAATTATAAGACCCAAACCCAATAGAATACCTAGTATTATATTTTTTGGTTTAGTTATCTTTCTATCTACTTCTTCAGGATTAAGATGACGGTCTTTTAAAGGAATTAATACAAGAAGTCCAATTATACCTAATATGCCAAAAAGACCAAAATATCCAGAATGCCCTTTAGCTTTAGCATAGTATGCTAGTCCAATTATCAACAACACAGTACCCAGAAGTGCAATTAGCGGATTAATGAACAAGAAAATTGATTGAATCAAAATCCCAGGAACTCCAAAAGCTAAACTTTTATTGTTTAATTCTTTTATCATCATACCCTCCTCTCCGCTATCTTCATCTTTCTTTATACATTACAGATACCATCGTTTTTATTCCGCCGCGCACATTCATTTCTACTTCTATTCGTGCAAAGCGCGGCTTGCAGGCTTTCACAAAATCATCCAATATCTTATTTGCTAAGTGCTCATGAAAAATTCCCACATTGCGATAGGAAGTTAAATAGAGTTTAAATGATTTTAACTCCAGGCAAAATTTATGGGGAATATATTGTATTTTAATTCTAGCAAAATCTGGAAGGCCTGTTTTTGGACAAATGCAAGTAAACTCAGAGGTATCTAATGATACCAAATATTCTTTATGCGGATATTGATTTTGCCAAACCTCTATTTCTGGAGCTTTCAGTCTGCGTATATTTTCTTGCAGGCCTTCGTAAGAGGATTTTCTCATTTTACTCCTACAATTTTATGAAGTTGTGGTATAGCTCTTACATCACAAAGATAGTCTTTACTATATCTTTTAAACTCTTGCAATTTATCAGCTAAATCTCTTCCCAGCTCAGATGTATTGGGCTGTAAAACAAAAGTTATCTTGGAATTTATATTTGAGACTAAATCCACAGCCTTTTTAAAATCATCCAATGTGGTATTGATACAAATTATCGCTTTAACAAAAGTATCTCTGTCCTTTGATATTTTCAAAAATTCTGCGTGCTCTTTCCAAAAGGGTCTTTGTTTTGTGGAGCTGGGGAGCTTTATATCCATAGAAATGATATCCACATAATCTATAATATCAAACAATTCATCGTGTAAAACACCATTGGTCTCAAGATAAACACTAAATCCTTCGGTTTTTAACTTAGGGAGAAATTCCAAAAGAAAATCCCTTTGTAATAATGGCTCTCCTCCAGTGATAGAAACAGTTTTAATTTCAGCCTCACCAATTGTTTCTTTTATTTTACCAATCAATTCAAAAGAGGTATATTCGCTAAAGGTATTCATTTTTGTGTCGCAGAATTCACAATTTAAATTACAGTCATAAAACCTAACAAAGCACTGCTCTTGGCCTATAAATTTTCCTTCCCCTTGAAAACTGACAAAGATATCGTTGATTTTTGCTTTAGGCATAATTCACCTTTGAAAGAGGGTCTTTAATTTTTGCTTTTAAAAAACCCTTTGCACGCAGTTTACAACTATCACAAGTTCCGCAAGGTCGAGAGTCCCCTTTATAACAAGACCAAGTCAATTCCAAGGGTACCCTTAACTTTACGGCCAACAAAATAATTTCTTTTTTACTTTTGTTTATTAAAGGAGTTTGTATAATTATGGACTTACTTTCTTGGCCAACCTTTGTGGCTAATTTGCTGAGCTTATTAAAAACTTTATAGTAAATCGGACGACAATCTGGATAGCCTGAAAAATCAACTGCATTTGCTCCCATAAAAATTGCCTGGGCTTTAGCTGCCTCTGCAAACGATAAGGCAAAACTTAAAAATATAGTATTTCTTGCCGGGACATAAGTATTAGGAATACCTGATTTGGTTATCTTAGGAATAGAAATATTTCTATCTAAAAGCGCTGAACCCTTCCAAGGTAAATTAAATTTTATAATTTTAAATTGTGAATTTGATAGATTAGCAATTCTTTTGGCAAAAGAGATTTCTTTTTTGTGCCTTTGCCCATAGTCAAAAATAAGGCAAAGGCACTTATATCCTCTTTTTTTCGCTAAATAAAGAGTAGTTGAGGAGTCTAAGCCGCCGGAAAGTAAAACTATCGCTCTTTTCATTTCTTAGAATAAGTAGCTGCGGCGCTGTCAGATTCCCAAACCGTAACACTTTCTAATTTAAGCTTGAGGGAAGATGAATTAAATTTATCAAAGATATATTTTGCAATATTTTCAGAGGTAGGGTTATGCTTTTTAAAATAGGCTAAATCATTTAAATAGCTATGGTCTAAATCTTTTAAAATGTTATTAAGCCTTTCTTTCAATTCTTTAAAATCAGAAGTCATTCCTAATTTATCTAATTTAGAGCCACAAACCATAAGCTCTACCTTCCAGTTATGTCCGTGAAGTGCTTCGCATTTGCCTTTGTAGCCGCGCAATCTATGCGCAGAAGAAAATTCAGACTTTACTGTTAAATTATACACTTTGAATCTTCCTTACATTCTTCAAGGAGTAACCTAAAAACCTTTTAGCTAATTCCTTAAATTTATTCGGCTCATCGCTAACCCAGAAATTATAGTATGGCTTGCCATTACTTTTTGCCTTACTTAAACCTTCCTCCAAAATAACCTGCTTAACCTCTGCGGCAACAAGCTTTGCAGAATCTATCAATCTAACATCCCTGCCCATTGCCTTTTTGATTAAAGATTTAAGCAAAGGATAATGAGTGCAACCTAAAATCAGAGTATCTACTCTTGCTTCTTCTAAAGGTTTAAGATACTTTAACACAATATCAAAGGCAATTTTTTGTTTAAGCCAACCCTCTTCAACCAGCGGAACAAATAAAGGACAGGCCAACGCAAATACAGAAATTGAGCTATCAATGCGTTTTATTTCATTAGTATATGCCAGACTATTTATGGTGGCAGATGTGGCAATTACGCCTACACGTTTATTTTTTGTGGCGTAAACTGCCTCTTTTACGCCCGCAGATATAACTCCCATAATCGGAATTTTAAAATGACGTTTTAAAGTAGTAAGGGCAATGCTCGACGATGTATTGCAAGCTACAACTATAAGCTTAACCTCCTGCCTTAATAAAAATAAAATATTTTCCAGAGAGAATCTGATGATAGTTTCTTTTGACTTTGTGCCATATGGAACACGGGCTGTGTCACCAAAATAGATTATGTCTTCATTTGGCAGCTGGCGCATCAACTCCTTAACTACGGTCAATCCCCCAACACCGGAATCAAAAACACCTATTGCTTTCATCCTAATTATCTCTCATGCAATTTTCTACTCTTCTGGAAATTTAACAGCCCCTGAGCAAGAGATTCTGCTAACTGCCGGCGATAAAAACTGTTTTTTAGATAGCGCTCCTCAACAGCGTTAGAGACAAATCCAATCTCTATAAGTATGGCAGGAATATGCGTGTTCTTCAAGACAAAAAAATTCGCGCTTTTTATGCCTCGATTTTTTAAACTTAATTCTCTGGCAGTTGATGAGGAAATGCATTGAGCCAAGCCCAAAGCCCAAGCGCGATTCTGGGTATAAATCATATCCAATAAAATTTCCCTAACAGTTCTAGAAGATCTATTCATTGCCAAATTCTTAAAAAGATAATCAAAATCCCCTGAATTCGCCAATTTATTTATAACGGAATCTGTAAACTCCCTCAAACAATAAATCTCAAAACCCTGAATTCTTCTGGCGCGGCTAGAATTTACATGAATGCTTATAAATAAATCTGCTTTAGATGTGTTGGCAATTTTAGAGCGCCTGGCTAAAGAAATAAATCTGTCGCTTTCTCGAGTCATAACTACCTCTATACCCTGTGCCTCTAATTCATCTTTTAATCTTCTGACAATATCCAAGGTAATATCCTTTTCTCTTAAGCCATATCTGCCTATGGCACCTGGGTCTTTGCCGCCGTGTCCAGCATCAATTACAACCCTATTTATGGGGATTATGGGAATGTAAGAAACTTCTTTTGAGGGCGCTATCTTAATTAACTTAGCAATTACCTCTTGCCTAAAACCTGTTGGCACAACCACAATTCCCTTATAAAGAATGGGAACAGACTTAATTTCAATTGCTTTCTCATTTATTTGAGCTGTTGATGCGCCAACTTGTACTCTGGCTCGCAGGTTATCCTTCTTTAAATCCACTGTTTGAGCAAAACTATCCCACTGCCAATCTATGCCTTTTAAATCGCAGAGATTTTTTAAGGGAATATAAATTTTTCCAGAAATATTAAAGGTTGGAAGAATAGCTTCTTCGCGCGGCAAAGTCGCGCATCCGGCAGTAAATATTAAAATTATTAAAATAAAAAAACTGAAAAATTTTTTAATAATCATTCACTAATTTTTGCTGATTCTAATGCTTGGTTAGTACTATTATCTCCGTAAGTTATATGAGGTGTTAAAAAGATTACCAGTTCAGATTTCCTAACCAGCTTATCCTTACTTCTAAAGGCAAGTCCCACAAGTGGTATATCTCCTAACAAAGGTACCTTTTTAACTGTTTCAATAAGTTCGTCCTTAATTAAACCGCCAATTACAATTGTTACACCGTCCTTAACCATTACGCTTGTTTCAGCTTGTGAAGTTTCTACAATTGGAATTTTGTTATTTTGGCTTGTGGTTAAATAACTGGTTACAGAACTTACCTCAGGCTTTATCTTCATGGTAATAAAATTATCTTTGTTGATGGTAGGTGTTACATAGAGCTTTACACCCACATCAATAAAATTAACTGCCTCGGCGGTTGTGGTGGGACCCGAAGCAGGGGTAGTGGTAGTAGTTGTAACATAGGGTTCAGTTGAGCCAACAAGAATTTTTGCCTCCTCATTGTTTAAAGCAGTTATACGAGGGCTGGAAAGAGTATTGGTGGTACCGACCTCTTCAAGGGCTTCCACCAAAGCAGTATATTTATCCTCAGCAAGTGTGCCAATACTAATTTTTCCTTTTTTGTCAGTTGTAGTTAAAACGCTAAAACTATTCTGAACTGTTAAATCCCCATATTTGGCAATAATTCCCTCCCAATCAACACCCATTCTATACTGGTCGCTTAAGACGATTTTTACTATCTTTGCTTCAATTAAAACCTCGCGATGTTTTTCATCAAAGGCAGACACGATTCTTTCAATTTCCGCCATTTTTGTGGGCGTATCTGTTGCAAACATCTTATTCGAACGAATATCAACTTTAAGCTTGCCCACATTTTTGGTTAACACCTCACTTATCTTCTTTTCCAAATCGTCTGCCTTGGCATAATTCAAATTAAAAATCTTGGTAACTATGGGAACATCTATTTCTTTTATGAAATTCTGCATTTTAATCAATCTGTCAGTTGTATCAATTAACACAGCGGTATTAGACTTTTCATCAGCTATCACCTTGCCAATAATACTTTTCATTTGAGTTAAAGAAGAAATTAAATCTATGGCATTGGCGTATTTTAAAGAGATTATTTTTGTTTCAGTCTTATCGCTAAATTTTTTTCCGTAGGTTAATTCATACTCTCTGTCAGTCATCACTTTGATGATGTTGCCCTCTTGTTCAAAGGCTAATTCATTGGTTTCTAAAATTATTTTAAGCGCATCCCAAACATCCACCTCCTTTAAGAATATGGCAACCTTGCCTTTGACATTTTTGCTAGCTACAATATTTAAGCCGCTTTTTCGGGAAATTAGTTTTAGCACATCCAAAATATCCATATCCCTTAACTCCAGAACATCGATAATAATCTTTGGTCTTAAGGGAATTTCCACATAGGCAAGTACGTCTTTCTCTTCATCAATAACCGAGGGAACTTGCTTTGTTTTTTCTGCCTTATCCAAAGCTTGGGAAATAATCAGTTCCAAATAATCCTCCTCTTGAGTTGCTTTTGGCTCTTGAGCAGACAAGTTAAGATTAAAACAATTAAAGAAAATAAAGACTGAACACGCAAAGAAAATTAAACTTTTCATATCTCATTCCTCCTGCGTAATAAGTTACTTTAGGTTACGGTAACCGTTAGTAACTTTCTTCCTACGGCACCAACTCAATTTTCTCTTCTTGATAGATTAGAATAACCTTGCTTTCTTGTATCTCCTCAACCTTAATATCTCCAATATAATCGCCTTTATTCAAGAAATATGTTTTTTTAGTCTTTGTATCTTCAATAATTGCCTGCGGCTGTTTATCTAAAATTATTCCTGTAAGCCTTAAATTTGCAATTAACTCTTGAAGGGTTGCATTTACGCTAGTTTGGTCTGAAGGTTGTTCCTTTTCCAACGGCGATTTAAATATATCCCTTTTTGCAATCTGTTTAGAGTAATAATCTAAAGGCACTGGTTCTGATAAACCTGAATCTTTCTTCAAGGCAGCTAAATTAGACTCGGCAGGTTGTGTTGATTTACCTTGCCTTTCTTCTTGTGAAAAAAAGAATTGAAAGATTATAGAGCTTAATAAAAAACCAATTACCAAGAACAAAATGACATGGATATTCTTCAGGGTTAAAACCTTTTGCGCTAATCTGTATCTTAAGTTAACAATTTTTGAAACAGGTACAACTACACCTTCGCCAGAAGATTGGGTTGGCTTAATTGTTGTTGCTTTAACTTCTTTATTTTTATTTCTGATTAACTTTAGTAATCTTTCTTCTGGGGTTGATTGACCTTCCATTTACGCTTAGCTCCATTTACTTTCTTCCAAGATTAAGGTTTTAACTATATCTGTGTCAATTATATCTTTTCCTAACATAATCATCCGCTCAAGGCAATTGTGGCAGATAAGAGCAATTTGGCGCGGATACCCTGAGCTAAACTCATAAATTAATTTTATAGCTTCTTCGCTAAATAGTGTTCGGGAGTTATCAAAACCAGCTTGGGCTAAACGAAACAATATCATTTCTCGGGTTTCATTTTCATCCAAGGGATTAATGATATATTTAAGGCTAACCCTATCCATAAAATTATGGATTTTCTTGACGCGCGGCAAAAGTTCTATTTGCGCCATAATTACTAACTGCAGGAGTTTATATTCGTTGGTTTCATAATTTAAAAGTGTGCGCAAAATCTCCAAATAGGGTTGGCTTAATTTTTGGCCCTCATCGATTAAAAGAACTATGGTTTTATTCTCTTCCACGCCCTTCTGAAATAAATATTTCTCTATGGCATCCCGATAATCCAGGGTAGAACGGCTATCCGGCATAATTCCAAATACCTTTGTTAAGTTATAAATAAATTGATATTCCGACTTAAAATCTGGGTCTAAAATCATATTAAAAATAAAATTATCCTCTTCGCCATTAAAGGCCTGAAAGAGCGTGCGTGAAAGTGTGGTTTTTCCTGTGCCCACATCTCCTAAAATAAGGCTTAATCCCCGGCGCAGGCGAATAGCAATTTCCAATCTTTTAAGTGCAGTTGTATGTTCAGTGGAGTGATAAAAAAATGCAGGGTCAGGGCTGGTGGAAAAGGGTTCCTTGTTTAAACCTAAAACTTCATAATAGCTCATTTTATTAATTAATTGAAGTATTTCAACACCGCAAAGGCGCAAAAATCCGCTAAGCCGCAAAGGTCTAAAGAAGCTTATCAGACGATCAGACTATCAGTAGGTAGAGTATCAGAAAACCAGAATATCAGATTCTTAAGATTCTTTATCTGATACACTGATTTCTGATATCCTACATTCTGATTTCCTGATAATCTGATATGCGCTTTTAACATACCTATATTTGCTTTTTACTTTTTGCGTTTTTGCGGTATTTTGCGGTTTAGCGGTGTAACTTAATCTCTTTACAGATTTAGGCGCAGGCCAATCTCTTTTAACGAAAGGCCATCTGAACGCAACTGTTTAATTTTTCTTAATAGCTCCAAAGACGAATCATCAAAATAGCGATAATTGGTCTCTGGGCTCCTGCCGATTTCTCTTAAAAGACCCATTTTAAGATAGAATTTAAGCGTGTAGGTGGACTGCCCGCTCATCCTGGATATGTCTTTCAGAAGGTATATATTCATCATAAGTTATGCTCTACTCTCTGGGTAGAGAGTAATATACATCTTACCACCCATATTGTCAAGAAAAATCTGTTTTATTTGACAGGCCAAAACCTCAGCTTAAAATATCAAAACAGCGACTTTCGATTCTAAAATTTAAAAGGTAAAATTATTAATGGGTATCTTGGTTACCAAAAGATAGGCCTTAAGGGTGGCAATGCCGCTGATGGGCTTCTACAGAGGCACCTTCTCAGCTTTTAAAAGATGTGGGGGGCTTTGCAGAGCGCCTGCGAAGGCGAATAAAACTTCTTTACAATTCATGGCTTCACAATATAATATTAGACAAAAATGTTTAAACGCATAACTCAACAAAAAATTTTTAAGTTTCTAACTTTTACAGCGAGTTTTTGGTTTATCTTTGTCTGCGCGGCCCATCTTTTTTCTCTAAGGCCATTATGGGGCGACGAAGAGGCCGTATTATATAATCTCAAAAACTTAAGTGGAAAAGCCTTATTTGGGCCACTTTTAGCAGGCCAAGTCTTTCCAAGATTATATCTACTTCTCATCCATTGGATAGCCGGGGTTTTCAATTATCACCTGCTTAGTTTAAAGATTCTTCCTTTTATATTTATGATTTCCGGTTATTTTGTTTGGTTAAAGATTTACCAACATGAAAAACTCTTGGATTTACAGTGCGTATTGATTGCATTATCGTGGTCGGCATCACGCTATCTTGTATATTATTCTGCAGAATTAAAACAATACTCTTGCGATGTTTTTGTGGCAGCGATTTTTACGCTTTTTTTATATAAACAAAAACAACTATTAAATGAGAGAAGCATAACAAATTGGGAGAGATTTTCCATATTTTTACCGATTCTTTTGTTATTTTCATACACGGGATTTTTATTTGTTTGGATTCCACTTTATAATATTATTCTTGCAATCAAGGATAATAAAAAGAATCTTTATCTTGGCATCTGTTATTTATCATCACTTATATTATTTGCTTTCCTGGTTTATTATTTTGATATACGTTTTTATACCGGTTATGTTCATGCTTATTGGCGCGACTATTTTCTGCCCCTTGATTCTTTTTATGAATTTCTTAAAAGTTTCACAGAGGGAATAAATAATTTGATGTCATGTTGGTTTGCGGAGGTAAAATTCATAAAATGTATTGCCCGCCTCTTTGCAGTATTTGGCCTATATTCGATTTTTCATTTTTTTGTATTGTCATTTAGAAAAAAGATATTTAAGATTCACTCCGTCGATACACTAACTTTTGTCTTATTTGTTGAGTTAATGTTACTGGGAATCCTGAAAATTTATCCATTTACTGGAGAAAGAGTGACATTATTCTTTGCGCCATTTGTTTTATTAGCGATAATCAAAGGAATTTATTTATTAAGGAAGGTAAATCCTGCATTGTTTACAACTGTGCTTAGCACTTATGGTATTTTTTTATTTTCGGTTGCAGTTTTTCACTTAAGAGAATTTTGTTTACTTTTTTACAAATTAATTATTAAATAAGAGCGGTAGGAGCAGTAGCGGTCCTGATTTCGGTCCTGATTTCGGATAAGTTGTACCAGTTCTTAAGAGAGGGTTCCAGTATAAGAGAAGGAAACAAACTAGAACTTAAATCTAAAAGTGGCTTTCATGCTTAGCGCATGGTATTTATCCCTAGTGCCAAAATAACTTGCTTCTCCAACAATCGAACTATTTTCACTCAAGGTATATTCGCTGCCCAATAAATAATAAGAAGTATCATTATGATCGCTATTCTCGCTAAATTTAAAGAGTGCGTAAACGTACTCCTTATTAAATGCCTTGCCAGAATAAACTGAGTAGACTATGGAAGAAAGGTTTTGGGGTGAATAATACAATGGGGAGTTCGTTTTAAAATCGCGATTACGATATCCAACTCCGACATTTAAGTCAGGATTTTTCTTAAGAAGCGAAAAGTTGAACGCATGATATTGATCAATGCTATTGTTATTATCAGAAAAATCATTAAAAGCAAAAGAGTCATTTAAATTAATATAGTTACCCAAGAAAACGCTTGACTCTGCAATATAACGATTATTCTTTATCTTATCAAAGACATCAAAAACTTCACGATTATATTTAAACGCCAAGGTATTCTTTTGAAAGTATTTGAAGGTTGAAGATATATCCCCTCCGGCAAAGAAGTTAATACCGTTACTATAACTTCTCATATTTATAGAACCAAATAAATCAACAAATTTGTTAAGGGCATACTTCCCACCCATTTCTGCTACATTTCCAATTTGATACGTATATCCAGTTTCCCTATTATTAGAAACATAATAGCTGGCGGACACATTGTTATTATGTTCAAGTAATTTTGAAGCTCTATATCCGTATATTATCGCAGATGCACGCCAATCATTAGCATCAACTTCCCTTAAGTAACTAAAAATAAGCTCTTGCCTTGGCTTTTGAAGTTTCTCGATATTCTCAAGACCTTTAATCGCTGTAGAATTTTTTGGATCAATCTTGATGACCTGCTCATATTCAACTTGAGCTTTTGACCATGAAGCCATCAAGATGTAAATCTTTGCCAAACCTAGATGAAAATCAATGTCATCAGGAGAAGTTTTAAGCGCCTTAAGATAGAGATCTTCGGCTTCAGCTAAGCGATTATCCCAAACATACGTTTCAACCAAACCTCTATAAACACCTTTATTACGAGGATCTTCCTTGAGCAACTCCTCATACTGCTTAACTGATTCTTTCCGAAAACCTGCCCATAAATACGCCTCTGCCAGGCCAATTTTTATACCTTTATTCTTAGGGTCGACCCTAAGAGCTTTCTGGTATAAATCAATTGAATCTTTATAACGTCCGTTTTGGGCATAAGTCTTCGCAAGAAACATCATAACCACGGTATCATTTGGACTTAATCTAAGGAGCTTATTGAAAACTTTCTCAGCATCATTGTTCTTGTCCAAATACATAAATGTTTTACCTAAACCTAGAAGGGCTTCTTTATTTTCGGGGTCAAGATCAACAGCCTTTTGAAAACTAGCCTCGGCTTCATTAAGTTTATCTTGAGCACTAAGTTGCCATCCCTCTCTAATGTATTGCGTAATATTTTTACTGGACTCTTGCTCTCCATAAGAAAGTGAACTCATAGAAAGAAACAGAAGTGTAACTAGCCATATTATTTTTCTTTTCATCGATACTCACCCTTACTTACCACTTCTTTTTAAATGAAAGCAATTCTTTTACATATCCAATTACGCATATAGGAGACATAATAATCTGATAAATTAAAATATAAAATACAACTGCTATAGGATTAAATCTAATCTTTAGGCCTGCATAATTCATAAAATGCCTCTGTGCATTAAACATAATAATGCTAATTCCAATAGTAATAGGAAGAACTAAAAGAGTCATCGGGCCAGCAATATAGAATTTACCAAAACAAGCAAGAACCACTCCGGGAATAAAAACAAAAGTAAAAAATGAATCAATAATAGGGAATAGCAAGTCTATAGCAACAAAATAAGATGAATAAATCTTGCCTTTCCAAATTAACTCAAGATGATCCCGCAAGCCCTCAATCATACCTCTAGCCCAACGTTGGCGCTGTTTAAAAAAATTGAAGTAGTCTGGAGGGGCAACAGTAAAAGCAAAAGCCGTTGGTTCATATCCAACATTATGACCGTTCTTTAATAAAGCCCAGGTTAAAACTATATCTTCTCCTAGTCTCTCTTGCCAACCCTTTGCTTCTAATAATGCTTGCTTTCTAAAAACACTAAATGCGCCCTGCGCTACTAGTGTTCCACCAAAGAAAGATTGCTGCCTTTTAGATGCAGATATCCCTAACATATAATCCCAAGACTGTATTCGTACCATTCGTGAAGTACGTTCGTTTTTTGTTAAAATGTTCCCTGCTACCGCGGCATAATTTAAGTTGCTCATAATCCTGGCAACTATTCTAGTAATTGCATTTTTGTAAAGAAAGGTATCCGCATCTATAGTAACAATAATTTCATTTGAAGATGCATTTAGTCCAAGATTCAAGGCGTTTGCTTTTCCTCTATGCTCACCATTAATAATCTTTAAATTATCAAGCTTAGCTTTTCGAACTTCTTCAATTGTATTATCAGTAGAACCATCGTCAACTATAATTATTTCTATTTTATTTGGATAATCCTGCAGTTTTATCCCGCGGCAAGTCTCTTTAATAGATTCCTCTTCATTATAAGCAGGTATGATGAGCGTTATAGGAGAAAAATCCTCCCTCTTCATTTTAACTTCCTCGTATTTATAAGTAAGTAGGGAAGCTAAAAGCAGCATATTTATATAGCCAGGCACAATAGCTATGAACATAATTATAATAAGGCTTAGATTATAATTATTTAATGCGGCCGACAAAGAATCAATCCATGGTTGAGCCAAAAAATAGGAAGCTACAGCATACATTAAAGCCAAAAAGTTAACCAAAATAAAACGCTGCGCAAGATTCATATCTTATTTTATTATTTTATCCTCAAAGAAATTTGCCAAAATAACCATTTTATCTAAAATCTGGAGGGCAATTTTTGGTCTAGTCAAATAACTATCATAACGTTCAGACAACCTTATTCGACTATCTTTACCAAAAAGCAGGAATCTAAAATCATGCATTAAACCTAAAAAAACAGATTTAACCGCTTGCTCATTCATCAAATGGGTAAAAACAGCCTTATCTTCACCAGCTACAATGAATTTATTAAGTAAATCTTGATTTTCTGAACCTTTGATATTCCTTCGAACGATGATTAATTCGATTTCTTTCTTGATAGAAAATGAGAATTCTATCAAATGGTCTAATTTCCAGTCAACAGAATGACTAATCTGACAGAGTCTATCTGCATATAAGAATTTTATGCTGTGTGGCACAGCAAAAATATAGTTTCCCTTTCTTATTTTCCCGTGAGCCTTCTTCAGAATAAGAAGTAAATTCTCATAAATCCTGAGATAAATATAATACCAATATATGCCGACAATAAATAAAAAGGTTAATAATACCAAAAATACCTGCATCCATTTTAAGCTAGAACGAGAAAAATACAAATAAATACTGCCAGAAAATAAAAGAAACCCGAAAAACAATCTAGAAATTAACTTAATTTTATAATCTCTTATGCTTTTCATAACAACACCCGAAATCAGGACCGGGCAGATTAAAGTGTTGCACTAGATCCTTTAACCTACTTATCTGTTTAATTGCTTGATTATATCAGACTTAGAAATAAATTCTGTTCACAATCAATCCCCCGACCGTCCTTTAGGATTGATGGTGAGCAAAGTCGAACCATTAATCCTCGTAACCCGATAAAAGTCTTGCTCAAAGTCAACAGTTCGCCTTTATTAAGCTATAGTTATTGGCTAATTTCCGTGAATAAATTGGTGAATATTATTTCAACACTCTCTATCAACGAACTATTAAATAAATCTACTGCGGAATAAGTATCTTGGTTACCAGAAGATATGACTTTAGGGTTTGGCTGCCAGAAGTTGTCTTTTCCAGACGAACTTTTTCAGCCTTTAAAAGATGTGGCGGGCTTTGCAGAGTATAGATAAATTTGGTAATCTCTTGTAATTTACCTTCAGCCTCAATTTCTACGGCAAAACTATTATAAAAATCTATCCTTTTTGTTTTACGCGGTTTCATATCATTTAACTTAATATTAATCTGGTGGGCAACCGCCTCTATTTCTGATAAGAGTGCTGCCATTTCTTGTTCGTCAGAAGAATTTTGCTTTAAATATTTGTCATATTTTTCAAACTCGCCTTCAACAGACAGCTCTTGGCTTAAAATCTTTTGACTTTTCTTAAGCTTTAGCTCTTTAGTTTCTATCTCCTTGTTTAAAGCAGACAATTTTTCAGTTAAAGGTTGAAATAAAAAATAATAGCAGACAAAAATAAACAGCAATATCACAATAATTATCAAAATATTTCTTTCTCTTTGAGATACATTTAATAGGTGTGGCATATTTTATGGCTTTTTAATATTTTCCTTATCCACCGCGCAACTAATGCGAAAATCTGTTATTTCGGTCTGCTTAATCTTACGTTTACTGGCATATTTAACTTCCACATTTTTAAAGTAAGGAGATTTCTCTAAGATGCTCTGAAAATTAAACACATCAGACATTGCCAAAGAAATCCCCTGTAAGGTTATAAATTCATTTTCCTCAAAACTAAATATGCTCAAAGACAGCCCCTCTGGAATAAGATTGTACAACTCATAAATCACATCAATGCTCGAACCGCGCGGGTTTAATCTTTCCTTTACCAAGGATAATTTCTTAATGGTTGCTTCGGTCTTTTTTGCTTTAGGGCTGATTTCTTTTAAGTTAGAGTCGAGTTTTTTAATATACGTATCCTTTTTATAAATTTTGGTAGCTAATATACCGGCAGATAAAATTAGCGATAAAAATAAAAGTATGGCTAATGATATCAATTCCTTTATTTTACTTTTGTGTTCCTGCTCTTTTTTTAACTCCGCTGGTAATAGATTGATTTTATTTTTTGTCTCGAGCAAAACCAGTCCTAAAATTGATGTGCTAGAGCATGCGCTTTGGCTTAAAGCTAGAGGGACAATTAGTTCTTTTTCCAATTCAACCTCTGTTAATGGATTTATTGCTTCAACCTCGTAAGGAAACTCAAGCCTTAGCTTATCCATTAAAGACTTGGACTCTTGTGCAGACGTTGTAATCACAATCTTAGATATCTGAGAAATTATTTGTTCCTTTTGTAAGGTAGAAAAAGTTTTACGAAGCTCTTCTATTAAAATTTCTAATTTTTCTAGTTTAATGTCCGCCTTGCCAAAGGAAATAGAACGGGTAAAAAGCACGTTTTCTTTGTGATAAAAACAGATGTCTGTATTTTGTGCGTCAATATCAAGGAGAACCACCGGCTTAATTTCTTGAAAATTTTTTCTATACATAAAATTCTGATACCAATTGCACACTCCCTGAGAGCTTAATGTAAAAAGATTAACCTTTAAATTTAGAGAAGAAGTAATTTTAAGATACCTGTTAATCACCTCTTTCTGGCAGATAACCAATAAAACCTGAGAATAACCTAAGGTGTCTCTATCAACAATTAAATAATCTGCAACAATTTCTTCACGAGGGTAAGGAATTTGCTTAGAAATTTGAAGCTCGACCATTTTTTCAATTTCTTGATTGTTCGAAGACGGAAGCCTTACTGTGCGAAGAGTCAATAGCTGTCTGGGTAAAGCTAAAATAATCGAAGACGCCTTTATCTTTAAGGAAGAAAGCATCTCTCTAAGTGATTTTGTAATATCGTCTGGAGAACTTGAAGTAAGGGTCTCCACCATTAACTTCTTAATTATTCTGCCTTGAGAATTAGGCTGTGATTGAGCTAATTTTATATGGGTTGAGGTAATCTCTAAGGCAGTAATTAACTTGTTTAACATTTTAATCCTCATGCCAAAAAAGAGGAAAAGGATTTCCCCGTTCAACAATTGCTAAGATTTGGCTTTTAATTTTCTTGTCTTTAAAAGTAGCCTGCGCATTAACCCTAAAGTAATTGGATTGAGCAATAAAGAAGTTGCTGTTTCTTAAATTGGCAAATAAAGTTGTTTCGGGCTGATTTAAATTTAATCTTCTTTCACTTTCAGGATTATTCAATTCCACAAAACGGTCATCAGCAGTTGCTATTATATTATCATTGCCTTTGCGATAGTCAATTATCTTTTGGGCGAGATTATCAGCGTCAGTCTTATCCACATTAGCCCAGGAATTGGCTAAAGCAAACAAAACTGGCTCTTCTACAGTATTGACATTAACCTGCAAGAAATTTATTTGTTTAGGAAAAATGGTGATATAATTCTTTATTTTTTGAAAAATCTCTTTATTTACTCCTCTAACCAACAAAAGCTCTTCTAAGCTTTGAAAATTAGTATTTTGACAATGGTAACTGGATTCCAGTGCCGTATAATAACTATCCTCAGCGCCATAGCCAGCATCTGTCGTAACTGAATCGCTATCTCGCCAATCTGCAACTGAAGCAGATATAGTTTCTGCGGCCTCTCTATCAATTTCAAAAAACAACATTAGATTAAGCAAGGCTTTATAATTCTGTGCATTTATGGCATTTAAATTAAGCCTTCTTTCTTCATCCTCTAAGCCATAAATTATGCGAGGCTGATTATTTTCATCTTGAACTAAAGCATAACCAATTGTAAAAGAACCATCCGGCTGTGCTATTTCTTTAAAAATATTTTCAGGACTTTCCTGCTCTTTAAGACTTACGCCGCATTGGTATATTGAATCGAATTCTCTGGCTTGATTATCTTGGCTATCCTTTTCCAGACGCGCAACTGCAAATACTATCCCTGCTTTTGCCACGAAATAACTTTTTAACTTATCCACGCTGTAGCGAGTTAAAAGTAAATCCATATTGACACTGCGCCCCATGCTTAAAGCAAATAAGGTCAAAATTACCAAAATCCAAAGTGTAACTATCAGAATTACTCCTTTATTCATCTTATTCTGACTGTAGCATTGTGCCTGTGGGTATAAAAATAATTTTAGTAAATGTTTTTTCCTGTTTTAAATTTTTAGGATTCAATAAAGTCAAGTTTACTTTTATGATTTTAGGAATTTGATTTTGGCTTTCCCAATTATCCTTCCAGACCAATGTTTCTAAAGATTCTGAATCTGTTGTCTTATAGGCATAACTAAACTTAAGGCCTGAGTCTTTGACGAGCGAAGTCAAGTTACGATTTTCAACCGTAGCTACTAAACTGCTTAAGAAATCCTGCTCTTTTCTCTTTAAAGAAAAAAGGCTTTCTGCACTCTGTTTATAATTATCGATAATCTTATCAGGCATTGCGCCTCTTTTACCAATAACAATTTTATGAATCTTGCCAAAATCCGGTTTTTCTAAGAAGTAGCTAACTCTCTTTAAGCCAGAATCTGTGGCAATGAGAAAAGATATCTTATCCGTCTCTGCCTTAAATAGTTTTAAATCAGGATAATTTAGGGAAAAATCAAAAAATGCCGCATTCTTAAGCGACTGTGAAATATCATCTAAACACCACTTTGCCTCAAAATAAATCCTATTGGCATCCTTTGAACGCCTCCAAGCTAAACTGGCAGCGCTAAAGATGGAATAAAGGCTTAAGGCAATAATCGAGAAAATCAACAATCCCATCATTACTTCAATAAATGTAAAGCCTTTGAAGTAATTACTCGCCTTCTTCATTTTTCTTATTTCTCAAATACGTAGCAACTGAAATGCTTCTGTCTTTCTTCTGTGCAGGCCAAGAAACACTCGCCGCTACCTGATTTAAAAAACCGACTTCTCCATCTTCTTTTAAATTCTGCGAATTTAATTTAAACTTAAAACTTTCATAGGGCGGCTTAAAGTTCTCTTCTAAATGCAAATCATCGTCAATCTCAACCTGGCTTTCTAATAGACTAAAGTTGCTCTCAAGAAGTTGCCCGGCCTCAATATAATAAACAGCGACCTTGCCAGCCTGAAGGCTGGTTAAAAATGAGCGCACAAAAAAGGTTAAACAAGTGGAAAGTATGACAATGGTCAAAAGTGCCTCAATCAATAAAAATGATCGCTCTCTCTTAAGTTTTGAAGTCCAAAATATCAACATAGCCAATTTGCCCTTCGGTTGAAACTGTAACGGTTTTATTGTTTTTATTTTTAAGATAAATACTTATGCCATCAATTTTGCCATCAGGATAAAAATTAACAAGCTCAGACTCAGATTCAATTTCAATATCTTTGGGCAAAATAAGACTTTTGCCGAGTCTTGAGGAAACTGCTTCAAATGTGTTGGGAGCTCCTTCCAATTGTTTTGTTAACCAACAGCGCTTTTCTCTTAAATCAAAATTTAATCTATAGATTCTACGTTCTAAAACTGAATGTGCCTGGGCATAACGCATCAAAAGGGCAAGGTTATTGGCAGAATTATCTAGTTCTAAATTAAGATATGTTTTTCGAAAGGAAGGAATAGCAATTCCGGCAATAATACTTAAGATAATCACAACTAACAATAATTCAACAAGGGTATAGCTATTCTTTTTCGTGGGAAGAAGCCTCCTCCCAGTTGGTAACATCGTCTCCGCCGCCCTCGACACCGTCAGGACCAAAAGAAAATAAATCGTAATCCTCTTTATTATGTACGCCTGGACTTACATATTTATAGGGCCTACCCCAGGGATCATGAGGAATTTTTCTTTTCTTTAAATAAGGCCCATTCCAATTTTCTGGAACTGGCGAAGAGGAAGACTCTGTTATCAAGGCATCTAAACCCTGTTCGGTTGTAGGATAATTGCCATTATCCAATTCGTATAAATCCAAGGCAATAGCTAAATTTGCCTCGATATCTGCCTGGGATGCAGCGCGTCTGGCCTGTTCACTTCTTCCAGCAATACGCGGTACAACCATAGCTACCAATATGCCAATTATGATTACAACCAGCATCAGCTCAACCAAAGTGAATGCTTGTTTTCTATCACGCATCATAACCTCCATTTTTAACGCACAATCAAATTAATCTGAAATATTGGTAAAAGCATGGCCACAACAATAAAGCCTACAGCTGAACCAATTACCACAATCATTATCGGCTCTAATAGCGAAGTAATTATTTTGACGGTTCTGTCCGCTTGGCGTTCATAAGAATCTGCGATTTTAAAAAGCGATTTCTCCAGATTCCCGCCCTCCTCGCCTACTGCTACCATATTCATTACTACATCTGGAAAAAAAGTGCTATTAACCAAGGCATTGGTAAGGCTTGAACCGTCACTAATATCTTTAAGCATTCTTTCAATATCTCGACGTAAAACTTCATTCTCTGCAACCTGCGAGACTACCTCCATAGCTAGAATGATTGTTATGCCATTGGCCAAAAGCGTGCCTAATGTTCTGGCAAAACGTGCAAGCTCTACCTTCTTGATAAAATCTCCAAAAAAGGGAATTTTAAGCTTAAATTTATCAATTGCAAATTTACCCTCTTTGTTTTTTTGCCTTCTTTTTAATAATGCAAAAAACAGCGCAATTACAATTATTATTAACCACCAGAATTTAGCAAAAAAACTGCTTGTACCTATCAATATTCTGGTGGGTAAAGGCAATGCCTGTGATAATTCCACAAACAAAGAAATCAAGCGCGGCACAACAAAGGTAATCAAAATAAATATTGTTGAAGTTCCTACAATTGCCATAAGCAAAGGATAAGCAAGACTTGCGCGTATCTTTGAACGAGTTTCTTCTTCTTGGTCATAAAAATCTGCTAATCTATTTAAGACAACATCCATTGTTCCGCTTACCTCACCCGACTTTACCATACTGACATAAACCTGCGAAAAGAATTTCGTATGACGATTAAGGCCTTCGGCTAATGTCCCTCCGTCTCGTACAAAATCTCTGATATCCAAGATTATCGTCTTTAAATGGAGATTGTGAGTTTGATTGTAGATAATTTCTAAAGCCCTTAAAACTACAATGCCAGAATTGAGTAAATCCGCTAATTGTCGGGTAAAAATACTTATGTCAGAGGAAGTAACTTTTTTAAATAAAGAAAAGGAGAGGCCGCCTGAAAGTTTCTTCTCTGGCGGCCTCTCCTCTTTTACCTCAATAGGAAAATAACCTAATTTTGAAATTTTATTTAAAGCTAATTCTTTTGTTTCAGCTTCAATTGAGCCCTCTATTAAATCTTTTGGTCCTTTTTTTGCCTTATAATAGAATTTTGCCATAAATTTTATTATCTTTTTAATTCTAACACAGCAAAAATTCTATTGCAAGGTAAATTGGGGGATAAATTCCCTAGCAAAATTTCTCTCAATGAATTGAATATAAAAATTATGGAATATAGTTTTAGTAGGCGGGGATTATTCTTCCTGCTGGGTTACTCTAATGACCTCTGAAACAGTAGTTATGCCTTTGGTTACTTCTTGCCAGCCGTCTTGTCTTAAGGTTCGCATACCCAGAGAAACTGCTTTCTTTTTTATCTGGTTTGCTGGAAGGCGTTGTAAAACCATCTCTCTAATTGCATCATTGACAACTAAAAATTCATAAATACCGGTCCTGCCTTTATAGCCAGTAAACTTGCAGGCCTCACATCCCTTTCCTTCAAAAATTTCAAGTTTTGATAAATCCACATCCGCTAAATCAAACTCCTTAAGTATCTCTTCTTTAAATAACTGCTCCTTGACAGGAACCTGAAATTTACATTCTGGACAGATTAAACGCACCAGTCTTTGGGCAATAAAGCACTCAACCGAGCTAGAAACTAAATATGGTTCAATACCCATATCCAAAAGCCGAGTTATGGCAGTAGCAGCATCATTAGTATGCAGGGTAGAAAAAACCAAATGCCCGGTTAAGGCAACTCTAATTGTAATCTCTGCGGTTTCAAAATCTCTAACCTCTCCAACCATCATTATATCCGGGTCGTGGCGTAACATCGAACGTAACCCCTGAGCAAATGTCAAACCAATGCGAGGATAAACTTGAATTTGCGTAATTCCCAGCAATTGATATTCTATAGGGTCCTCAATAGTAAGTATCTTGTTTTCTGTTTTATTAATTTTAGAAAGGCAAGCATAGAGGGTTGTGGTTTTGCCACTGCCAGTTGGTCCTGTAACAAAGATAATTCCGTGTGGTTTTTTAATCAAACTATCCAGAATCTTTAAATCGCCTTGCGAAAGCCCTAAATCTTCTAAGCTATAAAGAATTGCCGAGCTTAAAAGTCTGATTACCACACTTTCTCCAAAGGGTGTAGGTAGAAAAGAAACCCTAAGGTCCAAATCTACATCGCCTACTTTTACCTTTATACGTCCATCCTGAGGCAAGCGTTTTTCCGCAATATTTAAACCTGCCATAATTTTTATACGAGAGTTTATGGCTGATTGAAAATGCTTTATTGTAGGAGGAACCTTGGCATCATAGAGTATGCCGTCAATTCGGTAGCGCACTCTTAGCTCATCTTCATATGGCTCAATATGAATGTCTGTTGCTCTATCTTTATAGGCTTCCAGCAATATCTGATTCACAAATTTTCCTATGGAAGCATCCGTGGCTAAATCTTCAATATCTTCGGTCTTGGGTAAAGCTCTTTCATTTACCCCTTCGCTGTCAATTATCTGTTCAATAGTTTCAGCACCCACACCATAATATTTCCTGATTGCCTCTAAGATGTCCTTTTCTCCGGCTAAAACAGCCTTAATCTTCATACCCACCAAAAGGCCAACCTCGTCAAGCACATGAATATCCAAGGGATTGTTTACGGCGATAGTTAAGGTGTCTTCGGTTAATTTTATGGGCATTAATTTGTAATGGTAGACTAATTTGGCTGGAACCTTTTTTATTGCCTCGTGGTCAATTTTAATTTCTTTAAGCTTGACATAATCAATCTCTAATTGCTCTGAAAGAATTGGCCAAATTTCCTCTTCTGTGGCAAAACCCAATTTGATTAAGGCAATGCTTAAGAAATCTCCGGTTTTTTTCTGTTCTTTTAAAGCGGTTTCCAGCTCCTCCTTAGAGATAATTCCTTTTCCAATAAGCATATCGCCTAATCGAGCTTTCTCTTTCATGGGATTATTCCTAATAAAAAATGTTGTGCTTCATACAAATAAATGGTGAACAACGTTTAAACCATGGTGGAGGTGGCGGGATTCGAACCCGCGTCCTTAAATAGTTAGATAAAGCTTCTACATGCTTATTCTGTCTTTTAAATCTTACTGTTTATTTCTCCGACAGACAGGATACATAAACAGCCAGCCTTTTTGTTTTCGCTAAACCCCTAAAGGCTAATAGAGCTTAACTATCCTGTTTACCCCGCCAAAGGCGGGGTAATCCGCATTGATTAGCCGCCAGGAGAGACTAATCAAAGGCCCTACCTTATCTTAAGATAGGGGCTGGTGCAAAAACTGGGGCAACAATTGCCTCAGCCCTTGCTAATAAACGCGTATTTTCTTTTGCGTTTAGTTTTGCCTGGATTTTTTAGCGAGGCCAACCAAGCATTCCTCGGCATGCAACATTTACCTAAATTACTTAAGTCGAAACCTTTCACCCCCTTCAATGAGCAGATAACTTATGGAATCCGCCGAAGGCGGAGACATAAGTTATAGCGTCTATCATTCTACTTGTATATCAGCGTCTGCGAATTGAATCAAGCACTAATTTTACCAAAAAACTTAATAATAAAAATTTGGAATTTAGCCAAATGAAACCACTTTATTTTGAAACCAGCACTATCAGTAAAATTAGTGCTGGGTCAAATTCAGACTTATAACTTAGCTTCGCTAACGCTCGCTAAGTTATGTCTTCATTTGACCTTTCACCCCCTTTATAAATTATACACGAAAGTTTAAGGTTTTTCAACCTACCTATCCTTTCTCCTTAAAGCGCGCTTTATCTCTAAATTTATCTCCTTTTTCTTTAAGGCCTCGCGTTTATCATAGAGTCGCTTTCCCTTGGTTAAAGCAAGTTCTAACTTAACAAAACCTCGTTTATTGAAATATAATTTTAGAGGAACTAAAGTTAATCTTTTCTGATTTACCTCATTTGATAGACGCTGAATTTGAGCATTATGCAAAAGCAAGCGCCTGGTTCTTGTAGGCGCAACATTTAGATAACTTGCCTGTTCGTAGGGGCTAATATGCATATTGTAAAGAAAAAACTCTTTGCCCTCAATTCTGGCAAAGCTATCTTTAAGATTGACATTTCCTGCTCTAATGGATTTAACTTCGCTTCCCTTTAATTCTATGCCGCATTCGAATGTTTCTAATATAGTGTAGTCTCTAAAAGCCTTTCTATTGGTTGCAGAGAATCTTTCTTTCATAATTTTTAACTAAAACAAAATTACGAATTTGCCATAAATTCCTAAGAAAAGAGGAATTGTAATTAGGCTAATGACGTGAGTTATAAAGATACCCTGGTTTATAAATTCTTCTTCCAGGCGATGATGGCGCGCAATTAACGATAAAGATGTCGCTGAAGGCATAGCCGCTTGCAATAAAATTAAAAACCCAACCATTGGGTCAACCTTAAATAGAAATAAAATAACCAACGCTAAAAAAGGTAAGAATATTAATTTGCCAAATACCAGAAGTGAAATAGCAATTTTATTTGGCTTAAATATTTTAATCTTGGCTAAACCCGCCCCTACAACAAGCATTGCCAAAGGAAGAGTACAATCACCCAACAATTTTAAGGGCTTAAGGATAAACTGAGGAAGAAATTTATTTAAACCCAGCATAATTAAAAAAAGCGAAATTAAAATTGCTAAAACCGGCGGACTAAGTATTTCATTTATTAGTTTCAGGGATTTACCTTTTGTCTTAAGCAAAAACCTAACTCCTAACGACCAGATAACTAAGTTAAATCCCAGCAAAAACAAAAAAAGATAAATAAACATTGCCTCTTTTTGACTTGTTGGTAGAATTGTTGCTACCAAAATCAGCGGAAGATATCCAGAGTTTTGAAATCCTAAAAGACTCAAGAATTCTTTTTTGTAAGGCATATTTTTATAGAAAACTAAAATAAGCCTTCCCACTAAAAATCCTACAGCCGTAATGATTAGGCTTAAAATTGGGAAAAACCACCAATTTTGATAATTAGAGAAATTGAAGTGTTCAATTAGCTGGCAAAAGATAAAAAGCGGCAGGGTAAACTTAATTACCAAACAACTCAAGAAGCTTAAATCCTCATCGGTTATTAAATTCTTCTTTACAAGTGCAAACCCAAAGCTGCCTAACAAAAATATCTGCAAGATAGCTTGAAATGTAATTTTAAACGATAAAATTGTATTCATAATGGAATTTATTATAACAATAAAGCTTAACCTTATCAACCTAAGAAAAAAATAGAAAAAATTCCAGAGATTGACAGTTATGTATTTTCTAATTATACTTGGTATAGATAAAGCCGAAGTGGTGAAATTGGCATACACGCAGCGTTCAGGGCGCTGTTCCCTTTGGGATTGTGGGTTCGACTCCCACCTTCGGCATAAAATTTCATCCGCAAAAAACCTGCAAGGCTTTTTTGTGGTGAAGCGTTAACAGATGATTCTTAAGCAATTTAATTTTAAATATTTAGTAGAACTAATATTAAATAATGTTGGCGAATTTCTAATTACAACCATAGAAATAGTAATATTGTGCGCAATACTGTGGTTACTATTTGGGAAGGTTATTTGTAAACATTGCAAGAAATTAATTTCTAGAAGAGAAGTTGTGTGTCCCTATTGTTTAAACCGATTGAGAAAATGATTGGTTTAGTTTTTATCCAAATTTAAATAATCCTTAAAATCTATCTGGCCAAAGACTTCTTGTTTTACCACGGCTATGCGCTGCGAAAGATAAGGGTGTGTTCGCCAATAGCTTAAAGGCCTAAGCGGCTCTTTCTGATGAATTTCCTTTAACTTCTCTAAAAAGCTAACTATTCCTTCTGGTTTAAATCCTGCCTTTTTTGTATATTTAACCGCCAACTTATCAGCCAACAGTTCATCCTCTCGAGAATAGCCGGTAAGTATCTCTAAAAAAGCCAAATCTACACCTTGTTTAAAATCAGGGTTAGTGGTTGCTGCTGTTAAGATACTTAAAAGTGTATAACCGTACATTGCCTGCAATTTTTTTATACTATGTTTGGCTGTAATGTGCCCAACCTCATGTGCCAAAACGCCTGCCAATTCATCATCATTAGCAGTATTCTCAACCAAGCCCTTATTTACATAAACAAATCCCCCGGGCAAGCTCACAGCATTTACTTCCTTTTCATCCACTACTTTAAAATGATAAAGTAAATCTTTGCGGTCGCAAACTACGGCAATTCTTTGACCAATATCATTTATACGTGTTTGCAAGGCAACATCCTCTGTAGGTTTATATTTTAATTCATATTGTCTCGATAAAGTATATCCTAGCTGAATCTCTTTTTCAGTACCAAACATCAATGTCTCTTGACGCTGTGTGGCAATATTATATTCTGTGGCACAACCAAGAACAGAAGACAGAAAACAGAAAACAGAAAACATAAGAAAAAGATTCTTAGAATACATCTACACCTACCTTTTTTAGGATTCTGGCTAATCTTGATAGGGGAAGACCCACAACATTATAGAAACAACCCTCAATCCTGCGAATAAAGATACTGCCTTTATTTTGAATATCAAAGGCTCCGGCTTTATCTAACGGCCAAACATGTGAAAAATATCTGTCAATCTCTTTTAAGGAAAGCCTTTGCATAAAAACCTTTGTCTTTTCATAGGCAGTGTAGGATTTTTTATCAGTGATATCCACAACAGCCAAACCCGTATAAACCCACTGCGGCTTACGAGATAATTCTTTTAACATATTTTTTGCCTCTGTTAAATTTTTGGGTTTACCAAATATCTTTTTAGTGCCGGATAAAACAACTGTATCTGCGGCAATTACAATGCCAGATTTTAATTTTTTTGCCACATCCCTGGCCTTGGCTAAAGCATTTCCTTTAACCAAACTGGAGCAATTTGCGGAAATTCTTCTTTCTTCTTGGATATGGCTTGGTTTAACCTTAAAATTAATGCCTAAAAGCTTAAGTAATTTCTGTCTTTGTTTGGATTGCGAGGCTAAAAATATTGGCTTCTTCAATTTAAACTTTCTGCAGCGTTCTTCCCTGCCAGATAGCCGGTAGAAAATGCTGCCTGCAAATTATAGCCGCCAGTGTCGGCATCTATATCAATTATCTCTCCGCAAAAGTATAAACCTTCGTGAAGACGAGACTCCATGGTGCGAGGATTAATTTCTTTTGTACAAACTCCTCCCTTTGTAATAATTGCCTCAGAAAGAGGCCGGGGCCTAGTCAGGGTTAAACTCCAACCTTTAAAAAATTTAATCAAGTTATCTCTCTCTGGGGAGCTAATCTGGTTTGCTTTTTTATTGGCCGCAATACCGCAATCTTCTACGCAAATATCAATTAGTCTCTTTGGCAAAAACTCCTTTAAGAGATTCTTTAATGAACGGTTGCCAAAATTTGTAAAATCCCTTATCAGGCGATTATTCAGCTGCTCTTCAGTTAAACCTGGTTTAAGGTCGATTTTTAAGGTAAGTTGCTTACTGTTAGAAAACCAGTCTATAACTTTACTGCTTAACTCTAAAACCAGAGGTCCTGAAACTCCAAAATGAGTAAAAATCATCTCTCCTATTTCTGAGGAAATCTTTTTATCTGCCTGCGATATAGAAATCCTAATATTCTTTAAACTTAATCCTGCCAAATCTCTAACCCAAGATTCTTTTGTCTCTAAAGGAACTAACCCTGGCCTTAAAGGAACAATCGTGTGGCCTAATTTTGCAGCAATTTTAAATCCATCTCCGGTTGAGCCAGTTAAAGGATAACTTGCAGCTCCTGTTGCAAGAATTACTCTTCTTGCTTTTATAACTTTTGAATCGGATAATTCGATAAACCAACTTAAAAGTTCTTTTCTTAAGTCTTTCACCCCTGCCTCATATAATAAATGCACATTTAACCTTTTAAGCTCTTTTCTTAAAATAGCTAAAACGGCTGAGGACTTGTCATTTATTGGAAAAACCCTTCCGCCCCGTTCTATCTTTAATCTTAAGCCCTCTTTTTCAAAAAATTCCAGAAGTTGCGTGTTAAAAAATTCATTGAAGGCACTACGCAAAAACTCTCCTGTTGAACTAAAATGCTCCAAAAAGTTATCCAAACTTCCAATGTTGGTTAAATTGCATCTTCCCTTGCCGCTAATCAAAAGTTTCTTGCCTAAAGACTCATTCTTCTCTAACAAAACTACATTGCTTGTAAAATTAGCGGCAGTAATTGCTGACATCATTCCAGCTGGACCAGCGCCAATCACTGCGATTGAATATCCTTCCATAGAATTTTATAAGTAATTATTTATTTTAAGAATTCAGAGGCTTTAAAAATTGAGATGAGGGAACAATTTTTCTTGGTCAAATTATGAGCAGCTCCTTCTTGACGGTCAACGATTACAATTGCCTTATCTACCTTAATACCGTCTTGCCTTAAAACTTCTACTGCCTCCAAAATTGATTTTCCAGTTGTAGCTACATCGTCAATAACAATAACCCTTGAGCCTTTTTTAATTTGCGGGCCCTCAATACGGCGCATCTTACCATGTAATTTAGGCGCCTTACGGACGATAAAGGTATTTATGGGAGCCTTATTTAAATAACCTAAGGTAGCAATAGCGCCAACCAGTGGATCTGCGCCTAAGGTTGGACCACCTACAGCAGCAATATTCTCTTGCTTTATCATTGCCAAAATAATCTTGGCAGATAAATATGACCCTTTGGAGCTTAAAGTCACCATACGGCAATCAATATAATAATTGGCTCTCTTGCCAGAAGATAAAGTTATTTTTTCCCTAAAAAAAGCATTGCTCTTTAATTCCTTAAATAACTCTTTTTTTAGAGAATTTAATTCTTCTTTCATCATTGTAGTAATTTTACTATCTCTTAATTGCTGTGTCAACACATTCGTATCACGCGAGGAAACATTATTATAGTTAACTTTCTAAAATATGAATACTTTAGTGTAATACTTAAGGCGACTTCATAAAACATATTGTCGCCGAGTGTATCAATTACTTTGACAATGATAACAAGTCATGTTAATATATTTTGTTGTGCTTAAAGAAATCTTTGCGCCACTAGTAGATTTAATCTATCCCCATAATTGCCTTATCTGCCATAAGTTTTTATCCGAGCGTAGTCAAAATAATCCTGTATGCAAAGCCTGTTGGGAAAAAATTGAATTGAATTTACCGCCGTTTTGCCTTAAATGCGGCAGGCATGTAAGCGAAATAGAATCAATTTGTAAAAGCTGTAAGAAAAAAGAATATAAATTCAAGCGCTGTTTTAGTGTGGCAAATTATACCGGTGTAATTCGAGATTTAATTCATCTTTTCAAATATAAAAATAAAACATCTCTGTCAAAATCTCTCGCAAGGCTTATGGTAAATTTTTTTCAAACATATAATCTCTCAAGATTTAAATTTGACTACTTAGTCGCACTACCGCTACACACAACAAGATTGCGGGAAAGAGAATACAATCAAACAGAACTTCTAACAAGAGAAATGAGCAAAATGCTGGGTTTAAATTTGTCTTTAAATAATTTAAAGCGCATTAAACATACAACTCCTCAAAGTGCCTTAAAAGAAGATTTACGGATATATAATATCATGGGTGCTTTTGCGCTAAAAAACCCGGATGAATTTGCACAAAAAAATATACTGCTTGTTGATGACCTCTTAACAACCGGTGCAACCTGCACTGAAGCGGCTCAAGTTTTAAATGAAGCTTGTGTAAACGATATTTATGTCTTAACCTTGGCAATAACACCATGAGAATAATAAGAAACTACATTTTAAGAGAAACAATTGCACCTTTTATTATCTCCTTATCTGTATTGACGGGTGTTATGCTTATGGGAAATTTAATCCGCCTAGCTGACTTAATCATCAATAAAGGAATAAATATATTCTTGGTAATGAAATTATTTGCGTATCTAATGCCTTTTATCCTTAGCTATACGCTGCCTATCGCATGTTTATCCTCTGTATTATTAACATTTAGCCGCTTTTCTTCGGATAATGAAATTATTGCGATAAGAAGCTCTGGCATTAACCTCATAAAAATAGCTTCGCCGCTTATATTAATGGGTTTAATCTTAAGCCTTTTTTGTATTATATTAAATAATAAGCTTATTCCTTATACGCATTTTGCCTCTCGTCGATTATTATCCGATATTGGCTCAAAAAACCCTGCCGCTGCTTTGGAAGCAGGCACCTTTATCAACTCCTTCCAAAATAATATCCTATTTATCTATCGTATTGATGGAAATAAATTGGAAAATATTCGTATTTATCAACCTCAAGGAGAAGGTAAGCCCACCCGCACAATTGTTGCCAAAAAGGGGGAATTTATTTCTTATCCAAATGAGGGAAAAATAAAATTAAAACTCATTGATGGAACCTCTGATGAGCCAGACTTTAAGAACCCTAATAATTTCTTTAAATTGAATTTTAGAAATTATTTCTTAACCTTGGATTTATTAAAGAATAATACGATTGACAAGAAGCCAAAAGATATGACAATCAAGGAATTAGCTTATGAAATAAATAAGTATAAAACATTAAATATAGAAACCGCTGTGTTTTTTACTGAAATGCATAAAAAGATTTCAACTGCTTTCTCTTGTTTTATATTTATTCTTTTTGGCATGCCGTTGGCAATCATTACACATAGCCGTCAGAAGGCAATAAATTTCTCTATTATTTTTATGGTGGTTGTGGCTTATTATCTTTTGTCCATTGGTTTTGAGGCTTTAAGCATTCAAAATGTAATTTTGCCGGCAGGCGCGATGTGGGCTACAAACATAATTATGGGGGGCGCTGGGTTAATCCTTACTTTTAGATTATGCGAATATTAGATAGATATATTTTAAAATCATTGGTTAGTATATTTGTCGCATCGCTTTTAGCATTCTGTTTTCTTTATCTAATTATCGATATTTTTAGCAACCTTGATGAACTTATAAAACTTAAGGTTTCTCTTATAACTGTTAGAAATTATTATTTATCTTTTTTGCCAATTATATTTTCACAAGTGGCTCCCTTTGCCTGTCTAATTGCTTCTCTTTTTAGTTTAGGGAAACTTAACAGCAACAATGAATTAATCGCCACTCGCACTGCAGGTTTAAACTTCTGGCAGATAACAAAATCCGTGATTTACTTTGGCCTGATAATAAGTGCCGTTATCTTTGCAGTGAATGAAAAGATAGTGCCTTTGAGCATGGCGATTTCGGATACAATCAAAGAGGAAAAAATGTCCCTTGAGCGAAAGACAAAAGAAAAAAGACAGATAATTAAAAACCTTACCTTTTGTGGTCTTAAGAACAGGTTATACTTTATTGATACATTCGACGCAAATAACAATTCTCTACAAGGCATAACTATTCTAGAGCAGGATAAGAATCAGAATTTAAGTGCAAAAATAGTTGCCCTTAAAGGAGAGTGGCTTGAAAACAACTGGGTTTTCCAGCAATGCCAAATATTCTATTTTGATACTAATGGCCAAATGAACGACCGTATTGAATATTTTGATAAGAAAATTATGGATATCAGTGAAAACCCTCAAGACTTTTTAAGACAGAGAATTCAAATTTCTTCTATGAATATTCACCAACTTAAAGAATTAATAGTAAAATTCTCTGATAGCGGAGCAAAGTCGATTCTTAGAAACCTACGCGTAGACCTACATCAAAAAATCGCTTACCCATTTAGCAATCTGGTGATTATGTTTGTGGGGATGCCGTTTGCAATGATGACTAAACGCCGAAAAGGAATGACCCTTGCACACTTAGGAATCTTTATAAGCATTGGCTTTTTTTATTATGTAATTAATGCGATTGGCTTGGCATTTGGTAAGGGAGGGTTACTGGAACCTATTGCCTCGGCGTGGCTGGCAAATATTGTGTTTTTCTTATCTGCAATATACCTTATAACTAAAATTCATTAAGTCTTATAAAACCTTGGCACGCTATTACCGATTGCGCAGACAATTTCATAAGGAATGGTTTTGGCTAATCGGCTTAGCTCCTCAGCGCTAATAGTCATATTTTTATTTGTGCCAAGTAAAGTAACAACTTTACCTACCTTAAATTCGCTATCCCCCAAATTCACCATCAATTGGTCCATACAAATTCTGCCAGCTACTTTATAGCGCTCACCATCAATTATCACTTCAGATTTATTGGAGAGACTTCTTAGATATCCATCGTTATAACCAACCGGAATTGTAGCGATAACCGTTGTTTTCAAAGTGGTAAATGTAGCGCCATAGCTAATGGTCCTACCCTTGGGTATTTTTTTAACAAATATAATTCTGGATTTTAAACTAAGGGCGCTTTTAAGCTTAACTTTAGATATAAGGCTATTTTTCGGATATAGTCCATAAAGCATAAGGCCCGGTCTAACCATATTCAAATGACTTTCTTTATAACCAATAATTCCCATGCTATTTGCTATATGACACAAGGGAATATGAATTTTACCCTGTCTTAATTTATTTATTAATTCCTTAAACTTACTTATTTGGTTTAAGGTGAATTTTCTATCTGTGTCTGCGCAAGGTAAATGCGTATAAAGGCCTTCAATATTTAAATAGGAAAACGCTCGAATTTTTTTAATAAAATCTAACGCATGCTCGTGCCAAATGCCTAACCTGCCCATACCCGTATCTACTTTAATATGAACATTAATCTTTTTTTTGCATTTTGTAGCATTAGTATTTAAAGAGCGAACCAAATCTAAAGAGCAGACAGTGGGTGTTATGTCATAATCTATAATGGCTTTTGTATGTGAGGCGAAAGTGCTTTCAAAAATTAGTAACGGTTTTTTGATACCTGACTTACGCAGGCACACTGCTTCATCAATACTGGCTACACCTAAGAAATCTATTTCCTTAACTATACGGTGGGCCACCCTTAACATTCCATGGCCATAGGCATCTGATTTTACAACAGCCAATACTTTTACGCGAGGCCCGACTATCTTTTTAACTAATTTTAAATTATAGTCAATTGCCGATAAATTAATCTCTGCCCAAGTGGGGCGGTACAACTTACTTTCTTTAATTAAAAGATTATTCATATTTTAAGTCTTTCTTATTTGACATTCCTTAGGATATAGATAAATCGGTACAAGGCTATCAGGGTTATCAAAGTAGCCCTTTTTAAAATATATGTCAGCAATCTTAGATAGATTTTCTATCTTAGGGTACCAAAATTCTTCTTTTGCAAAAAAACTAACCCTTTTCTTTTGCTGAATAATTTTAGTCTTATACAGCTTAAGCGCATCGCCCACAAACATTGTCTTTTTATTAATTCTCTTCAATAATTTATCGAAATTAACTAACAAGTAAGGAGTTATTTTTTTTAAGCCCTTGTCATTTCTTTCATACAGACAGGAATAGACGTTTTGGCGCTTAGCATCAATAATCGGACAGATTTGATAACGACGCTCTTCTATAGCGCTTGCTAAAATATCTAATGATGAGACGCCCTTCAATGGTTTTTTTGTAGCAAAGGAAAGTGTTTTTGCGCAAGTTACTCCAATTCTTAAACCAGTAAATGAACCAGGCCCTACATCTACTGCAAATCCATCTATGGAATTTATGGATAAATTTACCTTCCCTAACAGTCTCTTTATTGCTGGCACTGTTTCCTCCGATAAATCTTCAACAAAATCAATCTTTTCTTTTGAAATTATATTGAGATTATCAGAAATAGACAAATTTAATGCTTGTCCAATAGATGTATCAATGGATAATATTTTCATAAAGCTTGATTAGATTTTTGTAACGAACTCCCTTATAAGAAAATTTAATTAATCTTACTTCTGGGCTTTTAAAATTAAATCCTATCTTCAGATAACTATCCAAAAATTCTTTACCCAAATGCTTTGCCCATTCAATGACGCAGACTGCATCATCAAATAAATACTCCTCTAAACCCAAACTAAGAATTTCTTTTAAATTTTTTATTCGGTAAAGATCGAAATGAAAAAAAGGTAACCTTCCCTTAAACTCTTTAATTAAAACAAATGAGGGGCTATTAACGACATTACTTTTTATGCCTAAACCATGCGCTAGACCTTTTACAAAAGTTGTCTTGCCTGTTCCTAAGCCTCCGAATAAACAAATAATATCCCCTTTTTTAAAAAATGGCGATAGCTTCTTACCTAAATTTATAGTTTGTTGAGGACTGCGTGATAAAATCTGCATTAGAAATGAGTAAAGCCTTTGGGAATTAAGAATTTTATTTTATTAAAACGGTCAATTAATAAGATTTGCATTTTTTTAGATGTAATTTCTCCAATAAGCGAAATAGGTATTTTAATTTCATTTTTATTTAAACTATTGAGAAATAACTTAGCTTTATTTTTTGCCATTGTAAAAATCAACTCGAAATCTTCTCCATCATAAAGCGCTTCTTTTAAAGATGCATCTTTACTACGCGGGATAAGCCTTTCATAAATAACTGCCCCCACACCACTTAATTCTAAGATATGACTTAAATCTAAAACCAATCCGTCAGAAATATCAATCATTGCCGAGGGTTTAAATCTTTTTACCAAAAATCTACTTGTTTCTATCCGAGGGACGAATTCTAAATGTCTTCCACTAACATATGACCGGCCTAAGTTTCCGCTTACAAAAATTAAATCATTACATTTTGCACCGCTTCTTAAGGTAAGAAACCTTTTTTTCACTTCGCCCAATAAGGAAATATTTATAATTATATTTTTGGATTGGTTAGTATCTCCTCCCACAATATTAACCTTAAATTTTCTGGCAAACTCCAGCATGCCTTTGTAAATTTTTTTTACGAATGCTAAACTTAAGTCCTTAGGTAGTCCCAAAGATATAACTGCATATCTTGGCAAGCCTCCCATACTAGCGATATCACTTAGATTAACTGCCAAGGCTTTCTGGCCAATTGCCTCTGGGTTCATTTTTCTTGTAAAATGCACATTTTCGATGAGCATGTCAGTGGTAAACAAAAGATATTTATCTTTTGTATATTTTAAAACAGCCGCATCGTCATTAATGCCGCAAATAACACTTTTGTCCTTCTTTTTGATTAAGTAAGCAAGCTGTTTTATCAATCCAAATTCTCCGATATCTTTAATTTTTTTATTATTAAATTGCATTTCTTACTAATATTTCCTTGATATTCTCTTTAAAGGGAGATTCTATGATACCGCGCTCTGTAATTATGGCTGTAATTAATTTATGCGGCGTTACATCAAAAGCAGGATTGTATGTCTTAATGCCAGAGGGTGCTATTGACCTACCAAAAATGTGTGTAATTTCTCGGCCGCTTCTATTTTCGATTGGTATTTGATTACCGGATTGAATTCCTAAATCAAATGTAGAAGCGGGAGCTACAACATAAAATGGTATCTTATGATATTTTGCCAAGACTGCCAAGTTATAAGTGCCAATTTTATTTGCGGTATCACCATTTGCGGCAATACGGTCAGCGCCTACAAATATCTTATCTATTTTTTTATTTGCCATTAATGAGGCGGCCATATTATCGCAAATAAGAGTAGTGTCAATATTTTCTTTTAAAAGTTCCCAGGTTGTAAGTCTAGCGCCTTGCAGAAGTGGGCGTGTTTCACAGGAGAAAACCTTTATTGACTTTCCCTCCTCTTTCGCACGATATATAACCCCTAAGGCAGTTCCGTAATCTGCAGTTGCTAAAGCGCCGGCATTACAGATGGTTAGAATTCTGTCATTGTCTTTAATGAGCCTTGCACCAAATTTTGCCATCTTACGGCAGACTAATTTATCCTCCTTAATTATTGCCATTGCTTCTTTAAATAACAACTTTTTTAATTTTACAACTGAGGCATAAGAATTCTCCCGAACAATTGCCTCCATTCTTTTCAAGGCACTAAAAAGATTAACTGCAGTGGGACGAGCTGTTGAAAGATACCGTATTGCCTTATCTAATTGCTTCTTAAATCTCGCCCTATCCTTTGTCTTTGAATGTCGCGTTGTTAAAACAATGCCCAAAGCAGCAGCTATGCCTAATGCCGGAGCACCTCTTACCTGTAAGGTTTTAATCGCCTTATAGAGTGCTTTTATATCCCGGCAATAAATAAACTCCAATTTAGAAGGGAGAATCTTCTGATTGATAATCTTTACAGAATTATTTACCCAGTCGATAGTGGGAATAGACATGATAAATACCTGAGGCAATTTTTGTAAAAAAGCTCTTTTTAACCTTTACCGCTGCGTGAGGACAGACCTCTTGGCAGCAAAAACAATAAATGCAGCGGTTATATTCAATACGCATATTTTGCGGTCTTTTAGAAATAGCTCCAACTGGACAGCTCTTAGCGCATATCTCACACATCTTACATAAATCATTATCTATTTTAGGATAGAAACGCACTAACTTCTTTAAAGTTTTAAGAATTGGCTTAGGCATTTTATTTAAAAAGTGTGTTTGCGGTAATTTAAAATCTGGCGTTATAAAATCTTCTAAGTTTTCACCAAAGATCTCAAAGTCCTTTAATTCTGCATTACCCAAGCCTCTTTCTTTGGCTTCTTTAGTGGTTAAAATATCTTCGGGCTTTAATCCCATTATTAATGCTAAAATACTATCCAGGCTTACAGCATCACTTCCAGCTAAAACTAAATTCATATCTCGAAGCGTCCCTCCCGCTGCAGGGCCGTCGCCCTCCATGGCCACAATGCCATCAATAATTGAAAGTTTGGGCTTGGTTAACTCATAGATATCTACCAAAATTTTGGCGAAACTGGCAGAATCAAGTGCTTGTCTATGTAGTTGTGTCTTAGATAAACCCGGAACCATTCCAAATAAATTCTTTATAGCTCCTGTTAATGTCATTAAATCATGGGTTTTAAATTTTGGTAAAGAAATAATACAGCTGCACATTTTTAAATATTCTGACAAAGCATAGCCATTGACTAAAATACTACGATTAAGCTTAATTAAATTTATTTTCTCCTCCTCTGCAATACGTTTAATTCCTGAAACCTCATAAACTCCTTCCACATCTTCAGGTGTTCCCCACACACTAGGATTATCCCCCAGAAAAATTTCAGCACCAGTTTCCTTTACCAACCTTACCGCTGCCCTGACAAATTCAGGATGGGTAACAATACCGGATTCTGGTGTTGAAGCAGATAAAAGATTTGGCTTAATTAAAACCTTGTCCTCTTTTTTAACAAAGGAATTTATCCCGCCTAAAAAATCAATGGCTTTTTTAATAGCATTATAAACTTCTAATTGATTATAGCTTTTACATTTTATAATTGAAACTTGAGAATGCATAATAGGCGGTGTTGTCTATTTTTCTATAATTCGCGGGAATAAAGGCTTACCTTTTATAATATTTTCCTTGCCAAACTGCTCTAATATAGACGTAGCTGTACTTGGCATAAAGGGCAAAAGTTCATTAGAAACTTCTCTAATTGCTTTAACCAATAAATTTATAAATGCCTTGAGCTGCTCTTCTTTTCTCTCCTTAACCAAATTCCAAGGCTTTGTATCTTCAATATATTTATTTGCTAAATTTATTAATTCCCAGACTTTTTCTAAAACCAAACTAAAATCAAAATCAGAGTTTGCTGTTAAATAAAGAACAATTTCCTTTGGCAAAAGCTCTATTCTTTCTATAATCTTTTTTGCTTGGGGTTCGTTTGTAGCCAAATCGACATTAGGAATACGGCCATCAAAATATTTTTCAATCATCGTAAGAGTCCTATAGACAAGATTTCCTAAATCATTAGCCAGGTCGCTATTCAATCTTTTTACTATCGCTGCTTCTGAAAAATTTCCGTCGTGGCCAAAAGGCACATCCCGCAATAAAAAATATCTATAAACATCTATACCGTAATTATCTGCCATTTCCAAGGGCGAGATAACATTTCCGCGCGATTTAGACATTTTGCTTTCACCAACTAACCACCAGCCATGGGCAAATATGGTTTGGGGTAGCTCAATATCTAACGCATGTAGAATTATTGGCCAATATATAGCATGCTGCCTTAAAATGTCTTTACCGATTAAATGCACATCTGCAGGCCACCATTCGGATTGATAGCTATCATTTGCATCAAATGTCCCAACAGCGCTTAAATAATTTATCAAAGCATCAAACCAAACATATGTAACATGCTCTTTGCTAAAGGGAAGCGGTATGCCCCAGCTTAAACGTTCCTTTGGACGCGAAATACACAAATCTACTAACTTATTTAATTCTAAAAAACTCAACACCTCTTGCCGACGATTTAAGGGTCTAATAAAATTCGCATGGTTTTTGATATATTCAATTAACCAGTTTTGATATTCGGATAATTTAAAGAAATAATTTTTCTCAGTAATTTTTTCTAAAGGCCTTTTACAGTCGGGACAATTTTGACTATCAAGCTGTGTCTCTTGCCAAAATGTTTCGCAGGGAGTACAATACCACCCCTCGTAAAGATCTTCATAGAGTCTGCCTCTTCTATACAAAATCTCCAAAGCCCTTTGAACAATTTTTATATGGCGTTCATCAGTTGTGCGAACAAAATCATCATAAGAGATATTTAATTTCTGCCAAAGCTCTTTAAATACTAAAACTGCTTTATCAGCAAAATCCCGAGGTTGTAATCCCTTATTTATTGCCGACTGCTGGACTTTCTGACCATGCTCATCAGTTCCAGTTAAAAAATGTACCTTATAGCCCTTAAGCCTATAGTAGCGAGCTAAACAATCAGAGGCAATGTTAGTATAAGAATGCCCTATATGAGGAGAAGCATTAATATAATATATTGGTGTTGTAATATAGAATTTATCTTTTGACATTTATTTGTAGATTATTTCTATCTGTTTTCCGTCGGAGCCAACCTCTACAACTACCGATCGTTTTAAGACATTTATGCTAATTACCTTGCCCTTTCCCTCTGGCGTATTTATCTTTTCACCTTCTTTGGGTAAGTCCAAAGACAATTTCTTATAAACTTCAAATTCATAAGATAAACAACACATAAGCCTTCCACAGACACCGGAAATCTTAGGGGGATTTAAAGGAAGGCCCTGCTCTTTTGCCATACGGATAGTAACTGGTTCGAAATCCTTTAAAAATCTCCTGCAGCAAAGTTCCCTGCCGCAAGTTCCAAAACCGCCGAATAATTTTGCTTCATCACGCACCCCTATTTGTCTTAATTCAATGCGCGCCTTAAAGATTCTTGCTAAATCCTTGACCAACTCCCTAAAATCAACCCTGCCTTCAGAAGTAAAATAAAAAATAATCTTACTGCGGTCAAAGGAATACTCTGCTTCTACAAGCTTCATATCTAAATTATGCTCTTCAATCTTCTTTAAACAATTACTGAAGGCATCTTTTATCTTTCCCCTATTATCTTGTATTTGCTTTAAATCTGGGGCATTGGCAACACGGATAATCTTTCTTACAGGCTCTTCATTTTTTTCTGAAAAAGCAGTTTCGAATTCCGACACTACTTGGCCATAATCAATACCCCTTTCAGCCTCTACGATAACAAAATCACAAACCTTGCAATCAATATTGGTGGCTTCAAAGTAAATTATTGGCCCGTATTCTCTTAATTTTACATAAACTTTTCTTTGCATAACTTCTCCCTAAGTAACGAAAGTGTTATTTTTAGATTAAGATTTTGCTCAAGAAAAATATTTGTATTTATTATATCTTTTAGCGCATTAATAACCTCTGCTATTGAATATCTGCCTTGTAACATTAATAAATCTTTTTTTCTATCACAATTAACCAAATACGACAAATCTATGCCTAACTTTAAAAGCATTATGTCTCTAAACCAATATATAAGAATTAATAACGCCTCCCTTACTTTTTGTTTATCCCCGAGCATGCTATCATCTAAAAAAACAGCATTAGATAAATTTGTAAAATTATTGATTATCTGGTTCTTGTCTTTCATTACATTTGCATTAATAAAACTTAATGTTTTTCCAAGTCTTCCCTCGTAAAAATAACTTAAGTAATGACTTATGTCTTCGCCTTGATTATACTCTCGAACAAGAATATCCTTTAAAATCTCAGGATGTATGCCTGAAAAAACAATTCTTAGGCAGCGAGAAATTAGCGTGGGAGACAATCTCTTTATCTGAGAAGTGGTTAGAATGATTAAACTACCAAAGGGCGGCTCTTCTAGTGTTTTTAAAAGGCAATTAGAGGCCTCTTCTGTTAAATTCTGTACATCTAAAATAATAAAAACCTTGGCTCTTGCCTCAAAGGGTTTGAGATTAATCTCTCGAGAAAGCCCTCGAACTTGTTCAATCTTAATAAAGCCAGAAGTATCGCTGACAATCCAGTGCACATCTGGATGATTTGCATTTTCAATTTTTTGGCATGACAAACATTTTCCACAGGCTTCAAAATTATTCTTTTCACAATTTAATACTGAAGATAGGTACTTTGCAACACCCGCCTTGCCAATGCCGCTAGGACCTACAAATAGATAACTACAAGCCAAACGATTAGTTTTTAAGGAATTTAAAAGAATACTTATCGGCCTTTCATGGCCCTTTATTTCATTTAGCTTCATAATAATTCTTTAGTAAACTTTCTGATTATCTCTTGAGTTTTCATTTTATTTTCTGAAACCGGAACTAATTTTATACGTTTTGGCTCTAATCTACTTAAATGCAAATAACCCCTTCTTACTCTTTTATGATAGACAAGGTTTTTTTGCTCAATTCTATCTTTGTATTTTCCAGCGCGCTCTAAACCCTTTTTTGCGTCAATATCCAGAAGAAATGTTAAATGCGGTTTTATGCCAGCTGTTACAAATCTCCCCAGTCGTTTGATTAAATCTATATCTAACCCTCCACCGTAACCTTGATAGCAAAGTGTGGCGTCAAGAAATCTGTCAGAGATGACGAATTTGCCTTTTTTAAGAGCTGGAATAATTATTTCTCTTACTAGTTGAGCGCGAGAAGCCATATAAAGCAACATTTCAGCTTCATCGCACATAGACTTATTTTTAGGGTCCAATAAAATTTTTCTTATCTTTTCGCTGATTTTAGTACTTCCTGGTTCGCGGATAAGAATTGCCGGCACACCTTGGTTTAAAAGATATTTTAAAAGCATTTTTGCCTGAGTGCTCTTGCCAGAACCCTCAGAACCTTCAAAGGTGATAAATTTACCCCTCATAATTTTCTCCAGAATACTCCATCTTTAGTGTCTTCCAAAATAATTCCCTTTTTTTCTAATTCTTTTCTAATTTTATCGGCCTCCTCAAAGTTTTTATTCTTACGTGCCTTATCCCGCTGTAAAACTTTTTCTTCAATTTCTTTTTCTGAAATTCCCATTTCTACATGAGGATTTAATATGGCCGCTTTGATTTTTAACGACTCTACTATCTTGATATTAACATTTATTCTTAAGGATATGCCTAAAACATTTAATAGTTCTTTTACGGTTTTATTGACGCTGTTGCTGAATTCGGAATTTTCAATATTTTTATTAGCAAAATTCACTAAGCCAAAGATAACAGCCAAAGCTTGAGGAGTATTAAAATCGTCATCCATTACTTCTATAAACTTATTCTTTTTGCTTTCAATCTCATTAAATCTATGGGTCTCTAAATTATCACTGGGAACTTTGGCTATGATATTTATATTTGAAATTCTTTCCAATTCCTTTTTCGCTTCTTGTATTCTCTCTTCAGAAAAATCTATAGGACTAGAATAATGCGACGACAAAAAGAATAATTTTAAAATATCTGCATTATTATATTTATTCATAAAGTCTTTTATCGTCACAAAATTCCCCAAAGACTTTGCCATTTTCTGACCATTGATGGTTAGAAGTCCATGATGAAGCCAATATTTGGCAAATGGTTTACCAGTTATAGCTTCGCTTTGGGCAATCTCATTTTCATGATGCGGAAAGATTAAATCCCTTCCTCCGGCATGAATATCTAAGGTTTGGGTTTTTAAGAATTTTGAGCTCATCACTGAACATTCAATATGCCATCCGGGCCTTCCCTTTCCCCAAGGGCTTTCCCAATTGTGCTCGCCTTCCTTAGATTTTTTCCAGAGTGCGAAATCAAGCGGGTCTCTCTTTTTAGGGTCTTTTTCAATTCTTACAGCCTCAAGCATTTGTTCAATACTTTGTCCGGAAAGCCTGCCATAATCTTTAAATTGTCTGACACTAAAATAAACATCGCCCTCAACTTCATAGGCAAAGCCTCTTTCAATTAGTGCCCTGATATGCTCAATCATTTCAGGAATATTCTCTGTAGCTTTTGGCTCAGGATTTGTCTGGTCTATACCTAAACTCTTTAAATCCCTTTTATAGCTTTCTATATATTTTTGTGCAACCTCTGAAGTAGTTATGCCCAATTCCTTTGCCTTATTTATAATTTTATCGTCGATATCTGTGATATTTCTTATAAAAGTTACTTCATAATTTCTATATTTTAAATATCTTGTAATAACATCAAAGATATACAGGCTTCTTGCGTGTCCAATGTGACAATCATCATATACAGTTACACCGCAAGAATACATTTTGACCTTTCCTGTCTCAAGGGGAAAAAAATCAACCTTTTTCTTGGTTAAAGAATCGTAAATTCTAATTGGCATTTAATTTTAAGGAAAATTTAAGGAGTGGCTTTATTTGTTCTTCTTTTCTAATGACTCAACTCTTCTTTCCAGCTCATCAATTATCTGCATAATGGGGTCGACGATATGGATATGGTCAAGGTCAATATCTATTTTTCTGCCGTCCTGTTTAGTGATTCTTCCAGGAACGCCCACAACTGTAGAATTGGCTGGCACATCTTTTATCACAACTGCATTAGCCCCAATATAAGAATTATCTCCCACGGTAATGTTTCCTAAAATCTTAGCCCCTGCACCCACAACTACATTATTGCCAAGCGTTGGATGGCGTTTGCCTTTTTCTCTTCCTGTTCCGCCTAAGGTTACTCCCTGATAAAGTAACACACCCTCTCCCAAGAGAGAAGTTTCACCAATCACAACACCCATGCCATGATCAATAAATAAGCCCTTACCAATTGTTGCTCCAGGATGAATTTCTATGCCTGTAATGTGTCTGGCTAACTGTGAAATTAAGCGAGGAATAATTGGTACCTTTCTTTTTAAAAGCCAATGGGCTATTTTATAGAAGATAATTGCATGCAATCCGGAATAAAGTAAAATTATCTCTAAATTACTTTTTGCTGCCGGGTCTTTAGACTTTGCCGCGTTAATCTCTGGTACAAATAAAATAGAAATAATTAATATTTTTACCGCCGCCAATAAAAATATTATAAGTAGTATAGTCAACCAGAACATAAAACTAACCCCCTTTATTTCTGCAACAAAGCAATTGCATACGCAGCAATTGCCGAAGCCCCCCCACCAAAACCCATACCTTCTTGGGTTGTTGCTTTTATATTAATATCCTCAAAATCTATTTTTAAAGTCTTGCAAATTGTCTGGCGCATTTGATTTTTAAACGGGCCTATGGTTGGCCTATCGGCAATTACTACTGTATCTATATTTGTGATTTTGAAACCTTCATTTTCAACTAACTTTATAACCTTCTTTAAAAGCTCGAGGCTACTGATATTGCAATATGCCTCATCGGTGTTAGGAAAATGCTCTCCGATATCCCCTTTGGAAAGCGCGCCTAACAAGGCATCGCAGATAGCGTGCAAAAGCACATCTGCATCTGAGTGGCCGAATAGTCCTTTTATATAAGGAATTTCTACTCCTCCTAAAATAAGTTTTCTTCCTTCAACCAAACGGTGGATATCGTAACCAATGCCAATTCTGTTTTCCATTTTTATGAGACCTATTTATGTCTTAAAATTTTTAACAATTCCCTCTGCGACAATCAAATCTTCAGGGGTTGTAATTTTGATATTTGTATAACTTCCCATAACCACTTTAACTCTGTATCCTAATCTTTCTAATAAAACAGCGTCGTCGGTAAAACTAAACTTTCTTAACCTATTGTAGCCACTCAAAATTAAATCTTTTCTAAATACTTGCGGGGTCATAACCTCACATAAGACATCTCTATTTAAGGTTTCCACCACCTCTGATTTATTTAAATCTACTTTTTTTATAGTTGCTTTTGCGGGGACTGCCAAGATTGCTGCACCAAATTTCTTAGCAGATTTTACCACTTCTGAAATAGATTTTTGACTGATAAATGGCCTCACGGCGTCATGAATTAACACAAAATCTGTATCTTCACTTATTGCCTTAAGACCATTGGCAACTGATTGGCTTCTGGTTACACCACCCAGAATAATATTTTTAACCTTCTTAAGACCAAAGTGTTTAATATTTTTCCTAAAGGCATCTATGTAATTTCTGCTTACCACCAAAATGATTTCATTAATTAATTTTGATTTAGACAGATTCTCTAAGGTGTGGATAACAATTGGTTTTCTATTTAAGAGCACAAGGGGTTTAGCGATTTTCTTATTTAATCTTTCACCAAGGCCTGCCGAAGGAACTATTGCTGTTACTTTCATTTATTTTCTAATTTGGCAAAAATCATTCTACCTGCCTGAGTTTGCAAGACTGAAGTAACATTTACCTTAGCTAACTGCCCAATTAATTTGCGGGCATCCTCAACAACCACCATAGTTCCGTCATCCAAATAAGCCACAGCCTGATTAAACTCCTTGCCTTCCTTTAAGAGTCTTACCTCCATTACCTCTCCCGGAAAAACTACTGGCTTTAAGGCATTGGCAAGTTCATTGATATTCAAAACCTTAACCCCCTGTAAAGCGGCAATGCGGTTTAAATTAAAATCGGTTGTAAATATCTTCGCCTCTAAAACCTTGGCTAAACGGACTAACTGTGCATCCACATCTTCTGTGGTAGAGACATCCTCTTCATGAATTCTAATATCAATTGCAGTATCCTTTTGCATTGCCTGCAGCATCTCCAAACCACGCCTGCCGCGCTGGCGTTTTATAGGATCAGAAGAATCAGCAATATGCTGAAGTTCCCCTAACACAAAACGCGGCACAAGAAGCCTGGCTTCAAAAAACTTAGTCTTATAAATATCCACAATTCTTCCGTCGATAATAGCGCTGGTATCTAAAATAATCATTTCCTCTTTAATGTCTTGCCGCCTAAACCTTATGTAGGGAATTATTATATTAAATTCATCCTTGCCCCTTATAGCCATAACTGCGCCTAAATAGGAAAATACCAATGTCAGAATTACCCTAAGTAACGAGGTAACTATAACCCCTAAAGGCAAAATGGCAAATATGTCAGATATCAATTTTGCCATAATTATTCCCAGAATCAAACCAAATACTACACTGGACAAGCCTCTTACAGAGACCCTGCGCATACCAGATTCTAGGAAAATAATTATCAAACTCGCAATCAATCCTATAACGATGCCTAAAAAAGTCATATCATTGATATTGCCAATCTGATAACCAATAACCATGCTTATGATAATGAAAAAAATACGAATAAAAATTAATGTCATAAGTCCTCCTCAAATGATTCCGCCACGAAACTTGGCGGACGAATTTGACCCCGCCCTTTTGGCAGTTTGTATTTTTTCCGCTTTTGCCAAAAGGGCGGGGTTAAATTAACTCCAATGCCTCTTCTACCCAATCAATGCCTAAAATTTCAATCTTGCCATTTTTTAAATCGAGTTTACTCTTCAGATTATTATTAGGCAAAAGACAACGTTTAAAACCTAACTTTTGAGCTTCATTAATACGCACAATAGCCTGGCTAATACTTCTTACCTCTGATGCCAAACCCACCTCTCCCAAAAGAACTATCTCGGGGCTTACGTTTTTTTCCAGCAGGGCAGAAGCAATTGCAACTACAACGCCTAAATCTGCAGCAGGGTCAATTATCTTTATACCCCCTGCAACATTTAAGAAAATATCCTTGTCAGCGAGGTGTAAACCAATTTTTTTTTCTAATACTGCAACTAAGAGTGACAGACGATTATAATCAAATCCCTGACTTCTGCGGCGAACCATTCCAAAACTGGCAGAGCTAACAAGTGCTTGAATTTCCACTAACATTGGTCTAGTTCCTTCCAAAATTGAAACTACCACTGACCCTGCCGTATCCTTTGGCCGCTCAGAGAGAAAAATCTCAGAAGGGTTTGTTACCTGTCTTAATCCTAAACTTGTCATTTCAAAAACACCGATTTCATTTGTTGAGCCAAACCTGTTTTTGGTTGCCCTTAAAATCCGATAAATTGAATAACGTTCGCCTTCAAAATAGAGAACAGTATCTACAATATGTTCCAGCACGCGCGGGCCTGCCAAGGCACCCTCTTTGGTTACATGTCCAATGATAAATAAAGCAATTCCCTTAGTTTTAGCTAAGTGAGTTAAAATGCCGGCGCACTCCCTCACCTGACTGACACTTCCTGGGCTGCTGGAAATTTCAGGTTGATAAATTACCTGTATTGAATCAATAATCACAACATCTGGAGAAAGCCGATTGATATATTCAATGATTAAATTTAAATCAATTTGATTTACAATGTAGAAATTGTCTTTCGGTTTTGTGCCAAGCCTATCAGCGCGTAATTTTGTCTGCTTAACAGATTCCTCTCCGCTTATATATAAAACCTTGTATCCGCCAAGACTTAAAAGGGAGCTGGCTTGTAGCGACAATGTAGATTTCCCAATTCCAGGGTCACCGCCAATTAAAATTACTGAGCCAGGAACAATCCCTCCACCTAAAACCCTGTCTAATTCTTCTATGCCAATTTTTAAACGATGGTCTTCTTTTATATTAACTTCAGAAAGTAGAACTGGCGCATCCCCTGTATTAATTGTTTGACGCAAATTGGAGGGATTATCCACAAAATTCTCTTCGACAAAAGAATTCCAGCTACCGCAACCAGCGCATTTACCTACCCATTTTGGAGACTGAGCTGCGCAATTTTGACAGACAAATATAACTTTAGTCTTCATTTATCCTTAACTTTTTTCTCTTTAGTTTTAAATAATAATTTCCAAGGATGTTTTTTGATGTCTTCGGCAAAGCTTTCCAAGTCATTGTAAATCTTCTCATCATACAAAAGCTTTCCTACGGTTCCCTGGCCATCCTTGACCCTCGATAAAACAGTATTTGCCGAATCAGAAAGGTTCTTCAAATTCTCTATCATCTCTTTAAGACTCTTGCGATTTACCTCATCCTTTACTACCTCATTAAATCCTTCAAGGCTGTCTTCAAGTTTTAGAGCGATTTTTCTGCCCATCTCAGCCAGCTCTTCCATAGCTATAGGATCAACACCAACCAACTGGTCGCCAGTCTTTAAGAATGAGCTGTAATTTTTGCCTGGAATAATTTCCACGTATTTTTCTCCCAACAGGCCTAACTGGTTAATCCAAGCCTTGGAATCAACAGGCACCTTTGCATCAGCATTAAGCCAAGCTAAAATCTCAATCCGGGTTTTTTGCAAATTAGAATCATAAAAGATCCTAATATCCTGAACCTTACCCATATCTACCCCAGCTAATCTTAAAGGTGCAGATTTTTTTAAACCATTAGCAAAACCAAAAATAATCTTTAAATTCCACCCTGGTTTAAACAATGAAATATCGCTAATCAAGAAAACAAATCCTGACAAAACTATTAAAGCAATTAAAACAAAGATGCCTACCTTTAGCTCTAAATTTTGTTCTACAGCCATTTATTGACCTCCTTATTCCAAATGTCCAAACACTAAATTTTCTGCCTCAGTTATGGGACCAATGCTTGCGCCAGAGATAAATTGCTTAACAATTGGATGCGATGTATTACGAATATCCTCAGATCTACCTTCAGCAATTATCTTTCCGTGATACATCATGGCAATTGAATCAGCCACTTTATAGGCGCTATTCATATCGTGAGTAACAACAATTGAGGTAATCTTTAGTTTTTCTCGAGTCTCAATTATCAGATTATTTACAGCATCAGCAGTTATAGGGTCAACGCCGGTTGTAGGTTCATCGTAAAGAACAATCTTTGGCCTTATGCATAAGGCGCGGGCTAAGGCCACGCGCTTTCTCATTCCACCGCTCAAATCCGAAGGCATCATATCCTCAATGTCCTTTAGCCCCACCAAAGAAAGTGCTTCCCTAACCTTTTCCCGAACCATTTTTTTATCCAGTTTGTGAAATTCATTTAGCACAAATGCGACATTATCAGCCACACTTAATGAATCAAATAAAGCACCGCCTTGAAAAACCAAGCCAATACCCATGCGTACCTTGTTTAATTCCTTTTCGCTTAAATCCGTAATCTCCTGACCATCAATCTTAATAGAGCCGGAGTCGGGTTTTAAAATTCCGGTGATATGCTTTAAAAGCACGCTTTTCCCACAGCCTGACCTACCAATAATCACTTTTGTTTCCCCGCTTTTAATTGTCAGACTTAGATTATCCAAAACCATGTGTGCATTAAATGACCTGCAGATATTAGTTATTTCAATCATTATTAAAAGATAAAATAAAATATGGCGGTAAATAAACAATCGCTGGTGATAATCAAGATAAAGGAAGTTACAACCGAAACCGTTGTTGCATGGCCCACACCTTCAGCTCCGCCTTTTGTTTTTAAACCTTCGTAGCAACCTACCAATGCAATAATCATGCCAAAAAATACAGTTTTAATTAAACCGGTCATCACATCCTTTACTACCAGAGCATCCAAGGTCATATTTATATACATTTGAGAACCGATTGAAAGTTTATAAACACAAACAATATACCCCCCCAAAATACCGATTATGTCTGCGTATACAGTCAAAACTGGCATCATAAATGCTAAAGCCAAAAAGCGAGGCACTACCAAATATTTTACAGGATTTGTTGCCAATGTTCGAAGGGCATCAATCTGTTCTGTAACTGTCATTGAGCCAATCTCTGCTGTTATGGCAGCCCCAATTCTTCCTGCTACAATCAATGCTGTTAAGACGGGTGCCAATTCCCTGGTGATAGACACCGCAACTAAATTGGCAATATATATTTCTGCAGAAAGCTTCTGCATCTGGTAGGCAGTCTGCAAAGCCAAAATCATACCAGTAAATAACGCAACTAATGAAACAATCGGAAAGCTCTCAATCCCTACTAAACGCGCTTGGGACAATATCCTTTGTCTTTTTAAGGGTCTCTGAGTCAAGCAAAGCATTGTTTGAGCAAAAAGAAGGGAAATGTCTCCCAGAAAACGTACAAAATAAATAACCCTTTCTCCTAATCTTCTAATCCATCTTTCCATGTTTTTCTCTTTAAAAGATTTCTAAAAATTCTGTTAGAACACGTGTTAAAATTGCTTTTTCAAAGCGTTCTCTAAAATTTTATTTTATGCTCAACACCGAATATCTCTTGGTTTTCTTTAAATCTGAGGCCAAATGGGCGATTGGGTTTTAATTTATACTCAAACTCTAATTCATCATCTGAGCCAAACATCTGTTTGCGCCTAATCTTCCAGGACTGCCAATTAAAACCCTTTTCTTCAGAAGGGTAAATCTTTATTGAATGCTGCTGGCTATTAAAATTATTTAATTCCCGCAGGTCTAATTTACCCTCTAAATTATATGCCATACCATCTTCATCGATAATGCCAGAATCGATGATATTAATTTTCGGATAAGCGCCCTCTAAATTAACAAAAATGTCGCTATACTTAATGTCTTGGATATTTCCGTTTGATGCCCAAAGCTTGCCTCGAAGCTTTAGATTAGAAAGGTTGCCTTCTATTTTTAATTTGCCCTTGACTAACCCTTCTAACACCAAATCTTCAATTGGCAAGCCTAAAATCAATGCCAACTCCTTTACATCCATCTCATCTATTTCTAAAACCAATGCAAGGTTAAAAGGAGAGATTAAATCAATATTTCCACTTACCAAAATATTTCCCCAAGAAAAAGTGACAAGAGAGAGCTGTTTTTGATTTAACTCAAAAGAGCCTGACATTTCATTGAAGGGTTTATAATTTAACAGAGAATAATTTGACCAAAACCATCCCTTTAAGGACTTTAGACTACCAGATGAGTCTTTGTAAACCAAACCAGTGCTTTCTAAGCTTGTGGAGAGGTCAAGATGCGAAACCTTAATGTGCTCTAAATTAGCATTGAAATAATAGTTATTATTAGCTAAAAGTTTAAGTTGAGTGGTAAACTTCTGGTTTCCTCTAAAATTTATCTGCATCTGAAAAATCCGCTGTAAAAAATTGGCGTCACCTTGAAACATACACAAAGTGTCTGCAAACACTGAAACTGATAAAGCAAAAATTATACTTAAGCTAATTGCTAACCTATTTCTCATTCAAAGGTCAAAGAATCAAATTTTCTGCCAATCTTTACCTTTGCGCCATCTTTGAATTTGCCTGAGATGATTTCTTCGGCCAAGGGGTCTTCTAAGAAACGCTGTATGGTTCTCTTTAATGGCCTTGCTCCAAAAACCGGATCAAACCCCTTTTCAATCAAAAATTCTTTGGCCTCTAAGGTAAGCTCTAGGCTAATCCCCTGTTCTTGTAAACGTTTATCCAACTCTCCAATTTCAATTTCAATAATCTTAAACAAGTCATCTCTGTTAAGCGGCCTAAAGACTATAATATCATCGATTCTATTTAAAAACTCCGGCTTAAATGTTTTTTTAACCTCATCCAAAAGTTTAACCTTCATATCCTCATAGGTAAGGGTTTCACTCTGTGATTTAAAACCTAATGAACCTTGCTTGCGGATAATATCAGCGCCAACATTTGAGGTCATAATCACAATTGTGTTTCTAAAGTCTACCTTTCTGCCAAAGCTATCGGTTAATCTGCCATCCTCAAGAACCTGAAGCAGAATATTAAACACATCTGGATGCGCCTTTTCAATCTCGTCAAGCAAGATTACTGAATAGGGCCTGCGCCTAACCCTCTCTGTAAGTTGCCCACCCTCTTCATAACCCACGTATCCCGGTGGCGCTCCAATAAGACGAGATACATTGAATTTTTCCATATATTCTGACATATCCAGCTGAATTAGCGTATTTTCATCACCGAACATAAATTCAGACAAAACTCTGGCTAAGAGCGTTTTACCAACTCCGGTAGGCCCCAAAAATATAAACGAGCCAATAGGCCGACGAGGGTCTTTAATTCTGGCACGTGAACGCCTCACCGCGTGTGCAATTGCAGATATGGCTTCATCCTGACCAATGATACGTTTGTGAATTCCCTCTTCTATCTTTAAGAGCTTTTCGCTTTCTTTTTCTTCTAGCCGGATTAAAGGAATGCCGGTCCACTGCGAAACAATTCTGGCAATATCCTCCTCAAATAATTCTGGACGTATTTGGTCGCGCTTCTGATTCCAATCACGATTTATTGTATCCAGTTGGGCACGCGCCTCTCTTTCTTGGTCGCGTAGTTTGGCAGCTTTTTCAAAATCCTGGCTCTTGATAAAGACCTCTTTTTCCTTTTTCAACTGTTCTATTTTATCTTCTAAATCTTTTATATTTGGGGGAATAGTCATAACCCCTAACCTTGCCCTGGAACCTGCTTCATCAATGATATCAATTGCCTTATCTGGAAGGAATCTTCCAGTAATATATCTATCGGATAATACTGCCGCAGACTTTAAGGCTTCGTCAGAAAATTTCACTTTGTGGTGTGATTCGTATCTATCTCTTAAACCTTTTAGAATCAACACAGTTTCCTCAACAGAAGGGGGCTCTACAATAATTGTTTGGAATCTTCTTTCTAAAGCTGCGTCTTTCTCAATATGTTTTCTATATTCATCCAAAGTTGTTGCGCCGATACACTGTATTTCTCCCCTGGATAAGGCTGGCTTTAATATATTCGAGGCATCGATTGCGCCCTCAGCCGCACCTGCCCCTACAAGTGTGTGTAGCTCGTCGATAAAAATGATTACGTTCTCCGAACGCTTAATCTCATCCATCACTGTCTTGATGCGCTCTTCAAATTGTCCGCGGTATTTGGTACCAGCAATCATCAAAGCCAAATCAATAATCACGATACGCTTATTCCTTAAAACCTCCGGAGCATTTCCTGCCACAATTTGCTGAGCTAACCCCTCCACAATGGCGGTTTTTCCTACACCTGCTTCTCCTAATAACACGGGATTATTTTTGGTTCTGCGGCTTAAAATCTGAATAACCCTTTCAATCTCATTTTTTCGGTTAATCACTGGGTCTAACTTATTTTCTTTGGCTAACTGATTTAAATCCCGACCAAAGGCATCCAGGGCAGGAGTTTTAGTTTTTGTGCTTTGCGTTCCAAAACCCGGAGTGGCAGAACCCAGAAGATTCATTACCTCGCTTCTTACTCTATTTAAATCCAAGCCTAAATTGATTAACACCTGAGCTGCCACACCCTCGCCTTCGCGAAGCAATCCTAAAAGAAGATGCTCAGTACCAATATAATTATGGCCCAAGGCACGCGCCTCCTCAGCAGATAACTCTAGGGTTTTTTTAGAACGGGGGGTAAATGGAATATCGCCCAAAACCTGTGTGGCTGGCCCTGGCTGAACAAGCTTCTCTACCTCAAGTCTAATTGTCTCTAAATTCAAGCCTAATTTCTGTAACACAGCAGCAGCCACACCCTCGCCTTCCCTGACCAAACCTAAAAGGATATGCTCTGTGCCAATATAGTCGTGATTAAATCTTCTGGCTTCCTCCTTAGCCAAAATAACAACCTTTCTTGCCCTCTCAGTAAATCTATTGAACATTGATTAACCTCCTTAAATGAGCAGACGATTTACGGAAGCGATAGCGACGTAAATCGTAGTCCGCCACTGCTTCATTGGCGGACGTCTACGAATTTAACCTAGCACTAATTTTTGTAAAAGTGCAGTGTTCAAAATATTGGGGTAATATTAAATTTACCATTAGTCCTTAATAGAGTAGTCTTTCAAAAATTAGTGCTGGGTAAGTTCGTGCATACAATTTACGTCTCCGCCTTCGGCGGATTCCGTAAATTGTGCACTCACTTACCTCCTAACTTAGAACGAATTAAACTTGCCCTTTTATAATCACGCTCTGAGGAGCTTAATTTATTGCCCTCTCTCTTTTGCAAATGCGCTGGCTGAGTAATTATAAATAATTCATTGATAAAAGTTCTGTCAATATCTTTCACAATTCCTAAATCACTGCCAAGTCTTACCATAGAAAGAAGTTCTGTTGTTTCCTCACTGGAAATAATATATGAACTTCTAAGCGTGCCGTAAGCGCGCCATACACGGTCTTCCACAATCTCTCGACTCTGTAAAATTAGCGCCTGCCTTGCCTGTTCTTCCTGCTCAATAACCTGACGGATTAAACCTTTAAGATTTTCAAAAATCTCTGTTTCGCTATGCCCTAAAGAAACCTGATTGGAAATCTGGAAAAAGTTTCCGCTTGCCTGTGTGCCTTCTCCATAAAGGCCGCGCGTTGTAAAACTTAATTTCGCAATTGCTGCTAAGATTTTGTTTATCTGTTTGGTCATTACCAATGCCGGTAAATGTAGCATAACCGAGCCGCGTAGAGCCGTCCCGGTATTTGTGGGACACGCGGTTAAATACCCCCATTCTGACAAAAAGGCAAAATTAAGACTCTTTGCTAACTCATCATCCAGATTATCGATTATCCTCCAAGACTCATCCAAATCAAAACCTGAACGCATAACCTGTATACGCAGGTGGTCCTCTTCATTTATCATAATAGAGACAACCTCATCATTTGACACAACCAAAGCTTTGTTATTCGGTTTAAGTGCGTGTTCATGACTCATTAAATGTCGCTCAATCAGAAACTGCTTATCCACACTATCAACTTGCTCTAGCTCCAAGAACAATGCATCCTTTAAGGAATCAATTGAAAGAATCGCCTCCTTTACAGATTTTAGAACATTTTGGCTTTCTTTTTTATTAGCCCGATTAGGAAAAGGAATGCCTTCTAAATTTCTGGCTAAACGCACACGACTAGACATCACTATATGAGAATTTGGGCCGCTACCCTTAAGCCACTCGCTGGTATGGTTAATCAAATCATTAAGACTCATAACTTCTCTTTCTCCTTTTGCTCTAATTCACGCATCTTGTCTCGCAGTTTTGCTGCCTCTTCAAATTCTTCCAATTGAATTGAACGTTGAAGTCTGGCTTTTAACTCCTGAAGTTCTGATTTTGCCTTGACTGCCTTTGTGGCTTTAATGGGAGTTTTACCTAAGTGTTGGCTTGAGCCGTGAATGTTTTTTAAAAGTGAAGCCAGATATTTTTTAAAAGAAACATAACAATCACTGCAACCAAGCCGCCCAAGTTTTCTAAAGTTTTCATAGCTTAGTCCACAACTTGAGCAGGTCAGTTTTACCTTTTCCTGGCTATCAACCTGTTTACCAAAGTCTGATAAGCCAGCCAAGAGTTCAGATAGTCCAAAACTCTGCTCCATCTGCAAACTTTTTTCTCGAGAGCAATTTTCGCAAAGATGAAGCTCTGACATCTGCTCATCTACAATCTCAGTTAAGTGAACCGTTGCCTGATTCTTACCACAAATATCACAAAGCATATTTTACTCCTTCGGTTTTTGTACGCGCTTTGAAAAGTTTAGTTAATTTTAAAGTAATTTTCCCTGGTTTTCCATCACCAATTATCCTTCCATCCACTTTAACCACAGGAATAATTTCCGCGGCTGTGCCAGTTAAGAAACACTCATCTGAAATATACAATTCATGACGAGTTAACACATGTTCGTGTGTGGCGATTCTATTTTTAGAAGCAATTTCTAAAACCGTATCTCGGGTTATGCCTCGAAGGGTTCCCATACATTGCGGCGGAGTGTAAAGATGATTTTCTTTAACGATAAAAATATTGTCTCCTGTGCATTCTGCCACATACCCTAAATTATCCAGCATAATTGCTTCATCAAAGCCGCAATTTATAGCCTCAATCTTTGCCAGAATGTTATTCAGATAATTCATAGACTTAATTTGAGGATTTAATGCTTCAGGCAAATTCCTGATAGTTGGAACTGTGATAATCTCCATGCCTTTCTTATAGAGGCTTTCTGGATAAAGCGCAATCTTATCTGTAATAATCACAATACTTGCATTACCTTTACATTTGCGCGGGTCAAGGCCTAAATCTCCCTCGCCGCGGGTAACGCAAAGTCTAATATAGGCATTCTTTAAATTATTTGCCTTTAGGGTATGGATTGTTGCTTCAATTAACTTTTCTTTTGAAAGTGGAATGGTTAACATCAATGAATGTGCAGACTCAAAAAGCCGCTCAATATGTTCTTTTAATTTAAAGATTAAGCCGTTATATACGCGAATTCCCTCAAACACGCCGTCGCCATAAAGAAATCCGTGGTCAAACACAGAAATCTTGGCCTCATTTTTTTCTAAAAGTTTTCCGTTAATGTAAACCTTCATTTATTGCATCCTCCTTATCAACTCATTATTTTCCCATCCTGTATATGGATTAGCATTTTGGTTTTCCTTGCCAATTCAATATCATGAGTTACAATTAAAATGGTCATTCCATTTTGCTGATTAAGTTTTAATAATAAACCCATAATTTCTTCGCCATTTTGGGAATCCAAATTTCCCGTTGGCTCATCACAAAATAAAATCTCAGGTGAATTAACAATGGCGCGGGCAATTGCTAAACGCTGTTGTTCTCCGCCAGATAGCTGTGATGGTCGGTGATTGTACCTTTTTGTTAAACCCACCTCTTTCAATAATTCCATCCCCTTATTTTTTAGACTACCGTTATCTCGTTTTTGTTGCGAAATTAAAGCTGGCAAAATAACATTCTCTAAGGCATTAAATTCTGGTAAGAGATGATAAAACTGAAAAACAAATCCCATCTTTTTGTTGCGAATCTTAGCCAATTCTTCATCGCTGAACTTAGATAATTCTTTTCCCTCTAAAAAAACCTTGCCCTCGCTTGGTTTATCCAAACCGGCCAGAATATGTAAAAGTGTGGATTTTCCAGCACCCGATGGACCAACAATAGATAAAGAATCGGCTTGATTTACCTTAAGCTCAATTCCCTTTAAGACATGCAGGTTTTTATTGCCGCTCTTAAAACTTTTATGTAGATTCACTGCCTCCAGAATGAAACTATTATTCATACCTTAGCGCCTCTACTGGATTAAGCTTTGCCGCTTTGTTTGCTGGATAAATCGTGGATAAAAAGCTAATTAAAAGGGCTGCAAATACAATCACCGCTATATCCTGCCATTGTAAAGCCACAGGCAGTCTATTAATATAATAAATTTCCTGCGGCAACTGGATAAATTGATATTTCTTAAGTAAAAGGCATAGGGCTATGCCACTTAACACCCCTAAAAATGTTCCGGCAATTCCAATGGACAAACCCTCTATTGTAAATATTCTCTTAATGCCTTTGCTAGAAATGCCAATAGATTTTAAAATACCAATATCCTTTACTTTGCTAGTTACAATAACAATTAGGGTACTAATTATATTAAATGAAGCAACTAAAACTATAAGTGTAAGAATTATAAACATAGTAATCTTTTCTAATCGTAGTGCTGCAAAAAAATTGCGGTTAATCTCCATCCAGGTTCGCACGATATAATTAAATCCTAAAATCTTAAAAATCTCTTGTTTTACAATTTCTGCTTTGTAGATATCTTGTAATTTAAGCGCCACGCCACTTATAACATCCTTGCCTAAGCCAAAAATATTCTGCGCTTCTTTTATATCCACAAAAATTAAATTCATATCATAATCATACATTCCGGAATTAAAAATTCCTTTTACCTTTAATTGATGGGAAGCCTTTTGAGTTGGGTAAACTAAACTAATCTCATCACCAATACTTATGCCTAGATAATTTGCAAGTTCTCTGCCAATTAGAACCTGATTGCCAGATAAATCTAAACTACCTGCAACCAGATAATCTTTTATTTTGGTTACCTTCTCTTCTTCAGCCCAGCTAATCCCGCGAATAGCCACGGTTATAATCCGGTTATCCTGCTGAATAAAAACCCTGCCATTAACATAAGGAGCAGAATTTTTAACACCCTTGATTTGGTTTATAGAATCTTTAATCAGCGCATAGTCATTAATTCCATCTGCTTTTTCAATTAACATATGAGCATTGGTGCCAATAATTTTATCCTTTAAATCATTATCAAAACCAGTCATCACAGAGAGGACCACAATTAATGCCATAACGCCAATAGCTATGCCCAAAATAGAAATAATGCTGATTAATGAGATAAAACTTTCCTTATTTCTGGCAGTCAAATATCTTGTGCTTATCCAAAATGAATAGTTCACTCCGCCCTTCCTTTCTCAGGCCTTAAAAGCGGAAATAAAATTACCTCACGAATTGAGGCAGAGTTTGTAAAAAGCATTAGTAACCTATCTATGCCAATGCCTAAGCCGCCAGCTGGCGGCATACCATATTCCAGAGCCTCCACATAATCCTCGTCGATTGTTTTACTTTCAGAGTCTTCCTTTAAATCAAACTCAAATCTTTTTCTTTGCTCAATAGGGTCATTCTGTTCTGTATATGCATTGGCAATCTCTATACCGCCCACGAATAACTCAAAACGCTGGGAAAGATCTGGATTATCTATCCTTGCCTTAGCCAATGGCGAAAGCAGGCTAAAATAATCCGTAAAGAAAACCGGATTAAAGGTTTCGCTTTCCTGCAGTAAATCCTCAACTATCTTCATTACGTGACTGCGCGTAAGCCTTCCTTCTTCCAAAGAAATATCTTTTTGAAGTTTTTTAATTTTTTGCAAGATTGCCTCTGGGCTATCTTTGGGGTCTATGTTGAATTTTTCTTTTACTACCTTGGCAAAAGAAACCTTTTGCCAGTGAGGGGTTAAATCAATTTCTTTTTCCTGATAGTTAATTTTAAGACTGCCGAAAATTTCCTTTGCCAAGAAACAAAATATTTCTTCGCATAGCTTCATCATATCCTCGTAATCCCAATAGCAGGCGTAAACCTCCAACATTGTAAATTCTGGGTTGTGCCGCGTTGAAACCCCTTCGTTTCTAAAGCTGCGGTTTATTTCGTAAATTTTTTCAAAACCACCTACCAAAAGTCGTTTTAAATAAAGCTCAGGGGCAATTCTTAAAAATACATCCATATCATATTCATTATGAAAGCTTTTAAAGGGCTTTCCGCGCGCTCCTCCAGGAATAGCCTGAAGCATTGGGGTTTCTACCTCTAAAAAACCCCTATCGTCTAAGAATTTGCGAATTAACGAGATAATCCTCGTACGTAGTTCAAATATCTTTTTTACATCTTGATTGGCAATTAAATCTATATAACGCTTGCGATATCTAATTTCGATGTCCTTTAGGCCGTGCCATTTTTCAGGCAAAGGCCTTAGGGATTTTGACAACAATAGTAATTCTGTAACTTTAACTGTCGGCTCTTGCGTGTGAGTTTTAAAAAGTTCTCCCTTTATTCCCGCGATATCTCCGATATCTATCGCTTTAAAAGTTTCTGCGCTATTTTGGGATAATAATTCCGATTTTACATAAAGTTGAATTTTAGCGCTACTATCCTGAAGGTCAAAAAAAGAAACCTTTCCATGAGAACGAATTGCCATAATCCTGCCTGCGAGATTTACTACTTCTCCTTGCTTAAAATCAGCTAAAATCAAGGCAATTGTCTTAGGCTTAAGAAACTTTTCCTGATAAGGGTTTAGGCCTATTTTCTTCAAGGAATTTAGCTTTTCCAGACGCTGATTAATTATATCTTTAATTTCCATAACTATCTTATCTTTCTATACTTCTAACAAATTATTATATAGTAAAATTATTTGGGTGTCAATGAAAAGGGAAGGGTTTTGGCTTTTAAACCTCAATCAACTCATAATCCAAATTGCCCAAGCCAAGCTCAAAGGCATACTGTAATTGCTTAAGCCCATTTCTTTTGGGATGGGCTTCTTTAAATATGTCTTTTTGGCAGGTTTTATTTATTAAATCTAAGCTTGCCTTATCAATACTAACCGGATCTTTTGAAACAAATATTCCTACATCAGATGAAATCCTTGGGTCATCCTTGGCAAGGCAATCACATTCTTTGGTAATCTTAATAGCAAAATTGATAAAAGCTAACCTTTCCCTTTTGTCCTTTAAAACAGCAAAGGCATATTCAATCATTTTTTCCTGTATATTGTCAGCGCCAGACTCCCAATCAACCTCAATTGCATTATATAGGCAAGCGGAAATGCAACTGGCACAGCCAATGCATTTTCTGCTATCAATAAAAGACTTTTTATTCATAACATTAATCGCGCCCGACGGACAAACTACTACACATTGAGAGCAATCAGTGCATCTTTCTATAATTACATATGGAGAAATATCGCAGTGTTGGGCTAATTTTCCCTCTCTGCTGGCGCAACCCATACCGATATTTTTTAAGGCTCCACCAAATCCAGTCATCATATGCCCCTTAAAATGCGCAACAGAAACAATTGCCTTAGCTTTAAAAATTGGGGTTGAAATTTTAGCCTTTTTTATGAATTTCTGGTTAATAGCTATTTCTGTAGTATTTTCTTTATTAGTATCATCGGGTATTAAAATGTCTGCTCCCACAATTTCCTTGGTAAAGCCATGCTCATAAGCCAACTTTAGATGGTCTTTAGAATTTGTTCTTTTTCCGCGGTAAAGCGTGTTTGTATCAATTAGAAAAGGAATGGCTTGTTTTTGGGAAATCTTATTGCAGATTATCCCTACATATTCAGGGCTAACAAATCCAGTATTGCCTTCTTCTCCAAAATGCATTTTAACTGCAAGCCTATCGCCTCTCTTGATGAAATTTAATAAATTGCTTTTATCAAGCAAATGGCTAAACTTTAGTACGATTGCCTCTTTATCGTCGGAATTACTAACTCTTACGAAAAATACCTTGCTCTTCATAACATCTTTAGAAAAGTTAATCTTGGGGCTTGACTTTTAAATTATTAAATATTTAACTTCATTTTACTGATAACTCTTTTGAATATTGCCAAAGTCCATGAATATTACAATACGATGCAGAAAAAATTCTACCGGATTTATCTGTTTTAAACATCAAGGTTGCCTCCGGATGAGCAAATAAACTACTTGTGTTTGGTCCTTGAGTTGATTCTCCATGTGCATTAAACTCAAACCTTCCAATCTCATAAGGAAATTTTTCACCCTCAGGATGAAAGTATACCTCAATCCAACGGATGTGATGTTCTGTGGTATTTGGATGGGTAATCTCTTTTCCTACTGTTACTGTAACCTTAAAAAATTCACCCCTTTTTACTGTGTCAGAGCACTCAATCACTGGAACATGTTTTTCTGCCTTCCAATCAGCACTCTGAAATAAATCCTTAAAATCTGGCATAATACACCTCCTTCAATGAGCAAACAACTTATGGAGCGAAGCGACATAAGTTATAGCGTCTATCATTTTACTTGGTCTTAAGCGTCTGCGAATTAACCCCGAAGCCTGCGCAGTCAATTTCTCGCCTGCCGCAGGCAGGCAGGAAATTGACAAGCGCTTAGCCCCTTCCTTAAAAGGTATCAGGAAGGGCTACCCATCTGGGTTAGGCAAGGGGCATATGTTATCAATATTCCCGACTCACCCTTAGAAATAGCGTAGCGATTTCAAGGATAAAGTCCCGGAAATTTCTTCGAAATTTCTCGGGATAAGATGTGCCAAAATTCTCTCCGACAATTTTGGCACATTCGTCGGGACAAATTTAGCCGACAAACTTACGTTCGACTTCCGTCTCCGTAAGTTTGGGCTTCATTTGACCTTTTTCAATTTATAATTTCTTACAAGGAAATATTAAGTTGCAATCACGCACAGATTATGTTTGTTGGCTAACTCGAGGGATTTTTCTTTATCTAAGAAGAGAGTTTTTTCAGCTTCAATTGCTAAACAGCTTGCTTTGACCTTCAAAAGAATCTCAATTGTTTTTAAACCCACGACCGGAATATCAAAGCGCATATCCTGGTTGGGACGACTTACCTTAACAACTACTGCGCCAAATCCGGCAATTCTCGCACCCCTTAAAATTGTGGCATTAGTCCCTTCCAATGCCTCAATTGCCAGAATCGCTTTTTCTTTTACAACTACAGTCTGACCAATATCCAAAAGGGCAACTGCCTTGGCAATTGTCTTGCCAAAACGAATATCTTCCCATTCCCTTTCTGTAGGACATCTTTTAGTTAAAACACCTAATTTAGGCAAATACTCAGTTACATAAGTAGTAGAATTGATTATTTCCAAGCCTTGGTTTTCCAGTCTTGAGGCAATTGCCTTAAAAATTGTGTCAGCCTTTTTATCTTTAATATTCTCAAGGATATTTTTTAACTCATTATCCAGGCTTATTCTTTTGTCAAATAAATTTTTGGGGTTCACCTGACCAGCCATTGCCACTTTTCTAATGCCTTTTTCCTTTAGGATTTCCAACATCTTTCCTAACTCTCCTGGCCTAACCCAATTGAGCTCATCAACCAATGGCTTAAGCATTTTAGATGTATCGCCTGTAATTGCAATTGCCACAATTCTTAAATCCTGCTTCTGTTTTGCGCATTTGGCAAAAAGAATGGGAAACTTACCATTACCGGCAATTAAACCTAATGCCTCTTTTTGCAATTGATTATTTATCGGCATATTCCTCTTTCAGAGGTTTTTAAGAATTCCACTAAATGGCTAATCTCTTTAGTCTGAGGAAGTTCTTTCTCGATTCTTTCTAAGGCATGACCAATGGTTAGTCCTAAACGGAATAAAATTTTAAAGGCGTGTTTTAAATGAGTTATGCTATCATCTGCAATGCCAGCGCGTTTTAAACCAATTAAATTCAAACCATAAACCTTTGTAGGATGGCCATCGCAGGTAGAATATGGAGGAATATCCTGCACTACCTTGGAACAACCTCCCACAATTGAAATCTGACCCATCTTTACGAACTGATGAATGGCAACCAATCCTCCCACAACTGCCTTGTCTTCAATTGTTACATGACCGGCAAGGGTTCCGCAGTTGGCAATTATACAATCATTTCCTACAATACAATCGTGAGCGATGTGGCTATAAGCCATAAAGAGATTGTTGTCGCCTATTTGGGTTGTGCCGCCATCGCCTGTGCCAAGGTTCATCGTGACATATTCCCTGACGATATTATTCTTGCCGATTTTTAAAAAGCTTTTTTCTCCTTTATATTTTAAATCCTGCGGGATACTTCCTACAACCGCTCCAGTAAAAATATGACAATTATCAGCAATTGCGGTATTACCTTCGATAACACAGAATGCACCAATCTTAACACCTTTGCCAATAGTAACATTTGCTCCAATATTAGAATAGGAGCCTACCTCCACACTACTATCTAATTTGGCTTTAGGATGGATTATTGCAGATGGGTGTTGTTTCATTGTAAAAATATTCTATCAAATAAACTGTGGGTGTCAATTTTTTTGTTGAGGAATTGCGAAAGGATATTAAGGAATGGATTACGATTCGCCAAGGGTAAACATTAAGTCTGCTTCAGCCACAACCTTGCCAGCAACTAAGGCTTGTGTGTGAACCTGCCCGGTTTTGGAACGCAGTTTCACTACCTCCACCTCCAAAACCAGCTGGTCACCCGGAATAACAGTCTTGCGGAACTTTATATTATTGGCGGCGATAAAATAGGCAATCTTTCCTTGATGCTCTTCTTGCGAAAGCATTAAAACTCCGCCTACCTGCGCCATTGCCTCGATAATTAAAACACCAGGCATTACAGGGCGTTTAGGAAAATGGCCTTCAAAAAAACCATCGTTAATAGTTACATTTTTAATACCCACAGCCCGTTTGCCGCCCTCTAAGGAAATAATTCTATCCACAAGCAAAAAGGGATAACGGTGAGGCAAAATCTGCATAATTTGAGAGATACCTAATTCCTTGGCTTCTTGCTTAAAGGTGTAGTTAGAACCCACCCCCCCTAATTCATACCTTGCCTTTTGCTCTGTAAGTTTTTTAATAAGTTTAATGTTTAAGGTATGCCCGCTCTTTATGGCTACAACATTCCCTTTCATCTGCATACCCAGAAGATACATATCTCCCACCAAATCCAAAACCTTATGACGCACAAATTCATCGGGACTTCTCAATTGATTCTTTATTACACCATCATCTGTTACAACAAGGGTGTTATCATAACTTGCGCCCTTACCTAAACCAATTTTTTTTAATTCCTCCACCTCATCCTGCAAAACAAATGTCCTAAATGATGAAATTTCTTTTTCAAAGGTTTCTGGATTTATTTCCAAACTTATATATTGGCTTCTTAATATAGGATGGTCATAATCAAGGGTATAAGAAATTTTAAAACTTGGGTGGGGAAAAACTGCCAAAAGCGAATCCTTTTCCGCAACCCAAACTGGTTCCTTGACTAAAAAATATTTTCGAGGAGAATTTTGTTCTTCAATGCCGGCCTTTTTAATTACCTCGATAAACTCCAAACCACTTCCGTCTAATCCTGGCACCTCATTATTGTTAATCTCTACAATTAAATTATCAATGCCTAAGCCTACCAGAACTGCCAAAAGATGCTCTACGGTATGAATTTCAAAGCCATCCTTGCCCAAAGATGTACGACGGGGAATTCGATTCGCATCTAACACATTCAAAACATCGGCTTTAAGCCAAGGGCGTCCCTCTAAATCCACGCGCACAAAATTTATGCCTAAATCTACAGGAGCTGGCTTAAAAGTAATCTTAACTGGATTGCCAGTATGTAAACCCACACCCTCTAAGGAAATCTCATGTTTAAGTGTGTGCTGAAGCTCCATTTATTTTCCCTTTATTTTAACCTCTAATTCTTCTATTCTTTTCTTTAAATCCTTAATGGTTTCAACCAAATCGGGTAGCCTCTGAACACAGGCATTTACCCGTTTTGCAGTCTCGTGAGGCTTGGCCGGATAACCAGAAACCTTTGTGTTGGCTGGCACAGATTTAGTTACGCCTGCCTGGGCAGCCACAACCGCTCCATCACCTATTGTGATGTGTCCTACCAATCCTGCCTGACCAGCCAGAATTACGTTTTTTCCTATAACAGTACTCCCAGAAACTCCTGCCTGTGCCACAATAATAGAATTTTCTCCCACAACTACATTGTGGGCTATCTGCACAAGATTATCAATTTTTGTGCCCTTACCAATTACTGTCTTGTCAAATCTTGCTCTGTCAATTGTTACATTAGCGCCAATCTCCACATCATCCTCAATTAAAACTGTACCAATCTGAGGAATTTTATGGTGCGCTCCCTTGACTGTAGCAAATCCAAAACCATCAGAGCCAATAACAGAGCCGCTATGAATTATTACGCGATCCCCTATTGTAATTCTCTCCCTTATGGAAATATTTGGGTAAATTAAGCTGTCCTTGCCAATTTTAGTGTGGTGGCCAATATAACATCCGCCGTAAATTATGGTTCGCTCTCCAATCTCTACGCCGTCTTCAATGATTACATATGGCCCAATTGAAATGTCCTTGCCTAATTTGACATCTCTCTCGATTATTGCTGTTTTATGAACCCCCTTGGTACGCTTTACATCATTAGGAGCGATTAACGCAACCATCTTGGCAAAAGCCCAAGAGGGATTTTCTGTGCGGATAATTGGCTTGGGCGCAGATTTGATATCACGAGAGGTAATTACTGCTGAAGCCTTTGTGTGTGCCATCAATGATAAATATTTAGAGTTTACGATAAAGGTTAAGTCGCCATCCTTAGCCTCCTTTATACCACAAATACCAGTAATAACGGTCTCTTTATTACCGACGATATCACCCTCTATTAATTTTGCAACTTCTTCTAGAGTTTTTCGCATTTTTATTTCTTCTTTGTACCAGGATACTTTTCGTTTATTATTTTAATCAAGGCCCCCGTAATATCAAATTTTGGGTCAGAATAAAGCAGTATTCGGTCATTAAAAATCAGGGTGTAGCCCTCTTTTTTGGCATAATCACTTATTGCTTTCTCAATCTCCTTTAAAACTTCTTTAAGCAATTCGTCGCGCTGTTTTCTTAAATCTGTTTGCGCAGCACGGTCAAACTCTTGGAGGGTTCTCATTTTATCATCAACCTGGACTTGTAATTTTTCTTTCTCTTTATCATTGGCAAGAGATAACTTCTGCTGAAGGTCTTTAATCTCCTGAAGCTTCTTTGACCTCTCGTCCTCTTTGACCTTCTGTTTATCGCCAAGCATAATATCATAATCCTTAGTTTTTTGATACTCATCAAATAAACGGCTTAAATCAACATAGGCAAACTTATTTGCCGCTTCCTGAGCAGGTAAACTCGTAGCCAAAAAAATAGAAAATAAAACCGTGGTAAATAAAATTTTAAAAGACTTCACTTGCTGTCTCCTTTCTTTAATGAGCGCTTGACTTATGGAACCTTAGTGACATAAGTCAATTGCGCGAATTAAACCCCTACACCAATTTTTGAGAAAGCACTTAATTCCAAATCTTAGAAATTTCTCTCAACATATCCCTTATTTTGCCTTCCTGCACCTTTACAAAAATTGGTGTGGGGTTAAGTTCGGACTTATAACTTATGTCGTCCGCCAAGTTTTGTGGCGGACTCCATAAGTTATGTCCTCACTTAAAACCCATGGCTCATACTGAAATAAAACTTTCCCTCCTTGGACCTTGTCTCTTCCCCGGGTTGCTTATTCAGAGGAAAACCATAATCCAAGCGAACTGGACCAATAGGTGTCTTTAATCTTAAACCTAATCCGTAACCAGATTTATAACCGCCATTACCAATATCGCTTACCCTTGACCAAACATTGCCTGAGTCAAAAAATCCGGCAACCCTTATATATTCTACCAAAGGAAATGTATACTCAATATTTCCCACTAACATCGATTTACCTCCAATGGGGTCTTTTGTCGAGGGATCTAAGGGACCAACCTTTCTTTCCTCATAACCCCTTATGGTATATGCGCCACCTGAGAAAAATCTTTCATAGATAGGCACCTCTTCTGAATTACCAAAGGCATCTACAATTCCTGCGCGTAACCTAAGTTCCAACACTGAATTAAGAATGCTGGGAATATCCAAACTGCCCTTTCCAGATAACCGGGTAAAATCTTTATCGCCAGAAAACGGCCCGCCGGCAATCTCAGCTAATCCGCTTAAGAGTAGGCCCTTTGTAGGGTCAAAAATATTATCCCGGCTATCTTGGGTTAAACCAAAACCCAGCCTACTTATTGTATTCTTGCCTCTTTCTTTTTTTAACTCGTTGGACGCCTCATCAATAATATTTGAAATGTTAATTTCCTCTAAGGTGTATTTTAAATCAGCGTGCAAATACTCTGATAAATCCTTGCCTAAGCGCAAATCCCCGCCTATTCTTCTTTCATCATAACCGTATCCCACATCACTCTCTCTTTTATGCTGGGTTCTATAAGCGTCTATGCCAAAAGATAGCGGGTTATCAAAAATCCAGGGCTCAGTAAAGCTTAAAAACATATTTTGTCTTACTGTTCCGATTTCTGCATGGACTTTTAAATCCTGGCCAGCCCCGGTAAATGTAGGAAAATTAAATAAATCAAAGTTCTTCTGTTCTATCTCTACAAATCCTACGACTTGCTCCACAGAGCTATAACCGCCGCCAAAAGAAAACTCTCCTGTCTTGGCCTCCTTAACCTCTACCACTAAATCCTTCTTATTTTCTTGGCTGCCGGGTTCAATATCATAACTAACCTCTTCAAAGTAACCCAAATTGCGTAGTCGCTCTTTGCTGCGGCGTAACGTCACGCCATCAAATTTATCGCCAGGGAAAATCCTCAATTCGCGCCTTATAACCTTATCCCTTGTCTTGATATTACCCCTAATTTTGATTCTATCTACATAAGCTTCCTTTCCCTCTTTAATATTGAAGGTTATATTTACCTTGCTTGTGTGTGGGTCTAAAGATGTGGTTTCAATTGCCTGGGCAAAAATATAGCCTTTATCAACATATAAGGATTGTATATTCGATTTATCCACTTCCACGCGCTCATTGCTAAAAGCTTTTTCTGGCAAACTCTCTTTAATTACCTTTAAAATTTCCTGTTTAGAAAAAACAGTGTTTCCTTGGATATTCACGCTTCCCACAAGGTATTTCTTGCCCTCATCTAAAGAAATCGTAACAATTACACCGCCCTTCTTAACATCTTCTTTTGTAAAGATTACCTTAACATCCAAGAAACCCTCACGCTGGTAAAAGGACTTTATCTTTTCCATATCCTCTTCTAAAACATCCTCTTTGAAAAAACCAGAATTAAATAGCCATTTGTTGCGGCTTTTGATTAACTTTATTATCCTTTTAGAAGAAAAGGCCTGGCTACCTTTTACCTTTATTCTCTTTATAAACTGGCGGCTTCCTTCATCAATATTAAAGTGTAGCTTTGCTTTATTTGTCTTTGCGTCGATATCTGTCGTATAATTTGCACTAGCTAAAGAAAATCCCTTTTGTTGATACAGGAATTCAATCTCTTTTATGTCTTCGCCAAGAGTTTTTTCATCCAAAAATGCGCCCTCTTTCGATTTTAAATTCTTGCGCAATTGCATTTCTGGAATTTTTTTGGTGCGGCTAAAACTTATCTTTTCAATTATGGCTTTTTCAGTTAAATAAAATATGACCCTAAAACCCCCGGCATAATCTTGCCGGTCTACACTTACATCTGAGAAATAACCGCTGTTATAGAGCCTTTTTAAATCGTCGCTAATAATATTCTGCAGATACTCCTGGCCAACCCTGGTTTTTATCTTGGAGAGTATAACTTCATCGCTTATGGTTTTATTGCCCTTTATTTGGATGGCCTTGACAATTTTTGGCTGCTCAACTAAAGATTCCAAAGGAGGTGTTTCTAAATTTTCGGCATAAAGGAAGGGTAAAATGGCAAAAAACAAAAAAGCGCACAGCAAAAGTAGACAAAATTTTTTCATAATTAAATTATTATACGGGAAATCAAAATCAATGTCAATCATTCTGTACGGGACAAATTTTCAAAACGCATATATTCTTTTACAAAGGCTAATTTTATAGAGCCAACAGGACCGTTTCTTTGCTTGGCAATGATTACCTCGGCAACCCCCTTATTTTCTTCTGTAGGGTAATAATATTCCTCCCGCAATAATAAAACCACCACATCCGCATCCTGTTCAATGGCACCCGATTCCCTTAAATCTGACAGCTGTGGACGATGGTCTTGCCTGGACTCAACTGCTCGTGATAATTGGCTTATGGCGATTATGGGAATATTTAATTCTCTTGACAATGCCTTTAGAGAGCGGGAAATCTCTGAAATCTCTTGTTGGCGGTTTTCTGATTTTGCAAAGCCACGCATCAACTGCAGATAGTCCACAACAACAAGCTTTATATCGTGATGTGACTTTAAACGCCTTGCCTTGGCACGCAGCTCCAAAGAAGAAATTGCTGGTGAATCATCAATAAATATCGGCGCCTCTGATAATTTTCCTGCCGCAGAGGTAAGTCTGGGCCAATCAGAAGGTGATAGAAATCCGGATCTTACCTTGTGGGTATCTACCCTGGCATGGGAACACAAAAGCCGCTGAACGAGTTGCTCCTTAGACATCTCCAAACTAAAAAATCCCACAGGAATTTTTTCTACCACCCCTGCATATTCAGCTATAGAAATGGCTAAAGCGCTCTTACCCATAGATGGCCTTCCGGCAATTACAATCAAATCAGAATTCTGTAAGCCTGCTGTTTGACGGTCAAAATCCAAAAAACCTGTGGCAATGCCTGTAACATGAGCCTTTCTTTGATAGAGTTTATCTATTGTCTCAATACTGTCTTTTATAATCTCCTTCAAAGGAATATATCCGCCCTCAATCTTGCGATCAGAGATTTCAAAAATCAATTTTTCTGCACGGTCAAGCAGTTCATCCACATTGCCGTGCATACCATAGCTTTCTGAAACAATTTGCGTGGCATTACTTATCAAAAGTCTTAGAATTGACTTCTCTTTAACAATATGCGCATAATGTTGAACATTGGCAGAGGTGGGAACCGTCTCTGTAAGAGCGGTTAAATATGACATACCGCCCACATCCTCTAAGAGGTTATTCCTTTTTAACTCATCTGAGATGGTAATTAAATCTACGCTTCTTTGATTATTATAAAGATTTAAAATTGCAGAAAAGATTTTATTATGGGCGCCTTTATAAAAACAACTTTCATCGATTAGCTCCAGGGCTTGTGAGATTGCTTCTTCATCGATGAGCATTGAGCCCAAAACTGCCATTTCTGCTTCTAAATTTTGTGGTGGGAGTTTTATCTCTTCGTTACCCATAGCCTTATTTTGGTAGTAACCTCGGGGTGAAGCCTAACTTCTACATCAAAAATTCCCAAATCCTCAATTGGCCCTTCTAAGATAACATTGCTTTTATCAATTTTGAAACCTTCTACCTCTAAAGCCTTGGCGATATCTATCTCTGTTACAGCACCATAAAGCTTATCTTTCTCATTTACCTCAACAGCTACGGTGCAAGAAATACCCTTTAACTTTTCAGCCAATTCTTGTGCAGTTTTTTTCTCCTTTTCTGCAAGTTGAGCCTTTAGGCGTTTTTCGTGTTCAATTCTTTTTAAGTTTTCTTGAGTGGCGATAACTGCAAGACGACGCGGTATTAAAAAATTTCTGGCAAAGCCATCGTTTACCTTGACAACCTCTCCAGACTTGCCTAATTCCTTAACATCCTTTCTCAATATTACTTCTTGCATCTTATCCTCTTTGTTTAAACAAGCGCTAAGATTCTAGCGCGTTTAATGGCATGACTTATTTTCCTTTGATGCCTTGCGCAGTTGCCAGAAATCCTGCGAGAGAGAATTTTCTTGCGTTCAGTTATAAATTTAGATAAACGCGTTATATCTTTATAGTCAATTACCTCAACCTTATCTTGACAAAACCTGCAAAATTTTTTTCTTATCTCCCGAGGAAAAAGATCTCTCTCCCTCGAATCTCGGCTAGTCGCCCTTCTACTAAACGCTGTCTTCTTGGCTATCTTTCTCTCCAATTTTTCCCTCCTCATTCCAACTTAAATCTTCACTTAAATCCGGTTTATTTTTTTCTATCGAAGCGCCAGCTTGCGGTTCAATGGAAGCCTCTTTTTCTGCCTTGCCAAACCCCAAAAACTGAATGCGCTCAGCCTTAACATCAAGAACATTTCTTTTTTGGCCGTCACTGGTTTCCCAGGAGCGCGATTGAAGCCGCCCCTCTATAAAAACAGGCCTTCCCTTTTGTAAATATTGGTTGCAAACCTCTGCCTGTTTATCCCAAGCAGTTACCGTAACGAAACAAGTTTCTTCTTTAAGCTCTGAATTTTTGTCCTTATAACGCCTGTTAACAGCCAGCCTTAAATTTACAACCGCCAAACCAGAAGGTGTATAGCGTAATTCTGGGTCGCGAGTTAAATTTCCAATCAAAAAAACCTTATTTAAGCTTGCCATCTGTTACCTCCTTTAATGAACAGACAATTTACGGAGTTCGAAGGACGACGTAAATTGTAGGTCGAAGACCGCCTGTGAATTAAATCCAGCACTAATTTTTGAAAGAGCACTTATAAGAGATGTTGGGGTTTATTAACAATACACCCTAAATCCTTAAAACGCACTATTACAAAAATTAGTGCTGGGTCAAATTCAGACAGCAATTTATGTTCACTACGTTCCATAAATTGCGTCTTCATTTGACCTTCGTAATCATAATCCTTAAAACTGCCTCATTTAATCTAAATGTCTGTTTTAACTTTTGAATTGCATTCGGGATAATATTAAACTGAATTAGATAATACAACCCTTCCCTTTGCCTTTTAATTGGAAAGGTTAAACGAGACTTCGACAACCACGCTTGTTGATTAATAATCTGGCCTGAATTTTTAATAATTGTATCTTGAAACTGTTTAAATAGTTCTTCTTTTTCTGTTTCCTTTAAATCTACTCTGGTGATAATCATTATTTCGTATTTATTCATATCTTAGCCTTTCAATGACGACACAACTTATAACTTACGTCATCCGCCATTGATTTAGTGGCGGACTCCGTAAGTTATGTCGTTATTTTGATTAAATTCATTCATCGTCTTAATTACTCCCTGCTTTATCCAGCTTAAAATACAGTCTTTTGCCTTTTTTATAACTGGCAATAGAGACCTCTCCTCTTCTTTGGAAAATGATGCAAGAACAAAATCCGTTAAATCAGGATTTCTTTTAGTTATGCCAATACCTAATCTCAAACGGCTAAATTGGGTTGCGCCTAATGATTCAATGATTGAATTTAAACCATTGTGTCCACCGCTACTCCCCGCCGCCCTAATCCTTAAACTCCCCGACTGCAGATTAACATCATCCAACACTATCAATAAATCTTTAAAATTGATTTTTTTTCTGGCGATAATCTTTTTAACCGCCTCACCAGAATTATTCATAAATACTAACGGCAGGCATAACAAAACATTTTCATTTTTAATTTTAGCCTGTAAAATTAAGCTTTGGAGAACCTCGCTTTTTTTAAACCTTAATTTAAATCCTTTAGCCAGCTCACTAACTACCCGAAAGCCTAGATTATGTCGAGATTTTTCATAATCCTTGCCAGGATTTCCTAAGCCTACAATTAATTTTAACTTTGCCACAAAATTACTTTTCTGTCTTATCTATCTTTTCTGTCTTTTCTGGTTTTTCTTTCTTCTCGGGCTTCTCTGCCTTGCCCTCTTCTTTTGGTACTTCTTTCTTCTCCTTAATAACCTCTGGCTCAGCAGGCGCGCCTTCCACTGCTACCTCTTCAACTGCTTCCTTTACTGGAGGCACAACAGATAAAACAACTAAATCAGGGTCGTGTAAAATCTTTATACCTTGCGCTACAACTAAATCCTTAATATGGATTGAATCATTTATCTTCAAATTACTTACATCAACCTCGATATTTGAGGGTATTTGTGTTGGCAAACACTCAATTTCTAGATCCCAAAGAAGATGGTCTAACAAACCACCCTCCTGCTTTATGCCAATAGGTTCGCCCTTAGCCACAATTGGAACTTTAACCTTAATCTCTTTGGTTAAAGAAATTTGATTAAAATCAATGTGTATCAACTCATCAGACACAGGGTTGTGTTGCATCTCTTTTATAATCACAGGAATTCCCCTTGATTTCTTGCCATCGCTTTCTACAGTCAAGTTAATAATTATATTTTCTCCTTTTTGACTCTTCAAAAGCCTTAAAAAGGTTTTTTTATCTAATTGAATTGATTGTGATTTTTTGCCTTCTCCGTAAACTACACCTGGGATAAACCCAGAACTACGCAGAGCTTTCGCCTTGTTTTTACCTGTTTCCTTTCTGGCGTTAACTATTAAATCAATCTCCTTCATTTTTATTCTTGCCTTTCATTTTAGTTAATCAAACAAACAACTAACTGATTCCTCGTTATGAATCCGTTTTATTGCCTCTGCCAACAAGTCAGCAATAGAGAGCACTTTAATCTTAGGATGTTTTTTATGGTCGCTTAAAGGAATGCTATTGGTAACCACCAACTCTTTCAATGCCTTGCACTTATCTATGCGTTTTATAGCATCGCCAGATAAAACCCCGTGGCTAATTGCTGCATAAATATCCAAAGCACCTGCTTTGCTTAAAGCCTCAACTGCCTCAATAACTGAGCTGCCTGTGGCAATTAAATCATCAACTATGACTGCGTTTTTTTCTTTTACCTCGCCTAGAATATGTATTGCTTCAGTTTTATCAGGACTAATGCGCCTTTTATCCACAATTGCTAAACCGGCATTTAGTCTCTTGGCATAGGCACGTGCCATCTTTATCCCCCCCACATCCGGGGAGACAACTGCTAAACCTTTTATCTTCTTGCGCTTAAAATAATCCACAAAGATATTTACTGCAAGCAGATGGTCTAAAGGAATATCAAAAAATCCCTGAATTTGGCCGGCATGCAAATCCATAGTTAAAATCCTGTCTGCGCCAGCAATGGTTAAAAGATTTGCCACAAGCTTGGCACTAATAGGAACCCTGGGCTGGTCTTTTCTATCCTGACGAGCATATCCATAATATGGTATTACAGCAGTTATGCGCTGGGCAGAGGCGCGCTTTAATGCGTCAATAAGAATTAAAAGTTCCATAAGTGTGTCATTGGATGGCGGGCTAGTTGGCTGGATGATAAAAACATCCTTGCCCCTTACATTATCATTAATCTTAACTCTAATCTCACCCTCGCTAAAACGCCCCACAAAAGCATCCCCTAAAGAAATTTTTAGAATTTTACAGATATCCTTGGCTAACTGCAGATGTGCATTACCAGAAAAAATAGCTAATTTATCCATCTTCTTTCTCCAATCACTTACTTATTCTTTTTCTTCACAATCCTTGCCGGCACACCCAGTGCTACTTTTCCCGAAGGAACATCTTTATGCTTTGTTACTACGCAACCAGCGCCAGTAATTGCTTTTTTACCTATCCTTACAGGTGCTACCAAAATTGTATCCGAGCCAATTAATGCCTCGTCATCAATCTTGGTAATATTTTTATTTTCTCCGTCGAAATTAGCTGTTACAACCCCCGCGCCAATATTAACCTTTTTTCCAACTTGGGCATCCCCTAAAAAACTAAAATGCTTGGCTAATGTGTCTTTACCTATCTTTGAACGGGAAACCTCCACAAAATTACCTAAAACAACTGAGTCTTCCACTTTTGTGCCAGGCCTTAGATGACAAAATGGACCAATAGAACAATTCTTTCCAATTATCACATCGCTTTCTATAACTGTAAATGGATAAATAATAGTGTCTCTGCCAATTGAGACATGAGGATAGATAAATGTCATCTCAGGGCTTATTATTGTAACACCGCGCTCCATGTGTTCATTTAATATACGAGTGCGCATAATTTCATTGGCAAGGGCTAAATCACAACGAGTATTTATGCCTAAAGCCTCAAATTTATCTTCGGCTGTAACTGTTTCAATTTTGAACCCTTCATTTAAGAAAGTCTCAATAATATCAGTTAAATAAAATTCCTTCTTTTTATTCTTGGGTTTAATTTTATTCAAGGCCTTTAAAAGCTCCGGTGCCTTAAAACAATAAACACCCGCATTTATCTCATTAATCTGGCGTTGAAGGCCGCCGGCATCAATGTCTTCGCTAATTTTTGTCACTCGAGAGTAATTATCGCGCACCACCCGTCCAAACCCATGTGGATTATCCACATTTGCTGTTAAAAAGGTTGCGCTTGCGCCTGATTGGATATGCGCCTTCATTAAATTATGCATACTCTTAGCATTAACCAAAGGATTGTCGCCATTTAAGATTAAACAACTGCCTTTAAAACCTTTTAATTTAGCCAAAGCTATCTTTACTGCATCACCCGTGCCCAAGAGTTTCTTTTGCATAACTATTTTTATATCCTTATCCAGAATTGCTCGAACCAAATCTGCTCTAAAACCCAAGACTAAGGTTATATCTTTGAGCTTAAGCACTTTGACATTATCCAACACAAATTCCAGCATCGGCTTGCCGCAGATGGGCTGCATCACCTTAGGCAACTCAGAATTCATACGCACACCTTTTCCCGCGGCTAAAATTATGACTTTGAAATTCTTATTCATCTTGCCTCTTTTCTAAAAAAACTAAATTATAAATTAAGCTGCCCGGTGAGGATTCGAACCTCAAAACCAAGACCCAAATTCTTGTGTGTTACCATTACACTACCGGGCAAGATTTTTAAAAAGCACTGCTTTGATTAGAATTATTTGAATTGCCTTGACCGGTTGGACCCTTGGCTTTTTCTTTTCCGAAAGACTCTAAAACCTTTTTCTGGAGGTATTCCCTGAAAGACTGCGTAATGGGATGAGCGATATCGCGGTGTTCGGATGAAGAAGCGATATCTTCTGGACCCAATGGTCTGGGAACAAAGGGCAGACTTGTCCCGCACTGATTGCAAAATTTAGAGCGCATTTCATTGCGGAAGCCACACTTTGGACAGGCAGATTTAAGCTTTCTGGATGGCATAGCAATAAACAAGCCACTTGAACCCTCGATTACCTTAATGTTGCGCACCACAAATGCGTTATCAAAGGTTACCGTGGCATAAGCTTTTAATTTCTTATCTATGCCTTCTTTTAAGAATATCCTTACCTCAGTTATCTCCATAGTAGCTGTACCTCCTTTTGCCTAAAAACTAGTCTGTAATTTAAGTCTTTTAAATTGGTGTGTTTAATAAGTCTTGACTGCAAAAAAATCTGCCGCCAGTTTGTTTTTAAGCCTTTTTATAAGTAGTTGCGCCTCCTTTCGGGAATTAACCAAACTAAATATCGCCGACCCACTTCCAGAGATAGCGGGCGACCTTACTCCCAACCCCTTTAATTTTTCTTTTATACTTAATAAGCCTGGAAGGCACTTAGAAGCTGCTTCCTCCAAGTCATTCATAACCAATTTACTTAAAAGGCTGGCTGAATTTTTCTTCAAAGCGTGAATTAGAATATTAACATTAACTTTATTCTTTGTCAACTTTAAATTTAGCTTATGATATACCCTGGGTGTGGAAAGCCTTTGATAGGGAACCACTAAAATATGCCATAACGGCTTAATACCAGAAAGGCAAAAAATCCTTTCTCCCCTGCCTCTACCCACAGCAAAACTCTTTTGAGAAACAAAAAAGGCTACATCTGAACCCAATTCCTTAGCTAATCTTAAAAGGATCTTCTTAGATAACCTCAAGTGCCACAAATTGTTTAATCCCATTAGAACAAAGGCGGCGTTGCTTGAACCTCCGCCCAAACCAGCAGCTACTGGAATGCGTTTGATAAGTGTAATATCTACACCTTTATCAATTGAAAATTCCTTTTTTAATAAATTTGCCGCCTTAAAACAAAGATTAGAGTTGTTTTTAGGCACATCGGGATGCTCACAAAAAAACCGAATCTCGTTTAGAGCATTTTTCTTAAGCTTTATGGTATCAAAGAGATTTATGCGTTCAAAAATAGTCTCAATATTATGAAATCCGTCTTTTCTTTTGTTGAGCACTCTTAAGTAGAGATTAATTTTGGCAGGAGATTTTAAGGTAATGCTGCTCATTGTAGGCAAGAGTAATTAGAGTAGTTTTTTTGCGGTTTTGACAATATCCTCAGTTGTAAGATTATATTCCTTTAAAAGTTCATCTGGTTCGCCGGATTGGCCAAATCTTTTTTTAACGCCCACCCTTAAAACTTTGGTGGGAAAATTTTCAGCTACCACCTCATCGATTGCCGAGGCCAAGCCTCCCACAACCGAATGCTCTTCACAAACTACAATCCCCTTGGTTTCCTTGGCGGCTTTAATCACGATTTCTCTATCCAGAGGGTTTATGGTGTGAATATTGATAACTCGGCTATTAATCTTTTCCTTTTCTAAGGCTAAAGCCGCTTCTTGCGCCTTTGCCACCATAATTCCACAGGCAAAAATGGTTATATCCTTGCCATCTCTTAAAATATAGCCCTTGCCTAATTCAAATTTCTTCTTTCCTTCGATAGTAGGAATCTTGCAACGGCCAAGTCTTACATAAACTGGACCTTTGTGATGATAAGCTGCAATTATTGCCTCGCGCGTTTCTGGGCCGTCGCAGGGAACAATTATGCTCATATTGCAAATTGCTCTCATAAGAGCGATATCCTCAATTGCCTGATGGCTGCTGCCATCAGGTCCAACAGTTAAACCAGCATGGGAGGCAACAATCTTAACATTAAAATTATTATAACAGATGGTATTCCTAACCTGGTCCCAGGCCCTGCCTGTGGCAAACATGGCAAAGGTAGAGGCAAACACAACCTTACCACAAGACGCCAAGCCTGCGGCGGTTGCCATCATATTCTGCTCAGCTACACCGAAATTAAAGAATCTTTCTGGAAATTCTCTGGCAAACAACTGGGTGCGGGTAGAGCCAGATAAATCTGCATCCAACACAACTATGTTGGGACTGCTTTTACCCAACTCCACTAATGTTTTACCATAAATATCGCGCTGGTATAATAATTCCATCTCAATAACTAAAAACTCGCTATTCCAATTCCTTCAAAGCTATTTGTTCTTCTTCCTTGGTCGGCGAACGGCCGTGAAAATCAACTACATTTTCCATAAATGAAACACCCTTGCCCTTGATGGTATGAGCAATGATAATTGTGGGTTTGCCTTTGATAGATTTGGCCTCATCAAAGGCTTGTAAAATTTGCTTGATATCGTGTCCATCTATTACAACAGTATGCCAACCAAAGGAACGCCACTTATCCACAATTGGCTCCAAATTCATAATTTCATCGGTTTTACCGTCTATCTGATAGTGGTTATAATCCAAAATTGCGCAGAGGTTTTCGCATTTATAGTGGCTAGAAGCCATGGCCGCCTCCCAAATATTACCCTCCTGAATTTCTCCGTCACCCAAGAGGCAATAAACGCGATAATCCTTTTTATCTAACTTGCCAGCTAAAGCCATGCCCAGAGCCACAGACAAACCCTGACCCAAAGAACCGCTGGCAACATCCACGCCGGGAGCTCTCCTATCAGGATGGCCCTGAAGAATACTACCTAATCTTCTTAAGGTCCAGAGTTCCTTTTCTGGAAAATAACCTAACTGAACCAAAACCGCATACCACAAAGGACAGCAATGTCCTTTGGACATATGAAATCTATCCCTGTTGGGCCAAGCGGGGTCTGCGGGCTTGTGTCTTAAGACTGCGTGGAATAAACAACAGATAAGCTCTGTTGCAGAAAGGCTTCCTCCAGGATGGCCCGAACCTGCCTGGGCTAACATTTTGACAATAAGTCTACGAACTTCCTTAACCTTTTCTTCTAATTGCTTAATTTGTGCCTCTGGAAACTCTTTATTCATTTATCTTTGGTTTTTCTAAATCTTTAAGTTTATCCTTTAAATCCGATTGTTGCGGATTTAGTTCTAAAGAACGCAGCCAAGCTTTTCTTGCCTTTTCTTTCTCATTAATCTTTAAATAAACCTGCGCCAAATGATTTAATATTTCAGAATCCTCTAAACCTTTGCTTGCTTTTTCCAATTCCTTCAGGGCTTCCTCGTAATGTCCTTTTTTAAAATAAACCCAACCCAAGCTATCCAAATAAGCACTGTTTTGGGGGTCAATTTCCAGAGCGGCTTTAATCAAGGATAGCGCTTCATCCAAATTCAAACCTTCTTGTGCATACAGATAACCTAAGGAATTCAGACTATCAGCATGTTTTGGGTTGACTTTAATTGCCTGTTTAAAAAACTCAATTGCTTCTTTGCGAGAGCCCTTTTCTTCATACGAGCTTGCCAAAAAGAATAGGGCATCCACATTTTTGGGCTCTAAAATTAGTATTTTCTTAAACTGCTTTATAGCTTCATCAAACTTATTCTGTGAAAAATAAAGCTGGCCTAGATATTTGAATGCCTGAATATTTTGGGGGTTTTCTTGAGAAACTTTTTTTAGGATTGTTTCGTACTGAGTATTTGCTTCATCAAACTTTTTTAAAGATGTGTAAAGCAGGGCTAAAAAATAGCGGCTTTCTAAATCCTCGACATTGAATTTGCTGGCGAGTTTAAACTCTGAGACTGCCTCCTGAAGTAAGCCCACTTTTACGTAATCAGCTCCCAATCTAAGATGTGCGCTAAAACTTGTGAAATCAAATTCAATTGCCTTTTTGTATTCGGCAATTGCCTTGTCTGTTATGCCCTGCCAATCGTAGATAAGGCCCATTGTATAATGTGCCAGACCCAAAGATTCTCTTTTTATTTGAGAAGCAGCAAGGCTTTGCTTAAGGTTAAAACCTAAAATAATAACAACACTAAGAATTCCAATCCTCAAAAGCTGCGAAGGAACCCCAACTCGCGACATTCTTTACCAAGCTCTCTTCTTCTTATGCCTTAAGAGCTTTCTCATCTTTTTTCTTTTGTGGGTGCGAATTTTACGCTTTTTGCGTTTTCTGCCGCAAGGCATTTGAAATCTCCTTTCCTTTCATGGCTTTGTTATGTAAAGGTTCAAACCCTAAACTCAAAACGTAGTTTTGAATTTTGGGTTTTGGATTTTGGTTTTGTTTAGGATTTAGGGTTTGGGGTTTAGGATTTAAATTCATCTAAGTTAACAGTGCCACTTTAGTAGACCAATTTATTTAACGAATACTCAATTATCCCCTGAGCCCCAGCTTCTTTAAGCTTAGGGATAAGAGAACGCACGATTCTTTCGTCAATCACAGTCTCTATTGCCAGCCAGCCTTCTTTACTTAGTTTTGAAACTGTGGGATTCTTTAAAGAGGGTAGAAGTTTTAACACGCTGTTTAAGTTTTTACAATTAACATTCATCTTCAAGCCCACCATATTATCCGCGGCAATTGCACCTTTAAGCAGAATAATGATTTGCTTCATCTTCCTATTCTTCCAAGAATCCTTAAATGACTTTTTATTTGCCACAAATTTAGTGGTAGACTGGCAAATGGTCTCAATAATTCTTAACTTATTGGCTTTAAGGCTCGTACCGGTCTCAGTCAATTCCACAATTGCATCTACTAATCCGGTTGCCACCTTTGCTTCGGTTGCCCCCCAGCTAAACTCAACATCTGCTATAACCTTCCTTTTCAAAAGAAAGTCTTTTGTCACATTAACTAACTCTGTGGCGATACGCTTGCCTCGTAAGTTCTTAATTGATTTGATATTTGAATCTTCAGGCACAGCCAAAACCCACCTCACAGGCATAAGGCTTTGCTTGCCATAAACCAAATCAGCAACCCTTACAACATCTGATTTATTTTCCCTAACCCAATCCTCGCCGGTAATTCCACAATCCAAAACTCCTTCTTCAACATAGCGAGAAATCTCCTGTGCCCGCAGCAGAACTGGCTCAATCTCTGCGTCGTCAATATAAGGAAAATATGAACGCTCAGAAATGGCAATATTAAAACCTGCGCGCTTGAAGTTTCTCAACGTTGCTTCTTGAAGGCTGCCTTTAGGCAAGCCCAATTTTAATTTTGGCATATGATTTCCTTCTTTCTATTTACCTTTGATTAATCAGCGGAAAATATTATACAATTTTACTATCGGAAAGTAAAGAAAAATATCCTGTGACATTTAAGCTAAACATATATTTTAGGAAGGCAGCGTTTATGTAAAGAATTCTTAATCAGGCGCTTAATTTTAAAAAACCTGTCTTTGGCGCTAACCTGCGGTGCTTTGTGCTCTAAACACCAAAGCACCTGGTCTAATTCAGCATAACTAACACCCAATTCCTTTTCGTCAGTCTGTCCCTGCCACAAGCCAGCGCTGGGAGGTTTGTCAATTATCCTTTTAAGGATACCTAATTTAAAAGCTAATTCCCTAACCTCTGTTTTAAGAAAATTTCCTAAAGGAACAATATCACAAGCTCCATCGCCATATTTGGTAAAATAACCCACGCTCAACTCGGTTTTATTACTAGTTCCACAAACCAGAAAATTTAATTTGTTGGCAAAATAATAAATTACTGCCATCCGAAGTCGAGCCTTTAAATTACCAAGGCATCTTTTATTTGCTTTTGGTAAAAGTAATTTGAGCTTCTCATAAACAGGGGTTAAATCAATATACTTGGTATTGAGCTCAAACTTTTTAGAAAGTAACTTAACATCAGCCCTATCCTGTCGTGAACTATTACAAGAGAGAAATAAACATAAATGTTTATTTCTAAAGGCCTGTTTAGCCAAAACCGCCACAACCGCCGAATCAACGCCACCGCTCAAACCAAAAACTACTCCTTTTGCTTTAGCCAATTTGACCTGTTTTTTAAGCCAATTTATAATGCGAGTGTATTTTTGCATACCTATATCCCCTCTAAATCTTTAGTTACTTCGGAAATTATCCCTCCCTCAATCAAATGAACCTTTCTGCCAAAGCCAGTTAGAAGCGCCAAATCACAGATATGATTTATTCTTCTGGGGATCCCTCCAGATTTATCATAAATTAAATGCATTGCCTCTTCAGAAAAAATCTGCTTTTGTGACCCTACAACCTCTAAACGATGCTGTATATATTTCTTAGTATCTTCCAAATTCATACTGGTTAAATGACAACGAATGGCTATGCGCTGTGAAAGCTGCTTATTTGAGTCCACGGTATCCTTTAATTCTGGCTGGCCTAAAAGAAGTAGGGTTAAAAGAAACTTGTTTTCTGTCTGAAAATTAAGCAGCAGCCTTAAACCCTCCCAAACTCTTTTATCTTCAATAACATGCGCCTCATCAATTATAACAACTGTATTCTTGCCATCCTTCATGTTATTTTCTAAGATCGTGCCTATTGAATCTAAAACCACATTTGCTAAGACCTCGGTCTTTTTTAAAGGAAGGTCGTGAGCACCCAATCCATGGGCAACTGCCATTACCAACTCTAAATATTCCATTTGCGGATTGGTAATAAATGCCACCCGATAAACATCCTTGCCTAACTCGCGCAGAATTGTCCTTCCTAAAAGTGTTTTTCCGCAGCCAAAAACACCTGTCAGCATGGCCGCCCCTTTTTGCTCCTTAACTGCATACAAAAGCCGATAGAGGCCTTCTTCGTGCTGACTAGAATGATAGAGAAAACTCGGGTCAGGCGTATTTTCAAACGGCTTATCAGTTATTTTCCAATATTCTTCATACATCTTGTTTATTATTATAGAAGAAAATCAAGGTTTAGCAAATCAATAATTAATGTTTCTAGTCCTTAGAACTAACAATTATAGGATTAGTCAGAATTAAGCACTCATCCTTATAAATTTGCAGACGGTAAAAAGACTTTTTATAAGCCGTATATCCATTATCTTTAAAGTTAATTGCAATTTTATTTGTTTTAGGGTTAAATTCTTTAATTACCTCGCCATCTCTAATCAATTTGATAGAAGTTTGCGCGGTTAACTCTTTTGCGAAACTTGCCTTTATTAATATCTGCGGAGCTTTAGATATCTTTAAATCTTCTCCCATAAAAGCAATTTTTTCTTTAGTTTCATCCATAACGCAAAACTTATCCAAGGAAAAATCATTTTTTTGCCGGTTAAGCTTTGCATACATCCTGCCCTGTCTTAGAGCTTCAAGCACTGCCTGCTGATTAAAATCCTTTAACAACAAAACCGTCTCTATCCCGTCAATATGCCAAGTTTCTTTTGTTCCATCCCAACCAACTTCACCAAAAATCCACACCGGCGTTTTTCTTCTACCCTCACAATAGTCATTAAGTAACCTATCCCATAGGTCTTGGGGATTTGTTGCAGTATAATTATCAAAATAAATTCCAGCAAAACCTGTGTAGTTAAAACTCTTCCGAAGATCATCTTTGTAACTTAATGTAATAACCCGTGCTCCTAAAAATTGGCTTGAATAGTTTGTTTCAGGACGCAGCCAAAAAATAAGACCATTTCTTTTTGTTACATAATCAATTAAATACTGATAAGGCTTAATACCTTGATTACCTCGGTACTGGTTGTAAGGAGAAATGGGAAATCTAAAAATACCTAAACATAAAACTATCCCTAAAAAAATCAAGAAAATCCCTAACCCTCTAAACGGACTTGTTAAATCAGAATATACTTGGCCTGCGAAGGAAAAATGCTTTTTTCTTCTAAACCTTTTTAAGAAGAATCCCAAAGCCACTAAGCCCATAGGCCAGAAATCTAACAAATTTCTAAAATTTCTTGGTATCAAAGAATAGTTCCCTACAATTGGAAGATAGCGATAATCATTAATATTATTTAATCCTAAAACCAAAAATTTCTCATGCCAATTATAAAGGGTTAGGGTATTATTCAAATAGCTTCCCTTCCAATAATAAAATGGCGCAACCTCCATTCCGGGAATAACGAGTATCTCGGGGTTGCGGCTTTGAATATCTGAAATCTCTTTGAAATATTTTCTAACCCCAAACGAGATGACAGAGTCTTCCTCATGTTTTCTTCTAATAATCCTTTCAAATGGCGCAAGACCATATTCCCAGCGCCTTAAGGCGCAATCGGTAATAACCACAACCTTAATGCCTTTTTCTTTTGCCAATTTTACAATCTCTGCGATGGAAAGCTTTCCGTCGCTGATATTTGATTGCACATGAATAACAGATGAGACATTTTCGTATTGCTCTTGCGCTTGTACTTCAGAAGAAATTACAATACACAATAAACAAATTATCCCGATGAAGCAACTTTTTAAGCAAATCTTCGGGAGAATTTGGAAATTGGAATTTGGAATTTCGTTTTTTTGCATTTTAGTGATGCTCATTCTTTGGATTTCATTTTGTGGAGCAATTTTAGCCTCTGTTCTAAAAAAGCGATTGCCTGCATACCTGAGAATACTCCCATGCCTAAAAGGATTAACAAGATAAATGCGTATTCAACAGGAATTAGCACAAATAAATAAGAAATGATTGCAAAATATATTCCCATAAAATAAAGCACTAAAACCACATGCCTATGCGTTATGCCCATGTCCAAAAGCCGGTAATGTATGTGTTTTCTATCAGCTTGAAAAATTCCTACCCTCTTAACTACCCGGCGCAGAACCGAAAGTATGACATCGTAGATAGGTACGCCTAACGCTGTTATGGGAATTAGTAAGGCAGCGGTTACTGCCATTTTGTTAATGCCTTGAATTGAAACTACACTTAAAATAAATCCCAAAAACATGCTCCCGCAATCTCCCATAAAAATCTTGGCAGGATGAAAATTATACCTTAAAAATCCCAACGTTGAACCAATCAAAGCAATGATTATAAAGATAGAACCTATATCATATTTTAGTATTGCAATTGCCAATAACGAAAGAGAAGATATGATTGTAAGGCCTGCCGCAAGACCGTCTAAACCATCAATAAGATTAACCGCATTTACCATAACCAGCGTCCAGACCACACTTATGAACATGCTTACTGGCAGTATTAATTTTATCTCTCCGCCAAAGGGATTGGTTATGGACTCAATTCTAACACCCGCATTAAATAAAACCAAAGCCACAATTATCTGGCCTAAAAATTTTACTTCTGGCCTAATATCAATCGTATCATGAAAAATTCCCAAAATAATAATTAAGAATCCCCCCAAAAACACCCCCGGCATATATGCTTGGAAATCTGCTCTAAATTGAGGATTTATTCTTAAGGCAATTATCAGCGCAAAATTAAATGCCAGATAAAGAACAATGCCCCCTAAAGTGGGCAAAGGTTTTGTATGAATTTTTCTTTTATCTGGCTTATCTAGGATTTTATGCCGTTGGGCTATTTTTATAAACCAAGGCGTAAGAAAGAAAACCGCTGAATATGAAATAACAAATATTAAAAAAAGCTGTTTTATAAACATCTTATCCTCCCTAGATTTTAACTATCACAAAATAATCCCTACCTATATTTCTAATTGAAAATTCATCAAAACCGCTTTGTTTAAGAATTTTCTCTAAATCTAATCTGCTATAAAAATAAACAGGGCAATCTAAGATTTTAAGACGAAGTCGGCGAATGATATTTCGTAAATGCCACTTTGCTGGAAAACTAAGAATTGCCCTCTCAATTGTAAGATTTTTTATTTTTTTTAAATATTCTATTGGCTCTTTAATATAATCAAAAAAGCCAATCGCTAAACATATATCAAACTTATCATTAAAATTATAATCAATAAAATCGCCATAAATAAAAACGCACAAATTGTCTGCGCCTTTATCTTTTGAAAACCCCGTTGCTGTATTAAGCATTTCTTGAGAGAAATCAATTCCGTAAACAAATGCGCCTTTTTGTGCCAGAGTTACGCTATACCTTCCAGTTCCACAGCCAATATCTAAAATCTTTTTATTTCTTATATTATCTAACTCTCTGCACGTTAATTCAAAACGCCTTTCAACAGACTTTCTGAAGATAAAATCCAATACCTTCCAAACTAATTTCTTTTTTGTATCATAAATGGAGTCGAATTTATTTACCCTTTTATCAAAAAACCTTTTTACTTTATTAGTCTCTCTCAATGGCTAATACCTCGCTTATAGGAGCAAATCGAAAGTCAGAAAGTAACCTTTTGAATTTAGAAAGTGCTTTTTTTAAACCCACATAGTGTGTAAAACTTCTTACAAAAGGTATTTTTAGTCTGGGTTGCTTATAGTCTATTTCCCAAGGATGCAGATAAATATTAGCTGGTAAATTATTAGAGTTAAGTTTTTTTATAGCCAGTTTTATAAAGCTGTAAGGTAAAATTCTAAAATAAGCTCCTCCGGCAACTGGAAAATTCTTTCCTAATATTCTAATTGTAGAAGGAGGAAATTCTATTAGGCCATTACGAATTTCATAAATATTTGTTTTTGCTTTAGGAATCCCGTATCGAGGATGCGTTACTGGAAATATGCTACAATCATATTTAATTCCAGCATTCCTTAAAACATCCAGTGCCCATAAAGATTCTTTTACAATGGAAAAGTCTGGTGCACGAAATCCCAAAATTTTTTTAGAAGTTATTGCGCTTAGAATCTCGATGGAATTTTTGAGGTCCCTTTCAAATTCATCCCTTGTCTGTCTATAAACTAAAAAATGGTTGAAACTATGGCTGGCTACCTCATGGCCATATTCACTAATTTTTCTAACTAAATCGGGAAAATTCTGCGCAATAATTCCCAAAATAAAAAATGTCGCCCTCACATTATATTCCTTTAGAACTTCCAAAAGTTGTGTTGTATTTTCTATAACGCGGCTTTCAAAAATGTGATTTTCTTTTTCAATAACGCTACTTTTAATACCGCATATATGAAACCACTCTTCAACATCAATACCTAAGGCATTAATCATATTCTAATGTATTTTTTAGTAACTCTTCGTAAACTTTAATAATATCGGCAACCATCTTTTCTGAGGAGAATTTAAAACTTACAAACTCCTCTGCCGCATCAGACATCGCCTGTCTTAAACTATCATCTTTGATAAGCTTAAGCAACGCACCTGCTAAAGAAGATGCATCCTTTGTCTTTACCAAAAAAGCAGTTTTATTTTCACAGACGATATCGGGTATTCCACCAATTCTGGTTGCTACAACTGGCTTACCTGCTACCTGCGCCTCTAAAATGACGCGCCCCATCCCCTCATATAAAGATGCCAAACAAAAGATATCAAACACCTGCAAAACCTCAGCCACATCATTGCGTATGCCAGTAAAAATAACATTTTCTCTTATACCAAGCTCTGTGGCTAAGTTCTCTAAAGATTTTCTCAATGGTCCATCACCCACAAAAGTAAATACTACATCCTTTACCTCATTTAAGACAAGTGGAACTGACTTTAAGACAAATTCATGGCCCTTTCCCTCGTCCAAACGGCCGACAATTCCTACAACAAATTTATTTTCTGGTATGCCTAATTCCTGTTTTTTTTCCGCAATATTTGAATGTAATTTAAATTTTTCAATCTCAACTCCACTGTAAATGGTAATAAATTTATCTCTACTTGCCACCTTTGCTTTGATAAATTCATCCTTAAGTGGTTCAGAAATAGTAATCAATTTGTCAGTTATTTTAGCTGCCAATTTCTCTAAAAATAAAAAAAATCTTTTTTGAAACCAATTTAAATTAGGATAGTTGAAAACACAGCTATGCAATGTATGCACAACAATTGGTACACCACAAATTCTTGCGGCAAACCTACCTAAAATTCCTGCCTTGGAATTATGCGTGTGAACAATAGTGAATTTTTCTTGCCTAATTAAACCTATAATCTCAAATAAGGCAAGTAAATCGTCAAAAATATTTATTTTATTTTTAAGATGGGGTAAGATTACAACCGCTAAATCTTTTTTTAGTGCCTCATCAACAAGTGGGCCTTCAGAACCGCAGGCAAGTATGGGGATAAATTTATCTTGAGGTAATCCGGCCATACTAAGAAGCGTATTTGTACCAGACCCACCCACGATGCCACGGGTATGAATATGTAAAACCTTAATCTGGGAATTTAGTTGTATTACCATTTAATATTTTTTAAGTTCTTTTTCAACTGACTCCATTACAAGTTCTGGACTAATATCATCAAAACAAATAAACTCCTTGCAATTATTTTTATAACAGGGTCTGCAATCAACATCCTTTTTAATTAAAGTTACATTATCTTTCATGAAGGGAAGGTTTTCCTCTGAGCTTGCTCCAATTAAAACTATTAAAGGCACTCCTAAAGCATTAGCAATATGCATTGGCCCTGTATCATTGGTTATATAAATACGGCACAATTTTATTAAAAGAATTAATTCGGATAATCCCAAAAGTCCAGAGGTAACAACTACATTTTCTCCTACCTCATTTTTTATTATTTGTGCCAAATTTTTCTCGTGGATACTTCCAGTTATAACTAATTTAGCATTGTAATATTTGGTAATAAGCTTGCTAAGAATTACAAATTTCTCAATTGGCCAACGTCGAGTAAGCCTTCTCGCACCTGGATTTATTCCGATAACAAGGTTGGTTTCAGCAATTCCTTGAGAACTTAATAATTCCTTTACAGATAATTCCCTTTCTTGACTATACCAAACTTCTAATCTTTTATCTTGGGTTGCTATTCCCAAATCCGCTAAACAATCGAGCATACATTCAACCTGATGTTTTTTAAAATTCATAGAATCCTCAATTTTAAAATCATAGAAAAAGCCTTTTCCTTCGGTATTTCTGCCGATAGTCTTTTTAGGTCTTATTAAAAATAGCATACAAAATATCTTAAACGCTCCCCAAAAAGAATAAAGGCTGTAAAGGTTAATTGCGACATCAAAGTTTCCCTTTCTTAACTTAAAAATGGTAATAAAATTTTTAAAAACGCCCTTAAAAGAAAAAACTTTCTCCAAAACAAAAATCTCATTTACATAAGCACAGTTTTGGAGTAATTCCCAATTCTGCGCCAAAATAAGAATGGTAATTTCTTTATCCGGGAATTTATTCTTAAGTGCTCTTAAAGCTGGAGATGCCATCACGCAATCGCCCAATCCAGCCAATAGAATTACCAAGATATTGTCTATCTTTTTTATAGAAATTTCCTGCACCATAATTCTAAAATAAATAAAGCCCAAATCTGATGTGTATTAACTTGGGTACCGTTAAAATGATTTTTGATTAGGGAATTTACCGCCTTCGGGTTGAAAAACTTTCTCTTTTTTATATTATCTTCGGAAAGAACCTCAAAGACGAATTCCCTTAAATCCTCTCTTAACCAATCAGCCAAAGGTACCATAAACCCTTGCTTTCTTTTATTTAAAATTTCTGATGGCAATAAATCCTTGATCGTTTTTCTAAACAAACTCTTTAGCTTAAACCCCTTCAGCTTTTCATTAAAAGAAATTGAAGAAAGCAGTTCTATCAATTTATGGTCACAGAAGGGGACTCTTAACTCCAGAGAATTTGCCATAGACATTCTGTCTGCCATAATCAAAAGGTCGTCGGGTAGATATGTATGGATATCTAAATAACTTATTTTATTCATAGGTTCAAGAGAGGCAATTTCCTGCAGATGTTTTTGATGTATGGCAAAACTATTTTCATCTTTAAGAAGCTCTTTAAAATTATTTGAATAAAGTTCATTTTTCATCTCAGAATTAAAATAGGAAATCCAGTGAATATATCTTTCTTCTAAAGGAAAAACTCCTGTTTTTAAATATCGCTTTATTCTTCCTGTAATATTGCCGCTTTTTCTGCTTTCTGGAATAAGATTCGCGATACCGCTAAGTGCACCCCTGAAAATTAAAGGCAGTGAGTTATAATATCGCGCTGTCAAAACTCCTAAATATCTTGGATACCCCCCGAAAACTTCATCTCCACCTATTCCTGAAAGCGCAACAGTAACAAATTTCCTTGCTTCCTGACAGATTAAATAATTAAGTATGGCTGATGAATCTGCAAACGGCTCATCAAAATAGCTTACAATAGTTGGCAAAATTTTAATGATATCGGGTTTTACAATAAATTGATGATGTTTTGTCTGAAATAATTTCGCAATAATATCTGAATATTGCAACTCATTGTACGAAGAAAACCTATCTTCAAAACCTATAGAAAATGTTTCAACTGGATTGTTTAAAACCTGACTCATTAAACCCACAATTGTGCTAGAGTCAAGGCCACCGCTTAATAATGCTCCTAATGGGACATCGCTTATCATATGTAATTTTACAATCTCTTTTAAATTTTCTTTTATTTCTTCAATATAATTATCTTCTGAATTTTCTTTTAAGCGAAATTCTAATTGCCAATATTTCTTGATTTCTAATTTAGCGTTTCTAAAACTTAAAATGTGTCCGGGTAAAAGCTTGAAAATATCTTCAAAAATTGTTAAGGGAGCTGGTATATAAAGAAAGGTTAAATATTTATCTAAGGCGGTAAAATTTAATCTGTGTGAAACATTATTATCTTGCAGAAGAGATTTTATTTCTGAACCGAATATAAGGCGGTTATTTATGAAACTATAGTAAAGGGGTTTTATGCCAACCCTGTCTCTGGCTAAAAGTAATCTTTTATCATTCTTATCCCAAATGGCAAAGGCAAACATTCCGCGTAAATATTTTACACACTCGTCCCTATATTCTTCATAAAGATGAACAACTACCTCTGTGTCGGTTTGAGTATAAAAGATATGGCCTTTTTTTACGAGGCTATCGCGAAGTTCTTTAAAATTATAAATCTCTCCATTAAAAACAATCCAGATAGTCTTATCTTCGTTATGAATTGGCTGGTCACCTGTATTTAAATCTATGACTTTAAGCCGGCGTATACCTAGACCTATATCAGCGTCAAGATAAAAACCTTCAGAATCAGGGCCTCGATGAATAATGCTTTTAGTCATATTCTTTAAGGCATCTTCATCAAATTTGCCAACTATCCCACAAATTCCACACATATCTTTAAATCAACAATACATATCAGTTAAAAGAAATTCTGCTTAATGCCAAAGGCTACCAAATTTTTTAAAGTAAAAAAGTATTGTTTATAATATTTGATTAAATTTATTACTCTTAAATTAGATACCCCGGAATCCCTACCCTTCCAACTAACTGGCATAAAGGCATGTCTAACATTTTTTATCCGAGCTTTAAGGGGAATCTCCAAAGTAATGTTGAACTCGGTGGCCTCAAGAGGCATAAGCGACACAAGGGCTTCTCGACGGATTGCCTTAAAGGCATTAGTAATATCAGAGTTATCTATTTTAAAAATTATTTTTAATAAATGATTTGCTATTCTATTAATAATTAATTTTAAAATGGGATAATGATACACACGGCCCCCTTTCATAAATCTCGAGCCATAAACCAAATCATATCCTTCTAAAATCTTTCTATATAATCTTACTAAATCTGCAGGGTCATCTGAGCCATCTGCCATAAAAGGAATTATAACTTTGCCCTTCGACTCTTTAAAACCATCTTTTAGGGCTCTACCAAAACCAAAGGGCATTGCCCTTTTAACTACCCTTATTTTTGGATACATAAAACTTAACTTCTGAGAAACAGCTTGAGTATCATCTAAACTATTATCGTTAACAATAATTACCTCAAATTCAATTTTTTCTTTCTCTAATTCAGAAATTAAGGGAGGAATTATCTTGTGTAAATTTTTGGTTTCATTTCTTGCAGGAACAATAACAGATAATGATTCTTCCATCTTACGGCTTCTTAGCTACTCCAAAAATCCAGGAACCAAAATATTTTGATAGCCAAATTTTATCAAACATCTTCTCCAGAAAATTATAAACTTTTAGTATTGGACGCATTAAGGAAATTTCTACATAACTATAAGTAATACCACTGGCACAAAAAATCTTATATTCATCGCTATATTTTTTAAATTGAACCTCTAAGTCTTTTTTACTTAAAAGCCTTTCGTTTTTTGTTATTCCCTTGGTAGAGCGTAAAGGCGAATATCTGTCTCTATAGAGAAACATTACTAAATTTGCCCGGTGTGGATCAAATGAAAAAATTTTCCCGCCTGTTTTTAAAACTCTAAAAGCTTCCCATATAACTTTTTCAAGGTTTGGAAAATGGTGCAAAACCGCACAAAATGTTACAATATCAAAGGCATTATCTTTAAAACATAAACTTTCTGCATCGCAAACCAAATATGTTGCTTGATTTTGTTTTCTTGCCGTAGCAATAGAAATAGCTGAAATATCCACACCTATTGCCTTTGCTCCTAATTTACTAAATTGACTTGTAAGAACCCCTGTACCACATCCTATGTCTAAAAGACACTTTCCCCTTACTGATATTATCTCATTTTGAAATAAATTTATAAGTTTATGTTTACCATTATTATCAAATACATCGTACTCAGAGGCTGCCTTAACAAAATTATTAAAAAAACTTAACTCTTCTCTCTTATTCTGATGTTCCATTTTTTCTATATAGTTTTTATTAAAAATGTATGTTTTATGTTATAGCCTTCACTTCTTTAAAAATTTCTAAAATTTTAGTTGCCGAATTCTCTACTCTAAAATTTTTTGCTTGTTCTAAGCCTTTTGCTGACAAATTTCTTCGCAAAGACTCATCTGTAATAATTATCTGCAAACCATTAGAAATATCATTAACATCCATTGGATTTACATATAAACCCGCATCGCCTACTACCTCTGGCAAGGAAGTAGAATTAGAAATAATTACAGGCGCTCCGCAGGCCATGGCTTCTAATGCCGGCAGACCAAATCCCTCATGCAAAGAAACCAAAACTAAAACTGCTGCGGCATTGTATAAATATACTAAATCATCTTCAATTACAAGGTCTAAAAAAACTACATTATTAACAAGGTTATATTTCTTAACTAAATAAAATAAATAGGAATAATTCCTATCAATTTTACCAACAATAACCAATTGGTGTCTATCTTTCAAAACTTTAGGCAGTAAGTTATAAGCTTGAATAAGCCTCGATAAATTTTTATGAGGCTTAAGATTCCCCACATACAGGATAAAATCTTTATTAAGCTTTGCGAATCTCCTCTTTAATTTTTCAAAAGCTATATCTCTATCTATTGGCATAAAACTTCTTTCAATGCTATCATATACAATCCTGACTTTCTCAGAACTACAGCCCAAAAATTTTATAACCTCTTTTTTGGAATATTCTGAAACGGCAATTATAATATAAGCCCTTTCCCAAATAAAGCGGCTATAACATTGTCTTAGCCAGTTTGCAATGGGATTACTGGAGTTTAAAAAATGAAGGTCATGGCAGGTAACAATAATTTTGGCTTTAGAAATTATAGGGGCGGAATATGAAGGAGAAAAGAAGATATCTAAGCCTTCTTTCTTTATCTGGTCTAAAAGGACTTTTTGGTCCCAATAAAGTTTATAAAATTCTGGGATAAATCTTAATTTCATATGCTTAGAAAAATTTAGTTGTCGAGTTCTTTGATTTCCAAAAAGCACATACTCATTTTCCTTGTCGCTAACATTAACATAGTTCAGGAAATTTAAAGTAAATCTTCCAATACCAGTAAATTTTCCCTCTTCTAATTCTCTTATATCAATTCCTATACGCATCAAGAATTATTTTCTTTGCCAAATTGTATGTTCTTTAAGTTCTGTAAAAGTATATTTTTCTTTTAGCTGTGAAAATACAGAAGGGTCTAAGAAAATATTTTTGTAGCTAAAAATAGGGTTATAAGTAAAAGCATAAATAATTGTATCAACTTTATCTTTTTCTATTAGCCTTAAAAATTTATCTCTCCTGTTCCAGAATTTTTCATATCCTTGAAAAACCTTTATATCTGCATAGTAAAGTATATCTTCCGGAGCAATTATTCTTTTATCTTTGTTTTTAACTGCTATTTCTTTACATAAATTGGCGACTCTCTTAAACTCCCTGATATCTCTGCCATAACAAAGTGTGGTAAAAAAGTCAACCTTCCTTAAATAAATATTTGTGTAAAAATTATTTATTAGAATAAAAGTGGCTAACAAAAAACAGAAGGTTTGCCAAAAACTTGATTCGCGGATTATCCTTCGACTGATCTCAACAAATAGAAATAGAAGCAGAAAACAAAAGATTATTTGCAAGCTAAAAGTCTTAATAAAACTCGATATTGGGCTGGTGGCAAAAATACTCAATTTTCTCAAGGTATAATTTATTTGATAAATGGGATCTGGCAGAATAAAATTATTTAGAAAAACTAAGATAATAGCAGCAATAATATAAATAAAAAAGTTATTCTTAAAACTTTTTAAATCAAAACTTAGAATTGCATTCGCTATTATAATTGAAATAATTGGTAGCATGGGGTATTGATATTTTGCAAAACCAAAAAATAATCCACCAATTAATGTATACCCCATAAAAATACATATAGAATAAATAATTAAAAAGTCATTAGAATTTAGCTCTTTATTCTTTAGGCCAATTACTTTTATGCGTCTTAAAATAATCGCTATCCAAAAAAGTATTATATAAATACCGAACCATAAAGACACTCTAAGAATTCTTAAAGAAAACTCTTGAATTGGCCCAAAGGAAACGCCCCTTATAAACTTTCTAATAATAAGCAGGTGAGTAATAATACCTCCGGAAAAAGGAAAATTAAAAATCCGTGAATAGATTCTCCACATCAAGAGGAAAACTAAAATAGAACTTAATGATATTATAAATATTTTAAGTGCATTTTTAGTATCTTTTTTAAAGATAAAAAATAATAACATTGACCCCATCAAAATAAAAGGGGTCGTAAATTTTGCCCACAAAGAACAAAAAAATAATAAGGTTAGAAAAAAGCCTGTTTTAAAATTTAAAGAATACATATTTTTGCTAAAATAAAAAACAGTTAGCATCAAAACTACGGTTAAAACTGTATTATCAATATCTAAAATCATGGAACCTTGAATTGCCATAGGATGAAGAGCGAATATAAGGCAAGCCAAAAACCCTACCCTCTCGTTATGAAATGCCTGCTGAGATAATTTATAGATAAGGATTAAATTTAAGAGAAAACAAATAATGCCAATTATTCTTAAGCCATTATCAAAGACTCCAAATAATTGTGAAAAAAACCTAAGAATGTGCAGGTATAAAGGAGGGTGGAGTCTCGGACCAAAATCTGAAATTGACAAAGGAACTTTTGCAGAATTAGCAAAATAGATATCATCTGCAACTAACGGTTTCCAAATGTGGGGAAAAACAAGAATAAGATAAATAAAGAAAAAAACCAAAATAAACTTAAAATATTTCATCTAATTTTATATAAATTGAAAATCCTACTATGGATGAGTTCTAAATATTTATCTCTTATGGCTTCATCATTCAATAACTCTATTAGAGGTTTATAATCTTTTGTTAATTCTTCAAGTAATTTTATACTCCACTTCTTTTCAATAAATACTTTACGGTTACAAAAATCTTTGGGAATGAAAATATGTGTTATGCCTAATTCTTTAAGATACATCATCAAACTATCTACATCATAATTTTTATATAAAATATGCGTTTGATGACCTAAATCCCCATAAGTAAATTTTCGCTCTAGATAATAGCAACATTCGAAGTCAATCAACAATATATTTGAATCTTTAGGCAAATTATGGTTTATGAAATCTATATCTTGATAAAAATTAAGCTTTTTAGAAAGATAGGATTTAGTAGTTTGCATTCCTAAAATTACAGGAATCTTATCTTTGTGGTCTAAGATTATGTTAATTGTGCTTATCAAAAACCATGAAAATATAATAATATAAATAACTTTTTTAAATTTAATATCAAAAGCAATTACTCTTTCAATCGCATAAGCTGTACAAATACTTAAAAGCGTAATAATAGCTGGCAGGAATCTCTGTTGTTGACTTAAAAACCAAAACCATACAGTCAAATATAAACCGCTAAAGAATAAAAGATGAATTATTATTCTCTTTTTTTCTTTAAAAAATAACAAAACAGGAAGAAAAACAAAAAATAAAGGATTAAGATATGAACCGCCAAATTTGTCAGGATTAAAGGTTAAATACCAAGGAAGTAGCAAATAATTAATAAGGGTTCGTTTTATCCCATATTTTAATAATGCATATTCCATATACTTAAGATACTCGGGTGTCAAGTGTAACCCACCGAATATCCGATAAAAAATCGGCCAAAAAGGATTTCCGGTAGAAATAAAATTTCTTATATACCAATAAGAAGGAATTAAAACTGCTAAAGGAATAAATACTAACAACTGACTAAATAAAAAGTTTAAGTTTTTCTTATCTATAAACAAAACTTTAATTATTATTCCTAAAACTATTAAAGAAAAGGAGACAATACTTAAGTATTTTACACCCATAGAAAACCCAATCATTATTCCTGCGATAACTAACCAGAACTTTTTTGAAGTATCCCACCAATTAAAAAATGCGTAAATTGCTAAAAACTCATAAAAATAGACAAATAAATCCACAAATGCCATTGTGGAGAGATACCCACCAACGATAGGCATAGTATAAAAAATCGTAGAAGCCAAAAGACAAACATTGAAAGAAAAATATTTTCTAGAGAAGGAAAAAATTGAAATGGCTAACATTATCCCCATTGCAAAATTAATTAATTTTGCCAGAATATCACTCTTTAATCCCATGCCTAAAAGATAAAGCATCTCTGCATTCTTAGGGAAGGTAAGAAAGGAGGGTAAAAAATTATAAGTTAAGTTGATATGAGCCAGATAACTTTTGGGCTGCATCAAATGGAAGGCTAAACCATCCCAATCCGTAGGAGGTGCTAATGCACCAAAGAGACTAAAAATAACTTGGACTAAGAGTATGGCTAATAATGAATAGGTAAATAAACTCTTTTTTGTATTAAAAAAAGTTTCTATTTTTTGAATTAGAATGAGGGCAATTCTTATTATCTGGGGAAATATAAAAATTATTATAAGAGAAATTAATCCATAAAAACAAATTCTATCTAACAGATTTAATAAATATAGGGCTAATGTAAGATAACTTAATACTGCCCATCCTAAACCAGAAGAAAAAACAAATTCTTCCCAAAAATTTGTAAAATTAATTTTAACTATTTGATAAATCTTCTTGCCTAAACCAGCAGAAATTAATATTAGAATAATCAAAAAAATGATTTCAATCATTTAAAATCTTCCTGATAATAATCAAACATTCTTAAAATTTCTTAAAAAAATTAAGAAAAATAATAAATAGGCGAAAATTATCCATGCCCGAATAAACCATTTTTTGAATTTTTCGAACATCTTAAAAATCACCACCTTTTCCAAAACATTGCTTGTAAGGCGCGAATTATTGTATCTATCCGAACAAATATAAATTCGTTAGGATTCCTAAGTGCTTTCTTAAAATATCTAAAGCTTAAATAGAATTCCCGATAAGCTAATTTGGCTAAACGCCTGCAATCTTCATTTGACAAATTTGGATAATTAGGCTCTTTTCCCAACAAACAATTATGTTCTACTAACCAATCATAGAAAGGCGTTGAAGGATACGGAATAATTAATTGAAATTGAGCAGTATCAGGATCTAATTCTTTTGCCCATTTAATGGTTTCTAAAATTCCTTCTTTAGTTTCTCCATTAAATCCTATAGCAAAGTCAGCATGAATCCTTAAACCTGCCTCTTTTGCATCTTTATTAAATTCAATCATTCTTTCTTTGGTAATACCTTTTTTAATATTTTTTAAGACTTCGGGATTGCTTGATTCATAACCAACATGGAGATTACGGCAACCAGCTTTTTTCATAAGCCTTAAAGTTTCAAACTCCATATTTGGCCGAACATAACATGACCAAGAAATTCTAATATCCTTCCTCAAAAGGCTCTGGGATAATTCAACTGCCCTTTCTGAAGTTAAGGTATCATCTTGAACCATAATTGATTTTACACTTGGGGTTTGGTGTTTGACAAACCTAAATTCTTCAGTAACATTGTCAATTGAGCGAAGATTATAAACTGACCCGGTAATAAAAGAGTGAACCCAAAGACAAAATGAACATATTCCCCAGACACAGCCACGTCCTGTCATTAAATCAATAAAGGGATAATATTCAGAAGGAGCTTTATAATATTTAAGATTAAGATGGCGATTAAAAAAGTCTGTAACAAAAGGGATATTGTCAAGTTGAGCTGTATTTAACAATGTCCTTAACTCATTATGTTTAATATCTGCATCAATTTTATAATACAAATTTTTTATTTCAGAATATGGAAGGCCTTGCAATAATTCTAAAATTGGATATTCAAATTCTCCCTTAATTGCTAGTTTGATGTTTTTAGTTTTCTGAAGTATCTTATCCGGCCAAATTGAGACATACGGACCAACAAATACTGCCTGACAATTTAGCTTATTAACTAATTCTTGTGAAAAATTTATATCATTATCTTCGCTCTTAAGCCCGCTATAAATTACTAAAAGGTCTGGTTTATAATCTAAAATAATTTGTTTGCACTCTTTATGGCTTAATCCATAAGCAGGCGCATCGATGAGCTTAACTTCAAACCCATATTTTTCTAAGAATGCTCCACAATATCCTAACCAAATGGGATACCACTGCGTTTTGGAAAGCGAGACAAAATCACAACGGGCATTACGCATATACTCGGGTAGATACGGTGGGCTTAATAATAATATTTTTTTACTCAATGCTTACCTTCCTGGCAACAATACTCAATAGGGGAGCACTCGACGAACAAAACTTCTTATAACCAAAAATTTTATTCGTAAATCTGCTTAAGCCAAACCAATGATTGAAGCTATCTATAATCTCAAATCCTAACTCTTTTAGACAATGCTCTAATTCTTGTTTGTCTATCCCATCTGAATGGAATTCAGCTAAGTCATAAATTCTCTCATCAATGCCTGCGGATATATATTTATCCTTACGCCTTGATACCCTCCTATAAATTTTAAGCAATAATTTAAATCTCTTGGCAAATCTTTTATCTAAATCATGGTCGATATATAAAATCCCACCTTTTTTTAATACGTGATGTATTTCATCTAACATAACTCTAAAATCATAAAAATGATGTATGGCAGAAAATAATACTACAATATCTATTGTTTCATCTTTTAAAGGAATAAAATCTACATCCGCACAAATAACTCCATCTGCAAATTGAGAAACCTTTTTTAAAATATTTTCTGATATGTCCAAGCCATACAATCTTTTAAATAAACCTTGTGCCGCTTTAATTACAAAACCACTTCCGCAGCCTATGTCTAACAAAACAGATTTTTCATTTACAATTATTGACAATCCTTCTAACCGATTTCTTAACCAGCTAAGAAGATTGCGGGAGCGCCTTCCATCAATCTTTTCATAATTATCTTTTATAGTGTCATATAAAAGCTTATTTGCTTGCTTAACGCTAAGTTTTTCTTTATCGCCCATTACAAATTAGACCTTCTTTAAGGTAGTATTTAAACGCCTCAGTAACTGCTTCTTCTAATGTTTCCTTTGGACTCCAGCCCAAGCTTTCCCTGGCTTTTTGAGAGCTATAATATTTGTAATTATAAGATTCTTTAATTATTTGAGGTGTTATTAAATTGAAGCCTCTTTTTCTGAAAGTGAGTTTATCTTTCAAAAAAGCAGCAACATTCGCAGGTAAATATGTCCATCTGGGTAAAATAAATTTTATCCCGCCTTTGCCTAAAACAGTTGCAATGCGATTAAATAATTCAAAAAATGTAAGATTCTCATTACAAAAGATATAACGCTCTCCTGGCCTTCCTTTTTGAGCCAACAATATTAGACCATCAATTAAATCATTTACAGTAACATAACTTGTGCCGCCAGGTGGAGCAAACTTTATTTTATTCTCATAAATTGCCTTTATAATACTACCAGAATTTAACCTTCTATCACCAGCTCCATATACTGTCGCAATATTAGCAATAGAGATATTTGCACCCTTTTTAACATATTCCTGCACAACCTCCTCAGCCTTCATTTTGGTATAAGCATAAACATTTGATTTAGGTATCTTGGGCTTAGCAGTTTCATCTATAATTTGGTTTTCATCTTTCGAATAGCCTAAAACCGCACAGGCACTTAGATGTACAACCTTTTTTACTTTAGCTTGATAGGCGGCTTCTAAAACATTACGCGTGCCTTCTACATTAACCTTATATGCTTTTTGAAAATTACCTTCCTGAAAGGATATATAGGCAGCACAGTGAAATAATATATCACACCCATTAACGTTTGAAATAAAACTTTCTGGACTCAATATATCACCAAAGACAATTGTTGTTTTTTCATTAATTTCTTTATCTGTCTTTCTAAATAAAGTATATACCTGATTATTAACAACCAGTTTCTTAACTAAGTTGCTACCAATAAACCCCGAGGCACCTGTTATAAATATTTTATTCATAACTTATATTTTCATTCCAATTTAAGAAAGAGAGGGCTCCTCTAATATAGCGATTAAAATCACTTAGAGAACGTATTCGTCTCAATTGATTAAAAATGTACCTTGGCCTTATATAATATCTTCTGTATGCCAAATTATAGAATTGCTTTAATTCCGAGGGGGTTACGTCGCAAAGTTTTATCATTGGCGTAGCTCCATTTGCCTTATCATAAATTTCTCTGCCTTCATATAACAACAAGCCATTGCTTTTGGCTTCTTCAAACAACTTTGTGCCGGGCATCGGACTGATTATATTATAAATGACAAAATCTGTATCTAACTCTAAAGAGAACTCTATTGTTCGTTTGATAGTTTGTTTCGTCTCTCCTGGAAAGCCTAAAATATAGAAAGCCCTTGTCTCCATACCGGCTTCTTTGGTCCATTGAATAGCCTTTTTGGCATCTTTCAGAGAAGAATCCTTATCTATCTTTTCGAGGATATTCTCATCACCAGACTCTATCCCGTAGCCTACGGCGAAACATCCACTTTTCTGCATCTTATTTAATAGCGGGGGATCAATAAGATTAACTCTAGTACTACAACTCCATGTAAAATCCAATTTTTTTTGTAATAAAAGTTCGCATAATTCTGCTGTTTTTTTCTTATCAAGGGTAAAAACGTCGTCGTTAAAAAGAACTTCACGGATACCGTAATCATTTACTAATGTCTCTATTTCTTGCATTGTCTTAAAGGGAGATTGAACTCTGTATTGTAACCCAAAAATGCTGCTTGAACAAAAGGTGCACCTAAAAGGACAACCCCTAGAAGTAATCATATTTGCCGCTGGAAGTCTCCTATATGTCCCGTGTGCAGGATGATATAATCTCATATTTATCAGATCTCTGGCAGGAAACGGAAGTGTATCTAAATCTATCGTTTTATGCTGACCTTGTGTTCGTACTATTTTCCCACCTTCCTTGTAAACTATATTTGGCACACCATTAATACCCACTTTTCTGTATATAGATTCTAATAATTCTGCAAAGATAACTTCGCCCTCTCCTATAACAGCTATATCAATATTGGCAGAGCTACTAATACACTCTTCTGGCTGTACAGATACATGAGGTCCGCCGACAACAATAATACAATGAGGAAAGTTTTCTTTAACTATCTCTGCTGTTTTTAGAACCCCTGAAAATGTTGCAGTGCAGACAGTTATCCCTACGATATCAGGCTGAAAATCTTTTAATTCTTTCTGAAATCCTTCAAAATCAAGTTTATAAGCGGATGAGTCCAGTATGCAAACGTCAATATTTCTACATCTTTCTCTTACATAAGCTGCTATATACAGCAAGCCCAATGGCGGTAAAACTGCACCTGTTTTACTATAAACATTATACTCTACCAAAGAATATGGTGGGTTTATTAATAAGACATTCATAAATAATGGATCTTTTTCTCCTTAGAAAGCTAAAAATTTAATCTTTCTTTATAATTTCTCATTCGTTTTTCTTGAGCGGCAATAACTAATTGCTGACCACCATCTGTAGTATATACGTTTAAGATATAAAGCCTGGGCTATATCAACAATGTAATGCAATATAACACCCAATAAACAGGCGTAAAGAAATAACGAGCTAAAGATAAAAGTAATTAAACTAAAAAAAATAAAAAATTCTATGGTATGAAATATACAAAGACAAAAACGTTCAACATCCCTATGGGCATCAAAATATTCCATTGCTTTTCTTATATGCAATTTACGAAATTTGTATATATAGTAGAGATAATGATCTGCATCTAGAAAAGAGGCAAAACAGAAAAAACCTATCGCGTTCTTGATGCCAAGAAATCTATAAACAATGATAGAAAAAATCCCTCCGCTAATAACATGAATGGGTAAATTCATTTAATCAAGCTTCCTTCCAAACGCCGTATACTATACCCTCATGGTCGGGACAGTGAATATTTACAATCTCGCCTTGCTTTTGCCAAGGCAAACTATAACCTAACAAATATGACAAAAGAAACGGATAAATGCCATGGAAGGATGCAGGACACAATTCATCGAGTCTTCGAGTATTAAACCAGTAAGTTTTACCAGCAACGTATCCAGCAGGACAACTTCCTTTATTCTCTGTTACTTTTAATTTGATACACCAATGAAGGTCTGCCCAATCCAATCGAATTGACATTTTAGATAGAAGATATACAAATAATTTCCAAACTATGCGGATAAATAATGGCAGAGCGGGAATTCGGGTAATTTCAAAAGTAATACCTTTAGGATTGGGACAAAAAAGAGTAATTTTCTTATTTTTAAATTCATTTTTATCCGCATCATATAGAAAAGCTAAACAATAAGGATAAGCAACATAAAAAGCATCCAAACAGAAATCACGCACGATATCATCAGACTTATAAACTTGCCCCTTACGCTTATGATACTTACAAATTTTTTTCATAACCAATGTATCAAGGACAAATTCTGGTAATTTAAAACAGCTTTTCATTTAGATAACCTCAAATAAAAATTCTGCATTACCACAATAGCTATGTGGGCACTTTAAAATAGGCTTACAGTCTTTATCTGTCCAGGGTAATTTTTCGCCCTTAGCCAATAAGTTAAGATATGGGATAAAAGCATCTAATGCTTTTGGGCAAAATTTAAATGTGTCAGGACTTAAAATAAAGATGTCTCCTTTTTTATGCCCTTTAAGACACTCTCCCCGTGCTCCAATTACTTCAACACGCACCGTATCCCTTGTATCAGAAAGAAAAACCTTCATCTCTAATGCATCTTTTGGATTAGGGCATTGAACAATAACTCCATTTTTAGGTCTAACCCATCTAAACCGACCACCATTTATCAAGGTTAAATAGTATGGATAAATGGAATGAAAGGCAAAGATGCATAAACCCTGCGGTGTAAGATCTTCAGCAGCAAGAGCTTCCTTCATCGCGAACTTACATCTATGAATATCTCGCGAATATATAGAAATATTACTTAGCTTAAAATAATTACAATTACACACTTTCGCTTGGTTCCACCTCCATTAATCATATATTGTTAGTGATTTGATTCTTTACTCTTCGACTAAAGGTTTGTTTGAGTGTTACTAGCAGACCATCTGTCAAGCCTCGCAGAGACATAATTCTATTCCACTCAGGAACTCCAGGGCAGAAACAAGTTAGACACCTCAATCTTGCCATATTATCCCAAGCTTTTTGAAAACCATCTTTGAGTATATTCATCGGCTGAAAGTGATCCGTGTTCCAAAGAGCTGCGCAAGGATATAAGTCTCCGTTTGCATCTACATAAAACATTGTATTTCCGAAAGGACACTTATTTTTATAAAATTTTCTGTGTTCTATATCATCTTGGAAAATAATTTTATTATAAGGTAAAGGGTAGTTAATCACATAATCCAGAGCGGCTTGAGAAAAAAGTACCCGCCGTCCTTGTTGACGAAGTTTCTTCAACTTAATAAAAACATTTTTAATCTCCCCATCGCTTAATGTAACCTCCTCTGCTCTTACAATATCTTCACAAAGAAATTCAGCGGTTATAGCGAAGGTAACATAAAGGTCAAACTTATCTGCTAAATTTAAAAGAAATTCTAAACTGTTCTGACTTTGTTTAGTCATAACAGCATTAATGCGCACAACTACGCCGTTTTCTCTTGCTATCTTAATTGCATCAAGGGCATACTTGAAACTTCCTTTGCCTCTATTGGCATCATTTGCAACTTCATCTCCATCAAGGCTTACCATAAGTGAATTAATCTTTTTTACCACATTGATCATTTTGGGAACCAATATTCCATTGGTAGTCATATCACAGATAATCTTTTTACTTTGAATATGCCCAATAATTTCTTCAATATCAGGATGAAGTAAAGGCTCCCCTCCCATCAGGCAAATCATTCGACAACCCATAGTAAATATTTCATCAATAAGTTGTTTCCACTCTTGAGTACTTAATTCCTTTCTTTTTTTAGTTGTATCTACAAAACAATAGCGACAGTGCATATTGCAACGATCGGTAAGAAGCAAATAGGCGACTACCGGACTGCGTTGACCTAAAATTTTACATTGCATTACCTTATTAAACAAACGCGCTCGCTTGACTAACAGATTACTTAACATTATTTTTTAATGTAATTATCCTTCGCGCTTTAGTAGCCTCCAAAATAAACAATAAAGTGAAGAAGGCATTCCTCTTAAAATATACATAAATAAATGAAAGTACCAAGGGAAAACAATATGTGGCTTTCCTTTCTTAACTCCATCAATAATCTTTTGAGCAGCTTTTTGTGCAGTTAACCAAATTAAGGTATTTTGTTTTTCTTCAACATCAGTCATCTCTGTCATCACAAAATATGGACTTACTAAAATTAATTTGATATTGGTTGCCATTAAATCTATCTGATAGCTCTCTATCAATGCCGAAATAGCTGCCTTGGAAGCAGCATAAGGGCCGTTACCCGGTAAACCTCTAAAGGCAGCAAGGCTAGAAGTTACAACAATTGTTCCGCGATTTTCTTTTTGCATATCTACTAATAAACTTTCCAACCAATAAACAACTCCAAAAAAATTAGTCTTAAAGATATCTTCTATCTGCTTACTATTGATATTTTGAACAATAGAGGTATCTTTTATTCCCGCGTTTAGAAAGGCGATATCTATATCTCCAACCTCTGAACAGATCTTTTGATACAATTCATTAACTTTTTCTTTTATAGTCACATCGCAAATATAAAATTTGATATTACTTTTCCCAATCTTATTAACAATGGCTTCTAATTTTTCTTTCCGTCGAGCAAGTAAAATTATATTTCTACAATCCAGTTTAGAAAATTCTTCTACCAAAGCTTCACCGATACCACTGGAAGCGCCAGTTATAATAATATTTTTATCCTTAAAATAATCTTTAGTGTACATAATTTTTCAATATCTCATTTTGCAAATTAGGCTTTCCATATAAGGAATTAACTTATTTAAGATAAACTGATCAATAAATGAGCTACTCAATACTTGCAAGATAGTTGGCTGGAACATATTACATTTTTTACATATAAGGCTGTGTTCATATTTTCCAAAAATTAATAATTTCCTTAATTCTTGCATCTTCTCATTGTTCCACAATTCTTTTAGGGAAAATTGGTTCAAATTACCTAAGGCATAATCAGCATTTATATCCTGACAACAAGGAACTACAACTCCATCCCATTTGATATGCGGGTTGCTCCATGGCCAAAAACAAGGCCAACAACGTTTCCTGTTTATAAATCTTGCTGCAGCCTTATCAGCGCTATAAGTAATCTGCCTTATTCGCAGGGCGTCAACTCCTTTTATATTCCATAAATTTCTAAAACTTTCAATTTCTCTCTCTGTCTCTTGCATATAAATGCATTGAATAACCAAAAAGGTTTTTAAGTCCTTACTTAATTTAGTCTTAATAAATTTCTTTATGTTATTAACTACTTCTTCGTAACAAGCGCCTAACCTTACCCTTTCATAGGTCTGTTTAGATGCACCATCAAAACCAAACATCAAATAATCTAATCCTGATACCGCAATACCATCAATTATATCCTGATTCATAATTGTTGCGTTAGTGGAAATACCGGTTCTTATACCCTTTTCTCGACAATATTCAATCATGCTAAAAATATCTTTATGCAAAAAAGGTTCACCCAAATCCTGAAGCCATACAAATTCCAAATATTCTTTGCCTTCATCAATTATTTTCTTAAATAATTCAAAGTCCATATCACCTAAGTTCCGAGACATTTGCTGACGGGCACACATAATGCATTTAAGGTTACACCTATTGGTAAGTTCTATGCCAATTACTCGGGGAAAACCACTAACTCGGACTTTTTTGCAAAGATAACTCTTAGCTAATTCATACCTATTTTTAATTTTATTCATTTAGCTTAAATTTCTTTCCTGAATAGCATTTAACTAAATCATATATGACTGCTGCATCCAAAGATAACAAAAGATTTAGATTATTGCTGCAGGGAGAAAAACAGGTCTTACAATTATGGTTGTTTATATATTCCCAGGCCTCTTTAAGGCCTACTTTAAGGATGTTCTTTACTTTTATTACACCTACCAACTGAGGACAAGGATACAAGTCAGCGTTAGCATCAATAATCGCAGAGTACCTACCTGCATTACATTTTATGTATTTAAAATCTGGTGTCTCACCCATTATCTTATCATTTGAAAAGTCCTTCCAATTATAGGAATGTTCGTATACCTTGGATGCAAAAAGGATAGGTGCGCCTTTTTTCTTCTCTTGAATAATCTGTCTTAAAATTGCCTTATACTCCTGAATACTGGGAAGTAGTTCGTCTACCGCTTTCTTTCCTCCCTCACAGACCTGGGTAATCATTGGGGTAAAGGTTAGATAAAAATTGTATGTCTTGGCTGTATCAATCAAAAACGCTAAATCCTTAAGGTTATTTTTGGTCAAAACTGTGCTGGTTTGTATAGAAACGTGATTTTCACAAGCGACCCTTATCGCCTCCATGGCTTTTAAAAAACTACCCTGTCCCCGATTTGCATCGTGACTTTCCTCACTTCCGTCCAAACTTATACACAATAAATCCAGCTTTTTACATTCCTTAAGTTTTTCTGGAATGAAATAACCATTTGTAGTCATAGTGCACTCCATACCTTTAGATTTAATGTAATCAATAATCTGGCCTATATCTTTTCTAAGCAGCGGCTCTCCGCCTACTAAACTCAATCGCTGGGTACCGGCCTTGGCTAATTCATCAATTATATAAAAGACACTTTTTGTATCTAAGTCCTTGTGCTCTCTTTCGTAATATTTAGCATAGCAATAAGAACATCGAGAATTACAATTGTTGGTTACATTAAATTGCATAACTAAAGGGATGAATTTATGAGTTAGTCTGGCCTTAAGGAGTCTTAGGAAAAATAAGGCACTATTTACCATAAACATCTTAAATACACTTCACTTAATAGACTTTAGAAATCTTTCTCTCATTGATCAATATCCATATTTGAATATGTAGCGAAATATTAATTGATAGTAATGGGCTACTATCTTTCCTAATTTAAACAAACCCAATGTTTTTATCATTATAATCAAGCGCCTTATAGACAAGTGGAACTTGATAGCAAAGGTCATTTTTAACTTAATTAATTCCTGGTTCGACATATTACTTAAATTTATATGTAGCCGAACAAACGGATTTGAAATATACTTACTAATTTCTAAATTTTCTATTTCTTTTTTTGCAGCCAACTCGTTATACATCCTGGTTCCGGGAAAAGGAACCACAAACGAAGAATCTGCAAAGGTAAGCAAGCTTTCTCTTGCAAATTGTATGGTTTTAAAAACATCTTCTCTTGTTTCATCCGGAAAGCCGAGCATAAAAAAACCTGTTGTCGCTATTCTTTCTGTAGCTAATAAATTGATTGACTGCTTTGCCCTCTTAAGGGAAAGATTTTTTCCAATTGCTTCCTGAATCTTTTCTGAGCCAGATTCAATACCTAACGCCACATGATATGTACCTGCCTTTAAAAGTAGTCGAGCCAACTCTGCGTCAACCTGATCTGCGCGAATTCCCACGGCAAAATTGAACAAGAGACCAAAATTTTTCTTTATAATCTCTCTCATAATTTCTTTGGCAACTTTGAGGTTAGCGTTAAAGCAATCATCCAAAACAAGTATTTCTTGCGCATGATAACTAGATCTTAGCATAGCTAATTCTCCTATTATCCTATCTATATTTCTATAGCGAATTTCCTTTCCAAAAATATTATGGCAAAAACTACAATGGTAGGGACAACCGCGCGAAAACATTATCGGCATAACTCTCTTTTTAAGAAAGAAAGGAAAATGAACTTCTTTGGGGCGTGCTGCAAAATATTTCTCAACATTAACCAGATGGTATGCTGGATAGGAAAGTTTATCCACGGGGACAAATAGCGGTTGACCTTTATTAACAAGTCTCTCTTTGGAAAAAAGACGTCTATCCTCGGCAATGTCTTTTCCTTGCAATAGTTCAGATAAAAGAAAATAAAATGGCTCTTCTCCTTCTCCAACGATACAATAATCTATCAATTCATCAGAAAGGACATTCTCTGGTTCTGCCGAGGCATAGCTTCCGCCAACGATTATTTTCGCATTGAGAAAACAAGGACGAATGAGCCTTATGAGTGAATGAAGCGCCGCTTTATCCACAGACATAGCCGAAAGACCAATAATGTTAGGAATCCAATTATTGGTCAGATTATCAATTTCTGCTTTGGGGTCGTCGCATAATTGTGTATCTAATATTTTTATCTTAACTTGGGGGATATGCTGTTCTATATATCCAGCCAGATACATAATTCCAATGGGAAAGGTGATAATCCGACTAATATTACTATCAATAACTCGTATTAGCAGAATATTCATATGAAATACTTCAATTTATTCAGATAAAAATCTTAGGCCTGCATAAGATTTTCCAGATATTTCTTTAGCATCTTCTTAAGGCTTTTAAGATCTATATCTTTCAGCAAATTTAAAATATTTTTTAAATTCATAAAGGGATAACGAATAAATATTATTCGCTTAACTTTGCCTAAATCAAGTTTAGAACAATAAGGCATCTTTTTACCGCCTGGATCATATAATGCCCAATCGCTCTTTAAACTACCTTCTTTTGACAAACTCTTAAAGAGTTCGGTTCCGGGAAAGGGAATTGCGATATTACATTGGAAAGCATCTGCATTTAATTGTTTTAATAAATTAAGAATATATTTAGCATAGCTAACTTCGTTTAAGTGTTTGGTGTCTGGAAAAAGTATCACATATGCATCTGCAGCAAGGCCTGCCTTTCGTGAGTTGGTGAAAGCATCGAATATCTTTTGGCTGGTAGTATCCTTTTTAATATCTTCTAAAAGCGCAACATCCTCAACCCCATACATGACTCTTTTGCAACCAGCTTCTTTCATTAACTTTAACATCTCTAAATTAACAGGCTCAACCCTCATATTACATAACCAATTTATTTTGATATTTCTCTTTAATAATTCTTCACAAAATTTAATTACTTGCAATTCACTTATATTAAAGGTGGCGTCAAGGAATAAAACTTCCTCTATACCAAATCGGCGATTTAAGAATTTAAGTTCCTCTGCTATCCTTTCAGGAGATTGAGTTCTATATCTTCTACTAAAAAAAGTCGGATTTAAACAATAAGTGCACCTAAAAGGACATCCTCGTGAAGATAGCATTGCAGTAAATAATCTGCCTCTGTCTACATAAACTGCTGAATAGCGGTTTAGTTCAATCATACTTAAGTCAAGATAGGGAATAGAGTCTAAATCTTCAAATAAATTAGGAGTTCGATTTATGTTATAAGGAATTGATATTCCATCTATTCCTTGAGCGTTCAGATTATTATTTACCAAGTCCCTTAAAGCCTTTTCAGGATCACCATAAAGAACATAATCAAAACCATTTTGAAAGGCCTCTTCTGGTAGAGCAATGGCATGTGAGCCAAAAGCAATCTTTTTTACCTCTCGGGGGGTTACCTTTACAATTTCGTAATCATATACTGCAGAAGCTGTAGCCAAATTTAACACAAGAGCATCTGGCTTAAATTCCTTAAGAAACATTTTATAAACATCCAACGGCTTCTTATATAACCTTAAGTCCAATACTCTAGCCAGATGTCCATCTTGACTTAAGGTAGTAGCAATACTTACTAGGTCAACAGGAGGAATTAGACTACCGAAAAAGCTTGTCTCTTGGCATAACCATACCTTCACCATATCTCTTTTTAAAGTAGTTACATAAAGAATCTTCATATTTATTAGATTCAGTTTAGTTTCTTTTTTATGTCGAATATCTGTTCAATTTTCATTGGTGAACCGTCAGGATTATAGAAATTGTTTTCTGACATTTTTAGTATAAAATCTCTATCTTCTGCCGCTAGGCAACGTTTATAATAGTCTTTGAAAAAATCATATTTTAACGCCCTGTCTCGAATTTCCTTAAGACTTTGTTTCCTAATATTTCCTAAAGAAAAATGTAAAAAGGGACAAGCCAAAACATCACCATAAGGAGTCAGATAAAGAATTTCTTTTACTGCTCCACAGCCCCAGTTTATGTAATTGGCCTCAAAATCAGTCCTAAGCAAGGGATATCTTTTTAATAAATCGTCAATATATTCTCGATCATCTGTTGTTAAGAGTACCCCTTGGTTATCTTTCCATCTACCCAAAGGAGAAGCCAAAGCAATAAACATTATCACTCCCAGCTCATGTGCCAAATCTAATAATCGGATAAAACCTTCAGAGCGAATATTCTGGTGAGAGGCCGTGGCTCCAATAGTAACCTGTAGGCCCATTTTTAATGACAATCTTATAGCATTTAAGGTCTTATCAAAACTACCAACTACTCCTCGAAAGCGGTCATGCTCTTCTGGAATCCCGCTATCCAAACTTACTGTCAGGATATCTACCCCGGCTTTCTTTAGTCTATGAATCATCTTTTCATCAATAAGCACAGCGTTGGTAGTTACCGAAACTAAATTTTTATGTGGCTGGCAGGCTTTAATGTAATCATATAGCTTGGCAAACATAGTTGGCTCTCCACCCTGGAAGGAAAAATTTACCGCTCCTAAATCCATTGCCTCTTGTGCAACTCTTCCAAATTCTTGAGGATTTATAAACGGTCGTTCTTTTTTCTCCAATGCCGTAGCAAAACAATGCTCACACTTCAGATTACATCCATAATCAATAGCAAAATCTACATATCTAAGGGGCGCAGATTTTAAAAATAGGATTTTAAGATATGTCAGAGTTAATCTGGCTACTAAAAGAGGCTTCTTTGGCCTGAAGGCATAGCGAAAATTTAAAATATATCTATTAATTCTTCTTAACACCAGAATAGTTTTTATATTAATCAATAAATCTATATTTAATTAATGCCCAGATAGCTGGAATTGCATCCTTCCAGGTAATCTTTTTACCTTCTGAATAATCCCTGCCATAATAAATAATAGGCATTTCCACTACTTTAAGTCTTTTCTTAAAAATTTTGGCGGTTATCTCTGCCTCGAACTCAAACCTATTTGAGCGAATTTTTATATCGCGAAGCACATTGCTTTTAAATACCTTACAGCCAGTTTCTATATCATCGAGCATTGTATCGTAAAGGATATTTGCAAGAAATGTCAAAACCTTATTTCCAAAATAATGCCATGCCAGAAAAACACGGTGAACCCCTAAGAATCGCGAGCCATAAACTACATCTGCAAAACCATCAGTTATTGGTTTTATTAAATTGGGGTATTGCTCAGGAGGATATTCTAAATCTGCATCTTGAATTATGATAATATCTCCTGAAGATTCTTTTAAAGCAGTGCGAATAGCTGCTCCTTTTCCTAAATTATGCTTATGATGAAATATTTTAATATGCTCTGAATTAATCTTGTTTAACCTCTCGGCAGTACCATCTGTAGAGCCATCATTTATAATTATAATTTCCTTTTCAATATTAACAGCTTCTATTTTTTTAACAATTTCACAAATAGTCTTTTCTTCATTAAAGACTGGAACAATTACAGATATCTTCATTTTTATCAACTCCTCACTTTATCGTAACTGCTTGTCTGCCTATAAAAAGGAAAACTTAAACCATCAAGAAGTAATATTGCATTAGTGATTATAAATACAGAGAAAGGGAAATGGCTTACTTTTCCGATAGACTCCTTTCTGCCTCTTTTTAATATAAAATGCACAATCAAAGAAGAGATAAAAAGAAAGATAAAAGAAAAAATTACTAATGAGGTAAGCGCCTTTCCAGCTAAAATCATAGAGATGCTTCCAATTATAAAAAATGGAATTATCCAAGGAATAACCACAACTTGCAAGAATTTTGTTAAAAAAATAAATTTCCAGCGAGGCTGCATATACGCAAGCAAATAGACAAATCTCAATAATTCTATTATATAGGCATTGCCTTTTCTAAATTTGTGCTGCAATAATGTCATTGTCCGGTCAGGACACCTCGTCTCATAGGCAATTGCTTTTTCTACATATTTTGTTTTTTTGCCCTTTGTATTTGCATAAAAGGAAATATAAATATCATCGGCAATACAATCTGCGGGGAATGTTTTTATTAATCCCTTTCTAAAAGCATAGCAGGGCGCAGCTACTATCGAAGAAGAATGGGCTCTACTTTCCAAAAAGCGAATGCGATTTTGTAGAAACCAATATTCCCTCTCAAAGGACAATCTACTCTCAGGAATGACATTTGCACCAACTACAGATATATCCTTATCCGTTTTAAAAACATTTACTAGTTCCTTTAATATATTTTTACTTAACATCGTGTCCATATCTGTGTTAACGATTATTTCACTTTTTATTTCTGGTAATATGTAATTAATTTGATTAATCTTTCCTTGGCAACCGGTTTGAACAATCTTAATGTATTTAATATTTGCTGTGTTTCTTTGCAAAAGCTCAAGTGTCCCATCATTAGAATTGCCATCCAGAAAAATAATCTCAAGCTTATCCTTTGGATAATCTAAGCCAAGCAAATTTTTTACCTTTTCTTCTGCAAGAGAAGACTCATTAAAACAAGGCACTAAAATCGAAACATAAGGATAGTCTTCTATTTCTTCTTTATGTTCATATCTCTTGCCAGTAATAATTAAAATATAAAGCATTATCACATATCCGCTGTAAACCCAGAAAATTAAAAAAACCATTAAAAGATAAACTATTATTGAAATAAACATTTATCCTCCTTAAAAAAATTGTCTCTAATTAAGCAAGCCTATATAAACTTGTTGAATCTTTTTTACATTGGTATCTAAATCAAACATTACCTCTGCTCGTTTTCGGCCAACTAATCCCATTTTATTTGCCTTATCCTTGCTGATAAGTAAATCTATTATGGCATTAGCCATGGCCTTTGTATCTTTTCTTAAAACAAGTATGCCTGTTAATTTATCTTGAACTACTTCGGGAATACCCCCCACATTGGTAGCCACAACAGACCTTTCCATAGCCATTGCTTCAACAATAGACCTGCCCAAACCCTCACTAACTGAAGGTAAAACAAATAAATCTAAACTGGCTAAGATTTCTGGAATATCATCTCTATAACCTGTAAAAATCACATTATTATTAAGTTTTAATTGGGAGGTTAAACTTTCTAACTTTTTTCTTTTTTCTCCCTCGCCTACAATTAAAAAATGACATTCTGGAATATTATCCACAACTATTCTTGCGGCCTTCAAAAGATATTTATGGCCTTTATACCAATCTAATCTACCCACTGTTCCCACCAAAGGCGTCTCTTGCACAAAATTTAACTCTTCTCTTATATTACTTTTGGTTAAAGAAGGATTAAATTTCCTTAAGTCTATGCCGTTATAAATTGTGATAACCCTGGCTTCTCTATTTTTCATCCAACTAAATCTGTTATTCACAGCGTTAGATATTGCTATAATCTTTGTAGATAGTTTTGCCAGAAATCTATCCAATAAAGCATCGGAATCTGCAACTCGGACATGCCAAATTAAAGGAACATTCTTTTTCTTTGCTGCAATTCCGGCATAAAGGCAAGCTCTTGAGCCATTTGCATGAATTAAATCTATATTTCTATCACGAATTAATTTTCTTAATCCCAAAACTGATTTAATAAAACTACTAATATTAAATCTCTTGAGACTTTTCATCTGAATAATTTTTACTTCGATATTAAGCTCTTTTAATCTCTTTACCAAACTACCCTCAGTTGGACACACAACTATTGGCTCAAATTTCTCTTTATCCAATCTTTCTAAAAGGTTCAGTAAACTTATTTGGCCGCCGCCAATTATATCCCCAAAGTTCTCCACATAAAGAATGTTAAATCTATTCATTAACTATTTTTTAGAATAATTTTGTTTTTCCCATAATTTGGCATAGGTCATAAATAAGCCTAAGCTTGCAGAAAATGAAATGAAAAATCCCCGCCAACCCTCCATAAATCCTCTCTGTAGAAAATATTTTCGCACAAAAAAATACATTGGCTTTATAAAGAATAGGAGTAAAAAATTACCTCTATTTATGCGGATACCTTTTTCATATTCTTCTTTAGCTACAACTGATGTGTAACGGTTAAACTTCTCAAAATATTCATTCAAGCTTCCATAACTATAATGCATAATATGTCCTCTTAAATATCCCACACTACCTAAAGGACAACCTGGTTCATGAATTCTTCCGCTAAATGATACTTTGCCTTTTTTAAATAATCTTAGCACATTCGCATACCAGCCGCATCCCTTAATCCATTTGCCTAAGAAATAAGTTCTTCTGCGTATATAATAGGCATCCAATTTATCTTTTTGCTCCAGTAAAGAGACTATCTCTTGCTTTAATTCATCGGATACTCGTTCATCAGCGTCTAACGCAAGAATCCACTCATTTGAAGCCTTAGAAATAGCAAACATTCTATCTGGTTCACAAAAATCCTTGTTCTCTGTAATATAAATTTTATCTGTAAATTCTTTGGCAATCTCAACTGTTTTATCAGCGCTTGATTGGTCAACCAAAACAATTTCACCTGCCCATTTAACAGATCCTAAACAATCGCGAATATTGCTTTCTTCGTTTCGAGTTATTATTATTACTGATAATTTATCCATAACTAACCCAAATATATAAATTTTGTTATTTATAAAAATTTAGTTTCTATTAATTAAATAAATATTAAAATGGTTATTTTGATAAGCTAATTTAAAATTCAACTTACTTGCCTTTTCTTTAACAATATATGTGGCGCCATATTTATTCCCCAATTTAATAACTTCTTTTTCGTTTAAATTATCATAGTTATATCTGCATTCTGGGACAAAATTTAAAACAGTAGTTCCCAAATTGTTAAATCCTAAATCATTCATTCTCTGCCACCATTCAAGTCCAAATTTAACATCGAACAAACCTAATCCTCCATCCTTGTTTTCTGCAACTATCCCTCTTTGAGAATGAATTCTAAAACCTTCAAGATAAGGCGGGGTTATAAAAACTATTTTGGCAGATGTATTCTCTTTTGCCCAAACTTGTGTCTTAACCCAATCTGATCTAAAGTTTTGTTCTTCAACATCTTTGGGTGATAAAACTTTTAAAAAGACTAAGAAGATAAAAAATAAAATTAATAACGATAACGCTCTCTTAGAAAACTTAATTCTCTCAGTCCCTGCCAAATTCAAAAAATAAACTAAAAAAGTGAACATTATATAAAAAAAAATAATATTATATGCGCCCAAATTAATAAATCTGAAAAACTTATTTATTAATTTAGCTTGGGAGTTTAATTGTAAAAAAGAACCCAAGGTAAAACCCAGAATTCCTCCTAATCCTAGCGTAGTAAGAGAATATGAAAAAATCTTGTTCTTCCGAAATTCAAATGCTAAATGTAAGAATGCAAAACAAACGATAAGCCTTGGCATTGAGAAAAATATGGAAGATAAAGTCCCGGCAACAAGTAATTTTGTGACTAAATTTTCTTTAGGAAAATTTATTAAATAATGACTTATATAAATTACAAGAAATAATACAAAAAACATTGTGCTTCTCCACAGCTCAAGTTTAAGGATAATCGGCACAGGAAACATTTCTACAAAAATAGTACCTATAAAGCATAAAAAGGCTATAGCCCCACAAAAAATTACTATATCATTATGCTTTTCTGAAGGATGCGAGAACTTAAGCACAATAAATGCCCAGAGAAACCAACCAAAATAATTAAAATAATCACCAGGTCCCCAACTAAAAGGAAAAAGATGCCAAAAGGCGCGAAAATGCATTATCGCCAGCCACTGTTTAAGCATATCTGCCGAAATCTTATCAAACAAATTTTGGGAGAATAATCGAGGAGCAATAAAAAATAGTGGCAAAAACAATAATAATATCGCTTGTAAAATCCGATGTCTTGGTAAATATCTCATCCTTATTATGAAATAAAATAAAAACATTACCGCCACACTAAAAGCTTCTATGCCATGGATATAAAACATCAAACCAACTATAAAACAAGCGATACGGTATCTTTCTTTTAAAAAAAGATAAATTGCTAATAATGAGAACGGGATAACCATAATTGATGGTTCAAAAAGACATTGATGTATACCAATAAAAGTTACGGACATTCCCATCTTTGGAATTAATAATAAAAAAACCGATAAATAGGCTGTAATTGTATCTTTAAACAGGAGTAACGATAAATAAAAAATAAATAAACCAGTAGCAATTGTAGTTACAAAGGTTAAAATTGTAAAAATTATTTTCAAATCAATATATTGCGCAAGAAATCCTGTTATTAAGAAAAATAGGGAATGATACGCTGATTGTGAATTTACGAATAAATCTGTGGGGTAGAGGCTATGGTTTGCATTATTTAAAACGATAGGAATATAGTAACTACTTTCTATTGAATAGCCTAAAAATAAAAAGCCAAAAATAGTTAAGGCCAATATTGGCAAAAATGGTTTTCTAAAAATAGATATCTTCATAAAAACATCACTACTCTATTAATAAGCTACTTAAGTTCCGAATGGATGTAATTTATGATAAATTCCTAAATTAAATTCGAAATCAATACAAGAATAACATTTACATCCTCTTCCCATTAAATCAGACTTGTTTAAATTTATTGATTCTCTACGAAAATTCTGATATCTTTGCGAATACCATATCTCTTTAAAAGAATTATGGTTTATATTGCCCAAGATAACATCATAGCAGCCGCAACAAGGAACTACATTTCCATCTGACAAAATTCTAGAAGTAACCCATCCCACATAACAAGGAATTTGAGAGTAATAAGTAGAGGTATATACCCCTGTAGTAAGCCCTTGTAAAATGAATTCTTGATAAAAATCCATACTTGTTTCTATACCGAATTGCTTAGCTTTCTCTTTTGCATCTTTAAACAAATCTTTTAACTCGTCTAACTGGCTATTATTTAGAAGAAGTTCTCTAGTCTCAGGAATTACATCTATTCTTTTAATTCCTATAGATTCTGCTCCTACCTCTTTTGCTAACTCAACTATTTTTACTGTATCTTGGTAGTTAAGGTTACAAATTACATTTATTATCTGTATCTTAGGAGTTTTGCGATTAAATTTCTTTTTAAGTTCTGACAATAACTGTATCTGTGATTTAATCCTTTCAAGGGTTCCCTCTTTTTGGTTAGGATGAATCTTTAGATAAGTGATAGGGGCAGCTGTTTGAAGGCTAAAATCTATATGGTCAACACCCAATTCAAAAAGATTCTTTGTTTTGTAGTCATTAAGATGCACGCCTGCGGTAATAAGCGATACTTCAAAACCATTTTTCTTAAGCGTTTCGATAACCTCAAATATCTTAGGATACAAAAGTGGTTCTCCTTGACCACCTAATATAACTCTCTTCACCTGAAGTCTTTTGAAATCTTTAACTAATTGTAAAAAAATATTATAATCAATTTGTTTATTCAACCACTCTTGAGAGGGTGGGTTTTTTAATAGAGGCGACCAATACCAACACATTATACAGCCAACCGAACAATTCCGTGTAAGGTCAAGTGAAACCTCAATTGGGCCGGTAAATACCCTTCCTGCGATAATTCCCAACGCTACTTTTATTTTTTTTATTAACACTTTACCTCGTATTTAATATCTTACAAACTAAAAATAATCTTTCTTATAAACTTTTAATCTTTCTGCAATAGAGGCGAAAGCAACTTCCGCAATTTATTAAAGATAAAAATAAAGAAATTATCAGACAAAAGCATTCATAAATAAGGCGTAATAATTTAAATAAAATTTTATATTTTTTTAGTCCTAATAAAATAACTGATTCGTTTCTTCCTTTTGCATCTGGAACAAGTTCAAGGTGAAGGTATCTTAAGAGACTTCTCTTAAGAGTGATAAAATCAATGCGTGGGTTAACAAAATAATCCTTTTTAATAATCGTTAATCCTGCTGAATTCAGGATTTTTTTCAAGCTTTGCGGGTGAAAATGATGGATGTGCAGAGGAATATTTAAAGCATACCATTTGCCCTTGAAAAATTTGCGCTGGCAACTAGCAAAATCTGGAGATTCAATAATCACAACCCCGTTATCTTTTAGAATTTTATTAATCTTTTTAAGTGTTTCTAACGGACTATCCAAATGTTCTAGAACATGCCAGAGGGTAATTACATCGAAAAAACTTTCCGGTAAATCTATATAAAGTAAATCACTATTGTATAAACTTTTTATTTTAAATTCTGCTTTTGTATAAACATATAAATCATGAGAAAGCTCATTTCCAAAGACTTCCCATCCAGAGTTTTCCATTTCGAATAAAAACTCCCCTCTGCCAAAGCCAATATCTAGAACTCTGCCGCCGCTTTTAAATCTTATGATCAATTTCGACCTATCTGGATTTAGAAAATCAAAAATGTCATTTTTTGTAATTTTCTTATAAATATCTTTAGAGTAATAATCTATTAAATTCTTGGGATGAGGATTCAGAAATACTAATTGGCATCTATTGCATTTGACAAGATTAAATACCGAAGAAGAAGGAATTAAATAATTATGGCTACTAAATAACAAAGTAAAATCATCATAACCGCAAAGATTACATTTGTCCCATTGTATTACCTTTTCCTCTTTTAAATTGCGTTCTTTCAGCAAAATTTATTTATCCTTTAGTCTCTATAATGGAAAGTATTTTTCCTAACCTCTTCTCATAAGTATGCTCAGCATGCGCCCTTTTTTGACCCTGTTTTGCTATGGCTTTACGATCCTGTGGATGATTCAAATAATATTTTATTTTCTGCTTCAATTCTTGCACATCACTGTAACAAACTATCTCTTTATCTATCTCATATAAATTGGCCAGATAAGAACTCTCATTTGTCAAAACAAATGCTCCGCAAGCTGTAGCTTCAAATACGCGCGGATTAATATCAAAGGCTTTTTTATCAGTGCCAAAAAAGATATGGATATCAAGAGCAATATCTGATGAATTATAAATTTTAGTTGCTTCCTGCAAATAGACATGTTTTTTTTTATAGAAACGATAAAGTAAAGGGTCTTTTTCTTTCCAATTACCCCAGATACCTAAATCAAATTCTCTTAGATGCCTTAAAATTTCTATGCGTCTTGCGTCTAACGAACTAACCAGCGAACCAATAAAACAAACTTCACTTGCGTAATACCCTCTCTCTTTTTGCGTTAAATTCAAACTTTTATGTATACTGGGGTCGCAAGCTAAAGGTATGCTTCTTACGCAGGGAGCATCTATTTTTATATTTTTTAAAACTTCTTCTGAATCATAGATAAAAAAATAATCATAATGAGGTGCGATTTGTTGCACAAAAGACATACGCTCACCTCGAGGATCAATTACTGTGTCGGTAAACCAATTTGCAGTAATTATGCCCTGCCTTTTAATCTCCTCTAAGGTTGTAGCAGAGATATTATCTCCCATTAAAACCAACATAATGTCGGGCTTGAATTGCCTAACCTCTTCTAATAATGCTCTATTCATAGTCTTTTTTTCTAAAGAATTGACAAATGAAATCTGTTGGCGAGAAAATTTATAAACTTTTTTTATTGTTTTTTTGAAAAAACCCCCGAGGGTGTTCCTAAAACATTTACTCTCTCGAAAGTCAAAAACCTGCGGATTAAACCCAAGGTTTATCAATGCATTCTTACAATAATTGCCAATTACTCCCAATACAGTATCTTTGGAAAATGGCGCAACCAATAAAATCTTCATTATTTAAAAATTTCTAATCCTACTATTTTTTTTAACAAATCTTTATCATAGTTATCAATATATTTAACTATTAGCATTAAAACAAAGAATAAAACTAAATATAAAAGGCTAAAAGTTATCAAACCCAACCAGTTAAATTGGGAAAAATTATTGATAAACATTAAGCCAAATAAAAATGGGATAAGTCCTAAAGTCAATGGTTTTAAGAAAACCTGAGTAAGAGAATTTAAAAAGGGGATATGGCTTACTTTATAAAACAGAAAAAGAAAATAAATTGCGGCAATTGTAAGTGCCGATATAGTGCCAAAAACAACTCCAAAATATCCTATCTTTATAACCAAAATTATGCTTAACAGCGCATTCAGCACCATTGCCAGAATTGAGCTTCTCATAGCATATTCTGGTTTGCCAATGCCATTTAAAATACAAAAGCCAGGACCAGTTAATACATTTATAAAATAAGCTATAACTAATAATTGTAGTGTTAATATTGCCTTCTCATACCCCTTACCTAACCAAAGTGAAATAAACGGCTTAGCCAATAAAATTGTTAAAAGTGTAGCGGGTAAAGCCAATAAAACAACATACTTCATTGAACGATAATATAATTCCACCAATCCTTTTTTTTCTGACTTCGCATCTAATTCAGAAGCAGCTGGTTGTATAACAGTAATTAGCATCATCGGAAGCTCCATTAAACGAGAGGCAACCTCAGAGGCTATAGAGTAAAATGCAACAAGGCTAACATTCAAAAAATATGCTAATAAAAATTTATCCATCTGAAAATGAAACAGACCTGCAAATCGGGAAATTTGTATTTTAAATCCGAAGCCAAACAATGTTTTAAAAGTCTGCCAGGAAGATAAAAAGGGATTAAACTTTAACTGCGGCAATAACTTAAAAACTGCCGCAAAATTTATAATGCTAGCGATTAAAAAAACTATTGCATTATTAATCATTAATCCCGGCAGGCCAAGACCATTTTTTAAGAAAAAAATAGTCCCTAAAAATTTAGGTATGGATATAGCTATTTCGATTTTGTTAGTAACATCCAACCGCTGTAAGCCTTTTTGAATGGCAAAGAAAGAGCTAAAGACATTTAACAGGCCAAAAATTACAACTGCGAGTAAAAAAACAAAAGAAACCTCTTTTTGTAAAGGCGCTGGTATTTTAAAAATAGCCAGTAGAATTTTAATATTTAGAAAAGCCAAAACAATTATTATGACAGCGAATATAGAGTAAAATGCAAAGCCAGTATTTGTAACTTTATTTATTTTGTTATAATCTTTTTTTGCATAAAACTCTGCTATATACTTTACAAATGAGTAACCTACTCCCAAATCCAAAAGACCAAAATAACCCGTAAGAACACCGACCAGTGCGAAGACTCCATATCTTTCTATGCCAATGTGTTTAATTATATAAGGTGTTAAAAAAAAGGTAATTAATACATTCCAAAAGCGGCCGATAATATTAAAAACGGTATTTCGGATTACTTTATGTAAAATATCTTGTTCAGACATAAAAATACCTTACCATCCGCTTTTAATTGTTTTTATAATTCTCTTTAAGTCTTCGTCGGTCAATTTGGTATGAAGGGGAATTGAGGTATATTTATCTTCTACCTTATTCATCACAGGCAAATCTAATTTCCTGCCCCCAAATATTGGATAAATATCGCACCTTACATGAACCATATGAGACTCAATTCCATTACCGCAAAGTTTCTTTGTAAATCCTTGCCTATCTTGAACCTTAATTGTAAAAAGCCAGTTTGCACTTTGCCTGTCATTTTTGCTTTCTAAGAGCTCTAAGCCGGCAACATTATTCAAATTTTTACGATAAATATCGGCAATTCTTCTTCTGCGAGCTAAAACCTTGGCTAAGTCATCCAGCTGAAGTATAAGAATTGTCGCGGCAATATCATTCATATGATATTTGAAACCTATTTCTTTTATCTGATATTTTGAATAGATATCACCCTTAAACTCTCTATCTATTCCATACCATCTTAAAAGCTTTGCCCGTTTGTAATCATTTTCATTTTGTACAGTTAAAATACCGCCATCGCCAGAAGTAATCTGTTTTATTGCCTGAAAGGAGAAACAAGAATAATTGCTGATATTACCAATTGGCTTATCCTTATAATAAGCGCCCACAGCATGAGCTGCATCTTCTATTACAGGCAGATTTTTAGCTTTTGCGATTTGTAATATCTCATCCATATCGCAAGGATAGCCTGCCCAGTGCACAACTATTATTGCCTTTGTTTTATCAGTGATTTTTTGTCTTATACTATTTGGGTCGATATTCAAAGTATTTTCCTGAATATCAGCGAATACTGCTCTAGCTCTTTGATAAAGTATGGGAATATTGGTTGCCGAACAAGTCATCGGGGTTGTGATTACTTCATCGCCATCTTTAACATCAGCTAAAATAAGAGATAAATGCAAGGCGGCTGTGCAATTATTCACTGAAACAACATAAGGCAAATTAAACATAGAACTAAATTTTCTCTCCAGACTATCAACCTGAGGACCTTGTCCTATCCAGCGGCTGTTTAATATTTCTGGCAATTTTTTTTCTACTTTTCTGGACATATGCGGCCAGAACAGGGCGATTACTTTCTTATTCTTTTTTCTTTCCATTTCTTATTTATCCTTTTTAAAATTATTAAAAATCATTGATAAGCTAATTTCTCTTCGAGGTTTGTAGGTGGAAGACTAATTTTTTCTATCTCAGGCAAGACCATCACACATGCAGCCAAAAACCACATTGGTTCGGAAATTCTAACTATTACAAAAATATTTGCTCCAAATCCCACAATCAACAATCCAATAAACCCGCATAAAAATCCTAAGGACAACCCCAAGCTAAAATTATCATAAACATTGTGATAAATTTGCCAGCAATTCTTAAGTACAGCAAATATCAACCACAATAAAGGAAAAAAACCAATTAGCCCTAATTCTGCTAAGCTTCTGGCATACTGACCATCAATAAACCTTATACCAGTAACACCATGGCCAAAAAGTGGTCTCTCTTTAAGTTTACCAAATGCGTATAACCAGCTATTTACACGAGCTGTTGCTGACTTATCTAATTTAATCCCCAAATCCAGGGCTGTAGCTATTTCTTCTTTGCCTGCAAAGGTATATCTGATTCTATCAATTGTTTTCTTTGGCGCGATAAGTGGCACAAATAATATACTCATTGCCAAAACAGTAAACAGAAACAACTTAGCCCTCTTGGACATAAATGTAATTGATAGATACGAAAAAATAAACCCTAAGTACGCACTCCTGGAAAGCGTTAATAATAGCGGATAAATATTAAAGCAAAATAAACCTGCCAAAATAGTTTTAGTAACTGAGAATTCTCTAAATAAAAAAATCCCCAGGGTTACAGAGAGGCATAATAATAGGTATGCTGCAAGGGTATTTGGTTCTGTATGTTCTCCCTCAAAAGGGGCTGAGGGCCTATCAGAAGAACCCATCTGCGAATAAGTATAGGTGCCAATGATAAATGAGGTTAATAAAAAACAAAACAAAAATATTTTCAGCTGCCTCATCTCATTTAAATTATTTACAAAAAGAAAATAAATCATAAAGAATTCGATATATTTCATCATATAAAAAAATCCATTTTTAATGTTTACATTACCTGCGCCTATACCTAAAGCTGTGCAAAAAATATTTGTAGCGATATACAAAAATATAGGGCCATTTAAAGGAGTTTTTCTTACAAGACCCAGCTCTTTATTAATGGTTATTTTCGTAAGCCAAACAAAAAAAACTGCAATTATCAGAAAATCTTCAATTCTTAAAGAAACCCCTCTTTCTCCTGCGCCCACCCCGGCGCCTCCAATTTCTGGAGATAAAAGCATTGAAAATATTAATATTACAAGTGCAAAATTAGTATTTACTAAGGTAACTAAGCCAACAGCTATAGCAGCAAGTAATCCAATTACAGCCAAAGGTGAAAATTTAGAAATATTAAATCCAACGCCAAATGCAATAATTGATATGGCAAGAAGGAATAAAACTGCACCCAGACTCATCTGCCCTAATTTATATGATGAATATGGTTCATAAAAAAATAAAAAGGGATTTCTCCCTTTTAATTTAAAAATTCTAAGTAAAATTTTGTGCATACTTAACTATGTAGTATCCTTTATCTTGCTTGCTTCTTCGTTTTCCTTTTCCTCTGTGCGGTAATATTTATACTTGTAATGGTAATAGTAAGGATAATATCCTGTATCTAGATAGGTTTCAGGCCTAATGTGATTTAAAACCACGCCCAAAACCTTTGCCCCTATGGTTTCTAATTGAATCTTTGCCCTTAACAGAGCACTCCTGGCAGTTCTACCCATTTCATAAACCAATACCACGCCATCCATCTTGGGAGCCAAGATTGCTGAATCAGAAATAGAAAGCACGGGCGGAGAGTCAAATAAAACAACTTCGAATTTATCTTTTAGTTCATCAATTAAAGAAAGCATCTTTTTTGAGCCCAAAAGCTCTGCAGGGTTATGAGCAATGTGACCGCTGGTTATGATATGTAAATTATCTAATCCTGGATTTTTTACAGCATCATCAAAACCCAATTTACCTAACATTATATCTGTTAAGCCTTTTATGCAGTCTTCTAAATGAACTTCACCTGCCAGCAACTCATTTACACCTACATCTCTTTCAATACCCAACAACTTATTTACACAAGGCCTTCTTAAATCCGTATCTACAACCAATGTCTTCATTCCCATTTGAGCTAAGGTTAAAGCTAATCCCATTAAGACTGTTGACTTTCCCTCTCGAGGTCCCGTACTGGTAATAAGCAAAACCTTTTTCTGTTCGCTAAGTTTTAAATTTGTCCTTAAAATACGAAACGACTCTGCCATTTGCGAAAGCGGCTTTAGATGCACAATTAAACCTACCTTAAGGTCATCTTCCTCAGTCTGTGATTTCTGGGATTTATATTTCTTACCTAATCCGCGAGCCTCTTTTGCTTCTGATTTAACTGAAGGGATGACTGCTAAGACCGGCAACTTTAGAACGCTCTCCACATCTTCTATGGTGCCAATTGAGGTATCCAAACTCTCAGAGATAAATGCAAAGATAAAACTCATCATTAAGCCCACCACACTTCCCACCATAAGAGCAAATTTTTTGTTTGGTCTAATAGGATATTTTGGTTCAATTGCGGGATTGACAATTGAGGCATCAGCGGTTTGTTGTGCTTCATTTATTCTGGCTTCTTCGAATTTCTCGCGCAGCATTGTATAAAGCTTCTCATTTACACTTACATCTCTTTTTAAGCGGGCAAATTCAAACTCGGCTTTGGGGAGTTTTTTTAACTGCTCCTGAATATCCTGAATTTGTTCTCTTAATCTAATTACCTGAGGATGTTTTTCTGTTGCCTTAGTTAAAATATCTGCTAACTCACCCTGTAAAGCAATTAATCTATTTTCTAAAGCCACGGCAATTCCTGAAACAGTTTCTTTTTCTTTAAACGACCTTAGGGTTTCTTCGCCCTTCTTAAGCCTTTCTGCAACCGTTGCCAATTGTTTTTGAATAAACTCACGCACCTGAAAAGCCTCTTTGTTTCTCTGTCTAAAATTCTCCTCCACATAAACCTCAGCTATTTTGTTGACAATATCTCTGGCTCTTTTTGGCTCACTAGAAGTAAGGGTTATTCTAATAATACTTGTTACCTGTTGGCGTTCTGTTCCAATATTTGCTTCTATCTCTCCCACTATTTCTTCAATCTTTTCCGTAGAAGAGTTTTTGTCAATTAATTTAAGCCTTCTGGCAGCCTCTTCTATCACGGGTCTACTTCTAATAACCTTTTCCTCTGTCAATAAGAAATCTCCTCCATAACCCATAATCCTTTCGGTTAAAGCACCAATTACAGTCTTTCGCTGCTCAACTCTAACCATTGCTGAGGCTTCATAAATTGGGGTTTGTAAATTATTATAAACTGCTGTTGCGATAACCGAAGAGATGAATGTTAAAAGTATTATAATCCTTCTCTTCTTTAGGATGCGCCAATAATCGCGAATATTTAGTTCGTATTGTGCCATATTATCTCTTAGGCGAAGGTCTTGTGCGAATAGTCTTAAGAGCCGAGACTGCAGAAGCAGAACTGGTTAAAGGTTCCAAAAGCTTTGTCATAATGTAATTGGCATCGGAAATAAGGCTTTTAGGAACATAGATAATGTCTCTTGGCTCAATAGGAATATTCTGAGAAAAATCTCTGCCGGTTATAGCCTTACTTAAATTAACCTTGATTACTTGGGGATTATTTAAATCGCCTCTTAAAACAAATACATTTCTTAAAATTGCGTCTTTGCTATATCCGCCTGCCACACCCAGCGCCTCTACGATTCTTATATTTGAAGCTTCATATACACCCGGATCACCCACTTCTCCCAGAATAATTACTTTATTTCCACCAAAATCAGTTATTTGCACAAACACATCTAAAATTAAATCTGGATTATTCAAAAGTTTGGAAATTCCATGAGATAAAGACAAACGTAATTCATCCGGGCTTAAACCCTCTGCTTGGATATCGCCTACGGGTGGAAGAGAAATCTTGCCATCTGAACGCACCTTTACATTGTCAAAGCTTAAATCAACAATTTTAATAAAGGGCAAAACCCCAACCTCAGCCTTTCCAAAGCCAAACTGTTTTACCATTATTGAAACCTCTGGAGACTTGATAAATTCAGAAAGTTTTTTAGTCAATAAATCATCCAACGCGGTTAAAGACATTCCATCTACACGTATATCCCCCACCAATGGATAGGAAATTTTTCCATCTGGACGCACAATCACATCTTTTTGCAAGTCTGGCCACTGCCACACAGCAATTTCTAATACATCGCCTTTATTGATAGCATATTCTTCTTGTTCAAGTTCTCCTTCCTTTTTCTTTGCGCCCAAATTCTGCCATACACTTATACTTAAGGTATCTTCTTTGCCAATGATATAATTAAAGGATTTTTGTGGTGAAATTTTTGTAGTGGAAGGGCTTTTATTTATAACTTCCTTGGCCCTTTCCAAACTCTTTGAGATTGATTCTTCTCTTGGGCTTAAGGCAAAACAGGCGGGTTCAGTAGTGGTAAAAAAAAATAGAAAACCACCTAATAAGATATAACTAAGTTTATCTATCTTAATCATGTAATTTAATATATCAAATTTTAAATTCAAAATCAAGCATATATTCGATAACTATTGTAGCTTAAAGAGTTACAAAAAAATGAGCTTATTTTTTCTTATTTTTTTATGCTATAATAAATTTATGCAACTTTCTATTATTATTGTAAATCATAATGCGCAAAAGCTGCTTGAAGATTGCTTGGATTCAATTTACAAAAATACACCCAAACTTGATTTTGAAATAATTGTAATTGACAACAATTCCTGCGATAAAAGCCTGTTTGCCATAAAAACCAATTTTAAAGAGGTGAAACTTATTGAAAATAGAGCCAATGTTGGTTTTGCTAAAGCAGTTAATCAAGGCATGGGACAAGCCAAGGGTCAATTCCTACTTTGTCTTAATAATGATACGATTGTTTTGCCATCCAGTTTGAATAAACTATCACATTTTATGAATTCTCACTCCTCTGTAATTGCAGCAGGAGGTAAGGTATTAAATCCCAACGGTTCAATACAATTTTCCTGCAGGAGATTTCCGAATTATCAAACCTTTCTGTTTAATAGACATTCTCTCTTAACACGCATCTTTAAGAATAACAAATTCTCTAAAAATTATTTAATGTCTGATTGGCCTCACAATGAAGCCTGCGCTGTAGACTGGGCATCTGCTTGTTATTTAATTATGAGAAGAGAGGCAATTGAAAAAGTTGGATTGATGGATGAAAGATTTTTTATGTATTGCGAGGATGTAGACTGGTGCTTGCGAGCAAAAAAATTAGGATTTAAGATTTATTATGTGCCTGATTGCCCCATAATTCATCTTGATAAAGGTTATGGCAAGAATTTTAACAGAAAGATAATTGAACACCACAAAAGTATGTACTACTTTTATAAAAAAAATTTAAGAAAAACTCTCTTTATGGATTTACCGGTTTTAATCTTTATTAACATTCGAGCTGGATTTATATTGCTACTTAATTATCTGAAGTTGATTTTATGTAAGATTAAAGATTATCCTAAAGAGATGTTCTAAACGGTAAGAAAATTTTTTCCTACTTTTTCTTTGGCCTTTATCATAATGATATATAAGCCATTCTCGACTGGGAAAAAGCATTTTTATAACTACACGGATTGTATTAAAAAGTCCATCCATTAAAAATAACTGAGAGATAATTTTTTTAAAGGAGTGCTCAACGTCAGGTAAAGACAAAATTCTCTTCTTGGAAATTAAAAAATCTACTAGAATGAGTATTCTTGTATTTGGTTTTAACGCCTCTAAAATATCCTCAGATATTATCTTGCCAAATAATTGTTGTGTAAGGACTAAACTATAATAAACTATTCTTTTCATCTTATAAAGCCTTGCCTTAACAATCAAATATGGCCAATCTATATCTTTTTGATAGGTAAGAATCACCTCTCGAATATCACAAAATCTAAATAAGCCAGCAAAAGAATGAACTATTGCATGATGCATACATAAATGCATTATTAAATGGTTAGGATTAAGTATTCTTAAATCTCCCTGAGAGCCTTTAATTATTTTTGATTTATTCCAAATTTCCTCATCTAAATCAATTCTAAAAACATCTTGAAAACGTTCATACTGAGATAAATTTGTATGGATATCTAAAAATACCCCTCCTTCTTTATAAAGATATACTTCTCCGCCGAATTTCTCTAAACTCTCTTGGTCTAAAAAGTCTGGTTTCTGGTAGCCAGCACCTTGTAAAACTGCTCTAATTTTAGTTAGATTTTTTCTTTTTACCAACAAATCTACATCGCTCATTGGTCTTAAGCCGATATTTTTATAGACTGTCTCTAAAAGACTAGCGCCCTTTAGAACAATTGCCTCTATTCCTTCTTGATTTAATAACAGGACAACTTTATGAAGCTCTAATTGTATCAACCAGTTCCTCTCTAAAATTTTATAGTAAAATTGTTTCAGCCTATCTTTAGATTCTTTAGGGATAGTTGACCAGACCTCGTCCAACATTGATAGATGCAAATAAAGAAACTGAGCCACGCCTTGCCGTGCAGCTTTTTCAACCAAACTAAACCAGTCTAAATGAGAAGCAGCTAATGACTTTAACCTCTCTTTAATCTCATCATCTATCGTAGTCCTACTGCAATAAATTAAAAAATCCCTTTCTAAAAAACTTGTTTCTCTTTCTTTGCTTTTAGTAATAAATAATGTGGGATTAAACATCAAAGTTTTATATCAATTCTTTCTTCCTCTATTTGGCTGGCAAATAATTCTCGATAGTTTAGGTTTTGTTTTACTAATTCTTCATGATAACCTATACTGATTTTATCTGCATTTTCTAAAAAATAGACTAAATCCATCTTTTTAACCGTAGAAAGGCGATGAGAAATAACAATTAAGGTTGTATTTTTAAATTCTCGTCTTAAGTTATCAATAATGCTGTCTTCGGTCTGAGAATCAACTGAAGACATACCTTCGTCGATGATTAATATCTTTGGGGTTTTTATAATTGCCCTGGCTAAGGCAATCCTCTGTTTCTGCCCTTCAGAGAGTCTTATACCTTCATTTCCTATTACAGTCTCAAATTTTTCTGGCAAATCTTTAATAAAATCATAAGCGCAAGAAATCTCTGCAGAGCGCAATATCTCCTTATCAGTTGCCTTAGGATAAGCATATCTTATATTGTTTCTTATAGTATCATTCCAGAGAATTGGCTTCTGTAAAACTACTCCTATCCGTTCACGTAGCGAGTTATTTTTTATTAAATTTATATCCTGTCCATCTATAAATATATTTCCTTCGGATAACTGATAAAGTTTTAATATAAGACTAACAATTGTGGTCTTACCACAACCCGAATGCCCAACCAAACCAACTGCGAAGCCGCCATTTATTTTAAAACTTAATTCCTGGATAACTTTTTTATTAGGATAATAGCCAAAACTTACATCTTTAAATTCCATCTCTCCTAATAAAAACAAAAATTCTTTTGAATTTATGTTATCGCTTTCTTGCGGCCAAGATTCCAATATATCTACAAGTCTCTGAAGAGAAATATTTCCTAATGTTACACGTATAAACAAAGCAACCAAACCACCCTGTAGAGCGATCAATTGATTTAGATAAAGCATTATAGCGGCAAAACTACCTAAAGTTATCTGGCCTTTTATAATATTATAACCACCGTAAATTGTTATTATGCCAATAATCAATCTATTAATCCAGCTATCCAGAATGGAGTTGAGCGTATCTAATTTAACGCTAGTTATATTTAATCTAAGATTATTTATTAGATGTTTTGTGAAACGTCTAAGTTCCGTCTTTTCTTTTGCAAATGCCTTGACTAACTGTATATTGGAAAAATTCTCCCTTACCACTTCAAACATATTCTGAGTGCTAATAATCAATTCTTCAGATTTCTTTCTTATCCTGCGGATAAGCAAAAAAGTCGGAAGATATAAAAATGGTACGGCCACAAAAAGAAAAATAGTTATTTTCCAATGCATAATTAAAATGATTGCCAAGATAAATAAAAATTTGGGAATAGTATAACATAATTCAGGAATAATACTGGTTATAAAACTAGCCACATTTTGACTTTCAGCATTTAATTTATAGATATATTCGCCAATTGGTCTTTTTTGAAAAAAACTGTAAGGCAAATTTTCTAACTTTTGGAATATTGCCCTTTCTAAGCTAAATCTCACCTTTATATTTATATAATTTTTTAGATAATGCTCTAAACTAGTACATAGACTACTAATAATAAAAACTAACCCAGCTAAAACTAAAAGTTTGGTAAAAATATAAAAATCTTTTTTGGCATAGGCTTCATCTATGACTAATTTTGCCAAATATGGACCTGCCAATGGAAGAATGGCTGTTGTAAAATTTAGAAACAATACAATAATCTCTTTTCTCCAATAGGGCTTTAGATATTTAAGAAAATTAATAAAATTTCTTAAGCTATTTTTGTTCATTTCATTATCCTATCTAATATCGGCCAGAAATTATCATCTTTCCTAAAATACATCTCATAGGCAGGAATGGTTTTAAAAAAATCTGCCAGCCTAAAAAATATTCTTTTTGCCAGCGGTAGCTCTGTATATAAAAAGAAATGAATATACTGTGAAAGAACTCTTACTAAAGCTTCTTGCGGGCTTATGGGTTCAAAATGAAGAGGCCTTGACTTATTTAAGAAAAATACTGCCTTTATGGGAACCGCAAGGGAGGCCTTTGGTCTAATAAATGTATTCTGCCTCCAAGGGGTAGCAAAAGCGAGAAACTTATTCTCAATTTTTCTAATTGCAATTATATCGTCACCTAAAACAGAATATCGTTTAGACAACTTGGTTAGTGTAGTTTTGCCACCTCCTGCTTTAGCAAAAAATAGATAAGCCACATTTTCTTTAGCCACACAAGCGCAATGTAGCAATACACCTTCCATATAAGCCAAGATTTGTGAGTAGATAAAAGTAATTAAGCGAGAATAAGCTATTCCTGGCTCATTGATTACATTTTCTTTGAAATAGAAATGCCTGAGCTTTCTTTCTTTAGGATTAATTTCTACTGGCTCATTAAAATAAAAGGAGATTCTCGGTAGGAGCTTGGGATATCTACTATAAAGATAAAATAGGTTCTTTTGTTTTTCCTGCCAGTCATTTAAAGGTAGATTAGAATAATGAAATCTTTCTTTTATAAAACTAATTTTATGTTTAAGGCAGGCGGCGTAAGAAAAGAAATCGGTTTTCTCTATACCTAAAGATTCAAGGTGCCATATTTGTTTGTGAGGCTTCTTAGAATTATTTGTAAATCCTCTAAAAGATGTAGGTATGCACTCATTGTCTTTAAATTTTATACATAATGGTATACCGGCTATAGTAAATATAACTTTCTTCATTACAGATACACATTAACCACCATTAGTCATCTTCTAATCTCTTTTTTAACTGCATACAATCAACATTCTTTTCTTTAGCTGATGTATGAGCCTGTTAATATCTCTTCTGGTTTTGGATAAACCTATTTGGTACTTATGGCTAAAGAATCTGGATATCTGATTTAATGACCTGGGTTTTTTACAGAAATTCCACACCAAACGAGCAGTGTCATTACAAACATAAGAACGATAAGTTCTACAATTAAATATCACGATGCTATTTGGAAGATGAGCAACACAAATATCTTTTGATTGCCTAACTTTCATCTTCATCCAGAAACTTAAGTTTTTTGAGTTCTGCTATGAACTTCTCTAAATCTTCTTTTATTTTATTCTCATCCGAGGTATCAAATGCATCCATAATTTTTTGCACTAAGATTTCTAAAGAAGCGCTACCATCTAAATTACTCCAGATAAATTTTCCGGTTTCATTAAGCACTTTTACGGCGCCTGTATCAGGGTCAAATAAAAGGGCTTCATCGCCTTCCTCGCGAAATACAATCCTTGTGCTTGCCTTGGGATTATAATTTGATGACATTGTCTTTTAACTGTGTTTGCGTTTCATTCAGCCAGCAATAGAGACTGCGGTCCTTAACTCCCCCGGGATAATAATAAGGATAACAGCGGTGTCCAATAAAACAGATATATTGATACTGGCAGCTTTTACACTCAGGTAAATCATCTAAATTTATTTCCATCGGTCTTCTAAACTCATTCATCTGTTGAGAATTCTGCCAGATATCTACTAAAGTTTGCTGTTTTAGATTGCCGCATTTCACATCCCAAATTAACTCACAAGGTGTAACCCAGCCATCAGGTCTGATATTGCATTTATTGCCAGCTGCGCCGCAGGGTGAAACCACAATCTTATCTCTTGTTGGTTGATAGTGTTTCATCTGGTTTAATTTTTCTTTTTGACAAAGATAGGTACTGGTTTTATAAATAAAATCGGGGAATTCTTCATTAGCCCTACAGACCTCATTGATAGCTTCTAATTCCTCATCTGGTGAAAGATAAACCTGTTTTATAAAACAAGCGGCATTACCAGCAAAAAAGACATGATTAAAACGAATGGTATTAGCCTTTAACTCTTTAGCTAATAAAACCATCCCTTTTACATCTTTATAGTTTATTTTAGTTAATGTCGCAGAGAGTAGAACTGAGACGCCTTCAGCTAAAAGCGACTCTATGCCTTTAATATTTTTCTTAAATGTGCCTTCCCCTCTTGTTTTATCCATTACTTCTTGTTTTGAACCATCAAAGCTAACTGCAATGTTTTTTATTTTATGCTGTTTAAGCCACTTAGCTATTGAACGGTCAATTAATGTGCCGTTGGTATTTAAGGAAAGTTGTAGGGGGTATTTGTTTAAATGCTCAACAACAAGAAAAAAATCCGGATGCACTAATGGCTCACCGCCAAAGATATTTACTTTAAATACTTTGGCTTCTGCCAACTGGTCAATAACCCTAAGGAGCTCAGCCGTACTAAGGTCTGGCTCACAATTAGGTAAATTCCTGTTTAAACAATGTTTACAGCTGAGATTGCAACTGCTGGTTATATTTAGGCAAACCTCAAATGGCGCAGAATACATATTTTCTTTAACCTATCATCTTTACCTTTATCTTGCCTTTATCCTGTTTCAAGAGAACTACCATTAAAACAACCTACGCCAGGAGTACCACCATTGCAACAGTAAACAGTTGCTGAGGGACCAAAATTGCAATACGCTTTACCAGCGACGTCATGGCCAATGGCACAACTTGAACCAACCAAACCGCCAGCCTCACAAAGACTACCTCCTGGACCCGAACCAGCAACGCAGCAAGGCGTTGTTCCGCTGGGTCCAGCTTGACACAAGGTTGTAGTTGCGCCTACCACATTTAAATTAGGACCGCCTATATCAAAGACTAAAGGTGGTGAATATGCTTTGCGTTTAATATCTTTGGACATAGCTTTCTCCTTTCTATTATTATATAAGTCTTGAAATCGGAAATAATCCTTGCTCATACGCTTGTTGACAAAATGAGAATGGCGCTACAAAAGAGCCTTTAGCATAAAATGCCTCAGCTCGGCATTTACCCAAACAATAGTATCTTAATATACACTTGCCGCAGACCCCTTTTAAATTATAAGGCACATTCTTTCTGATATCTTCTAATATAGGATGATTGCACCATATATCTTTAATGCTATCTTGACCAACTTTTCCTAACACCAAGGTATCTAAGCTATCTCCAATACCACAAATAGAGAGCCTGCCATCAGCTAATATTCCCAATATGTTTAAGATACTGCAGTTATATAAATCTCTTAACCGACCATTCTTTAAAGGTTGAAAGGCGGGTGGAATATCAAAATGCACTGCAAAAGCAGGCTCTTTCTGCAGTTGCTGCATAAGTTGTTTATAACAATCTATGACTTCTTTTACACTTAAGACTTCTTGGTCTTTTAGCATCTTATCAGCGCGGGCAATGCAACTTATAATATTTATCTTTACTGAATTAACGCCTAACGAGCGAGATAGCTCAATTACTGATTTTAGATAATCTTTGTTTTGTCTCCAAAGAGAAATTATTAGCTGAACATTTAAGTTATGTTCTTTTAAGAATTTTATACCCTCAATAGCCTCAGCAAACGAGCCCTTTATGCCCCTTAATAACTCATGTATTCGAGCATTAGGCCCGTCAATTGAAACTGCTACTTGACTAACCTTGACCTGTTTTAAAGCCCGGGCTTCTTTCTGTTTAATTAAAGTAGCATTGGTTTCAAAAGTAACATTTAGGTTTCTATCTTTAATGTAATCTAACAATTCAAATATATCAGCTCTTAAGAAAGGCTCACCGCCAGTTATCTTAACTGAATTCATGCCTAATTTTTGACATTCATCCAAGGCCAAAAAAAGAGATTTTACATCTAACTCATTATCTTTGGGGGTTCTATCTGTAGAAAATTCAGGGTCTATCCAGCAGTGGCGACATCTAAGATTGCAATACTTGGAAAAATATAGATATACACAGTTTAAGCTGAATTTGGTTTTTGTTTCTTCTTGGGTTAATTGCGCCTGCATAATTTATTATTACTTAAACAAGTTTCCTAAAGCAAAATAAAAACCTCTCACAGAATATTTTAAATATGTGATTATAAAATTAGGGATATATCTTTTAAATTTTTGAAAAAATAAAAATGCCCTGCCCAGAAATACATACAATAAGTCATAGCCCTTATTTTTATTTAAAATATTTTTTGGGGGAGAATCCTTATAAAAGGCAGCTTCAACCCTGCCAATTAAATTTGCTTGGCTTATCTGATTGAGGCCACCAAGAGGCTGGTTATCTCCTTTAGTTACAAACAAAATCTTTCCATTATTACGAATTAAATCTATTACCCGATGAGCCACTATTGTAGTGTCTTGTTTATAGACTATAATATCAGCAATCTTTATTGCTTGCGCTGGTATATTCGATATGGTCAGCATCATCGAATCTTTTAAGGTGGGATACATACTTTTACCGTTGAAAAGTAGATTAACTTTATCTCTCGTTGCAATTGCCTGTCTAATTAATTCAATATTATGCATAAAAAGTATGTCTGTCAAACTTTTATCTATTTATTTATATCTAACTCATCAACATTAACCGGCTTTTTGACATATATTGTGGGGTTTGTGGATAAATCAATGATTCTTTCTTCGGCAAGTTTTCTTTCTTGGGGGTCTAATACAATCCTGACTATTGGCTTAAGCGGAGAGTCTTTATTTACTTTAGTAACTATCCCCATTTCGTTTGTGCTTAACTGTACCCAGCTGCCTAAGGGAAAAATGCCAATTTTCTCAATTAATACCTTTAAAAATTTGAAATCAAAATGTTCCTTATTCTTTAAAATATCTCTTATTGCCTCATAGGGATGTAATCTTTCACGATAAGAGCGCGGATGAGTCAATGCTTCATAGTTATCTACAGTTGCCACAATCTTAGCGTATTCATCAATATCATTGCCCTTTAATCCCTTTGGATAGCCTCTTCCATTTGTCCTTTCGTGATGTTCTTGTGCAACATAAATAGCAGCTTGAGAAATATCCTTGACCATCTCTAACATATCCATTCCATAGATTGGATGTTGTTTGATTTTATTGTATTCTTCATCTGTTAATTTACCAACCTTGCTGGAAACATCTGTTACCTTGACCATGCCTATATCATGTAAAAAGGAAGCCACCCCTAACTCACTTAGTTGCTCCTTTGTATAGACTAAACCTATGCCTAACATAATTGAAAGTATGGAAACATTGACGCTATGCGCATAAAGATAATTCTCAGGCGTAGAATTGTTGGTTAGGTTTATCAAATCCACATTGCCCAGACTTAACTGGTTAACTAATTTATCTATGTGCTCCTTGATTTCTTTTACTTCAATGGGTTCGTTCTTTAGGCCTTGCTCTAATATTGCCTTTATTAATGCCAAAGAATCCTGATATAATTTCTCTGTCTCCTCAAGGGAAGAGACTTTTATTTTGCTTAGCATTATATCCGAGGCATCTTTTATTGAAATTGGCTGAGTTGCTTCTGTAATGGGGAAAGCTTCTTTTTGAATCTCCTTTATAGGAATTTTTGAAGTGGTTGGCTTTAAAGATTGGTCTTCTTTTTCAACTTCTGGAGGAGATTTTTCTTCTTTGGGGGTTTCCTGCGGTGTTTCTTTCTTGAAAAAATCTGACATTTTAACCATAGTGTTTTAGTATAACATAGGGCAAAAACCCTTGTCAAAACATAATTTTGAGGTTATAATTCAAATGACGACACAACTTACGTCACATTGTTCCGTAAGTTGTATGTCGGAATTTGACCCAGCACTAATTTTACTGACAGCTCTGGTTTCGGAATAAAACGGTATCATTTTAAAAACCCAAAATTTCCATTCAGAAGCACATTAGTAAAATTAGTGCTGGATTTAATTCGTAGACGGCTTCGCTTATAATTTACGCCGTTCTTACGAACTCCGTAAATTATCTACTCATTAAATGCTCAAGCAATTAAGAAAAAAAGGAAATGTCAAAAAGATACTCTGGTTTTTGGCAATAATAATTGTGCCTGCCTTTATGCTTTGGGGTTCCGGGAGTTTAATTAGGAGCCAAGGAAAAGAAAATTATGCCGGCCGTATCTTTGGCAAAAAAATTTCTTTTGAAGAATTTAATGACAGCCTTCAGGCAGTTAAAACTCAAGCCATAATGCAGTTTGGCGACGATTTCTACAAAATTCAAAAATTCCTGAATTTGGAGCAAGAGACCTGGAATAGATTAATACTTTTACATGAGGTAATTAAACGCAAAATAAAAATAAAAGACGCAGAGGTAATTGAGGCAATTAAAAAACTTCCATTCTTTAAAGAAAATGGTAAGTTTGATTCCAAAATTTACGAAGATATCTTAAGGTATAACTTCCATCTTCCAGCTCGAACCTTTGAGGAACAAACTCGACACTCTTTAAGTTTTGCTAAATTATTTGAAGAAGTAACACAAAATATAAATATTGAAGATAGTGAACTTCTAAATGAGTATAAGAAAGTCAACGAAAAATTAAGGTTGAGCTATTTTTTATTCACACCTTCGCAATTTGAAAAAAATATTACAATTGATGCAATAGAGATTAAAGATTATTTTGAGCAGCACAAGGAAGATTTTAAAAAACCCCCCTCAATAAATATTCAGTATCTGGGTATAGATTTTTCTTCTAAGTTGGAGCCTCAAGAAAAAAGGACAATAAAAGATAAATTAAACGAGGTTTATGAAGAATTAAAAAATAATCCGGATTTTGAGAAAGCGGCTTTGAAATTTTTTCTTCCTATAAAAGAGACAGGGTTTTTTAGTCAAGAAGGACCTATACCCACAATTGGCTGGTCAAACGAATTCCTAAAAACAGCTTTTAGGCTTAAACTTCATGAAATATGCCCTGCTCTTGAAACTCCAAAAGGGATTTATATCTTGAAACTGAAAGAAAAGAAAGATTCTTACATACCAACCCTTGCTGAAGCTGAGCCAGATGTTAAAAAGATATTGACTTCAAAAAAGGCAATAGAAATAGCAGGCGCAAAGGCAAAAGAAGCTTTAGAGAAAATCAAAAAAATTTATCAGACCGCGAGAAGAATAGATTTTGTGAGGCTTTCTAAACTTTTAAGCTTAGAACTAAAAAATACGCCACTTTTCAAATACGGCGACTATATCCCCAATATCGGTGTTGCCAAAGAATTTCAGGAGGCTGCTTTTAAATTAAAGGACTCAAAGAGCAAAATGAGTGATATTATTGCTTTAACACAAGGATTTTGCATCTTAAAACTCGAGGATTATCAGAAGATTGACGAGAAAAAATTTGTCCAAGAAAAAGAGGAATTTAGGAAAGTGCTTTTAGAAAAGAAAAGAAAAGATGCCTTTAATAACTTTTTTGAAAAATTAAGACTTGAGGCTCGCCTACAAAGCAATATTCCAGAAGCAGCATTCAAATAACGTAACTAAAAGTTTAAAACCCTTGCTTTTTAAGACCGAATAATTTTAAGAGGTGCTCCTTTTCCTCGAGCAAGACATCATCTACAATTGCGCCTTCTTCCTTTGGCACAAAATTTTTCATTTCTCCATAAAAAATTATGGAATCCTTTTCAAAACCAATGCCCATATCAATTGCCTGCGAATCAGAATTTATATCTTTAGCGATTTTCTTTAAATCAGCCTCTTTTCTAAAGATATTTTCCGAAGCCAATGCCTCTAAATACAATTCATATTCTCCCGGATAACTTTGCACAGGTTGATAATCACCAACATCTTCTAAAAGTTGCTCAAAGGTTTTCTTATGCTTTTCTTCCTCTTTGGCTAAGAAACCAAAGACCTCTTGAGTTGTAAAGTTTTTTGTCCTTTCTTTTATTCCGTTGTAAAAGGCAAGGCCGTTCTTTTCAATCTGGATTGCGATTTTTAAAATTTCACTGGCTTTAAAGATATTCATTTATCTTCCTTTATTATTCAACCTTAATTGACTCAACCGGACATTGGCTGGCAACCTCTTTTAAATCATGGGTATCACAGCTTTGAGTTTTTACATGTGCTAAGCCATCATCCTTAAGCACAAAAACCTCTGGACAGGCCTGTTCACATAAACCACAACCAATACAAGTTGTCTCATCAACAGTTACCTTCATTTTCTGTAAACTCCCTTCTTCAATGACGACACAACTTATGCCTGCCTGCCGTCAGGCAGGGAGTCCACCAAAGTTTTGTGGCGGACTCCGTAAGTTATGTCTTCATTTGACCAACAAATTCTCAAACATCTCCTCGTGGGTAACTTCTTCAGCTAAAATATGTGTTACCAATTGATAGGTTACATCATCCTTACCTAAAGTCTTTTTGGCTATTTTTTTGTAAACATCAATTGCACCTGCCTCAGCATCAGTTACAATTTGAATTATCTTATCGTAATCGGCATAATTTTTAGGTATCCCAGGATAGGGGGCATTGCCGTTTTTCTCGATTTCCATAGGGTGAGCGGTGGGAGAACCGCCATATTTAATAATCAAATCTGCTAATTCCCCAGCATGCTCTAATTCATCCTTGGCAATCTTCATTAAAAACTCTGACATATCCTCATAGCCTGGACCTTCAACAATCTGGGCCATATACCAGTAGGCATAGAATGCCAGCCACTCATCACAATAAGCCTTGTTTAAATCCTTAATCACTTCTTTTAAATCTAGCTCTACTATTTTTCTGGCTTGTTTACCCATTTAAACCACCCCTTTCCTTAATCTGATTTCTTCATTGGCTTGCCACAGCAAATTGGCGTTTTCTTTGGCTCTTTATCAAACTCCTGAGTTGAGCTACAATCTTCATCAGCGCATTTGTAAATAATTTTCTTGGAAACTGGTCCGCAACAACCTCCACGCCACATCTTTAATCACCCCCTTTAATAATGACACAATCCGCCGCGAAACTTGGCGGATTGTTTGTCGGAATTATTTAATTTTCTTAATTATCCCTTCAGCAAATCTTCTGCAGCTGGCTAAATCCTCTTCATTCGGCGTATACTTTACCTCTAAACCGGGCTCAACTACTAAACAACCCGCTTTTTTCAAAACTTCATTTATTCCCCCAACAGCCCCCCCTGCCCAACCGTGAGAACCAAATGCCGCCGCAATCCTCCCCTTAGGCTGCAAGCCTTTTAAAAACTCCAAAAACCCTGCGGTGTTGGGAAGCATATCGTTATCGTGGGTAGAGCTGCCGATAAGTATTGCCTTTGCGTCAAGCATATCTGCAATAATATCCGTCCTATCGGTATCTGGAATGCTATAAATTAGCGTTTCAATACCTTTTTCCATAAAAGTTTCGGAAATTGCCTGCGCCATTTTGCGGGTGGCGCCCCACATCGTCTCGTAGGCGATAATAACCTTGTCCTTAGTTTCGTTAGATGCCCAGTTCAAGTACGCCTCGACAATCTTTAAGGGATTTTTTCTCCAGATAACGCCGTGGCTAGGCGCAATCATATCAATCTTTATCTGGGAATCGATTATTTCTTGAATCTTCTTTTTAATTACCGCCCCCAATGGCCAAAGTATATTTGCATAATACTTTGATGCTTCATCCATAATAATAGTTTCATCTACTTCGTCATTAAATCTCTTGCTGGTTGCCAGATGCTGGCCAAAGGCGTCATTTGGAAGTAGCAAGGAGTCTTCGGGTATATAAGTAAACATACTGTCAGGCCAATGAATCATTGGCGCTTCAATAAATCTTAAGGTTCTTTTACCTAACTTAACCGTATCGCCGGTTTTTACCACCTGAAAATCCCAATTGCCATAGTAGTGCCGAATTAAACCCTCCTTACCTTTGGCAGAACAAACTACCTTTGCTTTAGGTTGCAATTCCATAATTATCGGTACTGCTCCTGAATGGTCTGTTTCAATATGGTTAACCACCATGTAGTCGATCTTTTTAGGGTCAACTATCTCTTTTATCCGGTCCAGCATCTCCTGATAAAATGGGCCGTATACAGCGTCGATTAATGCAATTTTATCGTCTACAATAAGATAGGCATTATAAGTAGTGCCCCTGCGGGTTTCATAGGTGTGGCCGTGAAAGGTGCGTATATCCCAGTCAATTGCTCCTACCCAATAAATACCTTTAACAACTTCTATGGCTTTCATATTACCCTCTCAAACATAGACTTATCCACACCGCACTCTGGACAAACCCAGGTATCTGGCAAATCTGAAAATGGTGTTCCAGGCGCAATCCCTTGCGTAGAGTCACCTTTGGCTGGGTCGTAAATGTAACCACAGACGGTGCAACGGTATTTGTCCATTTTAAACCAACCTGTTTTTATGGTCTCTTTAACTAAATTGGTTAAACTCTAAATCCTAAACAAATCCAAAATCCTAAACCCAAAATCCAAAACAATAGTTTTAGAGTTTTGAATTTTGAGTTTTGAGTTTGTTTAGGGTTTAGTGTTTCGGATTTAGGGTTTAATTTCATTTTAAATTAACAGTATCTACTAAGCCGTATTTCTGGATATTATTGTCGGCAATTTCCTGAACTAATTTTACCTGTTCAGGTGAGCTTAAAAGATGTTTGAATCTTCCTTGAATTTTTAAATATTCTTCTACTGGTTTGGGCTTTATTTTTCTAACCGTTGCAAGCTTTCCATTTTCATATTCAATGATTGGATAAAGCCCGGTTTCAACTGCCAGCTTAGCCACCTCGAGAGTATCATATGATTCGTGGCGCCAACCCAAGGGGCAGGGTACATGTATCTGTATGTATTTTGGGCCCTTTATTGACAATGCCTTTTTAACTTTCTTTTGAATATCCGCAATATTAGCAACAGAAGCGGTTGCCACATACGGTATTGCGTGGGCATTGGCAATCTCTGGCATAGGTTTTTTGAATTTTATATTTCCGAAGGACTGTGCGCCTGACGGAGAGGTTGTGGTATTTGCAGCAAAAGGGGTTAAGCCGCTTCGCTGAGCGCCCGTATTCATATAGGCCTCATTGTCGTAACAAACATATAGAATATCATGGCCTCTTTCCCACATTCCCGATAGCGCCTGAAACCCAATATCAGCGGTTCCTCCGTCGCCAGCCTGAGCAATAACATTAATTTTATCCTTTATGCCTAAATAAATAAGAGCTGACTCTACGCCTGATGCAACTGCTGCGGCATTTTCAAATAAAGAATGTATCCAGGGAACCTCCCAAGCACTTTCCGGATATCTGGTGGTAAAAACCTCTAAGCACCCTGTATTATTGCAGACAATAGTATTTGGCCCAGCAGCATCAATGACTAATCGAGCAGCAATTGCCTGTCCGCAGCCAGCGCAAGCAGTATGCCCTGGAGAAAGTAAAGTCTTAGCCATTATTTAGTCTCCAAAAGATTTTCCTTAACACCCATAAATTCGCAATCAGTTTGTTTTTCTAAAAGACGATTAAATATTTCACGGATTGATGACTTAGTAATATCTCGTCCACCTAAGCCAATTACAAATCCGCTAATCTTTGGCTGATTATCGCTTCCCTGAAATACGCTTAACAAATCTGTGTAAAGCGGCCCATATGCACCTAAAGAAATTGACTTATCCAAAACTCCAATCTCTGGAATATCTTTTAAGGCCTCATAAATTGTTTGTTTGGGAAATGGTCTATAAGTTGTGATTTTTAAAGCCCCAACCTTTTTGCCTTCATTCCTTAAGTCGTCAACTGTGTCTTTAATTGTGCCAACAACTGAGCCCATTGCAACAATAACCTGTTTTGCGCCTTCCAATTTATAACCTTCAACCAAGCCGCTGGGCGTTCTTGAAAAAATCTTTTTAAATTCTGCATTGATTTGAGGGATTAAATTCAAAACAACCTCTTGGGTCTTTTGAATTGCATAGCGCGTCTCAAGATAATAATCCGGGTCAGCCAAAAAACCCAAGGTCATAGGATTTTCTGGGTCAAGTTTATATAAAGGTTCGTAAGGAGGTAAGAATTTATCCACTAATTCCTGCTCCGGGATATCCGCGGCCTCAACGCCATGAGTTAAAATATATCCATCCATATTTATCATTACTGGAAGCATTATCTGGTGGTCTTCGCTTAAACGATAGCCCATAATATGCAAATCAACGGCCTCTTGATTATTCTCAGCAAATTGTATAATCCAGCCACTGTCCCTAACTGTCATCACATCCTGCTGGTCATTCCAGATATTGATGGGCGCAGAAATTGCCCGGTTAGCACAGGTTAAAACCAAGGGCAATCTCATTCCCGCAATATTAAAAATAACTTCTGCCATATACAAAAGTCCTTGCGAACTTGTGGCTGTAAAGCTACGCACGCCTGTTGCCACAGCACCCAAAACCAAAGAAGCTGCAGAGTGTTCACTCTCCACATTCACAAACTGGCTGTTTAACTCTCCGTTAGACACCATTGTTGCCAATTCCTCTACGATATGCGTCTGAGGAGTAATTGGATATGCAGAAATTACTCCGGGCTTACACAGCTTTACGGCCTTGGCAACAGCTAAAGAACCTTCAATAAATTCTTTCATTATTTTTCTTTTTCCATCACAATATCTTTTTTAGGACAAATAATTGCGCAACCACCGCAGCCCTTGCAATATTCCAAATCACAAATATAAGTATTCTTATCCTCGCCTTTAATGCAGCCTTCAGGGCAAAACAAAAGACACATATTGCAGGCAATGCAGTTTTTCTGCAGGAATTTTGGTTTTTGCTCTGTGCGCCAAGATCCGGTTTTGTTGGCGCGGCTCTTGCCTGGTTTTGCTACTTTTGCTGCGAACATTTATTTTAATCCCTTTATATACTCAAATCCGCGTTTGGCTGCTTCGATATTTAAATCTGCTATCTTACCAGAAAAACGCTTTTTTATTGCCTGACTTAAAGAATCTAAATCAAACTCGCCTGTTGCAGCGGCAAAAGCACCTAAAAGGGCAGTGTTACCTAAAGGTCTAGCGATTACCTCCTGAGCAATTTTGTTTGCCGGCACAACATAAATCTTTTGCTTGCCCTGTTTTTGCGGTAAAGTCAAGTCTTCGCGTTCATTAATAACTGCTATACCATCTGGTTTAAAACCAGTAAAACAGTCAAATCCTCGCATTAAAGTAGCATCCATTATTATAATGTAGTCTGGCTCATAAACTTGACTGCGCAGGCGAATTGGTTCAGCATCAAATCTTACAAAAGCATTCATTGGCGCACCCATACGGGCTGCGCCAAAACTGGGAAAGGCATAAGCAAATTTCCCCTTAAGAAATAATGCCTGACCTAAAATTGTGGCAGTGGTAATTGCCCCCTGCCCAGCGCGGGCATGGATGCGGATTTCTTTCATTTTTTAACCTTGAGGATTTTTAATAAAAGGTTGTTGTATTATATTAAAATGCCTCGATTAAATCAAGTTTTTTTTGGCAAGAGCCTTTTTTGGCTTAAGGTGCGTTCTTCATCCTCTGTTTAAGGCTATTTAAGAAATCATCTCTTAATGCCTTAAGCCCAGGGCTAATTAAAACAGGATATTTTTGAGCATTATTTATGCGCTTGAATTTTTTAGGTAAGCAGTCTAAGTTTTCCTTTGTTACTTTACGTATTTCATTTAAGCTTGGACTCTTATATATAAATTTGCCATTTTCTACCACTTTAATTAGCAGCGGGGTGCCTTCTATTGATTCGTTTTCTAAAGCCAAGATATCTTTTTCAAATTGACCTTTTTTATCCATTATGCGAAAAATCTGTTTTCTCCCAGGGAAGGTTAACTTATCTTTGCTAAGTTTCATTGTGGGGATAAAATTACCATTCTCATCACTTACCTCGCTAATCTTATAAATCACATCACAGTAGGGAGCATCACTGGAAGTGCCCATATTGGTTCCCACTCCAAAATTGTCAATTCTGGCTTTGCGCTTTAACAACCTCTCAATTTTATACTCATCCAAATTGCCGCTTGCGAATATCTTCACATAAGAAAGACCTGCTTTATTCAACTGAACCCTTACCTTCTGAGAAATAGAAGCCAAGTCTCCGCTATCCAGGCGTACTGCCAAAAGCCGATGTCCCTTTGCTTCTAATTCCTTTGCCACTGTGATTGCATTTCTTAAACCCTTTAAATTATCATAAGTGTCTATAAGTAGTGTTGAGTTATTAGGAAAGGTTTTGGTAAATGACTGAAATGCCTTTAACTCTTCTTTGAAGCTCATTACATATGAATGCGCCATTGTACCTGCAACTGGAATTTGGTAAATTTTTCCAGCCAGGCAATTGGAAGTGCCAAGGCAACCTGCAATATAACTTGCGCGAGCAACCTTAATTGCAGCAGAAACACCCTGTGTGCGGCGCAAGGAAAAATCAAAAACACCCTTGCCCTTTGCCGCATAAACTACCCTCGAGGCTTTAGTAGCAATGGTAGTCTGAAGGTTAATGCTATTTAAAAGAAAACTCTCAATTATCTGCGCCTCAATAATTGGAGCAACCACCTTAATAACCGGCTCGTTAGGAAAGAATATGGTTCCCTCTGGTAGAGCGAAAATACTTCCCCTAAATTTTAAATTTCCTAAAAAATTTAAGAAATCATCTTTAAAAATCTTTAAGTTCTTAAGATAATCTAAAGACTCTAAATCAAAATGAAGCTCTTTTAAATATTCCAAACAATCCTCTAAACCACAAGCCACAAAATAAGAGCGGTTCTTTGGGCTTCGACGGATAAATAAATCAAACACAGCCTGTGTATTAAGTTTATGTTCAAAGTAGCCAGCTGTCATAGTTAGTTCATAAAAATCAGTTAGCAGGGAATAATTATTTATTCTCATCATTTTTTTATTAACTTAGATTTTGTCTTTAAAAAGGATTGTTTCGTAGTCTTCTGGCAGGGAATATGTCTTAAGACTTACCTTTCCATATCTATCTATAAGAAAAAATGTAGGTACACCAACTACTCCGTAAGGCTCAACCAATGCCTCAGCCTCGTCTAAAAGCACAATTAAATTATAATTATGTTCTTTCATATAAGATTTAACCAGTGATTTACGTTCGCCTAAATCAACAGTGATAATTTCTGCCCCTTTTGACTTTAAACTAGAGGATATTTCGTTTAGTTGCTTTATTGCTGTTCTGCAATGCGGGCACCAGGTTGCCCAGAAAAATAAGACAACAGGCTGTTTACCAAAAAAATCCGTTGAGCTAACCTCTTTCTCATTCAAATCCATTAGAGAAAATGCAGGCGCGGGTTTACCACTCAAAACATCCCTTTCTACGTTTGCCATTGCAAAACAATTTCCCACACCTAAAACTACCAGTAATAAAGCCGCCAATCTAATTAAATTTTTCACATCCGCCTCCCTGCTTGAATTAAGAAATACTCCCCTGCCACAATTAAAATTATCCCGCCTATTATTTTTATTCTAACTAACCATTCGCCTGATTTAGGTAAGCCTAATAAAACAGAACCAAAGGTGCCTACCAAAATAAGTAAGGCGCCTACTCCATAAGCAAAGCTAAATAATAAACTCATACCAAAAATTAAATTTTGTTTTGTAGCTACATAAACTAAAATTGCTCCTAATGCCGGAGCAGTGCAAGGTCCAACCACTAAACCTGAAATCATCCCAAACAAAAAAACACTCAATTGGCTAGTGATTTTAATTCTATTGTGCAAATACAGGCCAAATACTGGTATATCAAAAACGCCCAAGAAAGATAAGCCAAACAGGACAAATACATTTCCTGCAATAATGTAAGAAACTGGGTGCGTGGCAATTTGTCCAAATAACTTTCCGGTAAACGCGGCAAAGGCGCCTAAGATAGAGTAGGTAACTGCTAAACCTAAAACATAAATACAGCTTAGCCTAAAACCTTTTAATTTAGAGCCTTTACTTTCAATACCAATAAAGCTTAAGGTTATTGGGGCTAAGGGATAAACGCAAGGCGAGAAACTTACCAACACTCCTGCACCAAAAGCCAAAAACAAATCCCTAATTATATTACTTGAGTGAAGCATTTAACCACCTCAAATGAGCAGACGATTTATGGAACACGTAGTGTGACATAAATTGTAGGACGAAGTCCGTCTGCGAATTTGACCCAGCACTAATTTTTGAAAGAACGCTTTATTAGGAACAAACGGTAAACTTAGTAATCACCACAACTATTTTGCACAACGCACTATTACAAAAATTAGTGCTGGGTAAGTTCGTGCAGACAACTTACATCACTTCGTTCTGTAAGTTGTGCACTCACTTAACCACCTCAAATAATCTCTTTCACCTGCAATTATAGGCAGAGCTATTATTTCTGGCACATCATAGCTGTGCATTGATTTTACAAGCTTTGCTATTTTTTTAAAAAGTAACCGCTTTGTTTTTAAAAATATTAGAATCTCATTAGCATTGTCGATTTTCCCCTGCCACCAGAACTTTGAAGAAACGCCTTCAATTATATTTGCGCAGGCAGCTAATTTCTTTTTAATTGCTGCCTGCGCAATTTTTTCCGCCTCTTTTTTATTTGCGCAACTTATAATAATCAAAACATTCATTAAAATTCTTTCCAGAATTATCCTTATTTCTTCTGCGACAAATACCGAAACGCGCTTAAAACCGCTTTTGCCCCTTCTCCTGCGGCAATGATAATCTGTTTTTCCAGTACATTTGTCACATCTCCGCAGGCAAAGATTCCTTCTGCACTTGTTTGATTTTGTGCATCAATAATTATCTCGCCATATTTATTTTTTTCCACAAAATCGATAAAATTACAGCTGGGGATTGACCCAATCTCCACAAATATGCCCTGCACATCCAAAGAAATTTCTTTATTATCCTTTTCGAGTTTTATTGCCTTTACAAATTTATCCCCAGAAATCTCTTTGGTTTTTGCCAAATTAAATATTTGAACTTTTTGTGATGCTTCAACCTTCTGGCGCATTATAGCATCGCCGCCTAATTGCGGATTTATGTTTATGAGATAAATTTTTTCGGCAATTTTAATCAGCTGCAATGTTGCATCTAAAGCGGAATTTCCACCGCCGATAACCGCAACATTTTTTTCTCTAAATAGCGGGGCATCACAGGTAGCACAATAGCTTATTCCGCGATTTTTAAATTGCTCCTCACCGGGTACATTTAAAAATCGCGGCTGTTTCCCTGAAGCAATAATCAAAGATTTCGTTTCATATGAATCCTTATCGGTTGCAACAGAAATTACATCTGCCTTATTTTCAACCCTCTTTACGCTTTCAGGACTCTTCAACTCTACATTGAACTGACGCATATGTTCTTCAAACTTCTGGGTTAGTTGTGGACCAGTAATAAATTGATAGCCGGTATAATTCTCAACATCCCCAGACCAGGCAGTTTGTCCTCCCACATCCTGACTAATAACAATAAAGTTAATGCCCTTTCTTGCAGCATAGACTGCTGAGGTTATACCTCCCGGCCCTGCACCAATTATAATTAACTCATACATATTTTACCTCAATAATTCATCAAGCCTGTTGCGGTCAAAACCTACAAGTACCTTACCATCAACCACAATTACAGGCACGCCCATCTGACCAGAAAGCTTAGTCATTTCCTCTAATCCTTGCTGGTCAATGGAAACATCGATGTTTTGAAAACTAATATTTTTTTCCTGAAGGTATGTTTTTGCCCTGATGCAATATGGACAAGCAGGTGTCGTATAAATTTTTACCTCGTGCATCTTCTTCTCCTTCTAACATCTTAGGTTTTGATAAGTCTTAACTCATTGAGCCTGCGAACAATCTCTTCTTTATCTGGAAAATTCTCTCCTCGAGAAACTAAATTTCCATTTTTAAAATATAAAAGTGTAGGTACCACTTTTACCACAAATTCCTGCCAGACTTTATTGGTATTCACATTTATCTTAAAAAAATTTGCCAAACCTTGAGAAGTTCTGGCTACCTCTTTTAACCGTTCATCCATAGTTTTACAAATGATGCATTCGGGACTCATACAGTCCAAAACTACTGGCAAAAAGCTTTTTAAAACCTTCTCATCAAATTGCGAATCATGTATTTCTTCTAAGAGACTCATGTACTAATTCATTTTTTTATGTCTTTAACTTTTTAAGTAGACTTGCAAATCTCTGGGCTAATCTTTGACACTCTTTTGTAGCTCTCGCCTCTGGCTTACCAATAGATACAGGCCCATAATGGTCGCCTTTGGGGTCACCTTGAATTATCATACCATGAATGAGCATTGCATTCAAGATATCCAAAATGGTGGTTTCATTGCCTCCGGCGATATTGGTACTTGATGAAAAAGCTGCACCGATTTTACCATCAAACTTTCCGTGATATTTAACGCTCTTATCCAAAAGCTCCTTTATCTGATAGCTCATTGTGCCATAATATGTTGGTGAGCCAATAATTATCCCATCAGCAGCCAAAAGGTCTTCTGGAGTTGTTGTGGAAACATCTTTTAACTGCACCTCTAATTGCTCCTGTTGCAAAGTATCAGCTATTATCTTAGCCATTTCCTTAGTATTGCCTGATTGCGAATAATAAATTACTAATGCTTTAGCCATTTGACCTCCTTTGATGAGCAGATAACTTACGGAGCGAATGAAATGAGCGACGTAAGTTATAGCGTCTATTATTTTACTTGTCTATCAGCGTCTGCGAATTAACCCCGAAGCCTGCGCAGTCAATTTCTCGCCTGCCGCAGGCAGGCAGGAAATTGACAAGCGCTTAGCCCCTTCCTTAAAAGGTATCAGGAAGGGCTACCCATCTGGGTTAGGCGAGGGGCATATGTTATCAATATTCCCGACTCACCATTAGAAATC
>JAUYCX010000067.1 GCA_030692045.1 Candidatus Omnitrophota bacterium
TGATCTTCCCCCGAAAAAGTGGACACAAAGAAGAGTTGGTAGTAGTATAAAAGCCGGCTCTTAAAAAGGAGGGTGTCCAATGGAGGGGGAAGCGGTCAAAATAAAGCGGTTTGACAAGGCGTTTAAGGTGCAAGCGGTTAAAATGGTTACCGAAGAAGGCCAAAAAGCCTCAGAAGTAGCCCGCTCTTTGGGAATTCACGCTAATGTGCTTTATAATTGGAAAAAGAGATATTCCCAGGATGGCGATAAAGCGTTTGTCGGCAAAGGGCATTTAACGGAAATAGTCGCTCTTCGCCGTAAATTACGCAACGCCGAAGTCGAGATAGAAATACTAAAAAAAGCAGTCGGCATATTTTCAAAACCGACCGAGAACGGTTCGCCTTTATAGACAGTAACCACTCGATCTTTCCGCTTGAGAAGATGTGCCGCGTAATGGAAGTATCCAGGAGCGGGTATCACGCGTTTAAAAACAGGCCTAAAAGCCAAAACAGGTTAAATAACGAAAAACTGCTCATTGAAATACGACGTGTATTCTGGGATAATGACCGTAACTACGGCTCTCCTAGGATATGGGATCAGTTACGGAATAAAGAGCAAATTTCATGTTCTGTGAACCGTGTAGCTCGGCTCATGCATTGTAGCGGTATCGTCGCCATACAGAAGCGTAAGTTTAAGGCGACGACAAATTCAAAGCATAGTTATCCTGTTTGGCCGAATCTGTTGAACCGTAACTTTATCGTTGCCCGGCCTAATAGCATCTGGGTATCGGATATAACCTATATCTGGACAACTGAAGGTTGGCTATACCTGGCGGCGATCCTGGATTTATTTTCACGGGGAATCGTGGGTATTGCTATGGATAAAACAATCGCAGAGACATTGACGTTACAGGCATTAAAGCAGGCGATTCTGCGGCGTTCTCCGCCTAAAGGGCTTATCTATCATTCTGACAGAGGCGTTCAATATGCCGCTAATGATTTTAAGGCCCTATTAGCTCAACATGAATTTACCGGCAGTATGAGTAAAAAAGGCGACTGCTGGGATAACGCCGTGGCCGAGAGCTTTTTCCATACGCTCAAGGTAGAACTAATTCATCGTATGAAGTTCAGGACCCGGGAAGAGGCTAAAATAAAGATCTTTGAGTACGTAGAAATGTATTACAACCGCAGAAGGGCACATTCGACGCTCGGCTACTTAAGCCCTTTTGAGTATGAAAAGCAGAAAATTTTCTCTTAACAATTAGTCCACTAAAGAGGGGAAGGTCACTGAGAGGATAAGCGAAGTTCAATTTAAGAGGTTAAAGGTGTTGGTTGTGGCTATCCCACAGGATGCATTGCTTGAACATATCAATATTCTTAAGAGTGTAGGGATAATGCCCTCAGTAATAACTATTGCGCCTTTGGCTTTTGAAAGTTTGCTGGCGCATATGAAGGTAGTTAAGGATGAGGTGGTAGCAACATTAAATATAGGAACAGCGATTACTGTTATCAGTATTTATAAGAACCAAAAATTAGAATTTACCAGAATGATTACCTCCAAATTAGATAGGCTTTCTATGGAAGTTAGGCTGAGCTTAGATTATTTTCTCGAGGAAAGTCATGGAAGTAAGGTTGAAAAAATAATTCTTTTTGGAGAGCAAGCAGAATTAAAAAAAACTGTAGATATTTTACAAGAGCAGTTATCAGTGTCTTTGGTGACATTAAATCCTTTAAAGGATACCAATATTTCTTATGCGCCTCGTGTTTTAAAGGAAGGTGATGGTTTAGTTTCTGGTCAGCAAATTGCTATCTGTTTAGGTTCTGCCTTAAGCCATGATAAAGGCATTAACCTCTTACCCGAGCAGGTAAAAAGACAGGCTAAGGATTATTTCTTATCTGCCGGCGCAAGATTTATAGCTATTTTGGGAAGCTTTATTTTTTTATTTATATATCTAAATTTACAATTTCTTATTGAGGGATATAAAGAAAGATTAATTGCCGCAGAGGCCGAAGTAGAAACCTTAACCCCCCTGATTAAAGAGATTGAGCCAATTGAGAGGCTAAATAAAGATGTGGCAGATCGCTTTAATTTAGTCAAATCACTCTTAAGGCGAAGAAATGTATGGTCAGGAGTTTTAAAGGATATAAGTAGGCTACTGCCGCCAAGCATAATTCTAACCAATTTAACTGTAAACGAAACCGAGGTAACTCTAAAAGGAGCAGTCTCAGTTACTAAACAGTCTCCAGAGAATATTTTATCCGACTTTATTGTTTCTTTAGATAAGGGAATTTTTAAGGATATTTCTTTAGCCAGCGCTCAAAAATCTGAGGAAGCGGGGACTTTGGAATTCTCCTTAAGTGCAAAATTAGATTTTTAATTATGCAAAAAATTAAATTACCACAGATTAAATTACCCAAGTTTGGCTTTCCCAAAGCATTACCATTTATTGATAAATGGAAATTCGGCAGGCGTTATGTTAATATAGTTCTGCCCTTATTATGTTTAGGAGTAGTTGCAACAATTGCTATCGGCGCTTCTTCTCCTTTACTGCTACAACTATACAACTATGGACAAGATATCAAAGTCTTAGACCTCAAAATAAAAGATTACAAAGATAGATTAGGGCAGGCAAAATCCTTAAGTAAGAAAGATTTGGAAAAAGCAATGGCTTTATTGAGCCGAAAATTCTCTCCCAATTATTCTTTATCATATGTTCTTAATAGCCTTACTGAATTAGGCAAAAGTCTTAATATCCAAGTTAAATCGATTAATCCAGGTTCTGAGATGAAAATTGAGCAAACAGTAGCCTCATTACATTATAGTCTTAAGGTTTTACCCATTGGCATAGATTTGGAAAGTGAATACAGCAATTTTGGTGAATTTATGGACAGCTTAAGCCATCTACCTGATTGCCTCATTGTAATAAAAGGTTACACCTTAACTAAAGATGAAAATATCTTGCCCCGCATAAGTGCAAAGTTAGAGTTAGAAGCTTGTATCATAGAGGGCAAAAAAGAAAATTTAGATATAGAGCCAGTTCAAGAAGAAACAGTTCAGGAAGAGGGGAAGTAATATGAAAGGTAATCCTATCAAGGTTATTATATTACTGGTGATGGTATTTCTGGCTTACAAATTCTTAAGCTCTGGCATAAAGTCTCTGACAAGCCGTCCTGCGTCTACAGCGCCAAGTGAAGAGGCTCCAGTTGAGACAATCGGGGAAGAAGTATTACCCACTGAAGCAAACATAACCTCTTCTTCAACTACTGAGGCAAAGACAGATATTCTAAGCGCTATGAGTGACTATGGAAGGGTCCCCTTTGTTTCTGCACAAGAGTCTAAGTCAGCAACAGATTTACCAGATGCTCCTCAATCTCGGTCAACGCAATATGAGGTTCCCCAGTTGACTACGATTTTAAATTATGAAGGGAAATGGTTTGCTATTATTAACGGTAATTTAGTTAAATCCGGCGATACTATCGGAAGAATAAAGATACTGCAGATAATGGAAAACTTAGTTATTATTGAAGAGGCAGGCAAAACCTATAAATTAAAATTATGGCAAGAGGTAATTTCAAAGTGAAGACAAAAAATGCCTTTGCTTTTATTGAATTACTGGTAGATTTGGCATTTGTGGCAATTATTCTGGGTTTGATTATACCTTATTATAAGCATATGGAGAAAAATATAAGCATGCGAATTTCTCGAAGAGAAATTCGCATGCTTAAGTTAGCAGTTACATCTTATTATGAAAATCAGAACCCAAAAACATATCCTGCTGCTACAGAAAATCTTTGCGCAGATTACCTTCTGCAGGCAAAACCGCAAATCATCAAGACTATCCTCGATGACCCATTTTCAAGAATAAAGCAGGAATACCGTTATACTTTATCACCCAATACTAAATTCTATTGTATCTGGTCAATAAGTGCTAATAGAAGGTCTGATATCCAGGGTGTTGATGATGAAGGCAGTGTTATAAAAGATAAGAAATGTGACGACATATATGCAACTCTTACAATAGATCCCTCCTTAGAGTAATCTTAACTAATAGTAAAAGTGCACAAAGGCATTTTTTCTTGCGCCGCAAAAGTCTTTGCGGCATCAAGAAAAATTAATCCACAAGGGATAGACCATCCTGATACCTTTAAAGGATGGGTCTAAGCGCCAGCTGGCATTTTTTCTTGACTAAAAAATATTATTATGTTAATCTTAATCACTACTTAAAACAAAAAGAAGCTTATGTCAAAAATTAAATTAATAAAAGCACGTGAGATTTTAGACTCTCGCGGAAATCCTACCGTCGAGGTTGATGTTATCCTTGATTCTGGGGTTTTAGGTAGAGCGTCTGTTCCCTCAGGCGCCTCCACCGGCGAACACGAGGCATTGGAACTACGCGACAAGGATAAATCCCGATATTTGGGGAAAGGGGTTTTAAAGGCAGTTGAGAATGTAAATAAAATTATTGCTCCCAAAATAAAGGGTTTAAAACCTGATTTCAACAAAATTGATGAGATTTTGATTAAACTCGATAGTACAGAAAATAAATCCCGCTTAGGCGCAAATGCAATTTTGGGAGTTTCTTTGGCGGTTGCCAAAGCTTCTGCAATTGAGGTAAAAAAGTCTTTATATTTATTTTTAGGCGGAAAAGATGCAAAAATTTTGCCGGTTCCTTTAATGAATATTCTAAATGGCGGGCTTCATGCAGACAACAATTTGGACTTTCAGGAATTTATGATTGTGCCGCGAGGCGCTGAGTCTTTCAAAGAGGCGCTGCGTTTGGCAGTAGAGGTGTTTCATAATTTAAAATCAATTTTGCACGACAAAGGTTTAACTACATCCGTGGGAGATGAAGGCGGATTTGCGCCAAATTTAAAATCCAATGAAGAGGCAATAAAACTAATTTTAGAGGCAATCGAAAAAGCTAATTACAAAGCAGGCAAGGATATTTATTTAGCATTGGATGTGGCAGCCAGTTCATTTTACAAAGACGGAAAATACAATTTTGAAAACCAGGCAAAAACAAGCGCTGATTTAATTTCAATTTATAAAGAGCTAATTAAAAAATATCCCATTATTTCCATTGAAGATGGTTTAGCAGAAGATGATTGGCAGGGTTGGCAGATTTTAACCAAAGAATTAGGTAGGTTAGTTCAACTGGTGGGCGATGATATATTTGTAACTAACACAAAGATATTTCAGCAAGGCATTGATAAAGGAATTGCCAATTCCATTTTGATAAAGGTAAATCAGATTGGCTCGCTTTCTGAAACTCTCTCCACGATAAATTTAGCTAAGAAGAATCATTATACTTCAATTATATCGCATCGCTCTGGAGAAACTGAAGATACAACAATTAGCCATTTAGCTGTGGCAACTAATGCGGGGCAAATAAAAACCGGCTCGCTTTCACGCACAGAGCGTATTGCCAAATATAATGAGCTTTTAAGAATTGAAGAGGAATTGGGTAAAAAAGCGGTTTATGCAGGTAAATTACACCGCTAAACCGCAAAGAAGACGCAAAAACGCAAAAAGTGAAATAACAAAATGTTAAAAACGAATATCAGGACATCAGAAAATCAGTATGTAGAATATCAGAAATCAGTGTATCAGATAAGAAGTCTTGTGAATCTGATATTCTGGTATCCCGATGTTCTCCCTACTGATAGTCTGATACTCTGATAATCTTCATTTAGACCTTTGCGTCTTTGCGGTATTTTGCGTCTTTGCGGTGTGAAGAAATAGTTATGTTGAAGCGAGCATATTGGTTATTTATTTTTGCGGTTTTAATCTTTGTGATTTTTCTTCCGGGTTACACAAAGCTGCAGGATTTAAAGCAGAAGAATCTTGAATTTGAAGAGAGAATCGAACAGTTAAAGCAGGAAAATTTAGCTTTGGAAAAAAGAGTTGAACGCCTGCAAAAAGATCCTTTAACCTTAGAAAAGGTTGCCCGAGAAAAAATGGGTGTTGCTCGTAAGGGCGAAGTGGTTTATAAAATAAATCCAATAGAAAATAAAAGATAAAATTGATATAGTAGCAAGAGAGGTTAAATACGAAATTCGAAATTCGAAATCCGAAACAAATCCGAAATCCCAATGTTCAAATGACCGAAACCATTGTTTCGAAAATTTGAATTTTGAAAATTGGAAAATTGTTTCGTATTTCGATATTCACGCTTCGGATTTAATCAATAGCTTACATATTATATATCGCGGGGTGGAGTCCCTCGACTACGCTCGGGATTCCACCTGACAAAAAGAATACGCGGGGTGGAGCAGCCTGGTAGCTCGCAAGGCTCATAACCTTGAGGTCGTCAGTTCAAATCTGACCCCCGCAACTTCAAAAGCTCGCCATTTTTTTGGCGAGCTTTTTATTTAAGGGGTCAGATTTGATTAACGGTTCACCCGCCTTCGTCCTGAAAAATCTTTACAACGTTATGGACTTCGGCGGGTGTCCACCGAAGCCGAAGGCGAAAGCGCTTCGGCGAAGGCGGACAAATCCACTCCCCGCAACCAAATAAAACCCGCCAATAATTTTGGCGGGTTTTTTATCCGCCTTCGCAGAAAACCCCGAGCTTACTTGGGGATAAATGCGAAAATAATGCTTCGGCGGATGTCGCTAAGGAGCAAGCCCAAAATAAGTCGGCGGATAACCCCGTCGAGTGTGCCAAAATTATCGTAGAGAATTTTGGCACATCTTACGAGGCGGGGTAAATATGGGTACCACGGGCTTGCACGTAGGGCTCCATTTTGCTTTCAAACAATTATTAATGTATCTGTTGACTTAATAGCAGGTTTGTGGATAAAATAAATAAGGATAAAGATTGCCTAAGGTATTCAAAGGGGATGCTAAGATGAATCCCGTTAGACCTTTAATAGAAAGTGAGGTTAGCGGGATTAAAAAAGTGATACAAAGAAGAATGCCTTATAATCGAACAAACGCAGGTCTAACGGGATGAACAAAAAACAAAAAATCGTGTTAGGTTTAATTATTGTGATTATCGCTTTAGTTTTTATATTGGTACCCAGATACAAGATAGTAAAACTCGGCGGATATTCAGATGATTATATCAAGACAAAAAGCGGCACTTCATTATACAAGAGAAGTAAAGGCAAGATACAATTTGATTGGCCGATAATTACCAGAATTTTATTGCCCGTAGTAATTATCGGCCCTATTTTAATCATTTTATTAAAGAACAGAGAACGAAAAAATTATGATTAAAAACAAAAAACTTCTTTTGGCAGAGGCAGAAGTAACCATTGCGGAAATCCTGCCCAAATTTTTAAAACCCCTTGGTTATGAAATTATAACTTGTGCAGACGGAAATACAGCTTTGGAATTAGCACATCTTAAACGCCCAGATTTAATTATTACTGATGCAACTCTGCCAGAAATAGATGGATTTAAGCTCTGCAGGCTTTTAAAAAGTGATTTCTTAACCTCATATATTCCCATCATTATTCTCATTGAAAAAAGACAAATCCGAAAACAAATCTTGGAAATTGAACAAGGCATAGATGATTATGTGGTTAAACCGCCAGATCCTATTGACTTAGAGGTTAGGATTGAAATGGCAATACGCCGCACAGAACATCAAGTCCATGCCAATAGCTTAACCAAGCTGCCGGGAAACCGTGCCATTGAAAGGTTTTTGAGAAATAAGATTGCAGAGGCAAAGCCATTATCCTTTCTTTATTTTGATACAGACAATTTCAAGCCTTACAATGACAGATACGGTTATTTAAAAGGCGATGAGGTAATTATGCAGACTGCTCGCATCATTATATCGGCAGTAAAAAAATTCGGAAATAGCGATGATTTTGTGGGGCATATAGGCGGAGATGATTTTTTAACGCTCACCAGCCCTGATAAGGAAGAGTTGATTTCCGAAAATGTCATATTAGAATTTGACCGGCTTATTCCCTATCAATATACTGAAGCAGACCGCAGATTAAAATACTTAACTGTTAAGGATAGAAGCGGCAAAACCATAAAAGCACCCTTAATGAGCATTTCCATTGCCATTGTGAACAATAAAAATCATCCAATAATCAATTTGGTGGAGTTAATTGAGGTTGCTTTTGAAATTAAAAAATATCTCAAATCCATTTCCGGCAGTAAATTTTTAGTCAACCGGCGCAAAACCAACGCAGGAATTAAAGAAAGAACAAACGTTGTTTATAATGCTCATTTTGTCAAGGCGCCAAAAGAGAAAAAAATATTGCCCAATCCTCCCTTAGGTCAAATCCTTCTTAAACAAAGCATTATTTCAGAAGATAAGTTACAAGAAGCGCTTAAGGAACACTGGCTGACCGGTGAACTATTAGGCCAAACCCTTATTAGAATGCAGTTAGTTTCTCATCAAGATTTAAAGAAATTTATTCCTGCCTAAAAGAAAAACAGAAAAAATTTTGGCATTGGGCATTTTTGCTGCTTAATCAAGAACATAACTCTCTCAAATATAATAGGTTACTAAACAACAGCCATTTTTTGTATTCTGGGAAATTTTTCGGTAAAATACTCTAATTTAAGTTGACTAAACATCTTATTTTTGGTATACTTAATTCTCTAAAAATCTAAAAGGCGGTGGTCAGATGATAGAAAGATATACCTTACCAAAAATGGCAGAAATTTGGAGTGAACAGAATAAATTCTCCAAAATGCTCAAGATTGAAGTTTTGGCTTGCGAGGCATTGGCAAAAATGGGCCAGATTCCTAAAAAAGCCCTGGACAAGATTAAGAAGAAAGCCCGATTTGATTTAGAAGAGATAAAAAGAATAGAGGAAAAAACCAAACATGATGTGGTCGCCTTTATTCAGAATTTAGGCGAGAATTTAGGTCCTGAGGCAAGATATTTGCATATGGGTTTAACCTCTTCTGACCTTTTGGATACCTCTTTGGCTGTGCAGTGTGTGGAGGCCTGCGATATTCTGATTGCAGATTTAAAGAAGATATTAGAATGTCTTCAGCAGAAGGCAAAAAAATATAAGGATACAGTATGCGTTGCCAGAACGCATGGTGTGCACGCTGAACCCACTACCTTTGGCCTTAAATTAGCTGTTTGGTTTGATGAGATGCGCCGTAATCTGGAACGTCTGCAACATGCAAAAGAAAATTTACGTGTGGGCAAGCTCTCCGGAGCTGTGGGAACCTATGTGCATATTGACCCTTTAGTTGAGGATTATGTCTGCAATAAACTGGGACTTAAGCCGGTAAATATTTCCACACAAATTATCCAAAGAGACCGACATGCTCAGTTATTAACTGCCCTGGCAATTATTGGTTCATCCTTAGATAAATTCTGCACAGAAATAAGGCATTTACAGAAGACAGAAATTTTAGAGGTTGAAGAACCATTTTTTAAAGGGCAAATTGGTTCCTCGGCTATGCCGCACAAGAGAAATCCAGTAACCTGTGAGCGCATTTGCGGACTAGCGAGAATATTGAGGGCAAATGCGCAAGCCGCTTTGGAAAATATCGCTTTATGGCACGAAAGGGATATTAGCCACTCTTCGGTAGAAAGGGTAATTCTTCCGGATAGCACCATTGTTCTGGATTATATGATGAATAAGTTCCTGCCTCTAGTGGAAGACCTCTTGGTTTACTCCAAGAATATGATTGTTAATTTATCCAAGACTCGGGGATTAATTTATTCTCAAAGGGTCTTGCTTGAGCTAATGAAAAAGGGTTTAACCCGGGATGATGCCTATGAGATTATCCAGCGTGCAGCTATGCGGGTTTGGCAGGAGGGCAGCGATTTTAAGGATACGCTTTTAAGAGATAGGAAATTGCGCAAGTACTTAACTTCTAATGAGATTGATTCCTGCTTTAATATCAAATATTATCTAAGATACATAGATAGAATATTTAAGAAATTAGGCCTTTGAACAAACACAGATTAGCGTAGATAGCAAGGAAATATCTGTGCCCATCTGTGTGAAAAATTTTTTAACAAAATGGAAAAGACAATAAAAATCTACGAAGGCAAAGCCAAGATTGTTTTTGAAACAGTTGCCCCGGATTTACTCATCCAATATTTTAAAGACGATGCCACTGCCTTTGATGCTACCAAAAAAGGCACCATTAAAGACAAGGGCATAATGAATAACAAGATTTCATCCAGGCTGTTTCAAATTCTAGAGAAAGAAGGAATCCCCACGCATTTCGTAAAAATTCTAAATGAGCGCGAAATGCTCATTAAGCGCGTTGTAATTATTCCAGTTGAGGTAACCATAAGAAATATTGTGGCAGGCGGAATGTCCAGGGCTTTAGGCTTGGAAGAGGGTTTAAAATTAGATTGCCCTGTTTTAGAGTACCACTTAAAAAACGATTCTCTTCACGATCCTTTAATAAATGAATATCACATTAAGGCTTTAAAAATCGCAAGCCTTACAGAAATTGAAACAATTAAGAATTATTCTTTTAAGGTAAATGAGATTTTAACCAGATTTTTCTCTTCAATTAATCTGGATTTGATTGACTTTAAACTTGAATTCGGTAGATTTAAGGATGAAGAGATAATTTTAGCCGACGAAATCTCTCCAGATACCTGCAGGCTCTGGGAAAAGACAACTGGTAAAAGGTTAGATAAGGATAGATTCAGACGCGACTTAGGAAATATCGAAGAGGCCTACCAAGAAGTATTAAGGCGGGTAAGTAAATAATCTTTGTAATGTATTCCCACCACTTCTTACCTTATGTAGTTATTCAAGGAGGTAACTCATTCTTATTCTTTGGTTTGGAATCATGGGTTTTTTTGCTGGTTTAATTTATGTCATTTGGAAAAGAAAGATAAGATTAGGGGCGCTTCTTAGCGCAACTATCCTGGGTCTGTTCACAGCGCTAATTGTAAAATTCCTTAAAGAAGGATTTTACCGAAAGGACAGGCGTTTTCGAAAAAAATTTTGAAAGGAGGGATTTATTATGTTAATCGTACTGATTTTCGGTTTTATCGCCGGAGTAATTTTTGTTAATGTGGTAAAGACTGGTTCTATTAAGCCGGTAATAATCGCGGTTATTATTGGTTTGCTTATCGGCGTGCTTGTGGGTTCTATTAGAGTAGTGCCCGCTGGATATGTGGGTGTAGTTGATTTTTTTGGAAATGTAAATCCTAATCATCTACATAGCGGGATTAACTTGGTTAATCCTTTGGCAAAGGTGATAATTATATCTGTAAGAACCCAGGAAGATAAAGAGACAATGAGTGTTCCCTCTAAAGAAGGTTTGAATATTTCTCTGGATGTTTCAGTTTTATATAAACTTGATTCCACTAAAGCAGTAGAGATATACAAGACTGTAGGAACAGACTATAAAGAAGTTATCTTACTTCCTCAATATCGTGCTGCTGCCAGAGGAGTAACGGTTGCACATGAAGCCAAGGCCTTGTACACCTCAGAAAGAGAAATGCTTGCCCAAGCCATACTTGATTCTTTAAAAAATTTGATAGGCGAGAGAGGAGTTATTATTGAGCAGGTATTATTAAGGGCAATAACCTTGCCACCTACTGTCAGCGGTGCAATTGAACAAAAACTTAAGGCTGAGCAAGAAGCAGAGCGAATGAAGTTTATTTTACAAAGGGAAACACAAGAAGCAGAAAGAAAACGTATTGAGGCTGGGGGTATTCGCGATGCACAAACCATAATTGCACAAAGCCTAACTTCGCAGTATCTACATTATCTTTGGATAAATACTTTAAACCAGAATCCTAATGTTATCTATGTGGCTACGGAAGCAAATATGCCTATCTTTCGCGTCGTAAATCCTGATGAACAACTTTTACGTAAAAAACCCATTTTACCAAAAGAAGAAAAATAAGTTTCCATCAAAAAATCTTAACCGTCCCTTTTTAGTTCTAATCTTTTATGCTTTGGCAAATTGAAATAGAAGACAAGCCCGGAGTGTTTGATGCTGTTGGCGCCGGTTTAAAAAAGGATATTGAGGATTTAAAGATAAATTCAGTTGAAGGTATCCATTTTGTTTGGGTCTATTCTTTTGAAGGAGACATCTTAGAATCACAAATCCAGACAATCTGTGAAGAACTGCTGGTTGATAAGATAGTTCAAGCTTACAGATATTTTAAAGAGCCCGCCAATTTACCCCTTGTAACTAAAGACTTAAATATTATTGAGATTGCCTACAACCTGGGAGTAATGGATCCGGTTGAAGAGTCCTGCCTTAAAGCCATAAAAGATTTAGGAATTGAATCTGTCCAATCGGTACGTACTGCAAAAAAATATATTATTGAAGGAAAATTAAGCCGCCAAGAGTTAAATACAATCATCGATAAATTGCTCTGCAATAAAATTATTCAGCATGTGGTAAAGCAGACCACAGACCATAGACCAAACACCACTACTCGATTATCAATTCAATTTAATTGAAGTAGATTTGTTAAGTGCCAAAGATAAAAAACTTTTGGAAATTAGCAATAACGGGCAGCTTTTCTTGAATTTAAAAGAAATGCAGGCAATCAAAAATTATTTTAAAGGCCTTAAAAGAAATCCCACAGACTGCGAATTAGAAACCTTAGCCCAGACTTGGAGTGAGCACTGCGGGCATAAGACCTTCCGGGGCAAGATTAGTTATAGAGAAGAAATCCCAAATCCCAAATCCCAAATCCCAAATAAATCCAAAATCCAAAATCCAAAACACAAAACAAAAATAATTAATAATTTGCTTAAAGCTACAATTATGAAAGTTACCAATGAGTTGAAAAAGCCTTGGTGCGTTTCAGTTTTTCATGACAATTCCGGAGTAATAAAGTTCGACGACAAATATAATGTTTGTTTTAAAGTAGAAACCCACAATCACCCCAGCGCTTTAGAGCCATTTGGCGGCGCCAATACTGGTATTGGTGGTGTCATTCGAGACCCATTAGGAACTGGTTTGGGTGCTAAGCCAATTTTAAATACAGATGTGTTTTGTTTTGGTCCGCCGGATTTTTCCTTTGATAAATTGCCTGCTGGATGTCTTCATCCCAAAAGAATAATGAAGGGTGTAGTTTCAGGGGTGCGCGATTACGGAAATAAAATGGGAATTCCTACGGTAAACGGCGCTATACTTTTTGATGAACGGTTTGTGGGAAACCCGCTTGTGTATTGTGGAACTGTGGGGATTATGCCAAAGGATAAATCCTTTAAAAAACCTAAAACCGCAGATTTAATTGTTTTAGTGGGCGGAAGAACCGGCCGTGACGGAATTCATGGCGCAACATTTTCTTCAGGAGAATTAACCCACGAGTCAGAGAAGATTTCTTCTGGCGCAGTGCAAATTGGCAATCCCATTCAGGAAAAAAAGATGCTGGATACTATTTTACAGGCAAGGGATAAAAATTTGTATGACGCCATAACTGATTGCGGAGGCGGAGGTTTGTCCAGCGCAGTAGGTGAAATGGCAAAGGATTTGGGCGCTCGAGTTGACTTGCAAAAGGTTCCCTTAAAATATCAGGGATTAAGTTATACTGAAATTTGGATTTCTGAGTCGCAGGAGCGGATGATTTTATCTGTGCCAAAAGAAAATATTAAAGAGCTGTTGTCAGTTTTTGAGGCAGAAGATGTTGAGGCAACAGTAATTGGTGAATTTACTAATACTAAAAGGCTGCAGCTTTATTACAAAAATAATCTTGTCTGTGATTTGCAGATGAGATTTTTGCACGAAGGCTTACCCAAAATAACAAAACAGGCAATATTTTCTGTTCCTAAGCATAGAGAGCCGAAGTTTGTCTGCCCTAAGGACTTACTTGCAGATTTAAAAAACATTCTTTCTGATTATAATGTTTGTTCCAAAGAATGGGTTATCCGTCAATATGACCATGAAGTTCAAGGTGGAACAGTTTTAAAGCCATTGGTGGGAATTAATAATGACGGTCCTTCTGATGCAGCAGTTGTTAAGCCGTTGTTGGATTCTAAAAAAGGATTGATTATTTCTAATGGTATAAATTTTAGATTTGGAATGCTCGATACTTTTTGGATGGCAGCATCTTCTATTGATGAGGCTTTGCGACAGGTGATTTCCGTGGGCGGTTCTTTAAAACAAACAGCGCTTTTGGATAATTTCTGCTTTGGAAATCCGGATAAACCAGATAGATTAGGAAGTTTAGTGCGTTGTGCCGAGGGTTGTTACAAAATTGCCAAGGAATTTGAAGTTCCCTTTATTTCTGGCAAGGATAGTCTTAATAATGAATATAGCGTAAATGGAAAGTCAATTTCTATTCCCGGAACACTGCTTATTTCAGCAATTTCTGTGATGGAGGATATTGATAAGGCGATTTCTCTGGATGCGAAACAGCCAGGAGATTTGATTTATGTTGTGGGAGAGACTTTTGATGAATTAGGCGGCTCAATTTATTTTGGGAAAAAGGGCTTTTTGGGCAACAATGTGCCAAAAGTAAATGCCCAAAAAGCCCTAAAACTAATGCACGCTTTAAGCAAATCCTCACAAAAAGGTTTAATTCGGGCTTGCCATGATTGTTCTGAAGGAGGAATTGGGGTGGCCTGCGCAGAAATGGCATTTTCCGGCGGTTTAGGAATGGAAATATTCCTCGGCGAAGTACCTTTCGCCTCGAAATCCAAAATCCCAAATCCCAAATCCAAAATCACAAACAAAAAAAGAAATGATATAATTTTATTTTCTGAGTCTAATTCTAGATTTATTGTTGAAGTGGAAAAGAAAAACCAAAAACAATTTGAGAAAACTTTAAAAGGCATTCCCCTCGGCCTAATCGGCTGTGTAACAGAAAATAAAAAATTTAAGGTTTATGGCATAAATGGCAGAGCTTGCCTTGAAGCAAACATTTATGAACTTAAAGAGGCCTGGCAAAAGCCTTTGAGGTGGTAATATGAAAAAATTATTGATTGTTTTAATGTGTTTGGCAATAATCGGGACAGTGGCAATTTATTTTGTCCAGATGAAAAGTCAAAACATACAAAGGCAAAGATGGCGCATTGTCGAATTTAAGGAATTTCCTCGCAGTATAAAATGCAGCAATTATGATTTTGGTACCCTTGCTATAAGCGATAAGCCTGTTCTTAGATACAAAGGTATCAAGGTCTATGAATCGGCTTCTCATGGACCGGTTTTGGTTTTCAAAAATCAGGAGGTCTTTTGTCGTGGTTTTGTAAAAGACTGCGGCCACTCTGATTTTGCTTTTGTTTACGGAAAACGCGAAGATAGCGGAAAAAAAGTCCTATTATTTAAAGAAACCACTTGCTCAGGCGACAAATTCAAAGATTCTCAAGAGATATGGTATATAGATGTATCTACTAAAGAGGGTTTATACAGAGTAAGCGATGAAGGTAAGCCCTTAGTTGTTTCTCGGCAAAATCCGGTGCCCTTAGAAGAGAGGCCGGGTTATTATGGGGAACAATTTTTCTCTGGCGGTACGCAGGATACGCAGGAGTTGACCGTTTATCGTAACATTGTGCAACCAGGAATAATGCGTTGCCAAGAGGATAAAGATTGTTTAGCTTTGGAATCTTTAGCTACAAGCTGTAATTTAGATGAAGAGTGCCGCGCTACATTAATCTCCGTGTGTTTTGATAGGGGTTGTGGCCCTCCTTGCGGAAGGGTTTACAAATCAGTTGCAGCTTTAAATAAAAATTATGCCCAAACTTATGTTGAGTTCATTCATAAAAGGGAAGGGGAGAAGTGTAAAACGATTATGTGTTTAGCCTGCGCTCCTGGTCCGGGTTATTCTCCGCCCAAAGAGCCGGATATTTCTAAAATAACAGCAGGCTGTGAACAGAAGAAATGTGTTCTTAAGCCAGCTGGATAGTAGATGGCTATTGTCGAAGGGTTAATATGTTGATATAATCTGTGAGGTGAAAAATGAAAAATCCAAAACTTTTCAAAAACGATTTTACCAAAGAAGAGCCCTGGAGAATTTTTCGGATTATGGCAGAGTTTGTGGATGGTTTTGATGTGCTTTCTAAAGTGGGCCCGGCAGTTTCTATATTTGGCTCATCACGCCTAAAGTCAACTGACAAATTTTATAAAATTGCCCAAAAAACTGCTTATCTTTTGGCAAAAGAAGGTTATGCGATTATTACCGGCGGTGGCCCTGGTGTAATGGAGGCAGCTAACAAGGGCGCGAAAAAAGCCAAAGGCCAATCCATTGGTTTAAACATCCAGATTCCTGCTGAGCAAAAACCCAATCCTTACGTAGAGACACTTTTAGATTTTCATTATTTTTTCTGCCGCAAGGTGATGTTTGTAAAATACGCCAAGGCATTTGTGATTATGCCCGGCGGCTTTGGCACTTTGGATGAATTATTTGAGTCTTTGAATTTAATTCAGACAAAGCGCATTGAAGAATTCCCCGTAATTCTTGTTGGCTGTGATTATTGGCAGGGTTTAATTGACTGGATAAAAAATACAGCTATAAAAAGAAATTGCATTCCTGCTCAGGATTTAAAAATTTTTAGTGTAGTTGATGAGCCGGAAGAAGTAGTTAAGGAAATTAGGAAATTCTATCATAAATGATTTTTTTAACACAGATTTTCACAAATCTAACACAAATTCACACAGATATTTAATCTGGACTTCAGAAATTTTTATTAAAGTACAATGCAGAAGCCAAAAGTAATTGTCCTACGAACAGCCGGCACAAACTGCGATAAGGAAACTGCTTTTGCTTTTAAAGAAGCGGGAGCAAGCGTTGAATCGGTGCATATCAACCGGTTAATTAACCGCAAGAAATCTTTGGACAATTATGATATACTGGCTTTGCCCGGAGGTTTTACTTACGGGGACGATGTTGCCGCAGGAAAGATTTTAGCCAATGAACTGCGGTTTAAATTATCTGCGGATTTAAAAAAATTTATCAAAGATGGCAAATTAATTATTGGCATTTGTAATGGCTTTCAAATTCTGGTTAAAGCAGGAATTTTGCCGGGAAATGAAAGTTTCTCTCAAGAAGCCACTTTAACCCTTAATGACTCTGCAAAATTTGAGGATAGATGGATATATTTGCGACGAGTATCGAGTATCGAGTATCGAGTATCGCGCAAGGCAGTTGATAGCAAATGTATTTGGACAAAAGATTTACCCGAAATTATCTATCTTCCGGTTGCTCACGGTGAAGGAAAATTCGTAGTTAATAATGATTCTGTTTTACAAAGATTAAAACAGAATAATCAGATTGTGTTTAAATATTGCGATGAAAAAGGAAAAAACGCAGGTTATCCCTTTAATCCCAATGGTTCAGTTGAGGATATCGCCGGAATTTGTGATGAAAGCGGGCGCATCCTTGGCCTTATGCCCCATCCAGAAAGGCATTTTTTAAAAGAACAGCATCCTCACTGGACGAGAAACGCAAAAAATAAATTCGGCGATGGATTTCAGATTTTTAAGAATGGCGTGGAATACGCAAGAAAACATTTATAAAAAAGAAAGGGAAATATGAGCGGGATTTTTGGAGTAGTTTCTAGGAAGAGTTGCCACGAAGACCTGTTTTATGGAACAGATTACCATTCTCATTTAGGCACGCAATTTGCGGGCCTGGCAGTTTGGTCAAATGAGCTAATACGTAAGATTCACGATATAAGGGGCAGTCAATTTAAAACTAAATTTTACGAAGATTACAAAAAAATGCAAGGAACCAGAGGCATTGGCGTGATTAGTGCCAGTGATGAACAGCCTATCTGTATCAACTCAAAATTTGGGCAATTTGCAATTGTTACCAATGGTTTTATTGACAATGCTGGTGATTTGGCAAGTCAGTTATACAAAGATGGACAATCCTTTAGCGAGGTAACTGACGGCAGGGTTAATTTGACAGAGCTTGTGGCAAAATTGATTATTCGCGGCAAAACCCTAATTGATGGCATTGAGCATATGTTTTCAAAAATTGCCGGCTCTTGTTCCTTACTTTTGTTAAACAAGGAGGGCATTTATGTTGCCCGAGATAGATATGGTTACACGCCGCTGGTAGCAGGCCAGAGGGATAAGGATTGGGCTATTACTACAGAGACATCCGCTTTTTTTAATCTTGGATTTAAGATAAGAAAATTTATCCAACCCGGAGAAATTATTTTATTCGATGAATCTGGGATGAAGCCCAAGGTTAAAGGTAAATTGAGCAATCAAATTTGTTCATTCTTGTGGATTTACACGGGCTTTCCTGCATCTTCCTATGAGGGTATAAATGTGGAAATGGTCAGAGAAAAAAGCGGTGCTTTATTGGCTAAGGATGATAAAATAAATACAGATATGGTAGCTGGTATTCCAGATTCAGGCACAGCCCATGCCATTGGTTATGCTATGGAATCAGGTATTCCTTTGCGAAGACCCTTGGTAAAATATACACCTGGCTTTGACAGAAGCTACACACCGCCTTCACAGGAAACGCGTGATTTGATTGCCAAGATGAAGTTGATACCTATTCCAGAGATAATCAAAGATAAACGCATTGTGTTTTGTGATGATTCTATAGTAAGAGGAACTCAACTTAAAAATTACACTATACAAAAGCTTTTAGAATGCGGGGCAAAGGAGATACACCTACGCATTGCCTGTCCGCCCTTGATGTTTCCTTGCAAATTTAATTATTCAACACGCAGCATTCACGAATTGGCTGCTCGTCGGGCAATCAGGGCAATTGAAGGAAGTGATATTGAAGATGTTACCCCATACCTAAATGAGAATTCCCCAAAATACAAAAAGATGGTAGAGTGGATTGTCAAAGATTTAGGGGTTACCACATTAAAGTATCAGAAATTATGCGATATGGTTTGCGCTATTGGCTTAAAAAATGAGAAGCTTTGTTTATATTGCTGGACAGGAAAAGAGCCAAAAGAGAAAAATATAAAGAAATAATTTTTAAGTCAAGGTTAGTTATGCCAAAAGAGTATTATAAACCTAAAGAATACTGCGGATTATTTGGAATTTACGGCCATAAAGATGCAAGTAAACTGACTTATTTGGGGCTCTATGCTTTACAGCATCGAGGAGAGGAGTCTTGTGGAATAGTAAGTAGTGATGCAAATCAGCTTTATTCACAAAAGGGAATGGGTTTAGTCAATGATGTATTTAACGAGGTAAGTTTGAATGTCTTGAAGGGCCAGTTGGCAATCGGCCATGTAAGATATTCTACCACTGGCTCAAGTTTGGTTAAAAATGCCCAGCCACTTTTTGTGGATTATCTAAAAGGCTCATTAGCTATTGCCCACAATGGAAATTTAATCAATAGCACGCAGCTGCGCCAGGATTTGGAAAGAAATGGCTCGATATTTCAAACCACAACCGACAGCGAGATAATCCTGCAATTGATGGTTCGTTCCCAAGAAGTTGGCTTAAAGGAAAAATTAATTTATGCCTTAAAAAGTATTAAAGGAGCATATTCTCTGGTAATGATGACCGAGGATACACTTATTGGCGCGCGCGACCCCTTGGGATTTCGCCCGCTTTGGTTAGGTAAGGTTGATGGGAGCTTCTGTTTAGCTTCTGAAACCTGTGCCTTAGATTTAATTGAAGCTAAGGCCATACGCGAGATTGAGCCCGGCGAAATCGTTTTTATTAATAAAAATGGCTTAAAGTCTTTTAAACCTTTTCCTAAACCAAAGAATTGTGCTTTTTGTATTTTTGAGCATATCTATTTTTCCCGTCCTGACTCAGTTATATTTGGAGAGAATGTGCATCTGGTTAGACAAAATTTGGGAAGAAATTTAGCTAAAGAATTTCCTGTTGAAGCTGACTTTGTTATTCCGGTTCCGGATTCTGGTTTCTCAGCTGCCTTAGGTTTTAGCCACGAATCAGGCATGCCTTTAGAAATGGGAATTATCCGCAATCATTATGTTGGTCGGACCTTTATCCAGCCCACACAGCATATACGGGATTTGGGCGTAAAGATTAAATTCAATATTATGAAGGATGTAATTAAAGGAAAAAAAATTGTTATTGTAGATGACTCAATTGTGCGAGGAACTACATCGCGCAAGCGCGTAAGAACTTTTAGGCAGGCAGGCGCAAAAGAGGTGCATATGCGTATTAGTTGTCCGCCTCACCGCTTTCCTTGTTTTTATGGCATTGATTTTCATACACAGAAGGAGCTTATCGCATTTAAGTATTCGCTAAAAGAAATCCAAGAATTTTTGGATGTGGATAGTTTGGGCTATTTATCTTTAGAGGGGCTGTATAAATCAGTATCCTTGCCAAAAAAAGATTATTGTGTTGCCTGTTTTACTGGCAGTTATCCCCTTAAATTTGTCTCTAAAGTAGATAAATATGCGTTTGAGAAAAAATGCTGCGGATTCTAAGACACAGATTACACAGATTTTAAACTGATTACACTGATTTAACTTAATTTTTTTAATAAAAAATGAATAAATTAACATATAAATCTACTGGTGTAAATATCGCCAAGGCTAATATCTTTTTAAAAAGAATAAAGCCTCTTATAAAAAAAACGCTTTCAAAACAGGCAAGTCAAATTGGCGGTTTTGGAGCCCTATTTAAATTTGATAAAGATAAATTTAAACAGCCAATTTTAGTTTCTTCTACCGACGGGGTTGGTACAAAATTAAAGATTGCACAAGAATTAAATAAGCATGATACAGTAGGCATTGATTTAGTGGCAATGAATGTTAATGACATCCTTTGCTGTGGAGCAAAGCCTTTATTTTTCTTGGATTATATTGCCTGCGGAAAACTAAATACAAATGTTTTAACCAATGTGGTAAGCGGTATTGCCAAAGGTTGTGTTGATGCTGGCTGTTCGCTAATCGGCGGAGAAACTGCCCAAATGCCTGGGATGTATGAAAAAGATGAATATGATTTAGCCGGATTTGTCGTGGGTGTAGTTGAAAAAAGTAAGCTTATTGATGGCTCTAAGATAAGAAATGGTGATTGCTTAATAGGAATTGAATCCAGCGGTCTTCATTCAAATGGTTTTTCTTTAGTGCGCAAAGTTTTTTCAAAAATAGAAATTAAAAAATATGCCAAAGAGTTATTAAAACCCACACGTATTTATGTCAAGCCCATAATTAATTTATTCCAAACCACGAACCACGAACCACGAACCACGATTAAGGGCATTGCCCACATAACCGGCGGTGCATATTATGAAAAAATTCCTCGCATTATTCCCAAAGGCTTAAGTATAAAAATTTACAAAGGCTCTTGGCAAATTCCCAAAATCTTTAAGATTATTCAAAAAAAGGGTAATATCGACGAGCAAGAAATGTTTCGCACCTTTAATATGGGATTGGGAATGGTTTTAATTGTTGATACAAAAGATGCAAACTTTATAAAAAATAAATTGTCGAGTTTTGGATTAAAATCTTGGGTTATAGGCAAAGTCATTAAAGGGAATAAAAAAGTAGAAATTCTATGAAAATTTTAGTTATCGGTTCTGGCGGCAGGGAACATGCTTTAGTTTGGAAAATAGCCCAGAGCCCAAGGGCGGATAAAATCTTTTCTGCCCCGGGAAATGCTGGCATTCAACAATTGGCAAGTATCCAAGATATAAAGCAAGATGATACCCCATCACTTTTAGATTTTGCCCGAAAAAATAAAATTGATTTGACGGTTGTTGGTCCTGAGCTTACTTTGGTAAACGGGATTGTAGATGAATTTCAAAAATATAAATTAAAAATTTTTGGGCCCACAAAAAAAGCCGCGAAGCTTGAGGGCAGTAAAATTTTTGCCAAGGAATTTATGCAAAGGCACAATATTCCATCTGCCGATTTTAAGGTTTTTACAAATAGCCAAAAGGCGAAGGATTGTTTAAAAGAAATTAAGCTGCCTGTTGTTATAAAGGCAGATGGATTGGCTTCTGGCAAGGGTGTGGTTGTGGCGCAAGATTTAAATGACGCACAAGAGGCAATTGAATTAATTATGGAAAAGCGCTCCTTTGGCAGTTCGGGTGATAAAATTATAATTGAGGATTGCCTTAAGGGTGAGGAGGCCTCAATGTTAGCAATTTGCGATGGCAAAGATTTTATTATGCTTGACTCATCCCAGGACCACAAAAGAATCTTTGACAGGGATTCTGGCCCAAATACCGGAGGCATGGGCGCATATTCACCAGCGCCAATTGTAAGTCCTGATTTGTTAGAAAAGATAAGAAATGAAATATTTAAGCCAGTAATAGATGGTATGAGAGAGGAAGGAAATCCTTTTAAAGGAATTTTGTACGCCGGATTAATGATTACAAACGAAGGCCCTAAAGTTTTGGAATTTAATGTGCGTTTTGGCGATCCAGAAATACAGGCAATACTTCCGCGCCTAAAAGATGATTTAGTTACACTTATGCTTGCTTCAATTGAAGAAAGGCTTGATGCAATAAAACTTAATTGGGATAATCGGTTTTGCGTTTGCGTTGTGATGAGCTCAAATGGCTACCCTGGAAGATACGAAGTGGGAAAAGAAATTTCTGGATTAGATGAAGCCAAGAAGGAACAGAATGTGATTGTCTTTCACTCCGGAACCAAATCGCAATTATCCGAGAATAAAACGCAAATTATTACAACCGGTGGAAGGGTTTTAGGCGTTACCGGATTAGGTAATACCATAAAAGATGCAATCGATAAAACATATCAGGCTGTTAGAAAAATTCATTTTGAAGGCCTGCATTATAGAAATGATATTGGTCAGAAGGCATTAAAATGACGGAGGTTTTATGAGTAAAGCTATAAGTATAATCATAGGAAGCCAGTCAGATTTGAAAGCAGTTAAAGATGCAATAGATTTATTAAAGGAATTTAAAGTTGGCTTTGAGGTAAAAGTTTTATCTGCACACCGCACTCCCAAGGAATTAGAAAAATACGTTCAAGACGCGCCTCGCCAAGGAACAAAGGTTTTTATTGCCGCGGCAGGAGGCGCTGCTGCCTTGGCTGGAGTTATTGCCAGCCACACAGTCCAACCAGTAATCGGTATACCTGTTGAGACAAAATCCTTAAAGGGCTTGGATTCTTTATTGTCAACAGTGCAGATGCCAACAGGTGTGCCAGTAGCAACTGTGGCAATTGGCAATGCTAAAAATGCCGGGTTACTGGCTTTGGAAATTTTAGGTTTAAGCGATAAGAGGATACAAGCTAAATTATTAAGTTTAAGAAAATCACAGGTTAAGAAAATCAAAGCCATAAAACTAAAGCTTTAATGAAAACCCAAATCATAAAGATAGACCCACAAAATCCTGAGCCTGGCAAAATTTCTTATTGTGCAAAGATTCTGCGTCAGGGCGGGTTAGTTGCATTTCCTACAGAAACAGTTTATGGCTTGGCGGCAAATCTTTCTCATAAAAAGGCAGTTGAGAGGCTCAATAGCGTTAAAAAGCGAACAGAGGGCAAGCCATTTTCTGTGCATATCGCTGAGAAAGAAAAGATAGAAAAGTATGCGATGAATCTAACGCCATTGGTTTATAAATTGATTGATAAATTCTGGCCAGGCCCTTTAACTTTGATATTGCCTTCGCCAGAAGGCGGAACTGTGGGGATTAGAATGCCAAAAAATCCCATTGCGTTAAGATTTATTTATGAAGCAGGAGTGCCGATTGTGGCTCCCTCAGCAAATATTTCAGGCAATTCACCTCCTAAAAATATTGATCAGGTTTTAAAGGATTTAAACGGCTTAATTGATTTAGCAATTGATGGGGGCCCAACTGAGTTAGGATTGGAATCAACAATTTTAGATTTAACTATTGAGCCTCCAAAGATTTTAAGAAAGGGCGCAATCGACGAAAAAGAGATTAAAAAAATAATTAAGAACAAAACCCTGCTCTTTGTCTGCACAGGAAATAGCTGTCGCTCGGTAATGGCGCAGGCACTTTTAAAAAAGATGCTTGAAGAAAGGGATGATGTTGAAGTTTTATCTGCTGGCACAAATGCTATGATGGGAATGTCTGTTTCAGCTTCGACACAGGAACTACTCTTAAAAGAAGATATTGATGTTTCCTCACGCACAGCCCAGATGGTTTCCGAGATGATGCTAAAAAAGGCGGATTTAATTTTAGTAATGGAGAAGACTCAGGAGAATAAAATTTTAGAAAAGCACCCTTCAGTAAAAAATCGGCTGTATTTATTAAAAGAATTTGCCGGGATAGAAGGTTCTGATTTGAATATTCCCGACCCAATAGGAAGCTCAGAAGAGGTTTATCAAGAAGTTTTTAATCTGATAAAAGAGGCGGTTGGGAAAATTGCCGCAATGATATGAATAAAATTAACATCAGTAGGTTACCCAAAATTATCATCGGAGCTGACCATCGCGGTTTTAAATTAAAAGAAAAGATAAAGCTGTTTCTTAAAGCCAAGGGTTTTGCAGTTGAAGATAAGGGTACCTGCAGTGAAGAGCCCTGCGATTATCCCAAAATCGCCTTTAAGGTTGGGCTTGGGGTGGTTAGAGCGAAAAATAGTAGGGGTATATTAATTTGCAAAACCGGCATTGGTGATTCTATTGCGGCAAATAAAGTAAAAGGAGTGCGCGCCGCCCTTTGTTATAATATGAAGGCGGCGCGCCTTTCTCGTCAACATAATGATGCAAATGTTTTGGTCTTAGGCTCTGATTTTGTCAGAGAAAAATTGGCAAAAGAAATTATTGAAACTTGGCTTAAAATTGAATTTGAGGGCGGAAGGCATTTACGCCGTATAAATCAGATAAAAAGGTTTGAAGAAAAACGCTGTTTATAATCAAAGATTTTTGTTTTTGGAGGTTAAATGAAATATTTAAAAAAGTTTGACCCAGAAGTTTATAGGGCAATTAAAAATGAGATAAAGCGCGAAGAGGAAAATTTAGAACTAATTGCCTCAGAAAATTTTGTTTCCCCTGCTGTTTTAGAGGCGCAGGGCTCGGTAATGACCAACAAATATGCCGAGGGCTATCCTCGGGCTCGCTGGTATGGCGGATGCGAATTTGTTGACGATGTGGAAGACTTGGCGATTGAGCGCGCTAAAAAGATTTTTGGCGAGTGCCATGTAAATGTTCAGCCCCACTCTGGTTCGCAGGCAAATATGGCAGTTTATTTTTCTGTGTTAAATACCAATGACACAATTTTGGCAATGGATTTGGCTTGCGGAGGCCATTTAACTCACGGACACAGGCATAATTTTTCAGGCAGACTCTTTAATGTGGTTACTTATTGTTTAAATAAAGACACAGAGATGCTGGATTACAATCAGATACAAGATTTAGCCAATAAATGTAAACCCAAGATGATTGTTGCTGGTGCAAGCGCCTATCCAAGAATAATTGATTTTAAGAAATTCCGTTCAATCTGCGATTCAGTGGCAGCTTATCTATTTGTGGATATGGCACATATTGCAGGGTTAATAGCAGCAGGCGTACATCCTTCACCAATTCCATATGCTGATTTTGTTTCTACAACCACTCATAAGACGCTACGCGGCCCTCGGGGCGGAATGATTCTCTGTCGAAAGGAATTTGCCAGAAAAATTGATGCTCAAATTTTTCCTGGCATTCAAGGCGGACCTCTAATGCATGTTATCGCGGCAAAAGCCGTGGCTTTAAAAGAAGCACTTAAACCAGAATTCAAAATTTACCAAAGGCAAGTTGTAAAAAATGCCCGGGCACTTAGCCAGGCATTAAGTAAATTAAATTTCCGTATAGTGACTGGCGGCACTGACACGCATCTTTTGTTAGTAGATTTAATCCCTAAGAATATTTCTGGAATGGATGCAGAGATTGTATTGGATAAAGCAGGTATCACGGTAAATAAAAATCTTATTCCCTTTGATAAGAAATCTGCGGCTATCACCAGTGGAATTCGTATAGGCACTGCTGCAGTTACTACACGGGGATTAAAAGAAAAAGAAATGAAGAAAATCGCTATTTTAATGGATAAAGCAATCAGCTTTGCTAATAATAATGAAAAATTAGCACAGATTAAAAAAGAGTGCAGGTTAATTACTAAAAAGTTTCCTTTATATTCAAACTTATGGAGGAATTAATGCCAAAGCCAAAGAAACGGCCCAGTTGGGATGAATATTTTTTAGAGGTAGCATCGGTTGTAGCAAGCAGGGCAACCTGTTTAAGAAGAAAGGTTGGCGCAGTGATTGTAAAGGATAAAAGGATTTTAGCCACAGGTTATAACGGCGCGCCTTCTGGCCTTAAGCATTGTCTGGATATCGGTTGTTTAAGAGAAAAATTAAAAATTCCCTCTGGAGAACGCCATGAATTGTGCCGCGGGTTGCACGCAGAGCAGAACGCGATATTACAAGCTGTTGTGCATCAAATTGATATAAAAAATAGCGCACTCTATGCGACAAATCAGCCCTGCATTATCTGTGCAAAGATGCTGATTAATGCCCAGATAAAAGAAATTGTTATCGCTTCAGGCTATCCAGATAAATTGGCAAGAGAGATGTTAAAAGAAGCAAAGATTAAAATCAGATTAGTTAAACCATCGAAGATAAAAAGATTAAAAGGCCAGTTTGAAATTTTATGAAATGCGCATTTTGCGGTTATAAAGAAACAAAGGTTATTGACTCTCGGCTTTCCAGCGAAGGCGCCTCTATAAGGCGCCGTCGGGAATGCCTTAAATGCGATAAGCGCTTTACAACTTACGAATATGTGGAAAATACACCTTTAATGGTAATTAAGAAAGACGGCCGCAGAGAACCCTTTGACAGAAAAAAAATTATTACCGGAATTTTAAAGGCCTGCGAAAAGCGTCCCATTAGTATGGAAAGAGTCGAGGGTTTAGTAACCTTAATTGAACATACACTTCAAAAGAAATTCGAAAAAGAAGTTGCCTCCAAAAATATAGGCGAGCTCGTAATGGAAAAGCTCGCTAATTTAGATGAGGTGGCTTATGTGCGTTTTGCCTCAGTTTATCGCCAATTTAAAGATGTAAATCAGTTTATGAAGGAACTAAAGGATATTTTAGATAAAGAGACATAAAGTAATAAGGAGACAATCATGATTGAAATGGAGCTAAATAAGATTATCATTGATGAAAAGCGCCATGACCAGATAATCGTCTTAAAAGAAAAAAATGGCGAGAGGCGCTTACCAATAGTTATCGGATTATTAGAGGCATCCAGTATTAAGATGAAGCTTTCGGGTGTTGAGCCGCCACGCCCTTTAACCCATGACCTCTTAAAAAACACAATTGAAAACTTAAATGCCAAGGTAGAAAGAATCGTGATAGATAAATTAATGGATAATACATTTCATGCCAAACTGATTTTAAAGTTAGATGGCGTAACTAAGGTTATTGATGCCCGTCCATCAGATAGCATTGCTTTGGCTGTACGCACAAAGTCGCCCATATTTGTAGAAGAAGAGGTTTTAAATCAAGTAAGTAGCCCTAAAGAAGAGTGAGGATTTATTTAAATATAATTTTATGGACTTACAGCTTGAATCCCTTCAAAATAACCCCAATTTAAAGACAATCCTGAAACTTGCGCAGAAGAATAAACAGAAGGTCTATCTGGTAGGTGGTTTTTTGCGCGACCTAATTCTTAATAGAAACAAAGAAAAAAATTTTGATTTAGACTTTGCTGTAAGTAAGCAGGCAATGAAATTAGCTAAGTCATTTGCCAGAAATATTCATGGCGCTTTTGTAGTTTTGGATAAAGAGCGCGGCTATGCTAGGGTAGTAAAAAACTTGGAAAATAAATCATTCACCTTTGATTTTGCGAATTTGCGGGGGAAAAATATTAAACAAGATTTGCAGCTTAGGGATTTTACCATAAATACACTTGCCTTAAATTTAGAATGTTTAAAGACCGCGCAAAATTTATCCAAAGTTTTGCTTAGTCCCTTTAAAGGACTGGAGGATTTAAAAAAATCTCGTATAAGGATGGTTAATCGTCAAAGCTTTTTGGATGACCCGCTTCGACTTTTGCGCGCCTTTAGCTTGTCTGCCCAGCTGGATTTTGTAATTGAACCTAAGACTTTAAAAAGAATTCGGCAGTTAGCTAAAAAAATTCAAGATGTTGCCTATGAGAGAATTCGCGACGAGTTTTTTAAGATTCTAAAGATAAGTCATTCTATTGATTTTATTCGTCAAATGGATAAGGTTAAAATTCTGGACAAAGTAATTCCTCAAATCAGGGCAATGTATGGAGTAAAACAAGGACCCTATCACCATTTGGATGTTTTTCGTCATTCCTTAGAGGCCCTAGCACAACTTGAAAGGCTGGTTGCAGAATTATCTAACCATCAAAAAATTCAGGATTATTTAAGAGAAGTGATTGCCGCAAACCGTACAAGACTAAGTTTAGTCAAATTAGGGGCATTACTCCATGATATTGGAAAGCCCAAGGCAAAAAAACGCCTGGAAGGAAAAACTGTTTTTTACGGACACGAGAGGTTGGGAAGGAAAATTTCTGATAATATCGCTGATATGTTAAAGCTTTCTACAAGAGAGAAATTTGCTCTGGAAAAATTGATTTTCTGGCATCTTCGTCCTGGTTATCTTGCCGAGAAATCCTTTCCCACATCCCGCGCTATATTTAGATTTTTTAGAGACGCAGAGGAGGAGGCTCCAGCAATACTCTTAATTGGCATCGCTGACCAGCGAGCCACACGCGGACCATTAACTGCCCACAGTAACAGAATCCACCATGAGAAGGTTGTGATGGATTTAATTGATTATTATTTTAAGAAGCAGGAAGAAAAGCCTTTTGTGCGATTAATTGATGGCAATGATTTGATAAAGAAATTAAAATTAACCCCCGGACCGATTTTTGCCAAAATTTTGCGCGAGATTGAAGAAGCGCAAGCCGAAGGCTCAATAAAAACCAAACAAGAGGCGTTAGAGTTAGCCGGAAAGATAGCGAAGCGACAATGATTAAGAATAAGCAAAGCACAAAAAACTTAAAAGGCAAGGTGTTAACTCTGGTTGATTTATTGGATTACCAGGACGGTAGTGTAGTCTCCCGGACAATTATTGATAAAAAGATCGGCACAGTTACATTATTTGCTTTTGATAAAGGTGAGGGTTTAAGTGAGCATACTGCACCATTCGATGCCTTGGTGTTTGTTGTGGATGGAAAAACAGAGGTTATGATTTCTGGCAAGCCACATCATTTAAAAGCAGGCGAAATGATAATTATGCCAGCCAATAAACCGCACGCGCTTAAAGCGCTTGAACAATTTAAGATGATTTTAGTAATGATACGCAGTTAATCAATTTACACCATAGAAAGATTGTGAAAAGTTTAGGCTAAATGGTGAGTGTGGAGTTGGTGGGGAGAATCAAGTGAGGAATAAGACTATAAGAATATACGTTGTCGCTATTCTCCAAATTAAGTATTATGACCCCGGAATTTCTTCAGAAATCTTTATTGACTATTGTCGCATAATCTAATATAATCTCATATAGTTAGAATATGAGTTTCTCAAATACCCAGCGCAAATGGAGGCGCTGGTATGCGCTTTCTGCGCAAGGAGCCTCTTATGCTTAATGCCTTTAGCCGAAGATTAGAAAATTTCCCTCCAGAAATCTGGTCAAAAATCACCAAGATTGATGAACTCAAGGGCCAATGGATTGGGGGCGTACGATTAAGCCCTCAAGTTTTAGGCCGTCTACAAAGATCGGTTTTGGTTACATCAACCGGCGCTTCAACTCGTATTGAAGGAGCCAGACTTTCCGATGAAGATATAGAAAAACTTATGCGCGGGATTTCAATACAAAAGTTTGCCGACCGCGATAAACAAGAGGTAAAGGGATATTATGAACTGCTTCAGAATGTTTTTGATTCCTGGAAACGTATACGTTTCTCTGAAAACACCATCAAGCATTTTCATAAGGAACTTTTAAAATACGTCGGAAAGGACAAGCTTCATCGGGGCGAATATAAGAAAACCGAGAACAAAGTCCAGATGATTGATGCCGAAGGTAAGTCCGTAGGCATACTTTTTGATACTACGCCGGCGTATCTTACGTCCAAAGAAATGCAGGAATTGGTTAAGGCAACGCAAAATGCATTCGAAGCAAAGAAATATCATTCTTTGCTGATTGTGGGTGATTTTCTGGTTGAGTTTTTGAATATTCACCCCTTCCAAGATGGCAATGGTCGAATTTCGCGCATCCTTACGAATTTACTTTTATTGCAGGCCGGATATCAGTATATGCCTTATGTTTCACATGAGAAGTTAATTGAAGACAATAAGGCTGACTATTATATGGCCTTAAGAAAGAGCCAAAAAACTTTGAAAACCAAAAATCCTGATATTATTCCCTGGCTTGATTTCTTTCTCTCGGTGATTCATAAACAGTCTCAACTGGCAGTTGAGTTATTATCTAAAGAAAATATTGAAAAATTATTATCGCCTAAACAAATTGCTGTGTGGGAGTATCTACAGAGTGTTGACGAAGCATCGCCTGGGGATATCGCCGTGAAAACCAAGGTCGCCCGGCCAACTGTGGCGCAGGCACTGGGTAAATTGATGCGCCTCAAGAAAATTGAGCGCGTGGGGCTGGGCAGGAGCACAAGATACAGGAAGATTTAGATCATATTATAGAGAATAAACGCCCATTTAAGACTTTATAAAAGTTAGCGGACTCCTCCTGCGAAGTCCGCCTTCGCTGAATTGCTTACACGTTCAGCTACGGCGGATGTCGCCACTCACGAATAAAGACAAAGGGCTCCAGATTGGATGAGTTGGTGGGAAGATCTAAGCGAGAAAGAAAATTATAGAAATAGTCGTTGTCCTATTTCTCTTTTTTTCATATTTTTGTGCAAATTTTAATGTTAATCTGTGCATAAAAACTTGTTGTTTTGTGCATAACTGTGCGGTTTATCCCATGCCAGTGGTAAAAATGATTTGACAGTATGTCGCAAAAAGTATATACTTTTTGCGACATCAAAAACAGGAGAGTATAATGCAAAGCATTGTAACTAAAATAAAAAAAAGAATATATAACAAGAATCGAGGTTTTGTTTTTACGAAGAGCCATTTTCTTGATCTTGGAAGTCGTACGGCTGTAGCTAAGGCCTTAGAGCGTTTAGCAGGCAGTGGAACCATTCGTCGGCTTGCGCGTGGCCTATATGATTATCCAGAGAGGCACCCTGTGCTGGGAGATTTGCCCGCGAATTACGAGCGTATCGCTCAAACATTAGCAGGAAGAGATAGTTTGAAAATTCAACCTTCCGGGGCATATGCCGCCAATCTACTTGGCTTAACCGATCAGGTACCGGCAAGAATTGTTTTTCTAATAGACGGCTCTAACAGGACAGTGCAAGTCAAAAATCAGCAGATTGTTTTAAAAAGAACAACGCCCAAAAATATGGCAACTGCCGGACAGGTTAGCGGTTTAGTTATCCAGGCCTTGCGATATTTAGGAAAGGATCATGTAAATGATAAAACAGCGGGAGCACTTAAAAAAAGATTAACCAGGGAGGATAAGCGCCAGCTTATGCGCAATCTTCGCTATGCCCCCGCGTGGATGGGGTCAATATTTAGACAACTACAGGGATAAGAGGAGTATGGATAAATTCGTATTATTGACGCATAAAGATAAACGCGCGTACTTTGAAGTGGCCGCGGCTAACTTAAACATAATGCCGCAACTGGTTGAAAAGGATTTTTGGGTATGCTGGATATTAAAAATCCTTTTTTCATTACCGGAGATAGGCGCGCATTTAACCTTTAAAGGGGGAACATCCCTCTCAAAATGTTATAACGTTATTAAACGTTTTTCGGAGGATATCGACATTTCAATAGAAAGGCCTTTTTTATCGAAGACTCGAGCTATTGAGCCGGATAAAGAAAAAAGCAATAAGGAAAATCAGAAAAGACTTAAAGAATTGCAACTGGTTTGCAAAACGAAGATTGATGAAATCATTGTTCCCAGTTTAAAGCAAGCAATCGCGGCAGTTCTTTTAGATAAAGAGGAATGGAATATCGAACTGGATTCGGATGACCCGGACGAACAAACTGTTTTGTTCACCTTCCCTCATGCTATGATGAGTAATGCGGAAAGCTACGTGAGATCCTCGGTCAAAATTGAATTTGGCGCTCGAGCTGTTCATTGGCCGGTTGAAACCGCAACAATTGTTCCATATGTTGCGAATGTTTCCGGCAATCTATCCATTGATGGATCTTCTGTGCGTGTTCTGGCCGCGGAGAGAACTTTTTGGGAGAAAGCGACTATTTTGCATATGATATATCATTATCCGTCTGAAAAGAACGTGCCGCCGCGAATGTCACGGCATTATTACGATATATATGCGATGGTAGATTCGTCAATATATAAACGAGCTTTGGAAAGCATTTCATTGCTAAAGCACGTAGCTGAGCATAAAACTTTATTTTTCAAAGCCAATTGGGCGCATTACGAAGAAGCAACGCCGGGGACCCTACAGTTGGTGCCTCGCGATGATCAGGTGAACCAATTGAAGAACGATTATCGTCAGATGCAACAAATGTTTTTTGAAGAGCCGCCGTCATTTGAGCGAATTATAGAAAAACTGCGGGTTATAGAAAAACAAATTAATAGAATTTCATAGGAATTAAATATGCCAAAAAAGAAGAGATATTTTTTTAGTGTTGTTGAAGAAATGGTAATGAACCCTAAGTTTGACGGCTATAGGGTTGGGAGAATAGAAATCTACGATCGAAAAGGAGAAAGCCGTGAAGCGAGATTTCTCATCCCTGAGGAGTTTATGGTTGATTTTCGAAGGCTTTGGGATTCCAAGGATGTCCTAAATGCCGGTAAAGTCAAATGGGCAACTATCAGCGCTTATTATTCCATGTTCCACTGTGCCAGAGCACTTTTGCCTTCGGGCTGCATTGAAGAATCTTTTTGTCCACAAGAATCTGCTTGAGGCAAGTTTTCTGGATGATTACGATACAGCCAAAGTAGCGCAGAACAATTGATAAATAAGGCCCAACAATTCCTGAACAAGGCTAAGGAATTATTACAGTTATAAAGTCGAATAATCCAACATTTGAGACGCTTTCAAAGTTAGCGGACTTGTCCCCCGTAGCCAAAGACGAAAGTACTTTGGCGTAGGGGGATGCGTTAGAGGTTTCTCCGCCTTCGTCCCGACGTTTCGTCGGGACTTCGGCGGATGTCGCCACTCACGAAAAAGACAAAGGGCTCCAGATTGGATGAGTTGGTGGGGAGGTCAAAATAATGCACAAAGACAAGAAATATAGCGCTTCTATACGCAATTGGCCTAAAGATGACAAGCCGAGGGAGAATGTAAAATGGAAAGAATTGATTTGTGGTCGTTTTTCATAGGTATTGTCTCTATAGCTTCTTTTATGTTAGCCATGTGGGATCGCTTCCCAGCGCTTAAGAAATATTTATTGCCTTTAGGCTATATTCTTTTAGGAGTTACTTTGAGCAGGGTTAGTTTTGTTGGTAGAGAGGCTACTTTGACGATTATAAAAGATAGTCAAGTTGCCGCTTCTTTAATAATATTCTTGTCTTTATTGTTGTTGTCCTTGTTCTGCTTTCATCTTATGGCGAAAAAGGGCAACGAAATGATGGGGTATGTGATAATCGTAATAATTTTGTCGTCAATCGCTCCGTCTTTGCTTTCCACTTTCTCTAAAATAAATGAAAAAATACCTCCCAAGGATTATTTATCGTTAGCTGTAGTTTGCGAAAAAAATAACGATTATGATAGTGCCGTAAAATATCTTAATCGATATTTAGATGTTGTTTCTGACACAGAGATGAAAAAGCAACTAGAAAGTAAAATCGCACAATTGAAGCAAAGGCAATTGGACGGCTTAAGATAAGCGATGCTAATTGGATTCGATACGATAATGGCTTCAGGCGGTGCTATTAACATGGAAGATGTTTGAAGAAATATTGCACGCATTGCGTTCAGAATTGCGAGGTATTACGGGACGTTTCAAAAAGGGACAGGCCATTTGAATGAAATGTCCCGAAATGAAACGTCCCCCTCATTTTTAAATATAGGAGCATGTAAATATGGAAACATACCTAATGAATTTCCAGAAAAGGAGAATTAAAGATGCCAGGGAATCATAATGATATAGAAAAAAGATTATGGTATGCCGCGGATCAATTGAGGGCTAATTCGCAATTGAAGTCTTCTGAATATTCTGTGCCAGTGCTAGGACTTATTTTTCTTCGGTATGCTGATTTTAAGTTTACTAAAGCAAAAGAGGAAATAGAAAAACAGAAAATTTCTGGTCGCAGAAGTGTATCTAAAGTAGACTACCAGGCAAAAGGCGTTTTGTATCTTCCTGAGGAAAGTCGTTTCAGTCACTTGATTTCACTTCCAGAAGGAAAGGACATAGGAAGAGCCCTTAATGATGCAATGAAACAGATAGAGGCGGAAAACGAAGAACTGAGGGATGTTCTTCCTAAAACTTATAATCGATTAGAGAAAGATGTCTTAATCGCTTTACTCAGGACTCTTTCTGGTATCCCTATGGATGTTGAAGGCGATATGTTCGGAAAGATTTACGAATACTTCTTGGGTAAGTTTGCTATGGCCGAAGGTCAAAGAGGTGGTGAATTTTTTACTCCGACTTCAATTGTTAAGCTTATAGTGGAAGTCATTGAACCTTATCACGGCAAGATTTATGATCCAGCCTCTGGTTCAGGCGGTATGTTTGTACAAAGTGGAAAGTTCGTGGAAAGACACAAAGAAAAACCAAGTGAAGAAATCTCTATCTACGGTCAAGAGAAGACAGCAGAAACAATTAGGCTTTGCAAAATGAACTTAGCAGTTTCCGGTTTATCTGGCGATATCAGGCAGGGCAATACCTATTATGAAGACGCGCATAATTCCATTAAAAAGTTTGATTTTGTAATGGCTAATCCTCCTTTTAATGTGAAAGGAGTGGATAAAGAAAAGATAAAAGAAGATAAGCGCTTTAGTTATGGTATTCCCCGGGTAAATAACGGCAACTACCTATGGATACAAGTATTTCTCAATGCTCTTAGCGACAAAGGTAGGGCTGGTTTTGTTATGGCTAATTCAGCTAGTGATGCTCGGCAGTCAGAGATGGAGATAAGAAAGAAGATAATTGAAGATAGGGTTGTGGATGTGATGATTGTAATAGGACCAAACTTCTTTTATACAGTAACGCTACCTTGCGCCTTGTGGTTCTTTGATAAAGGGAAGCGCAATTCCTCTTATAAAGATAAGGTTCTTTTCATCGATGCTCGCCATATCTATAAACAGATTGACCGTGCGCATAGAGAATTTACGCCCGCGCAAATAGAGTTTATCGGTAATATCGTGCGTCTTCATAGAGGCGAAAAGATAGAGAAAGCCGCTGGTAGTGACGAGCTAATGAAGAAGCATTTCCCAGATGGAAAATACAAAGATATCCCTGGGCTATGCAAAGCAGCGACATTAAAGGAAATCGTTGAGCAGGGATTTTCGTTGAATCCTGGGTGGTATGTAGGAGTAGCAAAAGGCGAGGAAGAGGATTTTGATTTTAAAGAACGATTAGAATTTTTGAATGAAGAGTTAGAATCTTTGAATAATGAGACGCAAGAGCTAGAGTTGAAGATATCAGAAAACATCTCAAGGTTAATAGAATAAAATCAATGGCAAGAAAAATGCAATTATCTAAATGGCAAGAAATAAGTGGCAAGAAAAATGCAATTATCTAAATGGCAAGAAATAAGATGGAGAGACTTTGTAGAAGTTAATCCAAAGATGTCTCTTATAAAAGGTAACAAATACCCATTTATAGAAATGCAAGATATATTACCAGCAAATCGGTATATATCATCTGACACGATGAAGATATACAATGGAGGCGGCGCAAAATTTATAAAGGGAGATACACTATTTGCGCGAATCACACCTTGCTTGGAGAATGGTAAGATTGCGCAAGTAAAGGAAATAATAGATGAATATGGATTTGGTTCTACCGAATTTATTGTCTTTCGAGGAAGAGAGGGAATTTCTGACAAAGATTTCGTTTACTATATCTCAAGATCAGATATTATAAGACAGCCTGCCATTAAGAGTATGTCAGGTGCTTCCGGTAGACAACGCGCAGACCAGAAAGTAGTGGAAAATACCATTGTAAATGTTCCGCAAATAGGCATACAACATAAAATCGCCTCTATTCTTTCCGCTTACGATGACCTCATCGAAAACAACAATCGCCGAATCAAGATTCTGGAGGAAATGGCGCAGACGATTTATAACGAGTGGTTCGTAAAATTCCGTTTCCCTGGGCATAGTAAGGTGAAGATGGTTGATTCAGAGCTAGGCAAGATTCCGGAAGGATGGGCAGTTGAGAAAACAGGCGATGTGTTTGAGACCGTCCTGGGAGGAACTCCTTCACGAGTCAAGACTGAGTATTGGGAGAATGGAAATATTCCCTGGATAAACTCGGGAAAAGTTAATGAGTTAAGGATAATTGATGAGAGTGAGTTTATAACGGAACTTGGCCTCAAGAAATCAGCCACAAAGTTAATGCCTAAGAGAACAACAGTTTTGGCTATAACGGGGGCGACATTGGGACAGGTTAGCCTTTTGGAAATAGAGGCCTGTGCGAATCAATCAGTTGTTGGAATTTACGATGAAAAAGCTATTTATAATGAATATATTTATTTCAAGTTCTGTGAGATTATTCAAGCTGTTATATCAAAAGCAGGTGGCGGAGCACAACAACATATCAATAAAGAAATAGTTAATGAGACAATAGTTGTTTTTCCTTCTCAGCAATTAATCGAGCAGTTCAATACATTGATTAGCCCTATATTCGATTTGATAGGTAATTTATTAAGAAAGAATAAATTTCTCCAAGAGACTCGGGATGTTTTACTCCCCAAACTTATCTCAGGCGAAATAGATGTAGAGCACTTAGATATCAAAACCGAGGATAAAGAATGACCGGCGGTTATTCAGAGCAAGCATTAGTTAAAGCGGCAGCCATTGAACTGTTTGAAAAGTTAGGCTATAGCCATCAGGACTGCTATGAAGAGAAATTTGGCGAAGGTTCTACTTTAGGCAGACAAACTACGATGGAAGTCGTTCTTCTTCCTCGCCTAAAATCCGCCTTAAAATGTCTTAATCCAGAGCTTTCTTCCGCGATTATTGAGCAGGCCATAGAGGAGATTACCAAAGATAGGAGTACCTTGAGTGTCGGCGTGGCGAATAAAGAGATATACAATATTTTAACTAAAGGTGCAAAGGTTTCTATTCGCAGAGAAGACGGGACCGAAGACAAAGAAGTAGTGAAGGTTATTGATTTTGATAATCCTGAAAACAACGATTTCTTTTTGGCTTCCGAATTCTGGATTTCAGGTGAGATGTATAAGCGAAGAGCTGACCTTGTTGCTTTTGTAAATGGAATCCCACTTATTTTTATTGAGCTTAAGGCAGTGCATAGAAAATTAGAAAATGCCTTCAGGGATAACCTTACCGATTACAAAGACACTATCCCGCAGGTATTCTGGTATAACGCTCTTATTATTTTATCCAATGGTTCACAAAGCAGGATAGGCTCTATCACTGCTGACTGGGAACATTTCAATGAATGGAAGAAGATTACCTCTGAAGGCGAAAAAGGAGTAGTTTCTTTAGATACCATTATCAAAGGAATCTGCCAGAAAGAGAGATTTTTAGATATTTTAGAGAACTTTATTTTGTTTCAAAAGATAGGTAAAGCAGAATCAGCTTTAATAAAGATTCTGGCGAAGAATCACCAGTATTTAGGCGTCAATAATGTTGTAGAAGCCTTTAGAGATATTAAGAAGAAACAAGGTAAGCTCGGTGTATTTTGGCATACGCAAGGAAGCGGCAAGAGTTTCTCTATGATATTTTTCTCTCAGAAAATTCTAAGGAAATTCTACGGTGATTACACATTTTTGATTGTTACAGACAGAAGGGAATTGGATAAACAAATTTACGATAACTTTGCCAGCACAGGAGCGGTTACTGAAGCAGAAGTCCACGCTGAGAGTGGAGAGCACTTAAGGCAGCTTTTAAGAGAAAACCACAGGAATATATTTACTTTGATACATAAGTTCAGGACAGATACCGGTGAGCCATATCCGGTTTTAACAGATAGAAGCGACATTATTGTTATTGCAGATGAGGCACACAGGACTCAGTATGACCAGCTGGCGATGAATATGCGTAAAGCCCTTCCCAATGCAACTTTTATTGCCTTTACTGCTACGCCTCTTATTGAAGGAGAAGAGCGTACAAAAGAAACTTTTGGCGATTATGTTAGTATATACAGCTTTAAACAGTCAGTAGCAGATGAGGCTACTGTGGCGCTTTACTATGAAAATAGGATTCCCGAGGTCCAGCTTGATGAGAAGGTCTTGAGCGAAGGCTTGGAGCGCATCGTAGAAGAGACAGTGCTTGATGAAAAGCAGGAAGAAAAGTTAGAACGGGAATTTGCTAGGGAATATCATATTATCACAAGGGATGATCGCCTTGAAAAAATAGCTGAAGATATAGTAGCGCATTTTATTGAGAGAGGATATCAAGGCAAGGCGATGGTAGTTGCGATTGATAAACCCACAGCTGTTAAAATGCATGATAAAGTAAGAAAGTACTGGAAGAAATATATTGAGAAGCTTGAAAAAGAATTGAGCACTACGAATGATGAGGAAAAAGGAAAAGAGATCTATGATACTATTAAATATATGGAAGAGACCGATATGGCGGTAGTGGTAAGTTGCGAACAAAATGAAGTAGCTAGATTTAGAAATCTTGGTTTAGATATTGCCACACACAGAAGAAGGATGAACACGGAAGATTTGGCAACTAAATTTAAGGATGAAGAGGATCATTTCAGAGTAGTTTTTGTTTGCGCTATGTGGATGACTGGTTTTGATGTACCGTGCTTATCTACCATATATCTTGATAAGCCAATGAAGAATCATACTTTGATGCAGACTATTGCTCGGGCAAATAGAGTTTTTGGCGAGAAGCCAAACGGATTAATTGTAGATTATATAGGTATTTTTAGGAATCTGCAGAAGGCTTTGGCTATCTATAATCCTGGTGGCCTTGAAATTGATTATCCCGTACGGCCCAAGAGTGAGCTTTTAAAAGAGCTTGAGGAAGCGCTCAGTAAAGCGACACAACTTTGCAATAAGGCGGGTGTTGATATAGTTAAGATTAGTCAGGCTGACAAGCTTCAGAAAATTAAGCTACTTGACGATGCAGTGGATAATCTTTTGGCTGATGACAAAGTTAAACGAGAATATCTGACTGTATCTAATGTCGTAAGTAAGCTTTATAAGGCAATTCTTCCAGATCCGAAGGCAGAAGCATATAAAGAAAGGTATTATATCTTTAAGACTATTGCCGGAAAGATTAGATCCCTATATCCCGAAGTTGATATAACAGATATCAGGGATAAAATGGAAAAGCTCTTAGATGAATCTTTGACAGCCGAAGGGTATATTATCGAAGAGCCGCCACGTAAAGTAGACCTGAGCAAGATAGATTTTGATGCTTTAAAAAAACGTTTTGTACAGAACAGAAAGCATATTGAAGCGGAGAAGCTTAAAAACGCCTTGAAACAGAAGCTTACTGAGATGGTACGGCTTAATAAGGCAAGGGTAGGTTTTCTTGAGAAGTTTCAGAAACTAGTTGAAGAATATAACTCTGGCGCAATAAATGTAGATGTATTCTTTGATAGATTAAAAACTTTCGCTAAAGAATTAAGTGAGGAAGATAAGAGAAAAATTTCCGAGGGTCTTACGGAAGAAGAGCTGGCTATGTTTGATTTACTTTATAAACCAGACTTGACGGATAAAGAAAGAGATAAAGTTAAGATAGTAGCAAAGAAATTACTGGAGACCTTGAAGAAAGAGAAGCTTGTTTTGGACTGGAGAAAACGACAGCAGACGAGAGCTGCTGTGCTTTTGGCGATTCAAAATATACTGGATGAAGGTTTACCTGAAAGTTATACCAGGCCGCTGTACGAAGATTGCTGTATTCGCGTGTACCAGCATATATACGATTCCTATTTTGGGGTGGATAAGAGTATTTATCAAATGGTGAATCATAATTAAAGTTACAATCAAGCTTAGTCGCCTATAATTTTTGAAAAATAGAAACCTTTTACAATTCACTAATTTATTACTAATTGATACATGAGAAATATGGTAGATAAATGTATTTTCTGTGAGACCCAAGGCATTGAAGGAAATCATTTGGGGTTAAAAGATTCCTATATGATTAATTGCCCTCTTTGTATGAGGTATATAGTTTCTTCGATTGCTCTCACGGGCAACGTAGCACAAGAGATTCCCAAAGAAGACAGGATTTTATTTTCTGGTCATCTGCGGAATAATTATATTGAACATAGACCTCCCGAGATATTATCCCAAACAATTATGCAGATTCCAGATATAGTCGCACCATATAAACGACTGAGTCCAATGGACAAGGTAAATAAACTTATTTTATATATTGCAGATTCATCCAAACACCTCGGGGATGTTGTGTCTCTTGATTTGAATAAAGATTATGTCTTATTCTTTTGCAAAAATACAAAGGAATTATTTGAAATAAGAGAGTATTTACGGGAAACGGGTATCATTAAGATGAGAACTGAGAATAGCGGTCCAATCTTAACAATTGAAGGGTGGAAGAAATCTGAAACACTTAAAGAAATCAATAAGAACAGTAAGGCAGTGTTTGTCGCAATGTGTTTTGATAAGGACCTGAAGGGAATATTTGATAATGCCATTTTACCAGCATGTCAAGAGTGTGGTTTTGAAGCCTTTAGAGTGGATTCAACGGAACATAATGAGAAAATATGTGATAAAATCATTGCAGATCTTAAATCCTCAAGGTTTGTTATCGCTGATTTTACAAGACAAAGGCAGGGAGTATATTTTGAAGCTGGTTTTGCACGGGGGTTAGGGCTTGAGGTTATATGGACATGTAAAAAAGAGGAGGCGGATTCCTTGAATTTTGATACAAGGCAGTATAATCATATTCTTTGGGATGGTTGTGAAGATTTGAAGGGACAATTGATTGATAGAATAAAGGCCACTGTTAAGTAGCAGCTTGCAGAATAAGGGGACGTTTATTCTATTTATGCCTACTCTCAACCCCAATTCGAGAATATAGGGGACGGTTCTAATTAATTCAAATCTGTGGACACATTACTTAATTCGATAAAGGGTTCTATAGCGGCCGCTTCTAATACGTTGTGCTTCGCACAAGTATTTCGTACTCCTTCGGAGTACTGCGTTAGATAATTTAAAATTCCGGGAGAATTCCGGGGACACAATACTTAATTATGGACGGACACAATTGTCTATAAAGAGAGGTTTAGGCCCTTCCTTAAGCGGATTAGGAAGGCCTATCCTTTAGGATAAAGCATTCGGGAATGGTAATCATTTGTTTTATAACCTAAATGCTTTTAGTTAGTTTTACAAAGCGTCTGTAATTTTACTCTTTATAAAGAGATGCTAAAAACGGTTTTATATCTTATTGTATTTATTTTCTTATTTCTGATTTACGCGCACCTTCTTGAGAGAAAAATAATTTATTTTCCTGCAAAAATAATAGAGTTTGAACCTTCGGATGTAGGCCTTGCCTACGAAGACGTTTTTTTTAAGGCGCAGGACGGCCTTGAGCTTCACGGATGGTTTGTCCCGGCACCAGATGCCTATGCCACGGTCCTATATTTCCACGGTAATGCCGGTAACATAAGCCACCGCGTGGAAATAGCTAAGATGTTTAATGAGAAAAAGATGAATTTCTTTATCATTGACTATCGCGGCTTTGGCAGGAGCCGCGGCAGTCCCAATGAAAAGGGCATATATTTAGATGCCCTGGCAGCTTATAACTATCTCGTTGATATAAAAGGCATCTGCCTCAAAAAGATTATCCTGTACGGCAAGTCTTTGGGGGTAGCGGCCGCCATTGACTTAGCGACTAAAGTAAAGGCAGGTGCGCTTATTTGCGAAAGCGGCTTTACCTCAACGCAAGATCTTGCCAGAGAGATTTATAAATTTATTCCTTTGTGGCTTTTTGTGAGTCAAAAATACGATTCCCTGGGAAAAATCGATAAACTCGATATCCCAAAATTAATTATCCATAGCCAGAATGATGAAATCATCCCTTTCAGCCACGCTAAGAGATTTTTTGAGAGGGCCAGGGAGCCGAAGGAATTGTATGTGATGAGAGGCGGGCACAATGATGCTTTTTACATCCATAGCACTGAATGCATGGAGAGGATCGATAATTTCTTAAGGAAGCACATAAAGTGATGAAAGAGATCCTTCGTCGCTTCGCTCCTCAGGATGAACAGTCGAAAAGTCGGAAAAAATCCCCGACTGCTCAATAGCCAGAGAAATTGCGGGGACACGCACCTTATTTAGACCATAGACTATAGACTAAAGACCAAAGATAAAAAGTGCTAATGGGGGACGGGGCGCCAGTTGGTATTTTTCGCTTGCGCCGAGAAAGTTTTCTCGGCATCAAGCGAAAATTAAACGCTAGCCAGCAATCTTCGCTTGACAATGTTTACGCATTATGGTACACTTATCTTGGAGGTGAAGAAATATGGTAAATACAATTTCCGTTAGAGAACTTCGGCCAAAATTAGCAGAGGTTTTAAAAATCATTCATGATAGATTCGACCGATATATTATCACAAAAAGAGGCCAGCCAGAGGCGGTGATAATGAGCGTGGATGATTACGAAAGCATTTTAGAAACAATGGAGATACAATCAGACAAGTCTCTTATGCGTAGAATCAAAAAGGCCGAGAAAGAGATAAAGCAAGGCAAGGGTACTTCTTTAGAAAAGATAAAAAGGGAGCTTGGCCTTGTATAAGATTATTCTTCTTTCCGAAGCAAAGAAGTTCTACAAAAGGCTGTTTATTTCGAATAGAAAACTTTTTAACCGTATTGATAACGCCTTAGAGTCGTTGAAAGCTAACCCTTTTCTGGGTAAACCTCTCAAAGATAAATTAAAAGGCAGATATTCTTTACGAGTGGGAGTTTATCGCATTATCTATTCTGTAGAAAAACAAGAAGCAACTATTTATGTATTAGATATAGGGCACCGCAGAGAGATTTATCGCTAATACGTTGTGCTTCGCGCAAGTATTTCGTACTCCTTCGGAGTGCTGCGCTAGATAAAAACAGCAGGTGCTTGCAAGATGAAAACTTAATGAGCTCAATTCTTGTCCACCTTCGCTAAAGTGCTTTCGCCTTAACCAGGTCATTAGGAAGTATTAGAGGCAGAAGGGGATAAAGACTTAAGCAAGCAAATGGATAAAATCCGGAAACTTATCAAGTAGGTCCTTTTTAGGAAGAAGTAAGGCCAACTTCAATAGCAGTTTCCTAATTGAAGAAAAGGCTTGATTTCTTCAATTACATAGATTATAATTGAAGTAGAATTCAATAACAGCAACTCGTTAAATTTCAAATAATTGGGAGAGAATATGGAAATAGAAAAATTCCAACATAGTTCAACAGGAAGGATTATACGAACAGATAGAGACTACTATGCATTTATCCCAAATCCATTGCCACAGGAGATTAAATACAGCAAAGATGTAGTGAATCTACTTTCAGAGGCAACGCTACAATTGGGCAATCTAAACGGCGTAGGAACTATGTTACCAAATCCTAATTTGCTTATTGTTCCGTATGTGAGACGGGAGGCAGTGTTAAGTTCGAGGATTGAAGGGACACAGACATCGCTTTCCGAGCTTTTTTATTTTGAGGCACAAAGAAAAGAAGAGCAAAAAAAGGAGGCCCAAAAGACCGATGTATTAGAGGTGTTAAATTATGTCAAAGCAATGGACTACGGTATTAAAAGATTAAAAGAATTACCCTTGTGCTTACGTCTTATACGGGAAATACATAAAATTCTTATGAAAGACGTAAGTGGTAGACATTTGACTCCTGGTGAGTTTCGTCGTAGCCAAAATTGGATAGGCCCAGCTGGCTGCACGCTTAATGAAGCAAGTTTTGTTCCACCACCTGTCAATGAAATGAATCAGGCATTAGGCGATTTTGAAAAATTCTTGCACGATAGAGAAAATTTCGCTGGACTCATACAGTGCGCTCTTATTCATTATCAGTTTGAGGCGATACATCCTTTTTTAGATGGTAATGGCCGCATTGGAAGACTTCTAATAACATTATTTTTATGTGAAAGAAAATATTTATCGTATCCTATTCTTTATTTAAGTGCTTTTTTTGAGAAATTCCGAAATGAATATTACGATAAACTTTTAGCAGTAAGCCAAAAAGGTGAATGGGAAGAGTGGATTAAATTTTTCTTGCGCGCTGTAATAGTCCAATCCCAAGATGCCATAAAGAATTCACAATCTATCCTTAACCTTTTAGAGGTCTACAAAGGAAGAATTCATCAAAAACGGCCTTCAGGTTATACGCTTAAACTGTTGGATGAAATATTTAAAAACCCTTATATGAGTATCCCCCGTGCTGCCCAGAGGTTGGATACCTCATACCATACAGCCAAGGCAGCGGTTAAAAAACTATTGGAGGCAAAGATACTTTTTGAGATTACTGATAAGATAAGAGGTAAAATATACTGCGCTAAAGAATTGTTGGAATTGTTAGAGCCAGAGAAATAATCTTCTTGCCTAAATTATATAAAAATACATAAAAGTAATGAATTGCATAATTATTATGTAATTGAATATTGGAAAAATGGGGCCGCTTCTAATACGTTGTGCTTCGCACAAGTATTTTTGTTAGATGAAAACTTAATAAGCTCAATTAAGGAGAGTTAGTATAAATGCACATTAAAAACACTGAAATCAAAATCATCAAAGCTGATATTACGGAATTGGAAGTTGATGCGATTGTTAACGCTGCCAATAATAAGCTGGTAATGGGTGGAGGGGTGGCAGGCGCAATCCGTAAAAAGGGCGGTAAAATAATTGAAGATGAGGCAGTTAAAAAAGGTCCTATTAAAATCGGCGAGGCAATTGAAACAAGCGCAGGAAGTTTAAAAGCGAAATATGTTATTCATGCCGCAACAATGGGATTAGATTTTAAGACAGATGAGCTGAAAATCCGCCTCTCCTGCGCCAATTCTTTACAGCTCGCCGAGAAATTAAAAATAAAATCTATTGCCTTTCCGGCATTGGGCTGCGGCGTGGGAGGTTTTTCATTTATCGCCGCAGCCAAAATTATGGCGCAGGAGGTATTTAAGCACCTACGTGAGAATGAATCTAAGTTGCAGGAGATATTTTTTTGTCTTTTCGACGATGAGGCCTATCAGGTTTTTGAGAAAAATGTTTTTGGTTATCTGGAATATATCCAGCAAAAACTCTCTCGGGGACCTTTTACAACTGTTGATGCCATCATTGAATTAGATGAAGGCATTATTTTAATTGAACGGTTAAATCCGCCTTTTGGCTGGGCGCTGCCCGGAGGGTTTGTGGATTACGGCGAAAGTTTAGAAGAAGCGGTAAAAAGGGAAATGAAGGAAGAGACCAATCTGGAATTAACCGATTTGGGGCAGTTTCATACCTATTCAGAACCTAATCGCGACCCTCGTTTTCATACAATTGGCACAGTCTTTATTGCTAAGGCAAAAGGAAGCCCTAAGGCCGGAGACGATGCCAAAGGAATAAAAGTTGTAAAATATGAGGATTTATTAAAACTCGATTACGCCTTCGACCATAAGAAGATAATTGAGGATTATTTGGAATGGTTAAAACAAAAATAATCTGCACTTTAGGACCGGCAAGCAGTAGCGAAACTACAATCCGCAAGATGATGCTTGTTGGCATGGATGTGGCGCGCTTGAATTTTTCTCACGGGACTCATCAGGAGCAATTTAAGCGCATAGAAATTATCAGAAGGCTAAATAAGAAATACCGAAGAGACATTAAAATCCTGCAGGATTTAGAGGGCTTTAGAATTCGCGTGGGGCGGTTCAAAAATCACGCAACAATTTTACTTAAGAAAAGGCAAATATTTTACTTAACGCAGGAATTTATTGAAGGAAATGAAAATATTGTCAGCTTTGATTATGAAGGCGCGGTATCCGATATTAAAAAAGGCATTTTTGTTTATATTTACGACGGAAACATTTGTTTAAAGGTTTTAGCGGTAGGAAAGAATAATTTAAAAACCGAAGTTATTGTAGGTGGGCCTTTAAAGGAGAATAAGGGTATTAATATTCCCCAAGCACATCTTAATTTCTTGGGTATTACAGTTAAAGACAAGATGGATTTGATTTTTGGCATAAAACACAAAGTAAATTTTATTGCTCAGTCTTTTGTAAGAAACAAAAAGGATATCTTGGATATTCGGGAAATTATCCAAAATAAACTTCCGAATTGCAAAATTATTGCTAAGATTGAAAATCGCGAAGGCATCAAGAATATTGATGAAATAATTAATGCCTCAGATATGATTATGATAGCCAGGGGCGATATGGGGGTATCTTTACCCATCTATGAGATACCAATTTTACAAAAAGAGATTATCAGGAAGTGTAATCAAAAGAAAAAACCTGTAATTACAGCTACTCAAATGTTAGAGAATATGGTTGAGCATACAAGGCCAACTCGTGCTGAGGTAGCTGATTGCGCCAATGCAATTTTAGATGGCACTGATTTTGTAATGCTTTCAGCAGAAACAGCTGTTGGGAAATATCCAGTTGAAGCAGTTTCTATGATGAATGAAATCATCAAGTTTACTGAGCAGTCAGAGATTTATCGAAACTAATGGAGGTGGTATATGGATAAATACAAAGTTCTTATTGCCGACGATGAGCCGGATGTTTTAGAGGTTTTATCTAAAAAAATATCCCAAGAGGGTTATGATGTAGTTACTGCCGAGGATGGCAAAGAGGCTTTGGATAAAATTTACAAAGATTCTCCTGATGTAATTCTTTTGGATATTCGTATGCCCAAGATGGATGGATTTGCAGTTTTGAAGGAATTAAGAGAAAATCCTAAAAGCAAAAAATGGCAACCCGTGATAATCATTTCTGCTGTGGATGATTTGGAGAACATTAAAAAGGGCTATAATTTAGAGGCTGATTATTATTTAACCAAACCCTGCAATTTTGAGGCAATTTTAAATGGCATCAAGATTATGCTAAATTTAGCTGTAAAGCATAAAACAAAAAAGGAGATTCAAGAAGGTGTGTAAGAAATATATAATTTTGAGTTTAATTTTAGTGAATATTTTTTTCTTTACCCAGCAACAAGGAGGTTTGGCTATGTCGCTTAAGATAAATAGTTCTGCCTTTGAAGATATGGCAGAAATTCCTAAGCTTTATACTTGCCAAGGGAAAGACATTTCACCGTCCTTAAAATGGTCTGGTCAACCAGAGAATACTAAAAGCTTTGCCCTGATTTGTGATGACCCTGATGCGCCGATGGGAACCTGGGTGCATTGGGTAATTTTTAATATCCCTCCAGAAGTCAGTGAACTTCCCGAAGGCGTAAAAAGAAGCGCAAAATTGGAAGATGGCAGTGTGCAAGGGATGACTGATTTTGGCAGAGTAGGTTATGGCGGACCCTGTCCACCGCCTGGGAAATACCATCGCTATTTCTTAAAACTTTATGCCTTGGATACAACGATTAATTTGGATAGCAATGCTACTAAAGAGGATTTATTGCAGGCAATGGAAGGCCATATTTTGGAAAAGGCAGAATTAGTAGGAAGATTCAAGAGATAAAAAATGCGAAAGGTCAGAAATCTAATTTTAATAATTTTTATCTTGGGGATTTTCTTGTTGGTTTTTTGGGTTATAGCAAGCTTTAGAATTTATCAGTCCTTTAACAAGGAAGAGCTTTTTGCCACTGTTTCCTGCCAGAGGTCAAAAGAGCCATCCTTTGATTATATAATCTTTTATAAACCTATAAATCTAAAGGAACCCATTGCCTTTGGCATAAAAGGAAACCAATGGCGAATTGAAGGCGTGGTAATCAAGTGGAAGGGGTTTGTTAATATTCTGGGAATTCACACCTGGCATAAACCGGTTAGGCTTTCAGGAAGGTATTCTGACAAGCTTTTAGCAAAAAGTTTTAGTTTCACAGAATATGCCTTAAATGGCGGCGAAGATAATTTCTGGAAATTTGTTTTTGGGCTCGATAAATTTTTGCCTTTTATTGAGGCAATTTACGGAAGCGGCACTTTTATTCCTTGTCGAGAAAATAGCGTATATAAAGTTTATGTAACAACCTCAGGTTATATGATAAAATCCAATAATTGGCAAACAAAGTGAGCAAAATCGAAGTTATTACCAGCCTTAATAACCCTAAGATAAAACAAGTAGTGAAATTGCGCCAAAGAAAAGAGCGCGATAGCCAAAAATTATTTATTATTGAGGGCTATCGCGAATTGTCTTTGGCGCTTCACTCTTCATTTGCCATTAAAGAATTTTTTTATTGTGAGGAACTGCTGAATGGTAAGCATGCTTTGCTTTTCGATGAGTCTTCTAAAAGAGGAGCTCAAATTTTTAAGGTTAGCAAAAAGGTATTTTTAAAGATTGCTTTTGGAGAGCGTCAAGAAGGAGTTTTAGCTTTGGCGAAAGAGAGGCATTTTAAGTTAAATGATATATCCCTTTCCAAAAACCCTTTGGTTGTAGTAGTAGAATCTTTGGAGAAGCCAGGAAATTTAGGCGCTATCTTACGTACCTGTGATGCCGCAGGGGTTGATGCAGTAATTGTTTGCGACGGTAAAACCGATATCTATAACCCTAATTGCATCCGCGCAAGCTTAGGCGCTTTTTTTAGTGTTCCAGTTTTAGAAGAGACTAGCCAAAATGTAATTGATTGGCTTAAAAAAAATAAATTTGAAATTTTTTTGGCATTGACAAATGCAGATACACTCTATTCAAAAGTAAGCTTTTTAGCTCCAACTGCTTTGGTATTAGGTAGCGAAAATAAGGGCTTAAGCCTTATTTGGCAGAATGCCTCAGACCTAAAAATAAAAATTCCTATGAATGGTAAGGTTGATTCTTTAAATGTGGCTATGGCAGCAAGCATTCTAATTTTTGAGGCTTTGCGTCAAAGAGAAACCATTTAAAAATGCGTTTGCAGATATTTTTATCTCATAGCGGAAAATGCTCCCGAAGGAGAGCTTTGGATTTGGTAAAACAAGGTTGTGTCTTAGTTAATAATCAAATGGTTTGCGAGCCTTCTTTTGAAGTAAATCTTGAAAAAGATAAAGTTTATTTAGAGGGAATTAAAATTGAAGTTCAAGATCAAGAATATGTAATGCTAAATAAACCAAGGGGAGTTGTGACAACCAAAGAGGATAAACACGCGAAAAACACGGTAATGGATTTATTGCCCAAAAGCCTAAGACACTTAAATCCAGTAGGAAGGCTGGATAAGGATACAGAGGGTTTGCTATTGTTGACTAATAATGGTGAGTTTGTATTTCGTTTAACCCACCCTAAATTTAATATCAATAAGACTTATTTTGTTAAGATAAAAGGTCAATTAAACGAAAAAGATAAACTAAGTTTAACTAAAGGAATACTTCTGGAGGATAGGCCCACCTCGCCCTGCAAAATAAGAAATGTTAAGCTTAAAAACGGAATAACAGAATTTGAGATTATCATCCACGAAGGCAGAAAACGCCAAATTAGATTAATGCTTGCCTCTTTGGGTTATCAGGTTTTGTATTTAAAAAGGACTGCCTTGGGGCCAATTTCCCTAAAAAATCTACCAGTGGGAAATTGGCGCTATTTAACTGAAGAAGAAATATCTGCATTAAAATCTTCTATGGGTTTAAAATAAATGATAAGTCTTACTAATCTCTCCAAAAATTACGATAAACGTTTACTTCTGGATAAAGTCTTCTTAACCATTAACCGAGGAGAAAAGATTGGTTTAATTGGTCCAAATGGCTCAGGAAAAACCATGCTTTTTTCCATTATTTTAGGTGAGGTTGAACCATCAAACGGTAAGGTTGAAATTCATAAAAATATCCATATAGGGTATTTGCCGCAGGAATATCATTTTTCTTCCACACAAACCGTAATTGAAGAGTTAACCGAGGGCGATGAGCGCATCAGAAAACTTAAAAAAGAACAAAAAGAGTTGGAAGATAAAAATGAAACTGCTACCGCTCGCTACGCAGATATATTGCATAATTTGGAGGTTCTGGGAGTTTTTGAACTGGAGTATAAGGCAAAAAGAATTTTGGCCGGTTTAGGATTTAAACAAATGGATTTTAATCGTGCGATAAATAATTTAAGCGGCGGCTGGCAGATGCGCACTCTTTTAGCAAAACTTTTAACTTATAATTATGACCTTTTATTGTTAGATGAACCCACGAATTATTTGGATTTGAATGCTGCCTTGTGGCTTAAGGATTATCTTGCAAAATTTGAGGGGACATTGGTTATGATTTCCCACGACAAAGTTTTTTTAAATGAAGTAACGAATTATACCTTGATTTTAGAGCAGGGGAAACTAAACAAGATTCGCGGAAACTACGAACAATATGAAAGAATTAAGGGAGAGAAAAAATCGTCTTTGGAAAGGCAATTTAAAGAGCAGGAAAAGCGTAGAAAACAACTTGAGGCATTTGCCCAGCGATTTCATGCCCAGCCAAACCGTGCAGCCGCGGTTAGAAATAAACGCAAGATGCTTGAGCGTATGCCGGTAATTGAACTGGTTGAGGAAAGACGAAGCATTAGAGATTTTGAGTTTCCTGTAACTAAAAGAAGCGGTTATAGGGTTATTTCTTTGGAGAAGATTTCCAAGTCTTATGGAGATATTCAGGTTTACCAGGATTTGGATTTTGAAATTGTTCAGGGAGAAAAAGCGGTTTTGGTAGGAGAGAATGGCGCCGGCAAGTCCACTCTTTTAAAAATACTTGCCGGCGTCATTCCCACTGATGCCGGAAAAAGAATTGTAGGCCATAATGTAGAGGCGCTTTATTTTTCCCAGACGCGCATGGATGTTTTAAACCCAGAGCGCAGCGTATTAGAAGAAGCTCTCTCAGTTGCAGGTTATAGATTGTCTGTAGAAAAAGTAAGAACACTGTTGGGAATTTTTCTTTTTCAGGGAGATGATGTAGAAAAGAAAGTTAGTGTTTTGTCCGGAGGAGAAAAAAGCCGGCTTATCTTAGCCAAGCTTTTAATTAATCCACCTAATTTTATTTTATTGGATGAACCCACCACCCATTTGGACATTGACGCAGTGGAGGCGCTTACAACTGCCTTTAAATCTTACGAGGGAACATTAGTTTTTATTAGCCACGATATATTTTTTACTAAGACTATTGCCAGCAAAGTTTTCGAGGTTAAGGATGGCAAGGTAAAAAAATTTTCCGGCAATCTGGATTATTATCTGGAAAGAAAGGACAAAGAAGAAACCAAACCCCAAGAAAAACCAATAATTGAAGAAAAACAGCCCGAACTTAAAAAGAGCCACCATTACAAAACCAAAGAACAAAAACGCCTTGAGGCGCTTCATCGCCAAAAAGAAAGTTCAAAGCAGAATCTAATTCTTGGCAAAATCCAAAAGCAAAAACAAGAAATCAAAGAGTTAGAAAAAGAAAGAAAGTCTTTAGAAGTGGAGAGCTTTGCAAAGGCAAATGTTTTAACTAATATTCAAGTTTATAAGCGCAAGCCAGAAACAGTCAAGGAATATGGCCAACGCTTAAAAGCAATAAGATTGCGCTTAACTGAAATTGAGAAAGAGTTAGAAGAATTAAAGGGAAGTAAAGCTTAAAGTGTCAGTCAGAGAATAAATAAAAATATGGAATTTTTGGAAATTGATGGTAGTAATTTAGAAGGCGGCGGACAGATTTTAAGAACAGCTGTTGCCTTTTCCTGCATTACTGCAAGAGCCATTAAGATTATTAATATTCGTTTAAAGCGCGAAAAACCCGGCTTAAAGCCACAGCATTTAACCGTTTTAAAGACATTAGAAAAATTATTCGAGGCTAAAACAACTGGCTTAGAGATTGAATCTCAAGAGATTAGCTTTATTCCCCAAAAAAAGGAAATCCCAAAACAAACTCTGGATGTGGATATAGGTACAGCTGGTGCAATTGGTTTATTTTTGCAGCCAATATTATTGGTTGCCGCGTTTAAATCTCAAGGTTTGTCTTTAAAAATTAAAGGCGGAACAACTGGTTTAGGCGCTGTGCCAGTTGAATATTATCCCAATTGCCTAATACCCATTTTGTCGCGTTTTGGCCTTAATGCAGATTTAAAGATTCTTCGACGAGGTTATTATCCAAAAGGCGGTGGTTTAGTTAGCGTTAATATAAATCCTCTTAAAGACCGCAAGCCAATTGATTTAACTAAACAGGGTGAGCTTGTGGGAATTAGAGGAAAAAGTCAAGCCAGTTTAGATTTAATGGGTCGAGATGTGGCTAAAAGGCAGGCAAATGCTGCTGAAGAAGTTTTAAAGAAAAACTTTTCCTGTGAGATACAAATTGATGCTGAATATCTGGATACATTATCCACTGGCTCTGAGGTAAATCTCTATGCGCATTTTGATTCCTTTACAATTCTGGGAGCTGATGTGCGAGGAGAAATTGGAAAGCTTGCAGAAAAGGTTGGACTTGAGGCGGCAAGAAAATTAAAGGCAGAGATAGAAAGTGGTGCAGCCTGCGATGTGCATATGGCAGATAATATTATTCCCTGGCTTGCGCTTTTGGGAGGGCGCGTTAAGGCCCCTTCTATAAGCTTGCATACTCAGACAAATATTTGGGTGGCTGAGCTTTTTTTTGGCAAGATTTTTAATGTGCAAGATAATCTAATTAGTTCGAAAGTCAAATGAAGACATAACTTATGGAGGTCGTAAGACCGACGTAAATTATAGGCCGAAGGCCGTGTCTGAATTTGACCCAGCACTAATTTTTGAAAGAGCACTTATAAGATATGCCGGGGTTCATTAACAATATCCCCGAAATCCTTAAACCGCACTATTACAAAAATTAGTGCTGGGTTCAATTCGCCCAAACGACTTATGTCATTGTCATTCCATAAGTCGTGGGCTCATTAAATAATGAAACCCTTAAAGAAACCCAAATACAAATTCGACCCCAAAAAATTTCAGGTTAAAAGCGATGAAGATTTAACCCCTGAGGAACTTTACAAAGAACAACTGCATTCAAAGCTGAAACTTCGACGTAGATGATTTCAAGAAATAAATCAATTCTTAAAGAAATTTATCGCAGGCTTAATATTGCCTTTGGTCCTCAGCATTGGTGGCCGGCAGATACGCAATTTGAGGTAATTGCGGGTGCAATACTTACACAAAATACTGCTTGGAGCAATGTTAAAAAGGCAATTGATAATTTAAAAAGCCAAAAGTTGCTTAAGCCCTTAGCCCTTAAAAATGTTAATATTAAAAAGTTAGCCAGATTAATTCGTCCTTCTGGTTACTACAATCAGAAAGCAAAAAAACTAAAAAATTTTATTTCATTTTTATTTGAACGTTACCAAGGAAAACTTTCTAAGATGTTTAAACAAGAGACTTCTAAATTGCGTGAAGAGCTTTTAGAAGTAAATGGCATTGGTCCTGAAACAGCGGATTCCATTCTTCTTTACGCAGGGGAAAGGAAAGTTTTTGTCGTGGATGCTTATACAAAAAGAATTCTTTCGCGCCATAAGATAATTGATGCTTCTTTAGACTATGCACAAGTCCAGAAACTTTTTATGAAGAATTTACTTCACGATGCAAAGCTTTTTAATGAATACCATGCGCTTTTAGTAAAATTGGGTAAGGATATCTGCAAAACCAAACCAAATTGTAGTTATTGCCCCTTAGAGAATTTATGAAAACAAAAATAAGTTCACTTTTAACCGATTTTCTTTTACATGAAAAATTTAAAGAGGTTTGTTTTAAGTATCCTGAAAGGGTTATTGTTAAGTCTAAAACAATATCTAGTGATGCGAGTTTAACCCTGCGCGATATTTATATTCTTACCTTAAGTATTTTTAATTGGTTAAGCAAGGAGGGAATTGCTAAGGGAGAGCGTGTGGCAATTATTTTAGAAAATTGTCCTGAGTGGATAAGCATTTATTTTGGGATTTTGTTTTCCGGAGGTATTTGTGTTCCGCTTGACCCGCACATAAATCCAAATGAAATTGAAAATTTTTTAAAGGACTGTGAGGCAAAATTTATTTTTATCTCAAAGAATCAAGTTGTTTCTTTTGAACAAGTTATTAAAAAGTTTAATTTCATTAAAAGGATAGTTGTTTTGGGTACAGAAGAAGATTCTAAAATATTTTTTAGCTTTGAGAAAATTAGAAAAATAGAGCCAAAAGAAATTGAATTTGTACAATCACAGTTAGATGATATCGCCTCCATTCTTTATACCTCTGGCACAACCGCCATCCCTAAGGGAGTAATACTTACACATAAAAATTTCTCAGCCAATTTTAATAGCATAAAAAAAATAAACCTCTGTAGTGAGAAGGATATTTTCTTAAGTATGCTGCCTTTCTATCATGCCTATGCCTTTATGGCTACTTTAATTTTTCCTATTTTTTTAGGGGCTAAAATTATTTTTCCCTTAAGTCTAAAAGCTAAAGATTTGACTGCTTGTATGAATAAAGAAGAGGTAACTATTCTTGTGGGCGTGCCAGAGCTTTTTTATAATCTGCATAAGGCAATTTTTCAGGAAATAAATAATCTTCCATTTTTAATAAGACTTATATTAAAGCGAATTTTATTTTTGAATTATTGGTTTAGGAAGATGCTTAGAATAAATTTAGGAAAATTATTTTTTAGAAAAGTTCATTCTCGGGTGGGAGCAAATTTACGCTATATGGTTAGCGGCGGAGCGCGCTTAGAGCCAAAGATAGCAATTGATTTATTTAAATTGGGGTTTAACATTCTAGAGGGCTATGGCTTAACTGAAACTGCTCCTATTGTTAGCCTAAGCCCTGTGCATAAGCCAAAATTTGGAACTGTGGGAAGAGCTTTGTCTGGCGTTGAAATAAAAATTGTCAATCCCAATAAGGATGGCGTTGGTGAAGTAATAGTCAAGGGTGAAAATGTTTTTAAAGGTTATTACAAAAAAGAAGTAGAGACGAGGAATGCAATTAAGGATGAATGGTTTTATACTGGTGATTTGGGTTTCTTAGATAAAGGAAATTATCTTTACTTAACTGGAAGAAGTAAAGAGGTTATTGTCTTAAGCTCAGGAAAGAATATTTATCCCGAAGAAATAGAGGAATATTATAAAAAGACAAATGTTATTAAGGAACTCTGCGTTTTAGAAGTAAATGATGATAAAGGAAATATTTCTTTGCAGGCGGTAGTTGTGCCAAATTTTGATTATTTTAAAATGGCAGAAGGGGGTAATATTTATCGTAAGATTAAATGGGAGTTTGAAAATATATCTTATAATCTGCCCACATATAAACGCATAACTGGTTTTATTTTAACTAAGGATGATTTACCACGGACTGCTTTAGGAAAGATTAAAAGATATGAGGTAAAGGAGAGGTATTTGAGAGAGTTTGTGGAAAAAGAGAAACCTTTTGAAACAAAAGAGCCTTCCCCAGAAGATTTAAAGTTGCTAAATTCGGCTTTTGCAAATAAGGTTATGGATTTTTTTAAGGCCGCCTTGTCATTAAAGGAAAGGCCAAATCTTGATGACCACTTAGAGTTAGACTTAGGAGTGGATTCATTAGCCAAGGTTGAATTAATTGCTGGTTTAGAGAAGTTATTCAATGTTTCTATATCAGAATCAGTTGCTATGGAGATTACCAATGTCAGGCAGGCGATATTAAAATTGATAGAGTTATTTTCTGGCAGGATTAACCAAGGGCAAGAGTTATCACAGATTGAGCCCTCTTGGGTTGAGTTATTGGCTATTGCTCCTTCTGATGAGATAAAAAACAAAATAGAACTTAAACCTTCAATTTTGAATAAATTCTTAACTCTAATTTTAATAAAATTTTTGTTTAGGATATTTAAGATTTTCTGGAGACTTGAAGTAAAAGGCAAAGATAATATTCCCAAAAAGGGTTATTTTATTTTTTGCGCCAATCATGCAAGTTATCTGGACGGCTTGGCTGTGGCTGCGGCAATGCCATTTCCCGTGTTACTTAATCTTTATTTCATTGGCTGGAGGCAGATTTTTGAACATCCTGCTATTAAATGGGCAAATAAAATGGCCAGGCTTGTGCCAATTGACTCTTCCATGGAATTAATAAGCACAATGAGGGCGGCAAGTTTTATTTTAAAAAACAGTAAAAGTATCTGCATATTTCCCGAGGGTCAGAGAACAATTGACGGTAAAATTAAGGAATTTAGAAAAGGCATGGGAATTTTGGTTAAGGAATTAGGCCCAACAGTTATCCCTCTTGCCATAAAGGGAACCTTTGAGGCTTGGCCAAGGACTAGGGGCTTTCCAAAAACTTATCCTATAAAAGTTGTTTTTGGAAAGCCCATAACTAAACAAGATTTGTTGGCAAAAATTGCTGAAACTCAAATTGATTACGAGGCGATTAGTTCTTACTTAAGAGAAGAAGTAGAAAAACTTTTTTTAAGCGATGATTAAGACAATTACAGATGACACAGAATTAAAAAAGTTGGCCGCGCTATTGCCGATTACCAAATGTTTGAAGACGGCGATAAGGTGGTAGTTGCAGTTTCCGGAGGAAAGGATAGTATTACCCTTTTAAAAATTGGGTTACCCTTGCCCGCATATTAAGAAGAATATTTTTAAGAGTGTAAAAAGGGTTAAAAAAGATTATCTGTTGTAGAGAAATAAATTAAGTAGGAGAGGACATTATGACAAAATTGCTTGTTCGTCTTTTTATTTATATCATCATATCGCTTGTCTATCTGCATGCATCGTATGCCCAAAATTTAGAAAAGCGTCCCTTTATCAACCCTAAGGAGGAGCTTTTAAGCAAAGATTTAATTTCTTTGGTAAGACCTAGTCAGATAATTCCTAAAGAAGAACAATTTGAAGTAGCAAAAAAGTTATTGGAATCTGGTGCAGAGGTTAATGCCAGGGAGGAGCGCAGTGGCAAAACAGCATTGATGTATGCTGCTGAAAACTGTCGAGTTGATTTTATGAAACTGTTGCTAGAATTTGGTGCTGATGTTAATTTAAGAGATAAGGATGGTGTAACAGCATTATTGTATGCAGTAAACTGTTATGACAAAGAACCTACTGAGTTATTATTACAAAAAGGTGCGAATATCCAGGCCGATGGAAAAAAGGCATTGATGTCTTGTGCATCAATAAATAATATTGAGGCAGCTAAATTGCTATTACAGAAAGGCGAGGATAAAGCAATTACCTCAGCTGATATTAATGAAGCTTTTATCGAAGCAACAAGCAGAGGTAATTATGAGATGGTTAAGCTATTATTTCGCGAGGGAACAGATGTTAATACATATGATAAGGGCACACCGATTTTGATGGTTGCAGCTAGACATGGCAATAGTGATTTGGTAAAGTTCTTATTAAGTAAGGGCGCAGATGTTAATGCTCAGGATAGTGTTGGGGGAACGGCTTTGAGTGTAGCAACGAGTAATCTTGGGGTAGTAAAGTTATTATTGAATGCAGGAGCTAAGATAAATGGTTTAAAATGTCTTAGACTCTGGATTCCCTTAGTATCAGCAACGAGATTCCAAAATCTAGAAGTAGTTAAGTTATTATTGGAAAAGGGAGCTGATAATTTTTCAAAAAATGAAGCTTTAATACAAGCGTCAAACGACGGTGATAATGAAATAATTAAACTTTTGATAAGATCTGGAGCGGATGTGGAATATCGTGACAATGAAGGCAAGACAGCTTTGATGTATGCATCAAATTATGGTCATATCTTAGCAGTAAAATTGTTATTGGAATATGGAGCGAGAATTAATGTTGAACAAAATAAACCGAATTTTAACATCATCCCCTGGACCCCTTTGGGCTTGGCTGCAAGAAATAATCATATTGAATTAGTAAAGTTATTAATCGAGAAAGGTGCTGATAGCCAAATGAAAAATATTGCGTTAGTTGAGGCGCTCAGAGAAGGTCACGCTAACATAGCTGATTTGCTCAAAAAAGAAGGCGCCAAAGTTGATAAAAATGACTTTGGCGATTTGGTTCCTATTAATAAATAAAAAATAAAAAAGTTAAGAGATAAAGCTTCTTAAACGGGAGGAGGTATGTGCGAAATTAATATCAGAACTCCCTAATTATTTGGATGTATGACAGTAATTAGGGACACATCCAATTTTTTCATACGATTTAAATCAATAGGGCGTCACAAAAGTGCCGCCCTAAAAAGAGTTTTAATAGAAAGGAATTAAGTGATGCGGCATTTAAACTATCAATCTATAGCCAAACAAGTAATGAAACAGATTAGCGATAAAGGCGCATTCTTAGTAGTTAAAGCAGGGAAGCTCAATGTAATGACAATTGGCTGGGCATTGATTGGCTTTGTCTGGAGAAAACCAATGATGATGATTGTAGTACGAGATTCCCGCTATACATTTGAAATAATTGAAAAAGCAGATAGTTTTTCCGTAAATGTTCCTTCAAAAAATATGGACAAAGAACTGGAATTCTGCGGCACAAAATCCGGCAGAAATATTGATAAATTTAAAGAATGCAATCTAAAAACTTTAAAGGCGCAAAAAATTACCAGCCCAATTTTAGATATTCCCGGAGTTCATTACGAATGTAAAATTGTTTATAAAACCAAAATGGAGCCTAAATTTCTGACAAAGGAATACGAATATCTGTATCCAAATAAGGATTATCATACGATGTATTTTGGTGAGATTTTAGGCTGTTATCAGACAAATTAAATGGAAAAAATTGATATTGCCATAATTGGCGCAGGTGTTGTAGGTTTGGCAATTGGCGCAAGGCTTTCTAAACTTAAGCCAAGTATCTATGTTTTAGAAAGACACAATTCCTTTGGACAGGAGACAAGCTCGCGAAATAGCGAAGTAATTCACGCAGGAATTTATTATATCCCCGGCTCATTGAAGGCAAAAACTTGCGTTGAAGGAAATCAGCTACTCTATGAAATTTGCAGAAAACATAAAATTCCGCATAAAAGGTGTGGCAAATTAATTGTGGCAAACTCCAAGGAAGATGAAGATAGCTTGATGAATATTTTAAAAAGGGCAAGAGGAAATGGAGTTGAAGGCTTAAAGATTTTGTCTAAAAAGAATATTCAAGAGTTGGAGCCTAAGATAATTGCGACTGCTGCTTTATTTTCAGAATCTACTGGAATTATTGATTCTCATAGTTTAATGGAATATTTTATTCAAAAAATAAAAGATAATGGGTCAGATGTAGTTTATAATTCAGAGGTTGTGGCAGCTGAAAAATCCAATTCCGGGTATAAATTAACTATTCAAGAAAAACAAGGGGATAAATTTTCTATTGATGCCGGCATAGTGATTAACAGCGCTGGCCTTGAATCCGATAAAATTGCTTTAAGAATCGGGATTAACATTAAAAAAGAGGGCTACGACCTAAAATATTGCAAGGGACAATATTTTAGAGTTAATCAGGAAAAGGCAAAGTTATTAAGCTATTTGGTTTATCCGGTGCCTAAGCCCTCATCCGCAGGTTTAGGTATTCATGCCACCTTAGATTTGGCAGGGGGTTTAAGGCTGGGACCCGACGATAAATATATCGCAAGAGAAAAAATCGATTACAATGTGGATATAAATGATAGGGATAAATTCTTCTCGCTAACAAAAAGCTTTCTGCCGTTTTTAGAAAAAGACGATTTAATGCCAGATACCGCAGGCATAAGGCCTAAACTGCAAGGAGAAGGCGAGCCAGAGCGGGATTTTGTAATAAAAGAAGAAACAAAACTTGGTTTTCCTGGATTTATTAATCTTATCGGAATTGAATCGCCGGGTTTAACCTCAGCAATAGCAATTGCAAGATATGTAGAGAGCTTAGTAAGGCAAAGGTTATAATTATGGCACAAAATTTTGTGATTAAGGTTGGTAATTTGGAAATAAAGCCTAATCTTAATAATTCCAAGACAGCAAAGGCAATTTATGATAAACTACTTATTAAAGTAAGAGGTAATTCCCCCCTCAGCTTTGTTTCGCTTCGCTTCACAAAGCGAAACAAAGGGGGTCATTAAAGGAGGTAAAAATGATTACCGGTTTGGTTTTAGTAAGATTAGTCACGGGCAAGGAAAAGCAAGCCTTGGAAGATATTAAAAAGATAAGAGGCGTTACAGAGGTAACTGGTGTGTTTGGCTCTTGGGATGTCATTGCCAAGGTTGAGGCAGAAGAGTTAGAAATCATTGCCTCAGTGGTAGTGGGAAAAATTAGATTGGTTTCAGGGGTGGCTAACACTGAGACACTGATTGAGGTTAAGATATAAGTGAGGACATAAGTTATGATTTGGATGATTTTGGGATTTTCTTTATCCATACTTTTTATAGCCTTAATTTTTTTATTTAAGACTTCTTCAAAGCTTACTTCGCAGTTAAATGCTCTAAAGGATGTATTTAATAAGCAGTTAGAAGACAGCCTTAAGACTTTATCAGATACCCATAAAACAGTAGGAGACAGGCTCGATAACGTTACCAAGGTTTTTGGCAATGTTGCTCTAAGCCTTGGAGAATTGAAAGAGTCTAATAAAAGAATTTTAGATGTAGGTAAGGATATTGCCAGCCTTCAGGAGCTTTTGCGTGCGCCAAAATTTCGAGGCGAGATTGGAGAAACAATGCTCGGGAGTTTACTCTCACAGGTTCTGCCAAAAGAATATTTTGAATCGCAGTATCGTTTTAAAAGTGGCGATTGTGTTGATGCAATAATTCGTTTAGGCGACAATATCGTAAGTATAGACGCAAAATTTCCCTTTGAAAATTTTAAGCGAATGGTTGAGGTTGATAATGATGAAGAAAAGAAAGTCTTTCACAAGAAATTTATTTCTGATGTCAAAAATAGGATTGAAGAAATATCCTCAAAATACATCCTGCCCGATGAAAAAACATTTGATTTTGCACTAATGTATATTCCTGCAGAGAATGTTTATTATGAAACGATTATCAAAGGAGATTTTTTGAGTTATTCCTTATCTAAAAAGGTAATCCCAGTGTCGCCTAATACCTTTTATGCTTATTTGCAGGTGATTTGTTTAGGGCTCAAGGGCTTAAAAATTGAAAGTAACGTCCAAAATGTAATTGCCAGTTTAGGCCGACTTCAGGGGGATTTGGAAAAATTTCGCGAGGATTTTAGGTTAGTGGGTAACCACATTAGAAATGCGAGTTTCAAATACGAAGATGCAGAGAAGAAATTGGAGAAATTCGGCGATAAACTGATAAATGTCCACGAGACACATTCACAAGGATTATTGCAAAAGGAAGGGACTTCTAATGGCTGAAGCGCCAAATCCTAGAATTGCAGCAGTTTTATCTTTTGTTTTTAGCGGATTAGGGCAGATTTATAACGGACAGATAGCAAAAGGGCTTTTGATAATTGCCATTTGTACGGCTGGCATGCTTGCCATAATCATAGGCAGTGTTTTAATTGGCTATTGGCTTATGTTTGAGTCTGTAGATAAACAGGGTTTATTTATTGGATTTGCTTTGTTCTTAAGCGGGATAATAATGGTTGTCATATTAGGAATTTATAGTATTTTTGATGCCTACAGATTTGCAAAAAAGTCCTGATTGTTCTGCATACTTATAATCCTCATTTTTATCTATTCTAAAAGATTGTTAAAGAAAAATAAGCACGCTTATTTTTTCCATAATTTACCACCAGATAAAGTTTTAGCCATTTTTAGCGACAGGACTTATAATTTAGGTTTTTATAGTACAGCTTCCCAAAAATTAAGAGCAAAACGACAGAGCTTTCTAAAACCCTTAGGAATAAATTTTCGCAATTTAGTCTGCACAAAACAGCCGCATTTAAATAAAATTATTTTAATAAAAGAAAACCACAAAGGCAAAGGTTCATCAAATTTCAAAGATGCCATTTCTGGTGTTGATGGCTTGATTACCAAAACAAAACATCTGCCGCTGGCAGTATTTAGCGCTGATTGTTTATCTATTTTTTTATTTGACCCTAAAAATGAAGCAGTCGGTTTACTTCATGCTGGCTGGAGAGGAACTTATAAAAAAATTAGCCAAAACGCAATTTTAAAAATGCAAAAAATATTCGGCACTAATCCAAATGATTTATTGGTTTCTTTTGGACCGGCAATCAGAAAATGCTGTTATGAAGTGGGTTTCAAATTTAGAAAATATTTTTCTAGTGATTTGATTAAAAGAAAAAACAAATTGTTTCTAGACTTAATTGAGGCGAATTTAAAGCAATTAATAAATACGGGTGTTAAAAAGAAAAATATTTTTGACTGCAAAATCTGTACATCTTGCCAGAATAAAAGATTCTTTTCTTATCGTCGGGAAAAAGAAAAAGCTGGCAGGATGATGTCATTAATGATGCTAAAATGATGGCTCTAACGACCAAAGAAGATTTAGATTCAATAAAATCTTGGCTTAAGAAGGGAAAAGCAGTTGCTTTAACAGGGGCTGGAATTTCTGCAGAAAGCGGGATTCCTACTTTTAGGGGAAAAGGCGGCTTATGGGAAAAATACGACCCTGAGATTTTTGCTAATGCCGAAGAGCTACTTTCAACATTTAGACAAAAGCCGGAAAGAATTGTTGATTTTTTATCTGATTTATATTCGCTGCTACTTCAGGCAAAGCCAAATCCTGGCCACTTTGCCTTGGCCAAAATGGAAGAGAAAGGTATTTTGGATTGTGTCATTACTCAAAATATCGATGACTTGCATAATCTTGCTGGCTCAAGAAAAGTTTTCGAACTGCACGGTAATGCATTTCATCTGCGTTGTGAGAAGTGTTTTAGGAGGATGGGATTAGATAGGGAAAAATTGGCTGATTTGATAAATAAGATGAATAAATATAAAAATTCTAAGTGGAAATTATTAAGATTATTCAGCCAATTTTTCCCAAAATGCACATGTTTAGCTCGTTTTAGAATTGACATTGTTTTATTTGGCGAGATGCTTGATTATGATATTTTAAGCAAAGCCAATCAGGCAGTAAACAATTGTTCCCTACTCTTTTTAATTGGGACATCAGGTGTTGTTTATCCGGCAGCACAGCTTCCCTTTGCCGCCAAAGAAAAAGGGGCAAAGATTGTGGAGATAAATAATAATCCTTCGGAACTTTCTTATATTTGTGATTATCAAATATTAGGTAAAGCTGGAGAAATTTTGCCAGAGTTTATCAAATAAAGCCCAAACTTATGGAGCGATAGCGCTCATAAGTTTGTGGCTGAATTTGACCCGACGAATGTGCCAAAATTGTCGGAGAGAATTTTGGCACATCTTATCCCGAGAAATTTCGAAGAAATTTCCGGGACTTTATCCTTGAAATCGCTACGCGATTTCTAATGGTGAGTCGGGAATATTGATAACATATGCCCCTCGCCTAACCCAGATGGGTAGCCCTTCCTGATACCTTTTAAGGAAGGGGCTAAGCGCTTGTCAATTTCCTGCCTGCCTGCGGCAGGCGAGAAATTGACT
>JAUYCX010000082.1 GCA_030692045.1 Candidatus Omnitrophota bacterium
ATTCTTCCTTTAATAAAACAATTATAGGGACGGCTCAGATTTATTTTACATGTCGATATGTGTCAGTTGGATTATCGCAAAGCCAATAATTATTTCTTCAACCACGCAATCGCCGAGAACGCTCAGACCTACTCACCCAAAGACACGCGTCGGGGTAGTAAATTAACTAAATTTTCTTCAGCACGAAGTCGCCGTACATTGATTAAATATTGTAATTACTCGGGCGCTTCTCTTACTCGCCGAGCCAATTCTACAATCAACAATATAATAGTCATCTAGGGCTCGGCTGTGTAATGCTACGAAAACTTAGTTAATTTGCCCCAATATATTCCGAGCGGAGTTTATCCGCCTCTGGCGGACAATGATTTCCGAAATAATTATTGCGCCCTCAGCGGTAGGAAGCTTGCAGCCGCACATCAAAAGAGGGGATTTTGTGATTTGCAATGATTTTATCGACCGTACCAAAGCGAGAAAAGACACATTTTTCGACGGGTTTACCCCGCCAAAAGGCGGGGCCGGGGTGGTGCATATTTCTTCCGCGGATTGTTATTGTGATAATTTGGGAAAAGACCCAAGTTGTCCTTTGGAATATCAGTGTAAAAGTTATGTCCAAAGCAGGGGATTACAATTACCAAAGGGTAATGCCGAAGATATTGTTCCGAATTCTGATGTGCCTGTTGTGGGTGGCGGCGTTCTGCTATACTCTGGAGGGTGGGGTCATATTGCCTAATAGTATTCACATTTGCGAGCAAAATCTGGAAGGTTGCGGTGTCGTTAGTTGTAGGTTTATTCAATTAAATGACCCCGACATCCGGGGATACATAAAGTAATTATTAAAATAAACTTATGCCGAAAGAAATGGAAGAAAAATTGAAAGTAAAAGCCAGAAAATTATTCGGTTCAACTACTTCTGAAAGAGCAAGAAAATACATTTATGGAACAATGCGGAAAACCGGTTGGGTTCCCAGCACACAGAAGAAATCAGAAAAGAAAAAGAAATAATTTAGGTATTTGAATACAAAAAGAAGCTACTTTATTTCCCATTAGTATTCTTGGAGGAAATTCTTTTGGGAAATAATGGGCAAAGAAAATGGTTGTAAGGGATTTATTGAAGATTGGGTAGAATATAAAAAAGGAATTAAAGATTTTAGCAAAGTTGAATTAGAATAACGGAGGACAGTCCTCCGTTATTCTACCTACTAGTCAGCCAAAGGCTGGCTATTTTTTATTCACAGAATTATTTTTTGAATTAATTTATTTTTGGTATAATAAAAGAGTAATAAAAAATGAAATGCCTATCGTGTAAAGAAATAGGAAATTTTTAGCATAGAAAAATGCCAAATTTTATTTATGACATTATTCCACCGGAAATAAAGAGAAAAGCCGAAGCTGCGGTTCGGGAAGTTTCGCGATGGATTAAAATTGTAAAATTATTTCTAAAAACATCAAAGTATGGAAGTATTATTTTGTTTGTGGGGATAATTGCTTTCGGCGCGCTGCTAGTTTTTGCTGTTCAATCGGATACGGAAACTTTAGAGATTTTTCCGACTCAAGTTAGCGGCGATTGGAACAATAAGGAATCGGCCCTTCAAAAAGAATTAAGCAATGATTCCGTATTAGTAGAATTTTCTTCTGAAAATTCTGCCAATTTATTTGAAGAAGTTTCTTCTAATAGTTTGGTGCCGGAGACATTAGGAACAGAATCGGAAAATTTGGAAGAACCGAAACAACCCGAGGAGGAATTAAAAACAACAGAACCATCCATTGAAGAACCCGTAATCAAGGAGCCCGTAATTGAAGAACCAGAAGCAACACCCAGTGAAAATTTAGAAGAGAACTTAATTATGCTGAAAGATTTGTTTAGGGTAGCAATTGGAGGAGACCCAGAGCAGGAAAATATGGGAGAAATAGAACAGAACATTCCAGAGACAATTGAACCAGTAGAGCAGATTGAACCAGTAGAGCAGCCGATAGAACAACCAATAGAACAGGAAACCGAGCAAACCGAACAACCATCAGAAGAAACCCCATTGGATATTGAAAATCCAACGGGGCAGGCACCAGAAGAAACAGTTGAAGAGCCGGCATCACAAGAAACAGAGCCAGCTGTTCTGGGAGAGGAATTAGCGCAGCCAGAAGTAGATGTGGCGAGTGATGCCGATGATTTATTGAGATTATTAGAAGAAACAGAGGAGGTGCCGAGCATCAGTGAACCGGTTTTAATAAGGCACTCTAT
>JAUYCX010000093.1 GCA_030692045.1 Candidatus Omnitrophota bacterium
ACGGAGACAAAATTCTGAAAAAAGTCGCGAATTTTCTCTCGAGCTCGGTTCGAGAGTTCGATATTGTCGCGCGTTGGGGTGGCGAAGAATTCGCGATAATTTTACAAGAGGCAAATTTGGAACAGGCAAAAAACAAAGCGCGAATAATTTTGAAAAATGCGCAAAAAAAACTACCGGTAACTTTCAGTATCGGGGTAGTCGAATCAAGCCCGAACTACGCTCCCCTACAAATATTTAAAAAGGTGGACAAGGCCATTTTTCAGGCAAAAAAAGAAGGCAAAAACCGGGTTGTTGCCGTATAAAATAATGCCTGATACGGATGCAAAACGGAAGGGTGCCTGAGTGGACGAAAGGGACGGTCTTGAAAACCGTTAAGGGAGAAATCTCTTCGCGAGTTCGAATCTCGCCCCTTCCGTTTTGCATCCGTGAGTTCCCCGCCAGAGGCGGGGCTTAGCTTCCGCGAGGATTTTGAAGGAATTTTTGAAATCCAAAAACAATTTCTGCCCATTCAAACGGAAGTTTAAACTAATCTTTTTTTGATTTTAAAAATAAACATGGAAGCATCTTTTTGCTCTGAAAGAATAATTGATTATCATTCGATGATAAAAAAGCTTTTTGCCGATTATTTTTTTGATCTAGGGTATCAAAAACATACACCAGCACCAATTATATCATTTGACGATCGTAGTGTGCGGTTCACCGGCTCAACTACAAATGTTTTTAAACCCTACATTCTTAATAATTCCCTAATCCCCAAAAAAGGATTATTCATAATTCAAAAATGTTTAAGAACCCAAAACGCAAAATCATTTTGGGACGATGATATTTTCCCAGAAGGAGGATCATACTTTACCGAAATGGGATTAATAGCCAGTTCGAATAGCATAATGAGCTTAACAATGGATTCTATTAAATACTTTATTAATACACTTGAGATAGGGTCAGAAAAAATGTGTTTGAGAGTTTCCTCGCGAGACAAAGATTTATTGAAATGCACAAGGCAAATGCCTTTAGAGACAAAAATAGATGATATGCCAGTAAAACATTACAGACATAGATACGGTCTTTCTGGTGTATTGGGACGTAACTTTAATTTTGGGATAAAAAATAGCGAAACTGGCGTTGTTAAAGACATGGGGACCGTAGTTCTAGTCGAAAAATTAGGTGAAGTAATTGCTATTGAAATGGGCTTTGGTATTAGCACGTTATTAGCGGGATATTACAATTTAACAAATTCTATTGAGGCATCCACCATTAGTACAGTCATCCCCTTCAAACCCGGTTTTAATAGTAAATTTGCCGATGCTCTCTCTGCCTCCGTCATCATGTTAAAAGAAAAAGTACGGCCATCCGGTCGAGATAAAGGAAGAATATTACGGACATATCTTTGTGCTTTGAGAGATCTATCAAAAAAGGCTGGGTTTTCAATTGATGACATATTACAATTTGCGGTAGATTACGAAGAATTGGAATGTAAAAAAACAAGTTTTGTCGCTGATAAAATACTTTATTTTTTAGAGAACCAAGAAAAAATTTTAGTTCAAACATAATCAAGATTAATCTGTACCACAACAAATACTAAGACAGTCACGGTCTCATTGAATCATGAATTTATAAAGGCCTTATCATTAATAAAGAGTGAGTATGAACAAAACAAAAGAAAACATAAACAGCATTACTCCAAGATCTAAAGATTATTCCAAATGGTATCTTGATGTTATTGACGCAGCAGGACTTGCTGAAAATTCACCCGTCAGGGGATGTATGGTAATTAAACCCAATGGTTATGCAATTTGGGAAAACATACAAAAAGTTTTAGATAATATGCTTAAGTTAAGGGGAGTTAAAAACGCTTATTTCCCTCTTTTTATACCAAAAAGTTTTTTTGAGAAAGAAGCTAAGCATGTTGAGGGATTTGCTAAGGAATGTGCAATAGTCACTCATCATCGGTTAAATTTAAACAAAGAAGGAAAATTAGTACCAGCCGGCTTAATGGAAGAACCGCTTGTGGTTAGACCAACATCAGAAACAATAATTTATAGCATGTATGCAAAATGGATTCATTCTTTTCGGGATCTGCCAATGATAATAAATCAATGGGCAAATGTTGTTCGCTGGGAGTTAAGGCCGAGACCATTTTTAAGGACCACGGAATTTTTGTGGCAAGAAGGACACACGGCTCATTCAACAAAAGAAGAAGCCGATGAGATGACCTTACAAATATTGGAAGTCTATCGTGATTTTGTTGAAGATTATCTGGCAATTCCGGTTATAAAGGGAATAAAATCAGAAAGCGAAAAATTTGCAGGCGCGACTTATACAACCTGCATTGAAGCAATGATGCAAGATGGCAAAGCATTGCAGGTTGCGACATCTCATATGCTCGGTCAAAATTTTGCCAAACCCTTTAAGGTCAAATTTACTGATAAGAATGGAAATGAACAATATGTTTGGCAGACAAGTTGGGGTATGAGTACTAGAATTATTGGTGCTTTAATTATGGTTCATAGTGACGATAAGGGCTTAATCATACCACCAAAAATTGCTCCAACGCCAATAGTTATTATTCCGATTTGGGGCAAAGATCGTGAAAAAAACGATGTACTTAGTAGGGCAAAAAAAATTGCTACTGAAATAATCTCGGAAATGAATTGCGTTGTTCATATTGACGAAAGAGACGAACGTCCAGGTCCAAAATTTTATGATTGGGAAAAAAGGGGTGTTCCACTGCGTATTGAAATTGGACCTCGCGATATTGCTAATAATACGATAGTGGCAGTAAGAAGAGATACCGGTGATAAAATAGAGGTTCCTTTAGCTAACTTAATTCCAAAAATTAAAGAATTATTAAGTAACATTCAGTCCGATCTTTATAAACGAGCATTACGCTATAGTGAAAAACTGACCCAAAGAACAAATTCATACAACGCCATGAGGAATATTTTAACTAGCAAAGAAGGGGGCTTTGCGATTGCCTACTGGTGTGGTGATCAAAAATGTGAAGTCAAGGTAAAAAACGATACCATGGCTACTATTAGATGTATACCCCTCGAACAAAAACAAGAAAAAGGACAATGCATAATCTGTGGAAAGGAAGCATTAAAAAAAGTTATTTTTGCGAAAGCTTATTAGTTTTGAGTATGTTAATTTAAAATATGATAAACATTCCCGACATGCAAAACATAATATTAATTGGATTGGGCTACCACGCTAGGAGAATTTATTTCCCCGTTTTGCAGGAATTACAGGAAAAAGGTAAAATAGGTCAAATTTTTATTGTTGACTTAAAAAGTCAGAGAGAAATTATTAGAAATTATCTTTATGAAAAAAAATCAAGAAATGTTGAAGTTTTGTTTCTTGATAAGCCCTTAAATAATGAATTGAGCGAAAATTATGAGAAAGATTTAAATCTTATAGTTGAAAAGGGGGGAATTAAGGGTGTAATTATTGCTACTGAACCATTAACTCACATGGTTTATGCCAAATGGGCGATAAAGAACAGGTTGAGCGTTTTGATGGACAAACCTATCTCAACCCATGAATGGATTATCTGCAATGAAAAGCACGGAAAGCAGTTAATAGTTGACTACGACGAATTGGTAAAAATGTATCAGGAAGCCAAGAAAGGTAATCCGCAAATGGTTTTTGCGATTGTAGCTCAACGGAGATTCCATAATGTTTTTAGGAAAATGAAAGAAGCGATAAAGGAGGTTTATGAATACACTAACTGTCCGGTTACTTCAATTCAGTCGTTTCACGGCGACGGGCAATGGAGATTTCCTACAGAAATAATTGAACAGACTGCTCATCCGTACAATCAAGGATACGGCAAATGCTCTCATTCTGGTTATCATTTTTTTGATATAGTTTCGTGGTTAATGGAAGGAAACGACAAGAAACCGGATGAAATGGAGGTTATCAGCAGTTTTTTAACACCGAATGACTTTATAAACCAGTACACTTTTGACGATTACCGAAAGAACTTTAAAGACTTTGATAAATACAACAAATATTCAGAGAAAGAATTCGTCAAGAGAGCAAAAAACTTTGGTGAAATAGACAGTTTTAATGACTTCACCTTTAAAAAGAATGGCAAGGTAATGACTTTAGCAAGTATAAACCTATGCCATAATGGATTTTCACAAAGAAACTGGGCAACAGCCAAGGGAAGAGATTTATATAAGGGCAACGGTAGAGTCAGGCACGAAAGCCATTATATTTTGCAGGGGCCATTTCAAGCTATAAGTTATCTTTCTTATCAGTCAGAAAAAGTCGACCCGAACCTGCAAAAGGACTTATTCAGTGTCGGAGGCGAATACCACGCTGATGTTTACATTTTCAGAAACTCAACCTTTAATCCCAAATGGAAATGCGTTGAGAAATTTCAGGTTAAAGATATGATTAAACGGGAAATGAAAGATAAAAGTAGGGGTCATCAAGAAGATGCTAGAAGAGAAGCGATACTTGGATTTATGGAAAATCTCCGAACAGGAAGCCGGAAAATAGCCGAACAATCAGACTTAACTCAATACGAAAGAAGCGTCAAAATGATGTCTATTGTTTATCAATCAATGGCTCGAAGAAAAAAAGGATTAAATCCAGTAGTTAAAATAAAAATATAACACAAGTTTATGAATTTTAAATCAAAACCTCCGTGTCGTTTTGCTCTTAGAAAAGAGTATTTTGGAGGACTTCTTCTGGATTTTGAAACTACAAGTTATGAATTAATTACTCCAAAAGAATTCCAGTTTTTAAAAAAATTAAAAGATGGTGAAAGTTTCTTTCTACAAGACTTACAAAATTCTGAGCTGAAGGGATCTATTGAAAAACTTCAACAAAAAAACATTATTCAAGTTGGGTATCGCGGGAAGCTTTTAATTGTTAATATCCGAGAAATTCCTACTCCTAGAAAAATTCCAAGGGACTATTTGAGTGCTCCATTGAAAGTATTCGATACATATACCAGGAGATGCAATCTAACTTGTAAACATTGCTATGCGTCTAGTGGCCCTAATTTTATAGAGGTTAGAAGAACTCTCTCCCAAACAGAAATGATTATGAGGAAATTTTATGAGGTTGGTACGTTAGAGTGGAATTTTACTGGCGGCGAACCAACTGCTATTCCCGATTTATTAGATGCCATTAGAATGGCAAATGGTTTTGGGATGAGGGTGAGCTTAAATACAAATGGCTGTTGGAGTTCTGAAATCTCAAAAAAAATTCTTACTTCAGGCGTGAAAGAGATAATTATCAGCCTAGAAGGACGTGAAGAGACAAATGATAAGAGACGCAGCACTGAAACTTTTAAGAGAGTGGTAAAAACTTTGAATCAAATTTATGAATATAATCAAGGCAATTCTGATAAGAAATTAGAGGTAGTTTTAAATACGGCAGTAGGCAAAGACAATGTATGTGATATAGAATTTATGGTTCGGCTAGCAACAAAATATGGTTATAATATAAAATTTGTTCCCTTAAAGCCTAGCGGCCGTGCTTCTAAAAACCTTTCAGGGGCAATACTCTCTATAAAAGAATATATGGAATTTGCAAAAAGAGTGCAACAATTACGAGAAGACCCCGAAGTTAAAGAATCAGGCATTAGTATAGTTCTTAGACATAAGGATTTGTTTTGTCCCGATTATCCCGATAAGTCTAATTTTCCATATCCTTTTAATTGCTCTCAATGTAGTGCTTTAACAACTGCAATGGATATTCTTCCTGACGGCAGAGTAGTTGCCTGCTCTTTTTTAATGGATAGACCTGAATTCATTGGACCGAATATTCTGGATGTTTCAGTATATAATGCCTGGCGACATCCAACTATGGAACGTTTTAGGCGAGCACAAAAACAGGATTGTGCTAATTGCAGATTCTACATGAAACAATGTAGAGGAACTTGCCGTTCGACTGTATTGTTGTGTGGTGGAAAAATTAAAGGGAACAAATTAATAGGCAAGGATCCCTGTTGCTTTAAAGATTTATTATCGTAATAATATAGAAGCCACTGACTTGATAAAATACTTACCTTTATCGTTAGATAAAGAATTAATAAAAAAGGTTCCAATAGAAGATACCATTTTCTGACGGGGTCTTCGAAAAACCTCTAATAATTAAATTGATTAATATTTTTATATGACAGCACAAATTATCAAAACAGAGACAAAAATAAATAATATTCTATTCTGGCTTTGTTTTTCAGTCACGATCCTGGCCGTGGCAATGACGCTTTTGGAATTTTTCAGCCGCGATGAATATCCACCAACAAGTATTTCTCTGTTTTACGTTGGAGTTCTGGCAATT
>JAUYCX010000057.1 GCA_030692045.1 Candidatus Omnitrophota bacterium
ATTATTGATGATGATCCGGACATCATAGAGGCAATGAAGGTATTTTTAGAAAGTAAACAATACCAAGTTGCTGTTGCCAAAAACGGAGAGGAGGGTTTGAAAAAAGTGAAAATCGATAAGCCTCACCTTATCATACTAGATGTGATGATGGAGAGTATGGATAAAGGTTTTGATGTAGCCAGAGTTCTTAAGAAAGATAAAGATTATAAAGATATCCCTATACTTATGCTCACTGCCATAAAAGAAAAGACTGGCTTAGGTTTTGAAAAAGAAGCAGGAGACCCGGATTGGCTTCCTGTGGATGGTTATTGCGAAAAGCCGCTCAAGCCAGATGAGCTAATTTCAAAGGTCGAAGCACTTTTAGGGAAGAAATGAAAAACAGATCCTTCGCTTTAGGTAGTTTAAGCGCTGTAGGCCTGGGATCAAATTTGCTTCGTAAATTCGAGGAGGTGTGTAATGAGAATTTTTGGGATAGGAATGCAGGAGCTATTGGTAATTCTGTTGATTTGTGTCTTGATTTTTGGTGCAGCCAAGCTTCCGGAGATTGGTAAGGCCTTAGGTAAGACCATAAAAGAATTTAAGAAGTCAATGAAAGAAATCGGCTCTGATGAGAACGAAGAAGAAAAGGATAAGAAATAGAAAATCTAGTTTATTCGAGTTATCGGGTTAACGGGTTTTTTTAGATATGGAGCGAGAATTAACCATAATAGGGCATCTCAATGAGTTAAGAAAAAGGATTATTATCTCCTTGGTTGCGTTGGGGATAGGCACTGTATTTAGTCTGCCCTTCGCCTCCTATGGTTTAAAAATTTTAAAGTTACCCTCCTCTGGCGTCATAGAAAAATTAGTATTCTTTAGCCCTCAAGAAGGGTTTATGATTTATATGCGTATTGCCTTTCTCTCGGGCCTGATTGTCTCTATGCCAGTAATTCTTTATCAAGTCTGGGCGTTTATCTTGCCGGCTATAGAAGAAAGACTAAAGAGGCGCTCAGGCATTTTTATCCTCCTCTGCTCTGGTTTCTTCATTATTGGTTGTCTTTTTGCTTACTTTATATTAATACCCCCTGCCCTAAAATTTTTATTAAGTTTTGCCAAGGATGACTTAGAGCCAGTCATTTCCGCCCAAAAGTATATTTCATTTGTAATCAGTCTTATCTTAGGTTGCGGTTTAGTTTTTCAGATGCCGGTCTTAAGTTTTATGTTGACAAAATTAGGCATACTTGATGCGCGTTCCTTAAGAAAGAAATATAAATATGCCATAGTTATTATATTTATAGTTGCGGCAGTAATTACCCCTACGCCAGATGCCTTTAATATGTTTATGTTGGCTCTTCCAATGTTGTTTCTATACGAATTAAGCATCTGGATTTCTTTCTTTGCCCGGCCAAAATTGAAATGACTGCAATAATCCTTGCTGGTGGTAAAGCAAGCAGAATGGATGGTGCTGACAAGGCATTTTTAAAAATAGGCCAGGAAACGGTGATAGATAGACAGTCAAGGCTTCTTAAAAAATTATTTGAAAAAATCATTATCGTTACAAACTCGCCTCAAAAGTATAGATATCTAAAAGATATAAAAATAATCTCTGATATTATTCCAAATCTGGGGCCTTTAGGTGGGATATATTCTGGCTTAACTGCGTCAAGTTCTTTTTATAACTTCGTAATTGCCTGCGATATGCCATTTATAAATTCTAGACTGATAAAATATATGTGCAAAAATACCCCAGGTTACGATGTAGTTGTCCCTAAGATTAATGATAGATATGAACCCTTGTTTTGTATCTACTCGAAAAGCTGTCTTGTATATATTAAACAGCTATTTGATAAAAAAGTGTTAAAAATTAGCGAACTATTCTCTATGGTAAAGGTAAAAGAAATTACGAATAATGAAATCTTACAATTTGCATCCCCAGAAAAAATATTTACGAATATAAATACCAGAGAAGATTTAGTAAGATTTACCTATTGATATGCTGACAGACCGCTATAATCGCAAGGTAGATTATTTAAGGATATCCGCGACTGACAGATGCAATTTACGCTGCATCTATTGTATGCCCCAAGACGGCATCGTACAAAAGGCTCCATCAGAGATACTGAGCTTTGAGGAAATAATCAGAATAACGAAACTTTGCGCCTCTATTGGAATCGGCAAGATTAAGATAAGCGGCGGTGAACCTTTGGTAAGGAAGGATTGCTTTAAGCTTTTGAAATCGCTCATTAATCTGCCTAACATAAAAGATGTATCTCTCACAACAAACGGAATGCTAGTTAAAAAATATATCAAAGGATTGAAAAATTCGGGCCTGAAAAAAATGAATATAAGCATGGATACTTTAGACGCGCAGAAATTTAGACGCATCACAAGAACAGGGAAGCTAATAGATGTTTTAAATGGTATAGATGCTGCAATCGAGGAAGGTTTTTTTGTTAAGCTAAATGTCGTAATGCTGAAGGGGATAAATGATGATGAAATATTAAAATTTGCAAAGTTTGCCCAAGAAAAGCAAATTATTGTAAGGTTCATTGAATTAATGCCGATGACAGATAATAGACTATTGAACAGGAGTTTTTATATGTCCTGCGAAGAGATTAAGAATAAACTAAAAGTGTTAGGTAGCCTTAAACCTATTGACACCGAGGTTTTCGGTAATGGTCCAGCACGGTATTATAAAATAGAAGAGGTTTCAGTTATCGTAGGGTTTATAAGTCCTTTAAGTTGTAAATTTTGTTTACACTGTAACCGCTTAAGGTTAACCTCAGGTGGAATATTGATGCCTTGTTTAGTAAGCCAGGAGGGAGTGGATTTAAAAGATCCCTTGCGGAATAATCAATCCGAAGAGGAGATATTGTCTTTAATAAAGAAAGCAATTCTGTTTAAGCCGCCAGAACATAATTTGGTTCTTTCTTTTCCCAGGCAATACCTGATGTCTCAAATCGGAGGTTAATAGTCGTGATATTCGTTAAGTTATTTTTGGCTTTTTTAAGGGTAGGGCTATTTGCCATCGGCGGTGCTTATTCTTTTTTGCCTCTAATTGAGAAGGAGGTTGTTCAGCGCTACCACTGGCTCACCAGGGAGGAATTCTTGGATGTGCAAGGCATAACCCAGGTATTCCCAGGGGCTATTTCTATAAAATATGCCACATATACCGGATAAAAGATAGGGGGTATTTGGGGCGTACTCTCGGCCAATCTGGGTAATATTTTAGCCCCCACGCTCCTGGTGATCTTTGCATCGGCTTTTTACACTAAATACAAGAATGCCCCCGTGTTTAAAGGCACCTTTGAGGCTATTCGGTTTTGTGTCTTTGCCATGATTATCGCGGTAGCATTTCAGGCTGTGGATATGCGTAATTTGATGCAATTCAGAAGCATTTTAATAGTTGTTTTGTCGTTTGTTATGTTTATCTTCGCCAAGATTCATCCCGCATTAATTATCATCTTAGCAGGGATTTTAGGGGGTATCTGGAGATGAATACTGATGGTGTTAAAATAATAGATATAAGTAAGAAACCCGTGACTTTAAGAGAAGCATTGGCGCAGGCACACATTCGTCTTCAACCGCACATCTTAAAACTAATTCGAGACAAGAAAATTCCTAAGGGCGATATTTTGACTCTGGCCCAATGTGCCGGCATACTGGCTGCCAAGAAAGTCGATGAATTAATTCCTCTTTGCCATCCTTTGCCTTTAGAGAATGTAGATATAAGTTTTAA
>JAUYCX010000096.1 GCA_030692045.1 Candidatus Omnitrophota bacterium
ATGTTAAGTAAACCTTAATACTTAACATAAAGATTAGCTGGATAATCTTTCACACCAAGGCTTTTTCGGTTATTGTTAAACCAACTCACCCAATCCCCTATTTCTTTATTGCTCAAAAGTTTATGGAAGATTATAATTATGTTCACAAGCTCTTCTGCAATGTTCCTTATTGCTCTTTCAACCTTTCCCTTATCTTGAGGATAGTGTGCATGTGCAAATTTTGATTCAATTCCCTGCTCACTGCACCATTCTTTCCATTGCTCCTTAAACTGCCCGCCGTTGTCGGTTAATATTTTTTTGGGCTTAATCCCTAACTTCTGCAGAGCAGAAGTTATCTCTTCTGTTGTTGGACAATGCTCAAGTAATTTCAACAACAGAATATTCCTGCTGTAATCATCAATGCAAACTATAAAATAATACTTTCTGCCTTCAAACTTAAACTCTTTCAGGTCTAATTGCCATAACTCATCAGAACAACTTGCCCTGAAGAACTTCCATGCTTTTTGGCTTTTCTTGTTGAAATATCCATTAAGTTTGTGCTTCTTGAGGACATTATAAACTGACTGCCTAGAAACCTTTAACCCCTGAACATAAATCTCTGTTAATTTAATTTCTATCTCTGGAGCAGAGAACAATCTCTGCTTTATTCTTGCGCATCCATATCCCAAACTTCGCAAGAATAAAATAGTAATTTCTGCTTCAATTGTAATCTTGCCGTTGTAGTTTCTTTTGATGTCAAATCTTGTTCTTAGGTCTTGATTTTTCCAGAACCAAACAGTCTGCCTAGAACATGAGAGAAGCACAGCAATAAGTTTTATATGCACTCCTTGCTTTATCCATACGCCGATTAATCGGCGTTGCTCTGGTTTTAGTCTCATAGCTTAACAGAGCAACTTTCTTTTCACCTCCTTTCAAATGAAAGTTGCATATTTACGGCTTATATTAAAGAGAGAAGAGAGAAACAAGAATATAGGATAATTTGGCTTTAAATATCTTTTTATTGAAGATTTTTCTTAGAAAAATAGGGAATGTTAAGTTTGATTATGGACTTAACA
>JAUYCX010000036.1 GCA_030692045.1 Candidatus Omnitrophota bacterium
TATTGATGAGGCAAAAAGATTGGCTCAACAGGCTTTAACAGAAGACCCCAATTATGCCAATACTTATGCCACTATGGCTTTAATTTGTCTGGCTAATGATGAGTTTGATGAAGCTCAGCACTTCTTTGAACAGGCAGAAAAACATAGCTATGACAGTTTAGCATTAAGACTAAATCGAGCTAATTTGTATGTCAGGCGGCCTGATTTAGGCTCGGCAGCTGATGTGTTAATGCCAATTTTAAAGTTAGAATTTGAATCGGAGCTTAAAGCTACAATATCCCCATATTCCCCAGAGGTTAGAGAGGGATTAGTTGCTCCTTTAATTGATATAACTTGCGACTACTTTGAACAATTACATGTTGCAGGCGAAGAATTAAAAGCCAAGCCTAAGCCAACAAATAATAAAGCCAAAAGGCCTAATCAAAAGAAAACTCTTGAGCAGAGAATTCAGAAAAAGCAACAAAGAGACCAAATCGCTCAGTTTAAGTTTTATCTAAGAATTATTTTGAAAACCTCTGAAGAAGTGGCCAATGAAGAATTGTTGTTTTTCTTAGAGGAGCTTTTAAATTTGAAGTTCATCAAAGAAGATGCAAATTTAAAAGCTCAAATTGAGCAAAGAATTACACAGATTCTTAATTTAATAAAACAAAAACAAGAGCAAGAAGCAAAAGCCAAACTTGAAGCAGAAAGGTTGGCTAAGGAGGAAATTGCTCAAAATCAGATTTTAGATAAAGTTGAATGGCTTAAAAACCATCACTTTAGCAGGGAAATGCTTGAGATTTATCTTTTGATGAATAAAGGCAGGAGTACCGAAGGCATTATCAAATCACTTCTAAACCTTAATGCGCCACAACTATTAATGGAACTAATCACCGGCTATTTTAAATTAGAGACAAAGATAAATTTTGCACGCAGCGTTCCAGCAAAATTAGCTGTATACTTGCATAAAAATGAAAGCTTACAATGGCAGGATGCAGAAGTTTTTATTAAAGGCATAGCCAATAAACTAAAGCCTAAGGAAATAACCCCAGAAGCAATCGATGCACTTACACAGGCAATTGATTCAGGCCAAACCGTCACACAAGTTGTACAAAATCTGGAAGTGATTATTCTAAAGGCAATGGAGGAAAAAGATAAGAAAGCCCAATCAGGAGCTAATCGCGCTAACAGCCCAATCATCGTGGGAATTCTGGTTTTATTGTTGACGCAGCAATTACACGATGTAGTTTCATATCTGGTTTTGGCAGGGCTTATGATTTTTGGTTTAGCTTTAAATTCCACAAGAAACCGAGGAGGTATTTCTGAGGATGGGGAAAGCCAGCTTAAGCAAATACTCAGCCGTTTGGGTTATCCCCAGGATTCTATCTCTATTTTGGTTAGGGAATTTAAGCAGTTGTTTAGAGAAATCAATTTTGCGCGTTTACAACAAAGAAGCCGAGAAATTTCTCAGTCACAAGATATTGAAGAATTAGAATCATTCTTAGCTGAGGTAATCTTTTTAAACAGACAAGAAGGTTCTCCAGCTTCTGATACTTCTTTTAGAATAATTGGCCTTCTTGCCTCAAGCTTAAACACTAGAGAAGATATTTTTGAGGCTATTGAACAATCAGAGCTTTCAGATGATGAAAAATCAGAATTAAAATGGCTGCTCACTGTTTGTGCAAGTCAAGGCCAGTTAGGCCATATTCTCTTCAGTCTATTAGGTTATAACCTAAAGGGTGCTTATGTGCGTTATGATGACCGCGATGGACATGCGTTTAGCTTTATTGTGTTGGAAGATGAGCGTATTTTATTTGAAGATTATAGTTTGTTTAAAGGAGGAGAGATTGATATTGTCACCTATTATCAAAAGGAAGGTGAGTGTTATTATTTAAAGCCTGAATATCGCATTGACCCTCAAAGAGCGCAATTGTGGCGTAGGCAATTTATGTCAGGTGAATTAACTCAAGAACTTAACTTAAAAGAATTCTTAAACACATTCTATCCTAACTTTAACATATTTGAGGATTATGGCTTAACCTCCGCAATACTTTCTAATTTGGGATATATTAATGTTGGTTTAGGCCAAGGGGCTGAGGCAATTCAAAAATTAAGAGCAGCGATTTTGCGTGAGCCAAAGTTCGCCTTAGCTCATCGCATCCTGGGAAGTTCCTTGCTTCTAGAAAGCCGTTTAGACGATGCAAGAGTTGAATTAGAAGTAGCAGCCAGATTAGACCCCAATGATTTCAAAACCCACTACGAATTGGGGTTGGTTGAGGAAATGAGAAGTTCTGTCACAAGAGTAGCAGATAATCCTTCTGAAGATAGTGGCTCAGCGCCAGTTTCCCAAAGTCCAGTTATTGTGGGCATAGTTGTATTATTATTAACCCATCAATTAGGAGAGATTATTTCTTATCTTGTGTTTGCTGGCATTGTGATTTTAGTGGGATATTTTGCGCTCAGAGAAATTTTAAAGGCAACCGGAATCTTATTAAAGCAATATCCTTCAAGGGCAGGGCCGATAATAATATCAAATATCAAAAATCAAAAATCAAAAATAGATTTTGGGCTTGGCCTGAGCAAAGTCGAAGGGCTGTTGCGGCAGAAAACAAAGTTTTATTTCTTTATACGATATTTATTGCGGTCTACGATGATTAGAGATTTTTCTATTTCGGCGGGATCGATATTCTTAAGTAGTCGCATCAGAACTTTGTGGACATCATTTATTGCCTGGGGAGTGTCTAATCGCGGTCTTAAAATGATTATACCAGTATGTGAACCAAGGGGATATAAGGTAAGGTTACCAAAATCTAAATCATTGGTGATAATTACAGCTTTCTCTTTCTTAGCGATATCTATGACTGTGCCATTGGTAACTGAGATTTTGCCTAATTCCTGTAAAGTGATAATTGAGAATCCGTTCTCCTTGAGTAATTTCGCTGTTTTGCCCAACACACATTCATCGATAAGCAATTTCATCTTAGCGGGCCTTTATTTCCTCAAAGAAATGTATCTCTTCATTTTTAACCAGCTGATTGGCATAGGCAATGCAGGCATAGACATCTTCCAGGGTTATCTGGGGAAAGTAATCTTCGTTGATAATCTCTTCGAGCTTAATGCCAGCGGCGAGCAAATCCAATATCTGCCACACCATTATACGATGCCCTTTTATGCAGGGCTTGCCATGGCATATATTTGGATTTACAGAAATACGCTTAAGCAAATCTTTCATAATTTCACCTCCAAAATTAAAAATATCATAACTTCTTATCAAAGTCAAATAGATTTTGGGCTGTTGCGGAATTTGTTAAATGGATTTGGTCTACCTTCCGTGGCTGGTGGGGACCTAATCGCCGCAACAGCCCTTTTGATTTTAGTTGTAAGCCTCTTGCTTGCACAGTCCCCCCTAGCTTTTGCATTTTTATTATTTGGTCTGGCTCAATCCTCTGGAGGTAAACGCCCCAATCAAGATGCAATGAGACTGCGTATAGACGACAAAGAGTTTGAGACGGTTGTGAATAACTTTGTTCGTAGGATTAGAGGCGAAGATTCAGAGGGAGAAAGAAGTGAATTTGGCAGAGAGAATTTAGGGCAACTTTTTAGACTTATACAAAGATTTCCAGGAAATATCAAGCAATTTATGAATTTTATGAATTTTGTTTCTTGGGTAAATGATTCTCCGCAAGAGAGAGCAGATAATTTAAGAAGTATACGCCTTTTACCTGTTCTTCGAGAAGCCAAAGAATCGCACAATAGGGCAGTTAGGCTCTGTGTTGAGAGAAGTTATGCAAAGGCTTTAGAAATTTTATTAGACTTCGCAGTAGCTAATTTGTCAATTAATGTTCCTATTTCTGTGTACAGTATGGTAACGGTTCCAGTATTTCGCCAAGCTATTTTCCTTTCCAAAAATCAAATTGTTAAAACTCGCATACGCAATTGGGAACATAAAACAAGACTGCTTTTTAAGTTAGCTTGGAAGGAGGTTTCAGAAAAACAGAAGCTTCGACTCATCAAATTAAGTGGTGAGCACTTTGATTATCTTTTGCCTAATTCTCAGGACTTTGTAGACCCGCGTAATCCACGCACACCCTTATTATGGTTAGTGCATCAAAAGGCAATTGCGCTTCTTAAAAAAGGCACCAGAAACCTCGGCAAAGAACATCCAGATTTAATTGCCAGGCTTGATTCCTTCCAGTTATTGAAAACAGTTCTATGTGGAGGAAGGATTAAGGTTGAAGGTTGTGATGTTGAGCCTGTCTGGGGTTTATTCGATACCCGTGTTGAGCTAATTAAAGGTATTCTTGAGGAGTCTAAACTTGAGCCTACTCGTCGAGCAAAATGGCAAGCTTGGGAGGAGCAAGCCAAAGAGGCATTGAAAATGTCAACTTTAGCTCTTTGGTTAAGTGATGAGCCAGAGCTTATCATAGAACAAGAAAACGAAAGGCAAGAAGATGCTCGTAACTACATTGTCAAACTGCATAACAAAATCAGAACTTCCTTTGACCCTGCAAGATTCTTTAAAAAAGTAAAAACCAAAGGATTAGGATTAAATCTTCAAGAATTGACTTACTCAGAGCTTTTGGCAGCATTATTTCTTAATCCTGATGATCAGCCATTTTTGTTAGATATCCATTCCATTCCATTTGGCGGAAGGCATTTTGCTCGGATGGTGTATATCAGGCCAGTAGATTTTCCTGATTACTATAATCTTGTGCTTAATTTTGCAGAAAGGCAAGAAGGCCGTTTTGTGCAAGAGAAAAGATTTGGCAAGGTGTTGGTTAGTTCGTATGCATTTAATATTAGTAGAAGACAATATAGAGAGTTAGATAGTAGAATCCAATCTTTTAAACATACAGTCAATCGACTACTTGATACTTCCAGAGAGCAATCAAGAATGGAGGTTGCGGGTCTCGGTAGAACAAAACGTTTACCTGTTTTGGAAATTAAGCAGCTGCTAAAAAATGGAGAAATCATTATTGACTCACAAGCAAGGTTGCGCTTTGTATCTAACACAGGCATAGAGAATTTAAGGCGCAGTCAGTGGCAAGATGGTGAATTTATATCAGAACATTGGCGCTGGATTCATGGCAGGGAAGGTCTTCAGATTTACAGTCAGATATACCTTGAAACTATTGGCATTAAAGATACTCAAACAGGTAAATTTATTAGAAGAATAGTGCAACCAAAATATTCCTTATTGTTGAATGCGCTTGCTTTCTTATCCCGCGGAAGGAGATTGGTTAGTTTTTCATCTGCTGTTGTTCGGGGGTATATTATTAGTCAAGGATTTGACATTGATTTATCCGAGGTAAACAGTATTTTAAAGCAGATTCAAAAGAATAATTCTTTCCCTGGGTTACGTTTCGAGCGCAGTGAATGGGTTATTCAAAAAGGCACAAGGCCAAATCCGCCTTCTCGCGGTCAGAATCTTAATAGCTTTTTGCCATTACTTTTTATTAATGATGTAACTTCTTCCATAATGGCAAACCTTGATTTGACGATAGGCTGGATAGTATTTGGTATCTTGGCGGCGATTCTGGCGTGGCTAGTGTATAAGAGGGCTGATACTTGGCTTAAAAAATTATCGCGTTTCTATTTAATTGTTACATTATTACTCACACTTCTGCCAACTATCCTCAATGGCCAGCTCCAAAATCCTGCTCCGATAAAATCATTGCCAGAATCTCAACAAGAAATTAGCGATACCACTTTTGTACAAGATAAACAAAAAATCGCTGATTTTCTTAAGGTCTTCACAGCGGCAATTAATAGCCGCGAAAGCATTAAAAGTGATTACGCTCCTCAATCCGTGGCAATGGCTTATCAAATTAGCCAGGATTTAGCAGATAGTATTGCCAAATTCTTCCAAATCAGCCGTGAAATAAAACTTTTTATAGAAGATGAAGAAAAGTTCCGTCAAGAATATCAAGAGAAACACATTGCAAATATTATGGAACGCTCCCGTCATCCAGAGATGACTTCCAGTAAACCCTTGCTTGTCCTTGACAATGTATATCACGGCCGTTTAAATTCCTTACAAACAAGAGCAAATCTTCTTATCTGGCAGAGTGTTGTTCTTCTGGATGAGCTGGAGGGGTATTTTATGGAACAGGATTTTGCAGTTTTATTCTGGAGGGATAAAACTGCTCATCTGGGATTGAAGGGTGTTGCCGGGGTAAATGCTATCACAATGGTTGGTAGAAGAGACAATGATGAAGGCGTTTTTATAGGTCAAGAAATTGGCACTTCCTATTACTCTATTGGTGGTGTCACATTTGGAATTATAAACAAAGAAGGAAAGCTTGTTATCTATGTTGGTTATTTACCAGAAGATATTAAAAGCGAACTTCAAAACGACTTAAATAGAGAGAGCCGTCTCATTATTATCAGAAGTATTTTAGGAGAGAATAATTCCAGATACGCTTTGCCATTAAGTGAAAGTATTCATCAACTTCTTAAAAAAGAATTCTCAAGCATATCTAACGTGGATACAGTTGTTGCAGGCATTTTATATAAAGGCGAAGACAGGGTTGTCTTTCACGAGTATTCTCATAGAGATTTTTATAAAGCATTAGATGCCCAAAACGATGAAATAATTGCCATATTGTCAGAGTTTGAAAAAACGCCATATTTTGCCTTAGCCAAAATTCTCATAAACATTATCTTAGGACCAAATGGTATTGTTGACCTTCGAGAAGTTAATTCAGAGGTGCTTTCCAATTTAGTTCAGGAAGCTAAGCAAAGAAACTTAATTGCGGAAAGTGTTCCCAGTAGTATCAAGAGACGATTTACTGTAATTAAGAAAACTTGGAGAGCAATTTCAGGCTCAAGAAAAGATGCCTTAAGCGATATTAATCTGGATAATTTGAAGAGGATGATTGAGGCTCTGAGTAAATTAGAGCCAGAACAACTTCAGGAAATTGCAGATACAATTAAGCAGAAATATTTAAAAGATGTGGATTCTCAAGAAGGGTCAGAATTAAATAGCACTTCTCAAGTCTTTAGTTTGATGGCTTCTCTTGTAGCTTTTGTTTCTGGGTTTATGGTTTTGGGCTTAGCTATAGCGTCGGAAGAAAATGCGAGAGAAGGAAAGTCGAAAAGAGGTAGACCAAATTCAGACACCCGTATCCTCTCTGCCATCGAACACCTGAAATCCCAGGGCCGCAAAGCTATTACCCAACGAATGATAGCCCGCGAAGCAGGGGTTGTTCCTAGTACCATTTCCAACCGCAAAAAAGCCAACCCCGCAGTTAAGTCAGCCCTCGAAAGCCTTCCCAGAGCAAAGAAAGGACCGCCATCCAGCGACCAAAAAATCCTCTCTGCCATCAAACGCCTTAAATCCCAAGGCCGCAAAGCTATCACCCAAACCATGATCGCCCAAGAAGCAGGGGTTAATCCCATGACTGTTTCCAACCGCAAAAAAGCCAACCCTGAAATCAAGACAGCCATCGATAGATTGCCGAAGCTGCGAAAAGAAAGACCCTCCGGTAATGCCGACTCTCTTATTCTTACAGCCATCGAGCGACTCCAGTCTCAGGGTCATTCAGCTATCACCCAAACCATGCTCGCCCAAGAAGCAGGGGTTGTTCCTGAGACTATCTCCAGACGCAAAAAAGCCAACCCTCAAATTAAACAAGCCATTGAAAAATTACTTAAAATAGGTTTACCCAGCATTTTGCTCTTAGCCCTATCTTTGGTAAGTATGTTTTTCTGGGGATTTAGCTTGTCAATACCCACACTCGTTATGGGCTTGGCTAAAGAGCAAGGTTCAAAACCAGATTCGATTGCTGAGTATATTTCTCAAAAGCGCATTTTAGCGCCACCGGAAATTCGTGCGATTTTGGCTGTGGAAGTGCTTAAATCTAAAGGATACAAATGGGGTTCTCCAAAGATGATTGCCGCTCAAGCTGGTTTTAGCAATACTTCTGGGCTTTCACATATCAAGAGAAAATGTCCTGAAGTAAAAAAGGCAATTGATAGTTTCTCAAGGGTTGCCTATTTGAAGAGGGTTATTAAAAAATACAGACTCAATGAATACCCTAAAAGAAGTAGAGTTGTTATGCTTGCCAGAAAAGCAAAAATTACAGAGTCAACAGTCCGCTTTCGATTAAGGAAAAATTCAGAATTAAGAATAGCTTTGTTTGAAAGTGCTGAATTTCCATTTATGCCAAGAAGAAAACACAAACTATTACCTTTACTTGCTCAATGGATTATTAATTTAATTAATGAGCTTATTGACGAGGCGCATTTATATGGTTATGAGGTTTTGTTGCCACAAGAAGAGCTTGCCAGATTAATGGGTGTGCGTAGAGATACTATATACGCACAAGCTAAACGACCAAAAGTCAGAAAAGCTTTAAACAGGGTCTCCACAGAGGGTTATCTCGTGGCAATGGCCAGGCGCCTAAAAGGAAAAATCCGCAAAGCTATGACAGCGCCTGAATTTATTCAGAAGGTAAATATATCAACGAGCACAGTACGGTATAATTTAAAAAAGTCTATTTTACTCCAGAGGATATTTTTAGGAATGCTGGTTTTAATTCTCTGCCCATCTGTGTTCTATAGCGCATTATTCTTGGTTATTGGCTTGACAATAAATTCAGCACAAGAAAGAAAAGATGCAATTCTTAAGGCGGTTACTGAAGCAGCCAATCCCAATTTAAGCCTTGAAGAATTTAATCCTCTGCAAAGGAAAAACTTATCCCAAGGAAATCAAAGAATAGTGGATAAACTAAGCAAACAAAAGGTTCTTCTCATAGCAATGTTTGGCAGGCTAATTACAAAGGAACATCTTCAAGGGCTACTTAAGAAAAGATATGTCTTTATCGTCATTGACCAAAATGGGGCAGAACAGTATATCTGTGTAAATGATTTAGATAAATACTATTCTCAGACCAAAGTTCGCTTTTACCGTTTCTGGTCTGAGCCTACAGAAATAGGTGTTTATGAAAGGTATATTCATCCTGAGTATGCCAAAGGATTAGAAAAATCAGAAGATGAAGCTCAGAAAATAGTCAGAATTTATGGTCCAGGTTCAACAGGTCAAGGTATCCGCAAGCTATTTGCCAAAGCAAGCATTATCCTTAAACTTTTAGCAGATGGAACTATTGTGCGCGGTTTAACCAAAGAGGGAAAAGAAATTTATATCTTAGCCAAATTTATCGATAAACAAAAGTCCAAAGACAATATCCGACGCTGGCTTCTGACTCAGTTGCCAATTGAGGGCAGTAGCGAGTTAGTAAATCTTGCCTTTAACCTTGCCCTTAATTATCACGCAGAAACAAAATTGGATTACCGAGATGAGCATTATATTGATGATGCCACAGAATACCTTTATACCTTGGCTGAGGTTGTGGGCGGAACACTTACCCCTGATTTAGCAGTGATTGCCCTGTTAAAAGGCATACCTGAGAATGAAATGGGAGCGTTTGTCGGTGGTAATAATGCCAGAACCGCCTTGCTTGTCCACGAGATTTGTTCTATTCCAGTTACAGCCGATTCAGTCAGTTTTGATAAACACTATGTGGATAAATTTAAGAGAATGGTTGTGGATATGGCGCAGGGTAATCCTGATGTTCTGCTTTTGGTTATGGCTTATAAATTACATTTCTTAAAGACTATCCCTCAAGAGCAAAAGCCAGACTACAAGGATGAGATGGAGGATGTTTGGGCGGCTTTGGCTGAAGATTTACAGCTTAAGAGTTTGGCTGCAGAGTTTAAAGATTTGGCAGCCCAGACAGATGAGGATTTGTATAAGGGGGTAGTTAGTAATGTAGTTGAGCGATACAGTCTGACTTTTGAAGAATTAAGAAAAAAAGCTCAAGAGATAAAAGGAACTATTCAGGCAAAATTAACAGAGCCTAACAATGGTTTAACAGAGGTGCGAATTGAGGAAGATGTTAAGTCAGTGGCGAGTTTAATTAGGAAAATTAGATATAATTTAGCAGGAGACATCAGCCGTTTTGTTGAGATTAAGGATATTCTGAGGTTTAGGGTGGTTACACCTACCATTGAGCAGGCTTATTTGGCAATGGCTATGGTAATAGATGTTGTAGTAAAAGAAAAAGACTTTGCAGAAATTGATGAACCCAAAGATGTGTCAATGAGGCCGAAGGAAACTGGCTATCGGAGTCTACATTTATACTTTAGAGGTAAGCCAGAATGGAATCCTAATTTGTATTTTGAGGTGCAAGTGCTCACAGAATATTTTTATCTTTTAGCAGAATTTGGACCATTTATGCATTCCCTATATGAAGCTAAATTAAAAGGGTTGGGCTATCGCAAAATTACTGAGATTGCCCAAATGGAAGGTAGTTTGTCCGATAAATTAAGCGAATATCAAAGAGCGCGTAGAGCAGAACAGGAAATTTATGTTCGATATCAGGCAGCGCGCGAGCAGCCTGAGCAAATTCTTACCCTTCCCAAGGAAGCAATTGTAGCTGATGTCTTGGCATTCTGGAGAGTAGATTTATTGGGTGAAGTTTCTTGGGTTAAACTAAGTTTAGCACATCAGCCCCATGTATCTATTACAGTGCGTTTAAAATATTCTTTAAGAAGTGGTGAGTTAATTACACCAATACATAAGAATCAATCTCATCCTAAGAATCGTGCCCAAAAGGAACAGACAGATTCGCTATTGGATTTGTTTAGCAAAGTTAAAACACTTAGAGCTAAGTTAGTTTTACTTTGCAGAGGTTTTGGTCAGCAGGATAAAGATGAAGCAATTAGCTCTGGTATAGAGCAGCTTAAAAAAGTTGGCATTGACTGGCAAACCGGAAATAGTCAAAAGGTTTTGCGCTTACTTAGTCTGGTGATGATTGGATTGCACTTAAAATACGAGAACACAGATAATGAGGTTGAGAAATTAAATGAGCTTTTTGCCGCAGTGGGTTACGGCCTTATTAGCCCTAAGAAAGTCTTTGACCTTTACGAGGCAATGGATAAAGGCACAAGAGGTAAAATTCAACCTCAAAAAGGCTCTGCCACTATCTTAGGGATTATTAGCTCTTTTATCCTATCCATTATCGTGGCAGTAGTTCTTTCTAATTTTGGCTGTGCCAATACTAAATTGCTCAACCCAAATAATCAAAATCAGACAATAGAAGAACTAAGCCGGGCACAAAAGCAAAAGCTATTTGATGAATATATTCTGGATGGCGCAATCCAGATTTTGCTTAAGAATTATCATGAACCATTATGGGATAAGACCACACGCTTTATTGACCACTATGGAGCTGTGATTTATTTAGATTCACGCGTTTCTTTAGACCATCCCCATTCTCCACTCTCGCAATTCTTATGGGAATTAAGACTTGCTTCTAAAACATTTTCTTCAAGCAGCCAAGCTAAACAAGTGGATAGTTATGAGGCAAAAATTGTTAAAGTCGCTGGAGAAATCTTTGAAGCCCAAACTGAAAGCGAGCTAATTGATAGGCGATTTGCCACTGACTCTAATTATGTTTTAACTCCCAAGCAAATGCAGGATTCTTTAAGACTCTTCGAGAACATTAAAATTGCCCAAGCTAAACAAAGAGAAATTGCTAAACAAATTATTCATTTGATTGAGCAATATAAGACAGAACAAACAGGCACAAGACTTAATTCCTTGCCATTTCCTTTGATAGGTCAATTACTTAGCTTTTTGCTAATCTCAGGACTGCCTTTAGCCATTCCACTGGGCATTTGCTTAAATTCCCCGCATCAATTAATTCTTTCCGCCCTTAAGAGTTTAGAAGAAAAAACAGACGCATTGCATTTAAAACTTCAACGCTTTATACCCGAGCCCTATTCAGCAAGAGATATATTAATATTGCAAGCGCTAAATATTTTGGAAATACAATATTTCTTAGAATCCTTACCAGATGAAAGATTTCAAAGGGCAGTGGCTCAGCATTTAACTAAGAGATTTCAGAAGTTTAACTTTGAAGCAATATGGCAGGATGCAAAGCAAATTTCCCTAAGTACCAAATTACAAGTAGTTATCTGGCATATCGTTGAATATTTTGCAAATACCCACTCTTTATCACCCAGTGATTTGGAAAAGCTTTATCAAAATCTTCCGCTTAAAACACTCATTCGGCTTTGGCAAGAAACGCACGCACAAAAAGGCAAAGGCATAGTTAGTTTTATTATCTGGCCAATCTTATTTGTGTTAGGTCTTGGCTTTTTAAGTTTAAGCTTAATTTCTGGCTCAGAAGGGTTCACCCCGACTTTTGTTATTCCTTTGACAATGTTTTTAGGCATTGCAGTTGATAGAGGCAAAACCAAGAATTGGCCCAAACGCATGATGCTAAGAGCCTACCCTATTGTTATCGACGGTAAAGAAAAGGATTTCTTAGATGTAATCTTGGAGCCAGGTAGAAGCAGAGAAGAAATTTTGCAAATGTTGCAGACAAGAAAGCGTAGGCACATTAAAGCTGGAGAAGCTCAAAAAGAATTTTATTCAATAAAAGAGTCTGGGCAGATTCTTGATCTTTATTATGCAGACCTTCTCAATCATATGAGAGACAAGAATTTTATTGATTGGTTGGTTAACTCTCAGGGCCTTAAACCAGAATATCGTCCAAAGCATGCTGGCAAACGCCAACAGTGGTTTATTCATAGAGAGTTGCTTAACCTTTTATTCGAGCTTGAAGAAGACCTTGTTCCCATTGCTCTTATTAAGCAAAGAATGCATCGAGCCTTTGGCGCTAATCCAAATCATCTACATTACAGTTTATTTGATGTAACTACACTTTTGGGTCAAGCTCGAACCAGGGCTGTTTTTGGTAGGAGAAATATTGTTGTGCGCTCGCGTTTTTATGGAACACGCATTAAATTTGGTTATATGATTTCTCTTTACAATCTTATCCTTTTGGTCTTGGAGCTACGCAGAAACCAAAGAATATTAAAGAATTGGAAAGATGTTAAGACAGTTTATCAAAAGGCAAAAGGTAAAAAGGCAAACTATGCAACCTGCCACGAATTTGTTGACTCCTTGGGGCTTACAGTAAAAAGGGTAGTAAGGTTTACTGGAGGCAATAGCCCCCTATGCGTGGCTCCCTTTAGTCAATTAGAAGCAAAGGAATTAGTAGAGGCTCAAACTGATTCAGAGGTTGGGCTTATACCTTGTAAAATTTGGACAAGAAATGGCTGGAATATTGGTTATGATTCTTGGGATATTGAAAAACTTCTTGAGGTTTATGCCAAGACAAATTGGACTAATAGAACAGCTTGGCAGGCGCGTAGATTAATCCGCGGGCAACTAAGATGGCGTAATCGCTTTGGTTTAAACAAAAAACTTATGGCTAAGCTTCAGGAAATTCTTGAATCAGAGAAATCAGCCACAAGTGTACCTACGCAAGTAGTGTATATCTTAGAGATTCTTTCTGAAATAGCACAGCCACAAACTATAGGAGAGCTTTCTAAACTGGCTAAGGGAAAGAGCCGTGCCATTCAATCTGCCATAGCCTATACCGAAAGAAAGATTCGTTGCCGTTTAGAGATTGAACGCGCCATTCCTTTTCATGAGGTGGCTTGGGAGGCTCGGGTTTCCAAACCTAACTCAGCAATAAATGAACACTCAAGAGCAAGATTTATTCAGCGCCTGGAGGAGCAAATCTTTGAAACAGAGCCACTGTTGTTTAGGCTCGCAGAGCAAGTAAGTCTTGCTCAAGGAGCCTCAATTGAGGTTAATATCTTTCGTTCAATTCATATCATTAAGAATAAAGAAGATTTATATTATTTAAGTGTGCCTGTTCGAAGAAATCTTAGGCCAGAAAGACTTTTTGTGGAATATAATTTAGCCTCTGACCAGTTTAGCTTTAGCGTATCTAATGTGATATACCACGATGAATTTGCACAATTAACAGCTCGGGAAAGTAAGCGTTTGGATCGTTACGGTGGGTTATATATTGGCGGTAGATTCTGGGCGAGATTTAATATTCCTAATGCCCAAGTGCAAGTGGATGTTCACGAGGGAGTAGTAACTCAAGTGCATTTTGTTAAAGAAAACATCACGCGTCCAATGAATCTAATTTTTGATTGTAAGACTGGAAAACTCATCGATGCTTTCTTAGCTTTACCACAGAAAAGATTTAGTCAATTAGATGGAGTTTGGATTAAAGAGCAACTTAATAATTTAGGTCAGTTAAGATTAAGAAAGGGCGGTGAGATACTATGTTCCTTTCCTCAACTTCCCAACCACTGGGTTGGTTATACTGTGGTAAAAGGTGAGTTACAAGATATTGAGCCATTAGATGTGGAATTGAGCCAGTTAGATGCAAGAAGAGATTTGCTGCAAACAGTCCATCAACAGAAGGGTAATAGACAAACCGCCTACGATCGCTTATTTTATTTCTGGGCACAGCATTATCCAGACATTCTGCAATTTCAATTAGACGACTTTAAAGAACCAATACTTCTTACTAAAAGGAAACTTGGTAAATATAGAGCTAACTGCCAAGCGCGTGTTAGAAAATTCTTAGATACTCCAGAAGGCAAGGCACTTTTGCAAATATTAGAGGAAAAGTCCAAAAAGCAACAAGACGATTTAAACAAAGTTTTAGAGGCAAGTGGTTTAAAACCTGAACAGGAAATAGCTTCTCGCTTAGGTTTAGTGGATGTTGATGATGAGGAGATACAAAGAATAATTGCTAATCTTTTACTTAAACAAAAAGAAATGCCCAAAGAACAATTTCAAGAATGGTTAATCTCAGAATTTGGATTAGAATTTGAAAGAGAGGCAGAGGTTATAGAGGAGTTATTAATAAAAGCACAAGAGGAGAAGGATTTCTCAACTGATGAAGAAGAGATTGCTGAGATTTTAGAAATTAAACCAGAGGATGTAGAGATAGAGGTTATTATAATTCATGATAAAAAAGATGAGGGCTTAAAAGAAAATAAAATTATTCAGCAACTAACAACTATGTATGGAATTAGCCAACAAAAAGCACAGCGTCTGTGGGAATTGGCCCAAAAGGTATACCAAGAAAAAGGCGGAGCAGATTTATCTGCGGAACTTAGCGAAGATGAAGAGCAAGAAGAAACTTATGAAGATGAAGAGTCTTTCTTAAGAGGCCTATTTGCGTTACTTCCTTTTGGCGGTTTTGATGTAAGCCCAATTTTAGTTAATTTAATTTTCGCATTGTTTATTTTATTAGTAGTTGTTGGGCAAGACAAAGGCGATAAAAACCAAATCTTAGCCGATATCGGAAAGACAAATGATGTAGATAAGTTAGGCGAAAAACTTAAGAAACATATAAAAGACAAAGATGTAGTTTCGGCTATTATTAAACAATTTACCCGTATATATCTTAGAGAACTACCAACAACAAGAGAAAAAAGAGAGCATGAAAAACAACAAAGGCAAATTAGAGATTTACTCAAAGATATATTTGCTCATAGTAGATTTATCTTAGATTATTTGCAGGCAGGTATAAAAACTGAAGCCCAAGAAAGAGAGGAAGACTTTAAAGCCACACAATCCTCATTTAAGATAAAAAGAGCACCTTCTCACTATAAAGGACAAGAGAGAGGAAAATATGAACACATAAAATTAATTCCTCGCTTTAGTGGCTCTATGGGAGATAGTGTTGCTGAAGCTTTAAACAAAAAAGAATTAAAAGGATTGTTTGAGTTAATCGGACCCAAATATGGTTATGCTTCTATTGATTATCGAGGAATGGTAGGGATATTACAACTTAAACTGGTTAGTCTAACGCGTAGTTGTCTTAAGCATTATGGCGATAGAAATGATGCAAAAAGTCTGCGGTTCATAAACACTTATTTAAGTAGATTAAAAGCCTTAGAAAAATTTTATCAAGGCGAATCCGATGAGTATGCTAAAAAAGGCTTAAGGACAGTAAGAAGAATTATCACTATCGTAGAAAAGCATATTCCTAAACAGTCATCTGGTCAGAAAGGGATAATACACATTGGCGTATTCTTTATAATTTTCGCTTTAGCCGGATTATTCATTTGGATTTTAGCAGCAAGTCCAGCTCATTTATTAGGAATATTTGTTTTGGGAGCTTCGCTATCCCAGACATTAGAAATAAATGAGCAAGATTTAACCAAATATTTAACTAAAGCAGAGATAAGAATTGTAGATGAGATTATTTGTACCTATGCTGGAACTTACAGATATGTTGTTATTGATTTTTTAAGAGGGTTTCTATTAGATAACCAAATTCAAACCGCCTTATCCCCAGGCGGCATCTGGCATTCAGAGCGCGCAAAAATATTTTCTATCTTAGAGAATATTTTTGTCAGAGCCAATCATTACGAGTGTAAAGCTAATAAAGCACTAATTGCGATTTTAAATGACGAGCGCGTCATTCTCGCAAGAAAGAGTAATTCAATACCCAGAGATTTAATCAGGGAAACAATTGATGAATGCCTATCAAAAGAAAGAAGAAAAACTCTTAATGCTAGTCTAAAAGATAAAATAGGCCCTTGGGCGAGGTTTCCTACAGATTATATGCAGGCCTATTTCACATTAGGCATATTGATTGCTTTGTATCCTTCAATATTGGAAGAAGTTTTGGATA
>JAUYCX010000101.1 GCA_030692045.1 Candidatus Omnitrophota bacterium
CACGCCTGATGCTATGCTTCGGCTGATTTCTTCGCGTTCAACAATGTTGAGTCTCATATATTTTTTCATTTGCAACTCCTTTCACCTGGTATTTTATCAGATTAAGGTGTTGCAATGGGTATTTGAATCTACCCGACACTAATTATCCCTATCTTACTATGAACAGGCTGTTTTATTCTGACAACATAGATATTTTCCTGAACCCTATCATCGTGTACTTTATAATGTCTATTTTCATGGTCTCTTTCTGTGCGAAAACGACGATAATCTCTAGCATATACTCTTACATCTCCTCTTTTACTTAAAGTTTTTATAATAAAATCGTGCGGAATAATTCCTTCGTTATTATAACTCATCAAGATATAACTTGTCCTTGCCTTAGCTATTAATTCTGCAAAGAATTCTTTGCATTTACTCTTTTGAGAATAAACTGACTTTTTCTCTTCATAGGGCCTTAGTCCTGTTTTACCATAAACTTTTGGCTCATCCCAACAAGCTAATGTTTCTAAAATATGAAAATTTGCTGCATATTGGCGAGAATTATAGGGAGGATCAATATAAAGAATATCTCCTGCTAAATTATCTATTATTTTATTTGAATCATCTTTATAGACTTGGTGCTCTAAATTACTTTCAATTAGATTAGGGACTAGCATTGTAAAAGGTTTCAACGCCATTGAGCGCCAAATTTTAAGATAAGCTCCATACGTACCGGATATATTAGCGACAAAATCGGCAGCATCTATAAGAGAAGCCAGTAAAATATAAAATTCGCTTTCATTAAACAAACCTTCTTCTTTCCATTTATGAAGCTGCTCTCTCGTAGCATCTATGCGTATTGCATTTTCATTAGAAAAAAATTGTCGTTTATATTCCCCTGCTGGAGCATAATGTCTATAAATAAAACCTTTTTTGCCAGGTAATTTATTCAAATAATCTACTACAATTCTTAGGGGTTCATATTTATCATCTAATAAAACAGGGCTTATTTTGAAATATTTTGACTGCAAAAGACTGTTAAATTTAGGAAATTGATTATTTTTTATGTAAGCCTGTTGAAAGATATACGAATAAGTCATAAAATCATTACTTATTATTCTATACCCTTTCTTCTTATAATGCTGGGCTACATTAGTAGTCCCTGTAAAAATATCAATAAAGATTCCTTGCTGAGGCAAATTCTCACTTTCTATAACGCTATCAATAAAATCTAATAATCTTTGTTTATTACCAATATATTTCATTAGAGTTATAAGAATATTGTTTCGAACATTTTTCTTAATTCTTCTGGGAAATCCTTAGAAAAAACCAATAAAAACTTAGTCTGATTACCTAACCAATAGGTTAAAATACAAACTCGACCACCTTCTATAGGCGGCAGTCTATCAATTAAACTTTTTACCAAATTTACTTCATTATTTATAATCTCACTAAAAACACTACCCTTAAGATTGGTTGTATCAATACCAATGATATATGAGTAAATCGGCTTTGTTTTCTCGCCATTCAACTTTCTTATACGGTTATAGATTGATTTTATACTATCGTCTATTTTCTTCCTTGCATTAAGAATTTGCCTAAAAAATTCCTTTGCCTCTGCTACATAAAATAGACTTGTTTTATTCTCTTTTTGCATTACTAAATCAGCCCTTGTATCATTTTTACCAACATAAAAACGATGTTCAATTTTATTTTTAAGAATCTTTAGTTCTTGCCAAGCTCCACCGGGAGCACTGATATAATTCAGAAACCAATTATCTTTAACTCTGTTTAAAGTGAAATAAACAGAAATTAAGACGCACTCTTCAGTAAATTTCTTTGGCCTTATTTGAAGTACCTTATCAAATTTCATATATTCTTTCGTTAATAATTAAACAATCTGCATACTGTTTAATCGCCCTAAAAAGCTTGGTATTTGTACTAAATTCATCTGGACCGGGAACATGTACATAGATTAAAACATTCATACTTTTATTGCCATGAATATCCTTACTAAATAATTCAGCAAAAGCAACGATTTCTCCTGTTCCGGGATCGACCTTATGGATGTATTTATTACCTCTTTTTTGAAACATTAAAGTGGGAATTATTAAGGTTGGTAATTTATTGTTGAGCTTTTGAGCAAATTTACCGCTATCTTTAGGGTAAATCTTATTTAAGAGGTTAATTAGAGACAAGGTATTTCGCGTAAACCCAACTTTCGTAGCATTTGCTGAGTAAGACAAAAGTGGCAATTTATTTTTTGAAAGAAGTCTTAACAACCGAACATCAGTGTATCTATGGCTCCAATCAGAAAAAGTATTAAAATTCCAATTCGTCAGATCAAATTTATCATCCATGACCGCATCTTGATTTATGTAGTCTACAAGATAACGAACAAAGATCTCGCTATTATTCTTTAGGATTTGATTAACTGGTTGTACCGGAAAATCTTTATCGATCCTTTTAATAGTCATATTCCTATGTAGTACTTGTTCGTTAATAAAATTGAGCATGTGGGTAAAAATAAGAGACTCGGCCTGCTTCTTATTGCTTTTATAGTTTTCCTCAATGCTGTTTAGCAAGCAAATAGAAAGATATTCTCTTAATAATTTCTTACCTTGGGTCTTGCTTCTATCAAATCCTATTAGTGTATCGTACTGGGGGTTTGGGTAATAAATAACAAAAGAGGGCACTTGATAGCGTAGGGAATATATGAAATGATTAATTATTTGTAGCGCCGTCGGCTGTCTTACCTGTCCCTGTGCTTCTCCATTGTCAATCTGGTCGCGAGAAAACATTGAACGGTCTGTACCAGAATAATATGTTTGATAAATCATCGGCACTCTCTTCTGTGCAGCCGAAATCTTACGCCCTTCTCTTTGCCATTGAGAATTGCCAACATTTGCAGTTCCGGTTGTTTCTCCAACAAATATTTCTTTATTTTTTTCCTCATCAACTATCACAAAATCTGGTTTATCTACAAAATCTATGAGGCTTGAAATAGTATTCGGCAATTCCCAATTCTCATATCTCCCTAGCACCTTAATACAAACATATCTTTCTTTCTCTATTTCCTTAAAAAGATAGATTGCTTGATCAATCGGCTCGTAACTTACACCTATAATCTGTAAAAATGGATTTTCTTCCGCTACTAAATCTAAAATATTAATACTCTCTAATATATTATCGGAATAAATTAGAAAACAATACGGCTCTAATTTTCTTATCTCTGAATTAGTTATTATTGGTAAAGGCATTATGTTAATTCCTCTTTTCTAAAAATTAGGATGTTTTGATGTATCATGGAAGGTATAAAAGCAAAAGGTTGACCATAGACGTGCAAATTTTTACTGACATCGTACCAAATAAGATTCGCTTTCAACAAAAATTTAGTCCTACTTTTAATTCCATTTGCCAAATCAGCTGACAATATATGATATTCTTTACCCCTATACATATCTCCAATAAAAATTGCCAAGTATTTTTTATTTTTCAAAACTTCATAGCACAATTCAAAAACTTCTATAAGCTCATCGAGCCATTCTTGCTTCGTCTGACTTTCTTTCTCATTAAATTGCGATAAGTTTGATTGAGCAGCTGCTTTACTTCTAGTTTTCTCAACCTTGTCCATATTCCAATAAGGTACATCTGTTAAAATAAAATCAATGGAATTCTTAGTCATTTTTTTAATGACATTTCTACAATCATCGTTAAAAGTTTTCGATTCTTCTAAATCTTCTAACTGACATACTTCCTTATAAATTTCAATCCATTTTTTGTTAAGCTCTATCCCTATTCCTTTCCTCCCGCATAAAGAAGCACCAATTAAAGAACCTCCAACTCCCATAAATGGATCTAAGATTGTTTCTCCCTTCTTAGTGAATGTTTTTATCAAATCGGCACATAAAAGAGGAGGTTTTTGGCCTCCATGTTGTTTTCTTAAATTATGCTGAAAATCTGGCGGATAAGAACGAGTGATAACGGACTTAGACATGAATTTCCACTCTTTTCCAGTTAAATCATTTAAAATATTCCTTGCATCATAAAATCCCCTCTCCCCTATGTCTTTTCTAAATGACTTGGGAGTTCTTTCTAAAAGATCAGCGTCATTTTTTTCTATCCTCTTTGCTTCTTCATTGGGAATATCAATATCTAATTTAGGCATTCGTTCAAACTTAAATAATAAATCTTGTGACTTATTTATTTTTTGAGACATAGTCCTTTTCATTTTTATCCAATAAAAAACCTTCGCTTAAAGCGAAGGTTTTACTTTCCTACTTCGCCAAGTAACTTTCGCGCTTGGCTTCGAAGGACCAGCCCTTGGCCGGTTTTTAAGTCCGGGATTTCCCCCTTCAAACTCGGGACTCCAAATTGTTGATTTATTTTTAACATAGAAAACTTATTCTGTCAATTACTTTCTCCCACACCAACCCGTATTTTTTACGCTTCTTGAGACGTTCAATCTCCGCCTTCGCTTTTTGAGCTTCGGCGGACAAGTCAGCTAAAAGCTGCTCTTTTGACTTGTTTTCTAAACTCTTGGGCATAATTTCCTGATTTACATTCCGCTCAATTGACGATTAAGCTCTTTAGCTAAATTATTCTTAAAATCTCGAATAATGTTTTGCTGATCTTGAGGTAAAAATACGGATAACTCACTGTAGAAATCGACTTTTTCGGAGCTTTTTATAATCTCATCCTTCTTTTCATTCAACCGTACCTTCTGTCCCGAAGAAAGAATCCCTTTTCTCATAATGAAATACAAATCGTAAAAATCACGAGCTTTCCCGCGGCGCAAGAGCGCATCGAATATCTTTTCATCAACTAACGATTCCTGGGGCAGATGAAAAACATTATAGGTTGAAACGAAATCGTTGGCGACGCTATCTATCTCTCCTTTTATATCGCGCCCGTTTCGCGCGGAAATATTTATCGATACTGAAATTGGTTGGTAATCGTATATATGAAATGTTGCATCGCCATAATAACCTTCGGCTGTTATGCCCGGCTTTGGACCGAGCCCTACCTTAATCCCCGTCTTTTCAATTTCCACTAATACTGTAGCAAATAAATCTTCTATAAATTTCTTTTGGATATATTGCTCTACGTGGAAAATTGAAAAATCTAAATCTTCTGAAAATCGCGGGCTGCCATAGATAATTCTTAGCGCCGTGCCACCTTTAAAGAGAAGATTATCTGACTTCTCCAGCCTATATAATTGTGCAAGGAAAAGATGCTGGAAATATTCCCGGACTATATTGGGGAATTCACTTGTGCGATATTGAATTGCTAATTTCTTAATAGCGTCTTGGGTAATCATCGAAGTGTTGTTTTTATAACACTGGAGAGCTTTCCATTATTAAATAATTTAGCGTAGCGCAATGCTTTTGCTGGATTAATTTTTTTCTTATCAAAACGACTCAGTAATTTTTTCTTTTTCCTCAAACGTAAATAAGTAAGGTCTACAAATGCTTTTTCCGGCTCGGCAATTAACGCGCTAATATCTCCTTGACGATAGACAGTATAGCCAGTAAAAGCCTCCTTCTTTATACGATGATAAGAAAACGTTTTCCCCAATGCGCTAAATTGCCTTGTGGGTTTCGTACTTACCGAGGTAATTTCATATACGGTTTCGGGGATAACTTGATGAAAAGATAACGCAAACTCCAACGAAACATAGGAGGGTTCATATAACTTGTTCGCGAGGTAGATGTCAGGGACCGAAGTGTCATAAAGCGCATAGATGCCTCTCTTGAGGCGCTTAGTAAATCCCTTTTTTGTGTAGCGGTGGATGAGAAACGTGGCTGCCACCTTGCTAACGCCAAAAATTCGCCTTACATCTAGCGGTGAAAATATAACCAGGCCTTTTTCCTTTAATTTTCTCTCAAATATATACCAATTCACTAATTTAGCCATATTGCTAATTTAACAAAATAATTGCATAATGTCAAGATTTATAATGAGTTCTGTTCTTTGAAGCTAAAATAGCCACTTTGCACAGCGCCAAGTCATCTTCTGATGGCGAAGGGTCGCCAGAAGGTCTTTCTATTTTAGGCAAATCCTTAATTCTATGCTGATTTGTCATTTTTAATGAGCACATAACTTACGAACACGTAAGTGTGAGTAAGTTATAAATGCGAATTAACTCCGCCGAGCGTGTCAAAATTATCGAAGAGAATTTTGACACGGCTTGCGAGGCGGAGCATGTGTTTATTTTGTCCCGACTCGTAATCCAGAAAGGATAGACCTTACCCATTCCTATTAGGGAAGGGTCTAAGATGCATTAAAATTTTCAAAGAAAATTTTAACGCACTCGTCGGGATAAGTTCGGACTTATAAGTTATGTCACTAATATTTTTAATAGAGAGTTCCATAACTTATGTCCTCACTTAAAAATCATTTGCATTGAAACTATTAACAAATAAATTCCGAATAATTTCTTAAGCATTGGGTCGGAAACATTGTGGATTAGACTGGCGCCCAAAAGCCCGCCGAAAAAAAATCCCAGACAGACAAAGGCAGCAATCGATAACTTGACATTTCCGCTGTAGTAATAGCGCAGCGCCGCCAAAAGCCCAATGGGTGGCACCAAAATTGCCAAGGTTGTGCCTTGCGCCTGATGCTGGGTCATTCCTAAAAGATAAACAAAGGCAGGAATTAAAATTGTGCCTCCGCCAATGCCAAACATTCCACCTAAGATGCCGGCTATTAAGCCTAATGCGATATATAAAATTTGGTTCATTAGATTACCTCCATGGTTTTATAAACATTAAATCCGAAGCACGAAGCACGAAATTCGAAACAAATCCAAAATTCGAATTTTCAAATGACCAAAATAGCAGTTTTGAGCATTCGGATTTAGAAAATTTGAACATTGTTTCGGATTTCGACATTCGGATTTCGAATTTAAAAACTTGGTTCTAAACAAAGAATCTTATATTTCCAAAACTCCTTTAAGCCCCCCTGAATAAAACTTAAGTTTGTCAAATACTTCATCTTGCACCAAACCCAAAATTTATTTTTTGGCTCCATATCAAAATTCCATTTTATATATTGATAGGCAAAATAGAGCATTAATAAAAATGATAGGAGAGTGAAAATCGGCAAAATCATTCCTCTGAGAATTAAACTCAAAATCAATCCTACGATAAAAAATAAAGCAAAAATATGCATCAGATGAAAATTACCTAAATAAATAAAGCCTTTAACGGGAAAAGGCATTACAATTGCAGGATTGCCTTTTTTAAACTGAAAAATAATTTCTAAGACATTTTTTTTAACATATTTATCAATCAAAGGAAGATGCGCCTGACCATAAGCCACCCAAACTTTTCTTAGAGAACTTAAATCAGCCCTGTGCATATGGTCAACCTTGGCTTTGGGCGCAAAATAAAATTTCCAGCCGCGGCTTCTGTGTTGATAACTTAAATCCATATCTTCTCCTGTGGGCCTGTCCCAAAACTTGGCTTCAATTTGTTGCATTGCGGCTTTACGATATGCCACATTGCAGGTGCCAAAGAAATATGCCTTGTGGCCGCCTACATCAGTGGGATTTGGCAAAAGGGGAAATTCAGGAAAATATCCTTGCTTAATAAATCCGTAGCGAGGAGAAACCATATTAAAACGAAAATGCTGGCACCACGCCTCAACTAAATTATCCGGGTCAACCTTTAAAGTATAAACCTCTCCGCCCACAGCGGCAATCTTTGGGTCTTGCTCAAAATGTTTAAGCATTTCATTGAGCCAGTTTTTATCTGGGGCGCAATCAGCGTCGGTAAAGAATAAAAAGTCTCCCTTTACAACTTCTAATGCCCTATTACGGGCGAAGCCAGGCGAGGGGCAGTTTGGCACCTCTACCAATTTTATAAAAGGATATTTTTTCTGCCAGCTTTTTATAATTTCAATTGTTTTGTCAGTTGAGCCGCCGTCGGCAATCACCCATTCCCAGCTGTTTCTGGGATAATCTAAATTAAGAAGATAATCAAAGGTCTTCTCAATTGTGCGCTCAAAATTTTTAACTGGGATAATTATGGAAACAAAAGGCTTCTCCGCATTAATATTCATAAGCTAATCGCTCGTCTAAAAGCTCCTGATTTAAATACCTTCCCTCTTAACCTGAGTTTCTGTTCAATAACTACATCCAAGCCTGTATCAATTATAGCTACCAACGTATCAGCGTCAATAATCTTTTTTACAACTGCCTTGTAGGTAAAAAGCTCTTCTTTTGTGGCGCTTACCTTCTAGAAGTTTCAGAGTTCTGACACGGATTTTCTTCTCTACATTTCGTAAATTTCTATCGCGATATTTTTAATATTTTATAGCGTAATATGCCTGCAGGAATTGCAATCTTAACCACATCTTCCACTCTGTGGCCTAATAAGCTTTTGGCAATCGGCGCATTAACAGAAATCTTTCCTTGAGCATAATCTGCTTCTAATTCTGATACTAAAGTGTATTCTAATTCCTCATCAGTGTCTAAATCTTTAAGTTTAACTTTCGCACCGATAAAAACTTTATCCTTGTCAATTGCTTCATCTTCAAGGATGCGCACATTACTTAGCTTGTATTCGAGCTCTACAATTCTTTTCTCATTGAAGGCCTGGGCATCTTTAGCGGCATCATATTCAGCATTTTCACCAATATCACCATGAGCTCTTGCCTCGCCAATTGCCTGGGAGAACTCTCTGCGTTTTACCTGTTTAAGATACGTTAATTCTTCCAGTAATTTAATATGTCCTTCTCTGGTTAAATATTCTTCTGCCATAGTTATTACTATTTAATACAAAATTAGTAGAATTAAGTAATGTGTCACCGGATTTATGGCTGAATTAAGGTACGTGTCCCCCGGAATTCTATGTGTACACGAAATTCTTTGACCTATAACTCGGCGATTTTCTTCTCAATCATCGCTACATGTTTCTGCTCTTCATTCAACAAAAAATAAAATAAATCTTTCAACGCAGGATGTTCGGCCAGTAATCTTTTGTAGGCCTCTACTGCATTTTGCTCTTTTGATAAAGCTAATTTCAAAGCTTCGATTTGAATCATAAGCCCCTCCTGTTTCTGGTAACCTTGCAGAAATCAGAAACCTTATCAACGACCTCAAATAATTAGGTAGTTCTGACACGGGTTTTTCTGGCAAGTCTTTGATTTTTTGTTTACTTGTCATTAGGTTGTTTGTTCCTTTATTGCCAAATTATTTCCTCTGCATTAAATACCGGGCCATCCTTACAAACTCTTTTATGCCCCTGTTTTGTATTAACTACACAACCGAAACAGGCTCCTATTCCGCAAGCCATATGCTCTTCTAAGGAAACTTGTGCAGAAATTCTGTGTCTTTTTGAAAGCAAAGCAACCTCTTTTAACATTGGTTTGGGACCGCAGGCATAAATTACAGTTGTCAGATGACAGATGTCAGATGACAGAATTTTATTTAACAGTGCGGCTATCTTTCCTTTAAAACCCTTTGAACCATCATCCGTAGAAATTTTGATCTCACAACCTAATTTATCAAAATCCTTCTCGCAGAGAATTTGGCTTTTTGTCTTTGCGCCAATTAAAACCATAATTCTGTCTTCTGTCTTCTGTCTTCTGTCTTCTAATACTTTTTCTGCCAGAAAAATTAGCGGCGCAACTCCCATTCCTCCAGCAACGAGTATCGAGTATCCCCTCGACTTCGCTCGGGGCAGGCTAGTATCGAGTATCGAAAACCCGTTTCCCAACGGCCCAATAACATCCAAATAATCTCCTGCTTTTCTCTGCGACAAAATCTGAGTACTTTTACCTATAACCTTATACAGAATTTGAACTTCATTTTTGATTTTTGATTTTTGATTTTTGATTTTGTGTATACTAAACGGCCTTCTTAAAAATGGCTCATAATCATTGCTAACTTTAATATTTATAAACTGGCCGGGAAGAGCTGTCTTTGCGATCTGCGGGGCTTTTATAATTAATTTGTAATACCCTTGTGTAACTGGGTAATTAGCAATAATTTTAAATTTTTTCTGAATCACCCTAATCTTTTGCATAACTAATAAAAAACAGAAAAATAACAACAATGACAGCGAAAATAATCAATTCCCAAAGATATTCAGTTAAATCATAGTGCCTTAAATCCTTTAAAAACGCAATTAACAAAAATAAAACCAACCAGCCAAAAGCAGTCCACAATTCTTTTTTAATCCAAGGGAAGTTTTTAATATTGAAATATTTTTTAAATTCCTTTTTAAAGATTTTGTTTATTTTGGGTATAAAACGCGGAACGCTTGATAAATATTCTTGATAAACCTCGCCAAATCTTTCTAATAAAATCTTTTCTTCTGTGCGAACTTGTGGTTGGAATCTTAAGAAAAAGACAATTATAAAAATTATAATTATCCAAGGGTTGCCCAATAAAAATGTGAAGGCCACTCCCGTTAAAAAACTACCCAGATACATAGGATTTCTTACCGCAGCATAAAGCCCGTCTCTAACTAAGGCATTGCCCTCTTTAGAATGTTCAAGCTTATAGGCGCGGCCAACAATGCGCAGGAACATGCCTATCAGAAAAAAGCTAAAGGCAAGAGAAACCAATGCCTTATTTAAAACCGGGCTATAATGAGAAGGCGCAAGAATTAACAAAGCAATGTAAGTAACTATTCCTAAACCAGCTAATATGCCGTTTGTTTTTATTCGCTTTTTCATTTAATGAGACCACAATTTATGGAACGAAGTGAACATAAATTGTATGGTCGAATTAAATCCGCCAAAGCTTTGTGGCGGATGAACTCTCTCACCTTTGACACTTAGGGCAAAAATATGTTCCCCGTCCACCCAAAGCAATTCTCTGGATAGGGGTTTTACAAACTAAACAAGGCTTTCCCTCTCTGTCATAAACCTTGTGATGCTTAACGTAATTTCCTGGCTTTCCAGAAAGTTGAACATACTGGTCAACTGAAGAACCACCAAAATGTATTGCCTCATTTAAAACATCTTTTATCTCTTTAAATAATAATTCCTTTTCTTTGTCTGACAATAAGGCTGCGCTTCTTTGCGGATGAATTTTCGCACGAAATAATACTTCCGCTGCATAAAGATTTCCCACGCCTGAAATAAAAGTCTGGTCCATTAAAAGAGGCTTAATCTTGGTTTTTTTAGCATTAAGCAGGGCTTTGAATTTGTTAACATCTAAACCAAATGGTTCTAGTCCTAAGGTTTTAAAAAACTGCAGATTTTCCCAATTATCTACAAGCCGCAGTTCCCCTAAAAGTCTGCGGTCATTAAAATCCAAGTTTTTTCCGTCGGATAACTTAAAACTTACGCGAGCCTGCTTTCCTGCACCGGGATACACAAGTTGTCCGGTCATACGTAGATGCACAACCAGAAATTTTCCATTAGATAATTCAAAAATTAATGCCTTGCCTTTTCTTAAGATATTTTTTATTACCGCGCCGGCTAATTCTTTTTTAAATTTTTCCTTTGATGGCTGTTTGATAACAAAAGGGTTATAAATAATAACCTCTTTTATTTTTTTGTTTAAAACAGTTTTTTCTAATTCCCGCTTTATTGTCTCGACTTCCGGAAGTTCTGGCATTTAAGCCTCCATAATTTTAACCCACGCCTCTCTTTGCCTTGGTCCGTCGAATTCGCAAAAATAAATTCCCTGCCAAGTGCCGAGTTTGAGGGCGCCTCCTTCAATAATTAAATTTATGGAGGCGCCCAACAAGCTTGCTTTAATATGTGCGGCGGCATTTCCCTCGCTATGGCTGTAATTATCTTCAAATGGAATAATTTTATTTAATTCCTTCAAAATATCCTTGCGCACTGAGGGGTCGGCATTTTCATTAATAGTAATTCCCGCGGTTGTATGCGGCACAAAAACAATACAAATACCCTCTTTAACTTTGCTTTTATTAATTATCGCCTCGATTTTATCAGTGATATCAATTAACTCAATACGATTATCTGTTTTTATGTTTAGTTTTTCCATATTCCTGCAATGATTTTACATCTAAGTCATTTTTCATTAAAACCTCAATACCACTAACCGAAGCAATTGCACCAGGAATTGTGGTGATACAAGGCAGTCCATGCATTATTGCATGCGAACGAATCTTAATCTCATCTGCGCGCGGTATGCGACCAGAGGGTGTATTGATAATAAGCTTTATAGAATTATCTTTCATTAAATCAATAATGTTTGGGCTCCCTTGCGCAAGTTTCGGAATTGCTTTAACCTTTATGCCTTTATGCTCTAAAGCTTTGGCTGTGCCTTTTGTTGCCACAAGCGTAAAACCTAATTCCATCAATCTTTTGGCAACTGGAATAATTGCATTTTTATGCTTGTCTTTTACGCTGATAAAAACATCTCCTTGTGTAGGTAAATTTTGCCCAGCGGCTAACTGACTTTTTAAATATGCCCGACCAAAATCTGTATCAATTCCCATTACCTCGCCAGTTGACTTCATCTCAGGGCCTAACATAATATCCACTCCCGGAAAACGGTTAAAGGGAAACACAGATTCTTTAACGCAAACATGTTCAGGGATTATTTCTTTAGTAAAGCCTAATTCCTTAAGCGTCATTCCAGCCATAACCTTGGCTGCCAATTTCGCCAGCGGCACACCAATTGCTTTAGAAACAAAGGGTATGGTTCTGGAGGCGCGCGGGTTTACCTCCAAAACATAAACAATATTATCCTTTACAGCATATTGAACATTCATTAAACCTACAACCTTTAATTCTTTTGCCATAGCATTGCTGGCTTGGCGGATTTTCTCAATAATTTCCCCAGACAAAGAAAAAGGAGGTAAAACCATTGCCGCGTCTCCAGAGTGTACCCCTGCTTCTTCAATATGCTCCAATATGCCGCCGATTACAAAGGTTTTACCGTCGGAAATCATATCTACATCCACTTCAATGGCATCCTCTAAAAATTTATCAATCAGGATTGGATGGTCGGGTGAAACCTCGCTTGCCTCCTTGATAAATTTTTCTAAAACATCTTGGCTATAAACAATTTCCATTGCCCTTCCACCCAAAACATAAGAAGGCCTAACCAAAACCGGATAGCCCAATTTTTGGGCAACCCTTTTTGCCTCTGCAAAGGTAAAGGCAGTCCCGTTAGCTGGCTGGATTAATTTTAATTTATCCAACAAATTTTTGAATTTCTCCCGGTCTTCGGCAATATCAATTGATTGTGGGCTTGTGCCAATAATCTTTACACCTGCCTTTTGCAAGGGAAGGCTCAAGTTTAAAGGGGTTTGCCCGCCAAATTGCACAATTACACCGTCGGGCTTTTCCTTATCCACAATGTTTAACACATCTTCTTTGGTTAAGGGTTCAAAATAAAGTTTATCTGAGGTATCATAATCTGTAGAAACTGTCTCTGGGTTAGAGTTAACCATAATTGTCTCAAAGCCAATCTCTTTTAAAGCAAAAGAGGCATGCACACAGCAATAATCAAATTCAATGCCCTGGCCAATTCTATTGGGGCCGCCGCCTAAAATCATAATCTTCTTTCCGCCACACTGCGTGGCGGGCTTTACAGAAGTGCGTGTCTCATCCTCAGTTTCATAGGTAGAATAAAAATAGGGAGTGTAGGCTTCAAATTCTGCGGCGCAAGTATCAACTAACTTGTAAGTAGTTTCGATTTTTTCTCTCTTGCGCAAGGAACGAATCGCATCTTCATCTGTTTTAAAAATATTTGCCAGTTGTTTATCAGAAAACCCGAATTGTTTGGCTCTGAGTAATTGCTCAGATGTCAGATTTTTTCTGTCATCTGTCATCTGTTTTTCTAACTCCACAATCTCTTTTATATTCTGCAAAAACCATTTATCAATTTTGGTTAAAGCATAGATTTTATCAATGCCCATTCCTTGACGCATGGCATCGGCAATGTAAAAAATCCGCTCGGCATTTGGAGTTTTTAGCTTTTCCTCTATTTTCGGATTTCGGATTTCGGATTTCGGATTTAAAATACTATCCAAACCATTCTTTCTGATTTCTAAACCGCGCAGCCCCTTTTGCAAAGCCTCTTTAAAGGTTCTGCCAATTGCCATGGTTTCACCCACAGACTTCATCGAGGTATCTAAAATTGCCTTTGCCCCGGGAAATTTCTCAAATGTAAAGCGAGGAATTTTTACCACACAATAATCAATTGTCGGCTCAAAGCTTGCCGGAGTTTCTTTGGTAATGTCATTGGGAATTTCATCCAGTGTATAGCCAATAGCTAATTTTGCCGCAATTTTTGCAATAGGAAATCCAGTTGCCTTTGAGGCCAAGGCAGATGAACGAGAAACTCTGGGATTAATCTCAATAATTACCATTTTGCCATTATCCGGATTAACTGCAAATTGGATATTGCTACCGCCAGTTTCAACGCCAATCTCTCTAATTGCTTTGATGGAGGCATCACGCATCAATTGATATTCTTTATCAGTTAAGGTTTGTGCTGGAGCAACGGTAATAGAGTCTCCTGTATGCACTCCCATAGGGTCGAAATTTTCAATTGAGCAGATAATTACCACATTATCCTTTTTATCGCGCATTACCTCTAATTCAAATTCCTTCCAGCCGACTACTGATTCTTCAATTAAAATTTGATGAATCATACTGTATTCCAGGCCGCGAGCGCTTATTTCTAAAAATTCTTCTTTAGTTTCGGCAATGCCGCCGCCTGTGCCGCCTAAGGTAAAGGCAGGACGAATAACCAGAGGCAGGCCTATTTCATTTAAAACTTTTTTTGCATCATCCATATTGTAGGCTAAGCCACTTGGCGGAACATCCAAGCCAATTTTTTTCATTGATTCTCTAAATAATAGCCTATCCTCTGCTTTTTTAATTGCCTGTTCATCTGCGCCAATCATTTCTACATTGTATTTTTTTAGAATTCCTCGGCGAGCAACTTCAATTGCCGTATTTAAACCAGTTTGGCCACCAAGGGTTGGGAGCAATGCATCTGGTTTCTCCTTAGCAATAATTTTCTCAATAATTTCTGGCGTAATTGGCTCAATATAAGTTCTGTGGGCAAATTGGGGGTCAGTCATAATTGTAGCGGGATTGGAGTTTACTAAAATAACCTTAAAACCCTCTTCTTTTAAGGCCTTGCAAGCTTGAGTTCCTGAATAATCAAACTCACAGGCTTGGGAAATAATAATCGGCCCTGAGCCGATGATTAGAATTTTTTTGATATCAGTTCGTTTGGGCATATTTTTCAGATGTCAGAAGACAGAAGTCAGAAGTCAGATTTTCTGTCTTCTGTTTTCTGTCCTCTGTTTTCTTCCATTATCTCGATAAACTGCTGGAATAAATAATTTGCATCATGCGGCCCGGGTGATGCCTCGGGATGATACTGCACGCTAAAAACAGGTAGTTTTTTATGCTTCATTCCCTCGGCAGTTTTATCGTATAAATTTATATGGGTTAATTCTATATCTTTGCCTTTGAGAGAATTCATATCCAGATTAAAGCCATGATTTTGTGCGGTAATTTCTACCTGCCGTGTTTCCAAATTCATTACCGGATGATTTGCGCCGTGATGGCCGAATTTTAATTTATAGGTTTTTCCGCCAAAGGCTAATCCCAGTAATTGATGTCCCAAACAAATGCCAAAAATCGGCAGTTGCTCAAGCATCTTTTTTATCTCTTCAATGATATAACCCAATGCCGCGGGATCTCCGGGACCATTGGAAAGAAATAAACCATCTGGCTTCATCTTTAAAATTTCTTCTGCTTTTGTAGTTGAAGGAACTACGGTTACTAAACAATCATGAGCCTCAAGCAATCGCAAAATATTTAATTTTGCCCCAAAATCCATTGCTACAACCTTGTATTTACCGGTTTTGCTCCACTGATAAATATTTTTGCAGGTTACCTCAGGAATTAAATCTCGCCCCAACATTGATGGCGAGGCAATAACCTTTTTTAAAAAGCTCTCTTTATTTAAATCAACCGTGGAAATCCCGCCTTTCATCGCACCTTTTAGGCGAATGTGCCGCGTTAAAGCTCGCGTATCCACACTGCTAATTCCTACAATATTGTGTTTTTTTAAATAATCATCCAAACTAATTTTTGCGCGCCAGTTAGAATAAATTGTGCTTTTTTCTTTAACGACAAAACCTTCTGCCCAAATGCGGCAGCTTTCCACATCCTCTTCATTAACACCATAATTGCCAATCAGAGGATAGGTCATGGTTACAATTTGTCCCTTGTATGAGGGGTCGGTTAAAATCTCCTGATAGCCCATCATAGAGGTATTAAAAACTACTTCGCCAAGGGTCTCGCCTTCTGCGCCAAAATTTTCTCCCACTAAACAAAAACCATCTTCTAAAAGTAATATTGCCTTCATTTTTTCTCTTTTAAATTGATTTTAATCTCTCCATCGCTTCTTCCACATTCTTAACCTGAATTACTCCTTTAATATCCCAGCTGCCTAAGCTAATCACCGGCTTATTAAATTGCAAGGCATAAGCGATTTCTGAGAGGGTACCATATTCGCCGGGTAAAGCAATTACTACATCTGCCGTTTGCACCACCAAAACATTTCTAGCATAACCTAAGCCAGTAGGAATCACAATGTCCACATATTCATTTGCATCGTTTTTGTCGTAACTTGGTATAATGCCAATAGTTACACCATTTTCTTCCTTTACCCCCTTACATACCGCATTCATTACTCCACCTAAACCGCCACAAACTAATTTATACCCCACTTTAGCTATACTTTTGCCTAAATTATGGGCTGAAAGCTCCACTTCTTTAGTACAAGTATGACCGCCGATTACGCCTATTATTAAGTTTTTCATATTATCCTTGTTTATATTTTACGGTTCTGTCTTGGTTTGTTTTTCGCCGCACCGCTTGTCCTGTCCCAACTAGCCAGGCCTGGCTAAAAGAAAGTTTTAGCCGTGCGCAGATATAAGCTCGCTGTTAAACTTCTCCCGCACTAAATTCTTTAGCGGTTTACTTCGGTTTGCGGCTTGTTCATTGCAGAAATTCCCACAACTTCTAAATCTCATGGTCAGTTTCTGCATTCATTTCGCCGCAATTCCTCGTAAACCTTTGCCAAAGAATTTAATGTGCTGTCGAAGTTAACAGCTCGCTATTATTTTACGAGTGATTTGGCTTAATTCTCTCATTTCCCAAAATCTCAACCCATTTCCGAATGAGCAGCGAAGCGCAGGTAGCAAGTTTATAATAATCTCAAAATGGGTGGTAAAGTTTTGATATGAGTCCCGACCATTTCCGCCATTTTGTCGGGACGAATACAAAACTTTGACAGCCTGCCCACCAAGAATTGTGGTGGGGACCCATTTTATCCTTTCTCTGGATGCCTGTCAAAAGACAGGCGGACCACCGCATGCCAAAAAAGAAATACGGTTGAGATTATCCATATTTGCCATTTGTTAGATTACCCATTTTTTAGATTTTAAAACGGCGGTTTTAATTCTGCTAATTTCTTCTCTATTATCTGCGCATGATGACGCTCTGCATCTCTTAATTCAACTAATAAATCGCTAACCATAGAGGCGAAACTATGAGTCAGCATATCTTCATAAAAACCCACAGCCGACTTTTCTCTTTCTAAAGCTATGGTTAATAATTCTTTTATGTCTTTGGGTTGTGAATATTTTTCTTTTTTGCTATACCATATCATTTTGCAACTCCCTTTTTATTATGCGCCTGGCGGGAATCGAACCTGCACATCTAGCTCCGGAGGCTAGCGCTCTATCCGTTGAGCTACAGGCGCGTATCAAAAAAGGCTCAATTGCTCTTCGCCTTTTTTATCCTGCTCATTCTCGTCAAAAATCTTTATCGTGCCATATTCGCCATCATATCCCGGAAGAATTTCCACTCTTCCTTCGCGCGCACGTATAATTCCTTCAACGGTTCTGGGAGAAATGGCTTTTAAAAGTTCCTCTTTGCTGGCTTTGGCAATTACTTCAAATTCTGTGCCAAATTTAGAAACTATTCTATGATATTCATTTTCTACTGCCTGACTGGCTTTTCCCAAACCCTTGGACTCCGCGATAATTTCATCTAAAGGAATAAAATTTTTAAAAGGAATGGCATTTTCTGGCACAAAACCCTCTGGCCTATCTGCTAATTCTTCCAGGCGATTCATTACGCCAATAGTTAATGGTTTTTTGCATTTGGGGCAGAGATTTTTATTTTGTTTTGATTCTTTAGGAGAAAGCCGCACATTACAAAGCCGGTGTCCGTCGAAATGATATTTTCCTTCCGCAGGAAAAAATTCTATGGTGTATAAAAACTTTTTTTTATCTTTTTTCTTTAAGGCATCAATGATTTCTTTGTAATCCAATTTGCAGTCAAACACATTTGCCTCGCGTCCAATTTTTGAAGGAGAGTGCGAATCAGAATTGCTGATTAAACTAAATCTATCCAACTTTGACCAGCGCCAGTTCATCGCAGGGTCGCTGCTAAGCCCGGTTTCCAAAGCAAATATCTTGGGAGTAAATTCCTCAAAACAATCCTCAATTTTATCAAAACCTGATTTTGAGCCAAATAAACTAAACCAGGGAGTCCAAATATGCCCTGGCACAATTACACAATCCTCAGATATATCAAAAACAATTTTGGCAATTTCCTTGGCATCTAAACCCACTATGGGCCTGCCGTCTGAGGCCAAATTTGCGCCTAAGCTGAAAAGCGTGTGGTTAATTTTATCCACAGTTTTAAAATCAGGCGCAAAAATTAAATTGTGAATGCGATAGCCCCGACCATTTTTCGAATAGATACTGCTTAATTCAGTAGTGAGCATAAAATACACGCCGTCTTTAATGAATAATCCATTTCCCATTGGCTCTAACTTGGATTTTAATTCTTCGAGCCAAAGATGATGTGTAAAATCTCCTGTGCCTAAAAGCGAAATCTCTTTAAGCTTTGCCCATTGCGTCAAATGGTCAATATCCATATCGCGAGATGTGGCGCGGCTGTATTTGGAATGAATATGAAAGTCGGCGATAAATTGCATTGCTCCTCGCTTTTGCTCGTCGCTGCAGATTACACGGATTATTTACGGATTACACAGATAAAGTTTATTTTAAATGTTTTCATAAACAATATTTCCCTCAAGAATAGTATATTCCACAGCCCCTTGTAATCTACGTCCCATAAAGCATGAATTTTTAGATTTGGAGACAAAATCCTCTTTTTTTACCAGCCATTCTTTGTGCGGGTCAACAATAATTATATCGGCGATGCTTCCCTCTTGTAATGTGCCCCTATCAATTCCTAAAATCCTTGCTGGATTTAGGGCTAATTTTTTTACTAAATCTGGCCAATCTAATAATCCAGAATTAATTAACTCTGTTATGCCAACTGCTAACTGCGTTTCCAAACCAATTGTGCCAAATTCTGCGCAGTCAAATTCTATATTCTTTTCATTCTCAGTATGTGGTGCATGGTCTGAGGCAATCACATCAATTATGCCATTTTTTAAACCCTGCCTAATCGCTATAACATCTTCTTTGGTTCTAAGCGGTGGATTAACCTTCATATTCGTGTCATATCCTAAAACTGCCTCTTCTGTTAATGAAAAATAATGCGGCGCAGTTTCTGCTGTTACGTTTATGCCATTTTTTTTGGCAGATGCGATTATCTCGACTGATTCCTGACAACTTACATGAGCAATGTGCAAAGTTGCATTTGTTTGTTTAGCCAAATGAATATCTCTTTTAACCCTTTTATATTCTGACACTTTCGAAATGCCCCTTAAACCCAAGATTGTTGAAACAAATCCTAAGTTAACCGCGCCTTTTTGGGAAAGCGTTTTGTCTTCGCAGTGGCAAATTACCAAAACCTTTTCTTGTTTGGCTTTTTTCAATGCCTTTAAAAAAAGTTCCTGGTCATCAACAGAAAAGCCATCATCGGTAATTGCAACTGTGCCCTCTTTTTTAAGGCTGGCAATATCAGACAACTCTTTACCTAAACGCCCAAGAGTAATTGCGCCGGCAATAAAAACATTTGCCTTAGCAGTATTTTTAATAATTGCCTTGAGCAACTTAACACTACCTAGAGAATCTATTGTTGGCTCAGTATTGGGCATTGCCAAAACAGAGGTTACGCCGCCTTTTAAGGCGGCTTGGGTTGCGCTTTCAATAGTTTCTTTATCTTCTCTACCGGGTTCTCTTAAATGCACATGCATATCTACAATGCCAGGCATAATAATTTTGGAAGTTGCATCAATTGTTTTATCTACCTTCTCTTGGATATTCTTGGCAACCTTGATTATTTTGCTATGATTAACCAAGATATCCTGCATTGCATTTAAGTTTTGAGAAGGATCAATCACTAATCCGTTTTTAATTAGAAGTTTCATATTAAATGAGCACGCAACTTATGGAATGCAAATGACATAAGTTGCTGTGCGAATTTAACCCAGCACTAATTTTACAATTGCAGTGATCTTCTAAGTCTGTTTTTAAGGTGGGTTCGTGCTTGTCCATAATGTTTTAGCTTTCTTTCTCTTTCCCTAGCGTCTAATTCTGATGCATATCCCTTACAGCCAATAAATTTCCATTTCTTATCTATATCGTGTTCTTTTAAGCGCCTTTCTAAGTTATTAGTATAACCGTAATAAGGTTCTCCATCTGCTATATTTTTTAAGATGTGTATTCAATATATGTTCATAAAATTAGTGCTGGGTCAAATTCAGACACATAACTTACATTCGCTATCGCTCTGTAAGTTATGTCTTCATTTGACCTTGCGAGACTAAAAATAAAACCGCCATTCTTACAGCAATGCCATTGGTAACTTGCTCCAATATTACTGAGTTTTCTCCGTCGGCAACATCAGAAGACATCTCAACCCCTCTATTAAGAGGGCCTGGGTGCATTATGATAATATCCTTTTTTGCGTTTCTTAAACGCTCTTTGGTAATGCCAAAATTTTTGAAATATTCTAATTGCTTAGGAAAGGCGTTCTCTTCATCGCGTTCAAATTGCATCCTTAAGACATTTACACAATCGGCATTTTTCAAAGCATCATCAATATTGTAGCTTACGCTAATCCCCATTTGTTCTATGTCAGGAGGAATAAGCATTTTAGGGGCGCAAACAATAACCTTTGCGCCTAATTTGGTTAAACCCCAGATGTTTGAACGAGCCACTCGTGAATGGGCGATATCTCCTACAATTGTTACATTTAAACCAGCAATCCTGCCTAATTTTTCCTTTAAGGTAAAGATATCCAAAAGTGCTTGGGTGGGATGTTCATGCCAGCCATCACCGGCATTTACCACACTTATATCCAGATGACGCGAAAGCAAAACCGCACTACCCGAGCGATTATGTCGTAAAACAATTATATCTGCCTTAAGTGCCTGAATATTTCTACCGGTATCAATAAGTGTCTCGCCTTTTTTAACGCTGGAGGTCTCCACAGCTACATTAATTACATCTGCGGATAACCTTTTTGCAGCAACTTCAAAAGAAACGCGGGTTCTTGTGGAAGGTTCATAAAACAAATTAACCACTGTTTTTCCGCGAAGCGCGGGAACCTTCTTTATCTCGCGAGTGGAAACTTCTTTAAAAGACTCGGCAGTTGATAAGATTAATTCAATCTCATCTTTGTTTAAATCCTCTAAGCCTAATAAGTCTTTGTGTGTCCAGAGCATATCTGTAATCTCTTCTTTGGCTATTAGCCTTGTTAAATCCGAAATTCGAATCCCGAATTTCGAAACAAATCCGAATTATCAAATGTTCCAATGTTCAAAACTAAAAAGCTTATTATTTTTAATATTTGTTTTTTCTGTCATTTGGATTTTGAAAATTCGGTCATTGTTTCGGGTTTCGGATTTCGTGCTTCGGATTTTTCATTTGTTATTTCTCAACGATGACTACCTCATCTTTGCCATCAACTTCTGCTAAACGCACCTCCACAATTTCATTCTGGGAAGTTGGGATATTTTTACCTACATAATCAGCGCGCACAGGCAGTTCTCTGTGGCCGCGGTCAATTAAAACTGCCAGCTGTATAATTTTAGGTCTGCCAAAATCAATTAATTCATCTAAAGCTGCTCTGATTGTGCGGCCAGTATATAAAACATCATCCACTAAAACAACCTTTTTATCGGTAATATTAAAATTTATCTCGGTTTTGCGCACCAGCGGCTGTTCAGAAACCAAGGTTAAGTCATCGCGGTACAAGGTAATATCCAGAATCCCTACTGGCACTATACTTCCTTCTATCTTTTCGATATATTGACTAAGCCTTTCTGCTAAAAATACACCGCGTGTGCGAATGCCCACAAGACACAGCTCTTTTGTGCCCTTGTTTTTTTCTATTATCTCGTGGGCAATGCGCATCAATGTGCGTTCTATGGCTTCTTTATCAAGTATTTTGGCTTTTTCTTTCATCTGTGCCATCTGTGATTAAAAAAAATCCCGCTTAGGTTCTAAGCGGGTTATTATATCTTTGTTTTGTAATTTCATTTTACATCCTTGCCAGCTTCTCATGAGCCAGCTTAAAGGTTAAATCGTTAATAAAATATAACATTATTATTCTTATGTGTCAAGCGAAAAAATACAAACTTGTGCTTAGACCCATCCTTAAAATGTATCAGGATGGTCTATCCCTTGTGGATTATTTTTTCGCTTGTGTCGAGAATGCTTTCTCGACCAAGGAAAAATACCAACTGCATTTTATTGGGGAGTTTCTACTTGCCCCTCGCTTAAACAAGCTAAAATTCTCTTCGATAATTTTAGCTTAAGCTTCGGGATTAATTCGCCCTACAAACTTATGTTCGCTTACGCTCCATAAGTTTGGGGCTCATTAAAAATAACCCCATGCCCCAACAACCACCGATTAGATTTATAAAGACATCCCGCCAGTCAGCAATGCGGTTTGGCAGGATAAATTGAAACCCCTCATCCATCAGGCTAAATACAAGGATTATACTTAAGGAAAAAGGAATTGTTTTAGGGCTAAAATATTTTTTTGAAGCATCTTTTAGGGTGAGCCAGCCTAATAAACCGTATTCAAGGATATGAATTCTCTCTGCAACTATTGGCATACGCCAACTTAAGACAAGGCCTAAAATAAATAACCAGCAAAAGCAAAGTTTCTTTAGATTGGCAATTTTTTGTTTAAAAATATAAATAATTACGGCAACACCTATTAGAACAAAGAATATTCCTAAAGTAGTTGCGGTTTGGCGTTTGCCAAAGGTTTCAAAGAAATAAAAAAGTATTTGCTGAGTAAAGGAGGCCGAGATAACCACAAATAAGCCAAAGAATAGGGTTGGTTTAGATATGCGCATAAGCTAAATTACCACCACAAATTCTCCACGAGGCTTGTTTTTTGTAAAATATTCGAATAGTTCTGTTGCCGGGGCTCTTTTTATCTGCTCAAATTTTTTGGTAATCTCGCGAATAACCGCAATTCGCCTGTTGCCAAATATTTCTACAATATCCTTTAAAAGAGAAATAATTCTATGTGGTGATTCATAAAGAATAATTGTGCGGTTTTCCTGAGTTAATTCTTTTAATCTCTTTTGTCGTGCGGTTTTTTTAGCAGGCAAGAATCCTTCAAAGACAAATTTATGTGCTGGAAAGCCAGATAAGACGAGCGCTGCGATTAAAGCAGTTGGCCCGGGAATAACAGTTATGGGGATATTATTGTCAATTGCCAGTTTTATTAAATGAAAGCCGGGGTCGCTTATACCGGGAGTGCCAGAGTCGGAAACAAGGGCGATTTTTTGCCCCTTTTTTAAAAGCTCCAGCAAAAAATCGCCCTTCTTAAACTTATTATACTCAAAATAACTGGTTAAAGGCGTGGTAATCCCATAATGCGAGGTTAAGATTTTGGTGTGGCGGGTATCTTCGGCAGCGATGAGGTCAACACTCTTTAGCGTTTCAATGGCGCGAAAGGTAATATCTTTTAAATTGCCAATGGGAGTGGAAACTATGTAAAGCATGTTAAATTCAAATATGTTCAAACTCTAAACATTAAACTCTAAATCCTAAACAAATTCAAAACACAAAACTCAAATTCTCAAAACGTTTTGGATTTTGGGTTTTGGACATTGGGGTTTGTTTAGAGTTTAGGGTTTGGGATTTAGGGTTTGCCATATTGTCGTTATACTTTAGATTTATTCAACTGTCACTGACTTCGCCAAATTCCTTGGCTGGTCAACATCGCAACCGCGTTTAACTGCAATATAATAAGCTAAAAGCTGTAAAGGAAGAGCTACAATTAAGGGCGAGAGAAATTCTGGAGCGTAAGGAAGATATATCACCTTATCGGCAAAATCTTTTATATGAGAGTTGCCCTCTGTTGCCAAAGCAATAACCCTTCCCTTGCGTGCACGAATTTCCTGAATATTAGAAACCATCTTCTCGTAAATTGCCGAGGAAGGAGCAATGCACACAACCGCCCGGTACTCATCAATTAAGGCAATGGGTCCGTGTTTCATCTCTCCGGCGGCATAACCCTCAGCAGGTATGTAAGAAATCTCTTTTAATTTTAAAGCGCCCTCTAAGGCAGAAGGAAAATTGATGTTTCTGCCTAAATACAGAAAACAACCAAAATGTGAATGACGGTTGGCAATATTAATTATTGCTTGATGATTTTTTAAGATATCTTCTTGAAGGGAGGGAATTTTTTTAAGCTCTGTCAAAATATTTTTGTAACTCTTTTTATTTAAAGTAGTTTTAATCTGACTTAAATAAAGCGCCAACAAATAAAGCGACATAAGCTGCGCGGTATATGCCTTGGTTGAGGCAACGCCTATCTCTGGGCCGGCATGGGTATAAAAAATTGCGTCTGACTCTCGGGTCAAAGAAGAGCCCACTACATTGCAGATAGATAAAACCTTAAGGCCTTGCTTTTTAGCTTCCTTCACTGCAGCCAGTGTATCTGCGGTTTCGCCTGACTGGCTGATGGCAATTACTAATGTCTTATCCCTTAAAATTGGCTTTCTGTAGCGAAATTCACTGGACAAATCCACCCACACGGGAATGCGTGTAAATTCCTCAATAATATATTTCCCAATTAGCCCGGCATGAAAGGCGGTGCCGCAGGCAACAATCACAATATTTTCTATGCCCCTTAAATAAGCCAGGCTTAAGTTGAGCTCTCTTAAATCTATCTTTGTGTTGTCTTTAATAAAGCGAGCAATTATCGAGGCTAAGACCTTGGGTTGTTCAAAGATTTCTTTAAGCATAAAATGAGGAAAGTTTTCCTTCTGGGCAGAGCTTAAGTCAAATTTCACTGTATCGATTTTAGGCTTAAGCGAAGTGCCCTTTAAATTAAAAATTGAAATTTTATCCTTGGTAAGGCAGGCAACTTGTTTATCTTCCAAAAAAATTACCTTTTTAGTGTGCTCCAAAATTGCCGGAACATCCGAGGCGATAAAATTCTCGTTTTTACCCAGGCCGATAATTAAGGGCGAGCCCAAACGCGCAGCCACTAACTTTTCTGGCTCGTCAAGGCAAACTACACCTAAAGCATATGAGCCTTTAAGATTGCTTACAGATTTGCTTACTGCTTGTTCTAAGTTGCCCTTATAGTTTTCCTCGATTAAATGCACAATTACCTCAGTATCGGTTTCAGAAATAAATTTATGGCCCGTTTTTTTTAGGCGCGATTTTAAAATTTCGTAATTCTCGATAATGCCATTATGAACCAGGGCAATTTTATGTGAGCAGTCTAAATGTGGGTGGGCATTTTGAACGCTGGGCTTGCCATGGGTTGCCCATCTGGTATGCGAAATTCCAATGGCGCTGGTCGGTAAACGCCTCTTCTCAAGGACAGATAAAAGCTCTTTTATTTTGCCTTTAGTTTTGCGTAAATGTATTTTACCATTGCGCAAAACCGCAATTCCACTTGAGTCATAGCCACGGTATTCTAAACGTTGAATGCCGTTTATTAAAATAGGACTGGCGTCCTTCTCTCCCACATATCCAATTATTCCGCACATTTTTATTTGGTTGGCTTGATGTTAATGAATGTAACCCTTTTATTATACCTTCCTTTTTTCTTAGTAAAATAAACCCTGCCATTACATAAGGCAAATAGATGCATTCTGCCACCTACATTTAAACCCGGCTTCCATTTGTCGCCTTGGCGCGTTAAGATTGTGCCGGTTGTAACTAATTGACCGCTGCCTACCTTTAAGCCTGCGGTTTCACGGTAAAATTTAGCAGTAATTCCGCCTTTGCCTGACATTATAAACCTCCATTAAGGAATTTAATCCCCTGTCTTTTGCTCTGGGCTTGCGTTTAGATATCCTTGCAATTTACTCCAAGTCTTTGCTCCAACCTTGCCATCCATAACTAAACTATTGTCTTTCTGAAAATCCTCAATTGCCTTTCTGGATTTTGCTCCGATCTTGCCGTCAATTGCACCCTTATAATAACCTGCATTTTTTAAGGCAGTTTGAATATCTTCGGCTGAGAATACATCTTTCTGGGTAGTAAGTGCGCCTGTTGGTTCAACCCTTGCCAATGCCTGAGGAGTTAACGCCTCGGCATTTAATTGTGTTTGTGAAACCGCGCTTTGGGTAATCATCTCCCCAGATGGCATTTCTGATTGCTTCTTGGAACATCCAATTAAACTAAAGGAAATAATACCTACTGCTAAAATTATCAAATAAACTTTCAAGATTGTTCTCATTATCTTCTCCTTTTTTAAATAAAACTGTTGTTATGATGTAAATATTGCTTAAGGGTCTATGCTAATTCTCACCCCCTTAGGAATAACTTAACGGAAAAACTTATCCTAAGAATCAGCGTCCCCACGGGGATTTGAACCCCGGTCGCAAGCTTGAAAAGCTTGTGTCCTAGGCCAGACTAGACGATGGGGACAAAAATTTTAGTCTTCCTTTGCCACAACCTTTGCCACGCCGGAAACCGCATCGCCCTTATCTAAACTGATAAGCTTAACTCCTTGGGTGTTTCTGCCGGTCTTGCGGATATCCTTAACTGAACAGCGCACAATCATTCCTTGTTGAGTTACTGACATTACTTCATCATCTTCAGTAACTGCCTTGGTTGCCACTACTTCACCATTTTTCTTGGTTACCTTAATGTTAATAATACCCTTGCCGCCCCTTGACTGTAATCTATACTCATCAAAATCAGTGCGCTTGGCAAAGCCTCCAGCAGTAACGCTTAAAAGCGTCATATTCATTTTTTTAGCTTCGGCCGGCACAACCTCCATACCAACTACTTCATCCTTTTCATTTAGACGAATTGCCCTAACCCCCTTTGCCTGGCGACCCGTTTCACGCGCCTGCTGTTCTTTAAATTTAATCGCCTTGCCCTCTTTGCTGGCTAAAAGAATATTCTGTTTTCCGTCAGTAACTTCCACCTCAACTAACTGGTCATCCTGCTCTAAGGTAATCGCCACAATCCCTGCCTTACGGGGATTGCTAAAGTTAGCAAGCGCGGTCTTTTTTATTAAACCTTGGGAGGTTACCATCACTAAAAATTTATGCTCTGAAAAATCTTTAACCGCCACAACTGAACTTATCTTTTCATTAACCTCGAAAGGGAGAAGATTTATCATTGCCTTGCCCTTTGCCTGACGCGAGGCCTGGGGTATTTCATAAACCTTAAGCCAATAAGCCTTGCCTTTATTGGTAAAAATCAGGAGGTAATCTTTTGTTGAGGCAATAAACAAGTGCTTTACAAAATCCTCTTCTTTGGTTTCCATAGCAGTTACGCCCTTGCCGCCTCTTTTTTGCTTGCGGTAGCTCGTAACTGAAAGCCGCTTGATGTAACCGCCAAGACTTAAGGTAATTACCATATCCTCCTCGGCAATTAAGTCTTCAATTTCAATATCCTCTGTTTCGGCAATTATGTCACTGCGCCTTTCATCGCCATATTTTTTCTTTATATTAGAGAGCTCTTCTTTTATCAAAGCCTCTATCTGTTTTTCTGAGGCTAAAATGGATTTTAAAAACTCGATTTTTTTAATTAACTCTAAGTACTCTGCCTCAATCTTATCGCGCTCTAAGGCAGTTAATCTCTGTAACTGCATTTCCAGAATTGCCTGTGCTTGCATTTCAGTTAAATCAAAATTCTTCATTAAGGCTAACTTTGCCTCAGCAGTGTTTTTGGAGGTCTTAATAGTTTTTATGATTTTATCAATAAACTTAAGGCAAATCTTTAAACCCTCTAAGATATGAGCGCGCTTTTTGGCCTTGTCTAACTCAAATTGCGTCCTGCGACGGATAACCTCCTTGCGATGGTCAATAAAACTACTCATCAGCTGTTTTAAATTTAAAATCCTGGGCCTGCCATCCAAGAGCGCCAGCATTATAATGCCAAAGGTGGTTTCTAATTGCGTGTGCTTAAACAGCTGATTTAAGATTATCTGCGGCTCAGTATCCCGCCGCAGCTCAATTACTACTCTTATTCCATCTTTGTCAGATTCATCGCGTATGTCGCTAATGCCTTCAATAGTTTTTTCTTGGACCAAATCAGCGATGGATTCAATTAAAGTGCTTTTATTTACCTGATAGGGAATTTCTGTAACAATTATGGAATCCCTGCCTTGCTTTTGCCGTTCAATTGAGGTTTTGGCGCGCAAAGTTAGCTTGCCCTTGCCAGTGGCATATGCCTCTTTAATACCGTCTCTGCCGCAGATAATTCCTCCGGTGGGGAAATCTGGACCTTTGACACTGCGCATTAAATCCTTTATTTCACATTCAGGATTGTCAATAAGAAAGATTATACCGTCGCAAATTTCATTTAGATTGTGCGCGGGCATATTGGTTGCCATACCCACGGCAATACCGCTTGAGCCATTAACCAAAAGATTAGGAAGGGTTGAGGGCAGAACCGTTGGTTCATTCAAAGAGGCATCAAAATTGGGTGTAAAATTTACGGTTTCCTTATCAATATCCACCAACATCTCGTCGGAAATTGCGGCTAAGCGCGCTTCTGTATATCTCATTGCCGCCGGTGCGTCTCCATCAACCGAACCAAAATTTCCCTGTCCATCCACCAAGGGATAGCGCAGAGAAAAATCCTGCACCATTCTAACCAATGCATCGTAAACCGCCACATCTCCGTGAGGATGATATTTGCCCAAAGTTTCGCCCACGATGCGGGCACATTTTTTAAAAGGTTTATCGTGTTCAAGATTTAAGTCCTTCATTGCATACAAAATCCGTCTATGCACTGGCTTTAAACCATCGCGCGCATCAGGCAAAGCGCGGCCGACAATAACGCTCATGGCATACGAGAGATAGGATGCCTTCATTTCCTCTTCGATGTAAACGGGGATGATTTTTTCTTTGGCTTCAAAGTCTTTCATATGTCTAAATTCCTCACCTGATGGGCATGGTTTTCAATAAATTCTCTGCGCGGCTCAACTGCATCGCCCATCAAAATGGTAAATGTCTTATCTGCTTCAACGGCATCTTCTAAGGTTACCTTTAAAAGTGTGCGCCTTTGCGGCTCCATAGTGGTCTCCCACAACTGCCGAGGATTCATTTCTCCTAAACCTTTGTATCTTTGAATAATCATTCCTTTTTTGGCCTGGGCTTTGACAAAATCCAAAATTTCTTTTAGGCAGAAAAATAGATAATCTTCTTTTTCATTGAGCAATTTATAAATGGGCTTAGGCTTTTCCTGCTTTTTTGAGCCCTCTTCTTTTTTTAATGGTGCAAAATAGGTTTCTGTTTCTAAATCCATTTTATCCAGGCGTTGGATAATTTTCTCAATGTCTTCTGCTTCAAAGAGTTCTGTGACTTCAGTCTCGCTCTCTTCTTGCTTGCCAGTTAATCTTTCCAATTCACTATCTGTATAAACAAAATGGGTTGACCCCTCCACTTTTACCCTAAAAATAGCTAGTTTTTTGGTCTTTGTATGCCTAAAACTGAGATATTCTTGTATATTCACTCCCTTTTTCCTTAAGAAAGAGCCAAATTTTTCTAATTCCACTAAAAGCCCCAGGGCTTCTTTAAATTGTGGTTCGGTAAATTGCTTCTTATCTTTCAGCCGAATAAATTTTAAACCCTCTGTACCCAAATCCAAAAGCAGATTGTTCATCTCCTCTTCTGTGGAGATATATTCCTCGCGTTGGCCGCGCTTAATCTTATACAAGGGTGGCTGGGCAATGTAAATAAAGCCTCCCTCGATTAGCTTCTGCATATGACGATATAAGAGGGTTAATAAAAGCGTTCTAATATGCGAACCATCCACATCTGCATCGCACATCAGAATTATTTTATGGTATCTTAATTTTGCAATGTCGAACTCCTCGCCAATACCAGTGCCCAGGGCAGTAATAAGGATGCGGATTTCTTCGTTGCTGAGCATTTTATCCAGCCGTGCTTTTTCCACATTCAGGATTTTTCCTTTTAAAGGCAGAATTGCTTGAAATGTTCTATCCCTGCCTTGCTTGGCCGAGCCCCCTGCAGAATCGCCTTCCACAATATAAAGCTCGCAGAGACTAGGGTCCCTTTCTGAACAATCTGCTAACTTACCCGGCAGGCCTGCTCCTTCTAAAGCGCCTTTACGACGGGTTAATTCCCGCGCCTTTCTAGCTGCCTCTCTGGCGCGGCAAGCCAGGATTACTTTATCTATGATTTTGTTGGCAATTGAGGGATTTTCCTCAAAGTAACTGCTTAAGGACTCAAACACAACTGAGTTCACCAAACCCTCCACTTCAGAGTTGCCTAATTTGGTTTTAGTCTGTCCTTCAAATTGAGGATTGGCAAGCTTGACGCTGATTACACAAGTTAAGCCCTCGCGCACATCATCGCCGCTAATTGAAACTTCATTCTTTAACAAATTTTTGTTTTTGGCATACTGATTTATAGCACGGGTTAAGGCAGACTTAAAACCGCTTAAATGCGTGCCGCCCTCGACGGTATTGATATTATTGGCAAAGCAAAAGATGCTCTCTGCATAGCCATCATTGTACTGAATTGCGCCCTCTAAAATCACACTTTCCTTTTCCCGGGCAAAATAGATTACCTTACTGTGCAGAGGATTTTTATTTTTATTAAGGTATTCCACAAATGAAACTATGCCGCCCTTAAATTGAAAGGTAGTTTCCTTATCAGTGCGTTTATCCACTAATTTTATATTTAAGCCCTTGTTTAAAAAGGCAAGTTCTCTCAAGCGCTGGGATAAGATATCATAAGAAAAATCTATTTTTGTGGTAAAGATTTCTTTATCTGCCTTAAAGGTAACCTTTGTGCCTTGGGACTTGGTTTTGCCAATCACTGTAAGCTTGGAGGCGGTCTTGCCTTTTTGAAAACGCTGGTGATAAACTTTTCCATCGCGCCTTACTTCCACATCCAGCCATTCAGATAAGGCATTAACCACACTTACTCCCACCCCATGCAAGCCGCCAGCAACCTTATATACGCGGTGGTCAAACTTGCCTCCGGCATGAAGAGTAGTTAAGACAACTTCCACTGCTGGCTTTTTCTCGGTTTTGTGGATATCTACTGGTATGCCTCGGCCGTCGTCAATAACTGCCACGCTGTTATCGGCGTTAACGATTACTTCGATATTGTGGCAAAAGCCAGCCAAAGCCTCATCCACAGAATTATCTACCACTTCATAAACCAAGTGGTGAAGGCCGCGCACGCTTGTATCGCCAATGTACATTGCGGGCCGGAGTCTAACCGCATCCACGCCCTCTAAAACCTGAATGGTTGTGGCATCGTATTTGCCTTTATCCTGAGCGGCGGCTTCTATCTTCTCTTTGGTTTGCAGCTTTTCTGTTGCCTCTGTTTGGTTTTTCTTTTTATGCTTTTTCATTTATGCTTCCTATACGAAATTTTATAGTGGTTAGGTCATTAAATTCTTTTTGTAATGCCGCAAGGATTTCCTGGCGCTTAAAATTCAAATGAAACAACCACACTGGCGAATCTACGTTGATGGTTAATTGCCCCTTTTTAAATCCCGCGGGCCTGGCATGCTTTAAAATCTTTGGCTGTAAAATTTGCGGCCAGAGCTTATGTATCTTTTGGAAGACCCCGGGTTTTCCTTCAGACAAATTTTCAATAACATTGGGCAGAATATCCTTAATTGATTCCATATTAAATTCTCATCGGTAAGACTAAATATAAATAGCCTTCGCTACGGATAACCCCTGGCTTATCAGCATCGGTCAGCTCTAAATTTACCTCTTCCTCGCGTAAATTTTTTAACGCATCTATAAGGTAGTGAGGATTAAAACCGATGATTAATTCTTTCCCGGCATATTCTATGGCTAACTCCTCGCGCGATTCTCCCACATCCGGAGTAGACTTGGAAATTACCATTTTATTTTTAAATACCTCAAATTTTATAGCCTGAAAATCTGGGGTAGATAAGAGGTTTGCCCGTCGGATTGCCGAGAGAAAGCTCTCTTTGTTGATAGTTATTTTGGGCTCTGCTGGCTTAGGGATCACTTGATTATAATTAGGAAATTCTCCCTCGATAAGGCGCGATACAATCAAAGTCTTATTGATATCAAACATTACCTGATTGGTACCCATAACCATTAAAACCTCGCCTTCTTGTTTTAAATTACGACTAATTTCTTGCACAGCTTTTATGGGAATAATTACCCTAACTTCTTTTTTAAAAGGAATGGGCAGTTTGTTTTCCCTTAAGGCTAATCTGCGTCCGTCTGTGGCGACCAGCCTAATTAAATCCTCTTTTATTTCTAATAGTATGCCATTTAAAATATAACGGGTTTCTTCACGAGACACGGCAAAGCTGGTTAAATCCAGCATTTCCTTTAAAATAGATTGCTCTATCTTGATTACCTCTTTATCTTTAAACTCAGGCAGTTTAGGAAATTCGTCTTTGGGTAATCCGGGTAATTTAAATTTACACTTTTCACACTCAATCTCAATTTGATTATTTTTTTTGACCTCAATCTCAATCGGCGCATCAGGCAATTCTTTGATTATATCGCTAAACCTTTTAGCCGGCAGTGTTATTGCCCCTTCTTCAGAGATGTTGACAGGAATTAAACAGGATATTCCTATATCTAAATCCGTAGCAATAAGGCGCAAATCCCCTGCCTGTGTTTCTATCAAGATATTGGATAAAATGGGCAGGGTTGCGCGAAGCGATACAACATTTTGTACTATTTGGATACCATTTAAAAGATCTGATTTTTCAATTTTAATTTTCATAAAAGCCTCCTCTATTAAAGAATCTATTTAAAATAAAGTAGTCTTAGTAGTTGTGTTGATAGATTGAACAAAGTTTTATCTTGTTATGCAACCAGGGGTTATTTAATCTAAATCCCAACCAAAACCTCTTAATTTCTTGTGATTTAATATTTAATCTCCCGGGTTATTTTTTCCACACAATCCTTTAATTGCGCATCTTTATTTAATCCATTTTTTATTTTATTCCACGAGTGTAGAACTGTGGTGTGGTCTTTACCGCCAAAGCCTGCGCCAATTTCAGGCAAAGATAGGTTAGTGAGTTCGCGCGCAAGATACATAGCTATCTGGCGGGGAAGCACTATATTTTTATTTCTACGTTTTGTTTTCATATCCTGCAGGCCAACACCAAAAAAATCTGTTACATGTTTTTGGATGGCGTCAATAGTAATTTTTCTTTGAGACTCTTTAACTAAATCCTTCAACACCTCTTGCGCCAAACCCAAAGAAACCTCTTTTTCTTCCAATAATGAGTAAGCTACCACCCTAATGAGCGCACCCTCTAACTCCCGAATATTAGACTTAATTTCTTGGGCAATAAAATTTAATACCTCATCAGGCACCTTGATTGGCTCGCGCTCCACTTTTTTTCTTAAAATCGCAATGCGCGTTTCCAAATCGGGCGGCTGAATATCTGTAATCAAACCCCAGCTAAAACGCGAGCTTAAACGCTCCTCAAGCTTGGCAATTTCCTTGGGCGGCCTGTCCGAGGAAATAATTATTTGCTTGTGGTTATCAAACAAAACATTAAAGGTATGGAAAAATTCTTCCTGGGTTGATTCCTTGCCAGCAATAAAATGGATATCGTCAATCATTAAGCAATCGATATTACGATATTTTTGGCGAAACTTGGCTGTTGTGCGGTGTTGTATGGCATCAATCAGTTCATTGGTAAACCGCTCAGAGGTCATATAACAATTTTTTATGTTAGGGTCTTTGTGTTGAATATGATGAGCCACTGCCTGCATTAGATGGGTTTTGCCTAAACCCACTCCACCATAAATAAACAAAGGATTATATGCTTTAGCCGGAGATTCTGCAACTGCCAAACTTGCCGCATGGGCAAATCTATTGGAAGGCCCTACCACAAATGCCTCAAAAGTAAAGCGGGGATTCAGCGACTCTATTTTTATGGTCTTATCATTTAAGGTTGAGGCAGGCTCCTTTGATTGGCTTTGCAAGACTTTCTCTAAGATTGCGGGGTTAACCGAAAATTCTACCTGAATATCTCCGCCAGAAACTGTTTTTAAGGAATCTAATATAAGGTTTAGGTAATGCTCAACCAGCCAATTTTTGAAAAAGTCATCGGGCGCTTCTAAAATAAGGCTGTGAGAATTTTTTTCCTTGGCATTTATTGAGGAAAACCAGCTTCCAAAAGCAGACTCACCAATTTTTTCTTGGATTAAATTTTTACTTTTTGCCCAGATGTCTAAAGGTTTCATTTTAAATGAGCACGCAACTTATGGAACAAAGTGAACATAAGTTGCTGTGCGAATTTAACCCAGCACTAATTTTTGTAAAAGTGCAGTGTTCAAAATATTGGGGTAATATTAAATTTACCATTAGTCCTTAATAGAGTAGTCTTTCAAAAATTAGTGCTGGGTAAGTTCAGACAGATAAGTTATGTCGCATATTTAAAAACACAGCTCCATAACTTATGTCCTCACTAATTTGTTAACAGGCGCTGCTGCTTATATCCACACAATTCACAGGATATTCACAGAAATTTCTTAAGCCTCGCTGCACTATCAACACAGCATTAATTTTTAAAGCGAAAAATATTATAACAGAGAAAAAAAATTATTCAAGCAAAATTTGCCAGCTGGCGTTTAGACCCATCCTTTAAAGGTATCAAGATGGTCTATCCCTTGTGGATTAAATTGTACTTGATGCCGAGAAAACTTTCTCGGCGCAAGTAAAATTTGCCAACAGGGAAATTTATCTTCCGAGTTTAAAGGTAGGATTTAATTAAAAGGATTAAGCCCAAATTCAGCAAAGATAAACCAGCTGGTTGCGCTTAGGCTCATACTTTTAAACAAAAGCCACCATTCAAAGCCTGTGCTTACGCCATCGTGTGAGGCAGAAATTATGCCTTTGCCATTTCCATAAGGCGCTGGAATGTTTTGGGCTTGGCGCATTTGCAATATATATTTTCGGCTATCCAAGGAGCGGCCTGCCATTTTATAGACAACTGCCATTTGACCAGTGCCCTCAAACCATATGCCGTCGCGGTCATTGTTAAAATCAAAGCCTTCAAAGCCATCGCTAAACAAATGGCAATTGTTCTCTATCCAGTTAATCGGTGTAAAATCATTAAGAGAAAGAATTGGCATAGCATTGGCATCTAATGCTTGAGGATTATCATTGATTGCACCGGTTTCAGTTGTGCCTACATAATAACGCGATTGGCCGGCATTACGCATAGACAGAACAAATGTCCTTGCCCTTAATGCCTGGCTTAGCCAATACGATTCAGCACTGGGTGTTTCAGAAAGCCTTTTAAAGGCAATATAAAGGTCTGCATTTTGCTCTGTGGATTTAATATCTGGGTCAATCACGTAAGGATCCCAGCCTGCATAACCAATGTGGTAACCCGGATATGGCCCAGCTGGCGACCAGGCTGTTTCTAAAAAATTTCCTAACCATTTTGCCGCATCCAATACTTGTTGCCGAAATGCTTGGTCAGAGTCTCCGGCATGATTGTAATAATAAAGCCAGGCAATAATTGTCCAGGCCATATTACCTGTTGAGGTATTGGGGTCCTTAGCTGCAGCTGCGCCATTAGGCCCATTAGGGTCAATATCTGTTGCCCAGTAAGAGTCGCGCAATCTTCCGTCGTTATAACCATTGGGGTCGTGGTGCTGCGCCCAAATAAGGGTTTCACACAACAGACGAGCTCTGGCTTTATCTTCTGGATAGCCGCGTGACACAAGCGCAATAATAGCCAAGGCATTGTCATAAACCCAGGCTGTGCCAAATTGGCCATCTGGATAAGGATAAGAAAAGCTTTCAATTAGCCTAATACCAGAGGTTTCATATCTATCCATGCTTTCGTATAAATGTTGAAATGCGCGTTGGCGAGAAGACGAGCTTCCGCCGCCGCCGCCGCCGCCGCCGTTTTCTACTATCACTGACAGATCAATTAAACAATAGCCGGCAGTCGCAGAAAAGAAAAATACACAGACTGCTAATGCCGCAACAATCAGCTTTTTTATTAAATCTTGCTTCATTTGAGTCCCTTCTATAAATTTTTGTCTAACAAGTATAGCATATTTTTTCTACCATGCAATATATTTACAAATTTGCACTGGCAATCAAAATCCTTGACTTAAACCTAACCTATGTTATAATTTACCAATTAAACTTTAAGGATTATTTTTTTAAATAAATTGCGGCATGAAAAAGCATTTAGTTACACCTACAAGGATTAAAGGTAAACGCGTGCATGGTTTTCGTCGTCGGATGAAGACATCTACTGGCAGGCGAGTTTTGAAAAGGCGAAGACTTAAAGGGCGCAAGCGCCTGACAATTTAATGGGCATTAAATTATCTTTTTTATAATGAATTTATGAAAAAGATAATTTTTATTTTTATAAAGGCATATCAAAATTCCCTGAGACTAGTTTTGCCACGGTCGTGTCGATTTTATCCTTGCTGCTCAAATTACTTCCTGCAGGCCGTAGAAAAGTTTGGTTTGGTAAGAGGGCTATTAAAAACTGCATGGCGAATTGTACGCTGTAACCCCTTTTCCAAAGGCGGTTTTGACCCGGTTTAAGGATTGTTAAAAATTTAACTATTTAACATCTCATATGGAAAGAAAAGTTTTTTTAGCTGCAATTTTGTCAATGTTGGTGCTCTTAGGCTATAATTATTTTATAGCCAAAGTGTATCGTTTAGAAAAGCCAGCCGTATCCACAAAAGAAAGTTTGCCACAAAAAATTCCTTCCATAATTGCTCCACAGGAAATTAAACCCAAATCAAAATTACCATCCTCTATCTCTTTGGAACACAATGTGTTAGAGAATGGCGACTTAAAACTTGTGTTTACAAATTTGGGTGGCAACTTGCAAGAGGTTTATTTAAAGAGATTTCAACACAAATTCTATGAGACCAGTATTCTGAGCTTAGAGGAATTTGAAGATTTACCTTTCCAACTCATTGTGAATAAAGAGGATAGGCTTGTGTATGTTTATGAGGACAATCTCAGGAAAATTAGCAAGGCCTTTTTCCTTTCTAATAATTCTTTGGATTTTGAGCTGGGTATTCAAAACCTTTCAGCTCAACCTAACAATTTTAATCTCAAACTGGATTATTTTTCTCTAAATTTGCACTCTACACAGTCTAACTTCCAAAAGAATAAAAACTTTCTGGAGTTAAGCATCTCTTTGCCAGACAAAATCTTACGTAATAACATTACGCGTGTGGCAGCAAAGAACTTTTTGCTTACCCAGCAAAAATTTAATTGGTTAGGTTTGAGAGAACGCTATTTTTGTTCTATTTTTAAACCCAATACTGGGCCTTTGGGTTATTATACACAACTTATTGATAATGAAAGCGTTACAGTGGGAATGCCCATTCAAATTTTAAATTTAGCTCCACAGACACTGGCTAACTTTAAAGCAAAATTGTACTTCGGCCCTCAAGAAACACAGCTTTTGAATTCAATAGACAAAGACTTTGGGCAAATTGTGAATTTTGGTGCTTTTGACCCCATTTCCAAGTTATTACTTTCTTTATTAAGATGGTTGCACAAATTTTTGCCTAACTGGGGGCTTTGTATTCTGGGCGTGAGTCTTATTTTGTTTTTCTGTCTTTATCCCTTGACATTTAAGAGTTTAAAATCCATGAAGGCAATGCAGGTTTTACAACCGGAAATCGAAAGATTACGCAAAGAACTTAAGGATCAACCACAAAAATTGAACCGGGAAATTATGGAATTGTACAAAAAGAATAAAGTCAACCCATTTGGTGGCTGTTTACCAATGTTTTTGCAAATCCCGATTTTCTTTGCCCTGTATCAGGCTTTATTGCGTTCTCTGGATTTGCGCGGTGCAAAATTTCTCTGGATTAAGGATTTGTCTGAACCAGATAGGTTATTTACTTTTGAATCAAATTTGCCTTTGCTGGGTAATGAAATCAATCTTTTGCCTATATTAATGGCAATTATAATGTTTTTTCAGCAAAGATTATCCTCTCAAAGCTCAGCTGCAGTTAATCCTGAGCAACAGAAAATGATGACGATATTTTTCCCAATTTTGTTTGGCATAATGTTCTATCACGTGCCCAGCGGTTTAGTGTTTTATTGGTTCGTGTATTCTAGTTTATCCTTGATTGTGCAATGGAAACAAACAGCTAAGGTTTGAGATTATGGAAAGCATTGAAGTTGAAGGCGCTACTGTGGAACAGGCTGTAAAAAAGGCCTTAAGCCAATTAAAGGTACCTCGGAATTGCGTGCAAATTAAGGTAGTTTCTGAAGAAAAAAGAGGCCTTTTTGGCATGAAGGGTGCAAAACCAGCAAAAGTCAGAGTCACAGTAATTAAAAAATCAGAAAATACTTGATTTTTGAAAATTCCTAAGCTAATATAATAACAAATTCGCTATGTTCCACGTGGAACATAGGAACCGCGTATGGGCAAGATTATCGCAATTTGTAATCAAAAAGGCGGAACCGGCAAAACCACTACTGCCATAAATTTAACTAGTTTTTTGGCCTTAGCAGGCAGACGGGTTTTGTTGGTAGATTTTGACCCGCAAGGAAACACCACAAGCGGTTTAGGCGTAGATAAGAATTCTTTGTCTGTTTCTATTTATCACAGCTTACTTGATCATATCAATATTTCAGAGATAATTTTGCCAACCCAACTTCAGAATTTATTCCTAGCTCCCTCTAATATTGACCTTACCGGAGCTGAAATTGAGTTAGTCAGTTTGGACAATAGAGAAAGGCAATTGCGCTTTATTTTACAGCCTATAAAAAGTCAATATGATTTTATTTTCATAGACTCGCCACCATCTTTGGGTCTGTTAACGCTCAATAGTTTGGTTGCCAGTGATTCAGTAATAATTCCTATTCAATGTGAATTTTATGCCTTAGAAGGCGTAACCCAACTTTTGAAAACTATTAATTTAATTAAAGAAAGATTAAATCCCGGACTAGAGGTTGAAGGCGTGCTTTTGACTATGGCAGATTTTCGCACAAATCTGACCTCAGAGGTGATAAATGAAATCAGGAGTTTTTTCAAACAGCGGGTTTATCAGACCATAATTCCCAGAAGCGTGAGATTAAGCGAAGCGCCCGGTTTTGGCAAGCCAATTGCTTTGTATGATAAACATTCTATCGGCGCAAAAAAGTATGAGGAATTAGCCCAAGAGCTGTTAAAGCTTGACACGGTTGCTACAATTGACAATAAGGGGGTTTCAAATGAACAAAAAAGCCTTAGGTAAGGGGTTATCTGCTTTAATTCCAGATCAGCTTCTAGCGCAGTCCACAAAATCTGAATTAGAAGACAGGGTGATTTATTTAAAAACTGAGCAAATTCTTCCTAACCCTTTTCAGCCTCGCTTGGATTTTAATCTGGAAAGGCAGAATGAATTAATTGCCTCTATTAAAGAAAGGGGTTTTCTTCAGCCATTGTTGGTGAGAAAAACTGAAATTGGTTTTCAATTGATTGCTGGAGAACGCAGATTAAGGGCAGCTAAGGCCTTGAATTTACCGGAAGTTCCTGTGTTAATAAAAAAAGTCAAAGATGAAGAAGTAATGGTTATCTCTCTTATTGAAAATATTCAGCGGCAAGAACTAAACCCAATTGAAGAAGCGCAGGCTTTTCAGAGACTAATTGATGAATTCCAATTTACACAAGACTATGTGGCACAATCAGTTGGCAAAGGTAGGGCTACAGTGAGCAATATTTTGCGCTTATTAAAATTGCCTCAGGAAATTCAGCAAAGCATTTCACAGGGAACAATTACCATGAGCCATGCCCGGGCACTTTTGGGCTTGGAACACATTAGTGAACAGCTAAAATTATTTCAGGACATTATTTCTAACCAATTGTCAGTACGTGAGATAGAGAATTTAGTGAAGACAAAAACTAAGCGCCATAAAAGGCGCCTGACCTCTCCATTGGCTAAAAAGGACCCTTATGTTCAAGAAGCAGAACAAGAGCTGCAGCAAATTTTAGCTACAAAAGTAAGGATTTGTCCTTTACGCAAACGCGGCAAAATCGTGATTGATTTTTATTCTGCTGAGGATTTAGAAAGAATTTTGGAGATAATCAAGAAATGAACCAACAAACACTTATCTTAATAAAGCCGGATGGCTTAAAAAAATCCTTAACCGGCAACATTTTAACCCGTCTTTCTGAAACAAAATTAGAGATTGTGGCTGCCAAGATGGTGAGGGTTTCTCAAGAGTTAGCACAGGAGCATTACAAGCATTTAAAAAACAAAGATTTTTTCCCAGAATTAATAAAATATATTCGCGGCGAACTTCACCAACGTAGAAAAGTAATGGCATTGGTTTATTGGGGAGAAAGTGCCATACAAAAAGTAAGGGATTTAGCCGGCGCTACTAATCCTGAAGAGGCCGAAGCAACATCCATAAGGGGTTCTTACGGCAGGATAACTACCGGAGGCATTTATGAAAATGTTTTGCACTGCAGCAGTAATGAGCAAGAGGCAGAGCGGGAGATAAAACTTTGGTTTGAGCCCGAAGAGATTATTGTGGATTTGTATCCCACAAAAATCACACAGCTTAAATCTTACAAAAAGAGGGTTTGGCGATGATTAAGGGTATGACTGGTTTTGCGCAATCTCAGTTTAGTTTCCAAGGGGTTAAGGGAAACGTAGAAATCAAGAGTTTAAACAGCCGTCATTTTGAAACTGTCTCACACCTTGCGCCTGGTTTTAATGCATTTGAGGATAAGATAAAAAAGATTGTAGGAAGAAAGATTAAACGCGGCAGAATAAATGTAGTAATAAATTTTTTGACTCCTGTGCCGCGAGGAAGCGTTGTTTTAAATGAGTCAGTTGCCAGAGAATATGTCTCTAAGCTTAAACACCTTAAACGCTCACTTAAAGTTAAGGACACAATTTCTTTATCCCAGATAATTAATTTGCCGGGGGTTTTATCCCTTGAGGAGAAACAAATTTCCCTGCCCTCTTTGTGGTTAAAAATCGAGGCGGCATTGAACCATGCAATGGATGTGCTTCTTAAAGCCCGTCTTTCAGAGGGCAGGTGTCTGGGAACAGATATCGCAAAGTGGATTAAACAAATTCACGGCTCCATAAGGCAAATGCAAAAAAGAGCTCAAACAGTAATCGCTAAAAAAACTCAGGAATTAACCACAGAAGAATTATCAGCATTTTTAAAGTCTAGTAATATTAATGAGGAGCTCGCCCGTCTTAATTTTCATTTAGATTCTTTGAAAAAGCGGCTGAAAAGTAATGACAGCGTGGGTAAGGAATTGGATTTTATCTGTCAGGAACTTTTAAGAGAAATTAACACAGCTGGAGCCAAGCTTGCAGATAAGGATATTTCTGCTTGCGCAATCCAAATTAAAAGCGGCATTGAAAAAATCCGCGAGCAGGCGCAGAATATTGAGTGATGAAAAATGTTTTTAGAATTCTCAGTAAATATTTGTGAAACAAAAACCTAAAATCTTCATAATCTCAGGTCCGTCGGGAAGCGGTAAAACTACTCTCTATAAAAGGCTGCTTAAGGGCAGGGGGCTTAAAGACAAACTTAAAAAGTCCATTTCCTTAACCACGCGTCTTCGTCGGCATAATGAAAAAAATGGCAGAGATTATGAGTTTGTAAGTAGGGCTGAATTTCTCAGGCGTAAAAAAAATCAGGAGTTTTTAGAAGGCCAGAACATCTTTGGTTATCTTTACGCTACCTCTAAAGAGAATGTCGTAGGTATCTTGAAACAGAATAAAAATGTACTACTTTGTGTTGATGTAAGGGGCCAAAAGGCAATAAAAAAAATCTTCCCCAAAGCAATTTCCATATTTATTCTGCCACCCACGATTGCGGTTTTAAAAAACCGACTTAAAGGCCGCTTAACCGAAGCAAAAAAAGATTTAGAGAAACGGCTTACAATCGCCAAACAAGAAATTAGATACGCAAAGAGATATGATTATGTAATTGTAAACGACCATCTAAAAACTGCCTTGAAAAAATTAAAGGCAATTGTTATGAAACATGCTTAAAGGAGGTCAAATGACGACATAACTTTTGGAGCGTAAGCGAACAAAAGTTATAAGTCGGAATTTGACCCAGCACTAATTTTTGAAAGAGCGCTTATAAAAGGGCTCTGTGGTTTATCAACGATAAACCACATTAACATTAAAAATGACTATTACAAAAATTAGTGCTGGATTTAATTCGCGCAATTGACTTATGTCACTTCGTTCCATAAGTCAAGCGCTCATTAAAGGAGGGTTTTAAACATGGCTTATCAACCATTAGAGAGATTATTACCACAGGCAGGTAACAGTATCTACAAATTGATTATTATGTCTGCGCAAAGGTCTTTGGAGTTGGCTGAGGGTATGCCAAAGCTTATAGAAAATCCCAGCTCCGATAAACCCACAACCATTGCCCTTGAGGAGGTTATGAAGGGAAAGGTAAAATTAGTTAAAGAAAAGGAGAAGAAATAATTGGATGTTAAAAAAAAGATTATCTTAGGAGTTTGCGGCAGTATTGCCGCATATAAATCCTGCGAGATTATCCGTAGATTAAAGGACGAGGGAATTAATGTTACAGTAATTATGAGCCAGTCTGCCGAGCAATTTATCACGCCCTTAACCCTGCAGACTTTATCCGGCAATCGGGTTTATCAGGGATTGTTTGATTTAGCAGTTGAGGATTTTGACCCCGAGCATGTTTCTTTAGCCAAAAAAAGTAGTTTAATTTTAATTGCGCCTGCCACAGCCAATATAATCGGCAAGATTGCTTGGGGGATTTGCGATTGTCTGTTAACCTGTGTGATTATGGCATCGCATTCTCCCATTTTAATTGCTCCGGCAATGAATGAGGGGATGTGGCAGAGTAAAATTTTGCAGGAAAATATTTCTAAATTGAAAAGATTAGGTTATAAATTTATCGGTCCTGAAAAGGGCAAACTCTCCGATGGAAGTATTGGAGAGGGAAGGCTGGCTTCAGCTGATAAGATTATTCAAGAAGTTAAGAAAATTTTAAAAGGTTTTTGATAATCTGGCGCGATACCCAAGTAGGAAGGGAGCGGTCTGTGCCTCGACTTCGCTCGGCATCCTTCGAGGCATCCTAAAGCGAGTCAGAAATGAATAACGGCGACGTAGCCAAGTGGTAAGGCGGTGGTCTGCAAAACCATTATTCACCGGTTCGAATCCGGTCGTCGCCTTAGAATTTATAGAATTTTTGTGAGTCGAAGGACAAAACCGCGATGCGTGGGTGCAATTCCCACTCGCGCCCCCATTCTGCTACGCCCAAATGTTTTCACTTTGGGCTTCGCAGGAATTTAATTTTTGCCGGGATGGCGGAATTGGCAGACGCACGGGACTTAAAATCCCGCGACCGTAAGGTCATATGGGTTCAACTCCCTTTCCCGGCACTTGCGGGCTCATAGCTTAAGTTTCCACCGAAGGCTGATCCGTCCGCCACAATGCGTTGTCGGACGTCCGCCAAAGCTTTTTGGAGGACGCCTCCGGCGGAGGTTAGAGCGTTAGATAAATCGGGCGGTTGGCGCAGTCTGGTAAGCGCGTTGCGTTGACATCGCAAAGGTCACTGGTTCGAATCCAGTACCGCCCATTTGAATACTAAAATTTAGTTATGCCCACATTTTCTAAAGATTTTATTCTCTTGTTTATTATATTTCCGATATATTTTATATTTTTATTTTTTGGTATATTTAAATTAATATTTTTCCTTAATAAAAAACAAAAAGTCGCGTTAAAAAAATTAGCAGATTGTCTATCTTGGACAATTCCTAAATTTTCTTTTTATCCCTCAATTACTGGACTATTTGATGGGCTAAGGTTTAATATTTTGCTTATTCCCGGCGGGAAAAATTCACCGCCTTACTTGAGAATATTGTTAAATAAAAACTCTATGTTTAAATTAAGAGTGCTTAAAGAATCTGTTTTAAGCGGTTTAGGAAAAAAAATTGGCCTGGTTCGCGAGGTAAAAATTTATGACGAAGGCTTTGATAAGGAATTTCTGATTTTTTCTGATAAGCCAGATCGTGCGATGAGTTATTTCAGCAATAGCGAGATAAAAAATGCAGTAAGAGATTTATTTTTAAATGGTTTCGCGGATTTCATAATTGACAAGAAAAAGATTTTAATTGTAAAGCCCAATTATAATTTAGATTTCGACCTTGAGCCGCAAAGGGTAATCGGCATTTTGGGAAAATTAAGCCTGTTGGCGAAAGGGATTTAGAGAAAGGAGGAATCAGATGTTTTTGCTAAAATTTTTAGGTAGTGCAACAGTAATAATTTTCATCTTAGGTATCAGAGTAATCTCTCAGTGGGAGAGAGGAATTATTTTTAGGTTTGGGAAATATCTAAAGGAATTACAACCCGGCCTAAACTGGGTAATCCCGATTATTGACAGCATTTATCATGTGGATATGAGAATTCGTACAATGGATGTGGTGCCACAAGAGGTAATGACCAAAGACTCGGTTCCTACAAAGATAGACGCCGTGGTTTATTATCAAATATTTGATGCGCAAAGATCCGTAACAGCAGTAGAAAGCTTTGCTTATGCCTCCACACTTTTAGCTCAGTCAAAATTAAGGGATGTAGTGGGGAAATACGATTTAGATACTCTTCTTGGCAGCAAGGAAAGAATAGGTAATGAAGTTTTACAGATATTGCAGATACCCACAGACGAGTGGGGAGTCAATATCAAAAGCGTGGAGATAAAAAATATTGAGCTTCCGGATAATATGAAACGGGCAATGGCAAAAGAATCAGAGGCGTCCAGAGAAAAAAAGGCACGTCTGATAAAGGCCTCTGCTGAAGAAGAGGCAAGCCGAATGTTTGTGAATGCTGCCAGAACCATTGCTGAACATCCCAATGCTTTAGTCTTAAGACAATTACAAACCTGGCAGGAAATCGGTGCTGAGCAGAATAGCTTGATTATTTTAGTCCCGACGGAATTTGCCAAGATAATCGGGCAGAAACAGACTTAATTAAGGAAAATCTGAAGCTCAAATTCTGGCTTGGACTTAGATTTCTGAATCGAACAAAAAAGAGGGGAATAGGTTTAAAAGGACGAGAAATATGCTAGACAGTTTAATTCTAAATAAAAAATCAATTGAAAATATTTACAAGACCGTCAAAGATTTTCATGGAAAATACTTGAAGCGGTATGGAGTAAAATTGCCCAAGCTTTATGATAAAAAGGGTGATTTCACTAAAGACGCTCTTGTTTTGGTGTATTTGGCCTATGATTATCCAAAGACGAGAAAAGTTACAAAGGAAGAATTAACCAAATTCATTAGAAGTTATTATCCAGATACCAATGACGTGCAACAAGCTAGGCATTTAGGCGCCCAAAGCGGGTGGTGGATAGTTTCTGGCGGTAGAGATAACATTGTTTTAAATATTCAGCGGGGTTCATACCAGCTATACACATTAGAAGAGCCGTATCCATCTTTCAAAAAAGGTCACAGGATAGCTGAAACCGGTGATTAGGGAAAAATAAAAGAAAAATACAATTTTAGATGCGCTACTTGCGGTTCACAGGAAGGAAAGCCTCATTTTCGTTGGCCAGCTACAAAAACAGTTTTACAAAAATCTCATATGGATCCAAATAAACCTTTAGTTGCCGGTAATATAATTCCACAGTGCCAGAAATGTAATAGGGGCGACAGAAATAGGTGGGTTTATGATGATAAAGGGCGAGTTATAAAATTAGCCAATCCCCAAGCGATTAAAATGTGCGATAAGGAAGAAATAAAAAATTTCATGTAATTTTAAACGGGATAAAATCATGCCAAGAAAAATTACAATCACAGCGAAATATTTTAGACAATACAGAGAAAAATTAGGTTTCGTCAATCAGGGCGCCGTTAAGAACTTTTTCGGGGCAAAAGACATCATTCCGAGCGTCGATTTTCATTATGTTAAACTTTTAAACAAACGCCTTTGCGATATCGTAGAGAGAGTGAACAGCGTTGTTGCCGACGATATTAAAATCGACAGCTTTTCTGCGTTCAAAAAAGAACACATAGATCGTCCCTTCAAAATAATGAAGCAGGGCGGCATTCTGCCGATACTCAACAATCTGGGCAGAAGACCCGAACAAGTTTATTTTTCTTGGATGAGGGGTTATGTGATTTCAAATTACTTTTTAAAAGCCCTCAGTTTGGTGTTTGGCGTTAACACTGCAAAGATTGACCTGATCGGCGACGATGATTTAAAAAATGTTGAGACTTTTAAGAAAACCCCGAAAGCCGATTTGGAAATACGATTAGACAAAAAAGAAAGAATTAGAGTCGAGATGCAATCCGGTTTCACCGGAACAAACGACATTAAACAACACAAAGTATTAGAAGCGAAAAGAGTTTTCCGCGACGAAAGAATTCACTCGCTAGCGATTCATTTCGACTTGTACAACGGACAAGTCGCCTTCGTTAAATTGGACGAAATAGAAGATGACAGCGTGGATTGGATAACGAGACAACAAATGGAGGGACAAACGGTTTTCAACATTGATCAAAATTGTTTCGTCTGGAAAATAACGGAACGGCCGCTTAAATACAAAGAGATAAATTTCGATTAACTTTTTTATGAGCAATAAATTAAAAATCATTGACTTGTTTTGCGGGGTGGGCGGATTAAGTTACGGTTTTGCTCACGACTACAATTTTGAAATCGTCGCTGCAAACGAAATACTGCCGAATATGGCTAAGGCATATTCGCTCAACCATCCCTCTGTAAAAGTTTATGTTGACGACATTAAAAATTTCGGAGCGGATTGCGTTAAAGAAGATTTGGGAATTGTCGCGAGCGACATTGACATAATCGTTGGAGGGCCGCCCTGTCAAGCGTATTCCACTGTTGGGAAAAGGTTGATTGACGACCCGCGAGGAAAACTTTTTCAAGAATACTATCGGGTGTTGAAAGAATTTAATCCAAAACTTTTCCTTTTTGAAAATGTAAAGGGCTTGCTTTCCATGCAGGGCGGAGAATTGTTAGAAACAATAATTTCTCTTTTTGAATCATTGGGTTATAAAGTGCAATACAATCTTCTTAATGCGGTGAACTTTGGCGCGCCGCAAATTAGAGAGAGGGTAATCATAATCGGTTCAAAACTCAAGAATGATTTTCAATACCCATTGCCGACGCACTATAATTCAGAGGAAGCGCCGGATTTGTTTAAAAATGCTCTTAAGCCATACTTAACTCTTGAAGAAGCGATAAGCGATCTGCCGTTTATTAAATCGGGGGAAGAAAGTTTCGAATATACTTCCAAACCCCAAAATGATTTTCAAAAATTGATGAGAAAAAATGCGCCGGAAAGATTGGTGGACCATAACTCCCCGCACAATAATCCAAGATTGGTAAAAATGATGGAGCTTTTGCCAGACGGCGGAACGCCAGAAGATTTGCCGAAAGAATTGCGTCCAACATCGGGATTCAAAAATACATATTGCCGTCTTTGGTGGAAGCGACCCTCAACGACGGTTACGCGAAATTTAAGCACTCCGTCGTCTTCTCGGTGCATACATCCGAAAGCGCCGCGGCCTCTTACGACGCGGGAGGGTGCACGGATTCAATGTTTCCCTGACAGTTATCAATTTTACGGGTCAAGAAGCGACAGAAATTTGCAGATTGGCAATGCTGTGCCAACATTCTTGTCAAACGCATTGGCAAAGGCAATTCTGCTCAATTTTCAGCAGGAGAACGACAAAAAATATGGACAGGTTTTCCAAACGAAAGAGGAGCGAAATAATGTCAAAAATTCGCTCTTCAAACACGCAGTTTGAGAAGGATTTTGTTGCGGAGCTTAGGAAAAAGACCCGGAAAAGTTTCAGAACAAATGCTGGGGATTTGAAAGGAAAACCGGACATCGTTTTTCAAAAAGAAAAAATTTGCGTTTTTTTGGACAGCGATTTTTGGCACGGCTGGCAATATCCAAGATGGAAGAGAATTTTGAAAAACGATTTCTGGAAAAGAAAAATTGAAAACACCAGAAACAGAGACATGAAAACGACCGTATATTTAAGAAGGAAAGGCTGGAAAGTTTTGAGAATTTGGAGTCACCAAATTGACGAACAATCTGACGCAACGCTTAACAAAGTTATTGATAATTTACGGAAAAATGGACGCCGACGAAGAAACGAAAAAGAAAATCAGGGCAAATCTTAACGGCTGGAAAACTCCGCAAATTAAATCCTGTTTTGAGCCTATAGCGATGGCGCAAAAGCCGGTGGAGCATACTTATTTGAGCAATATAATAAAACATAATATGGGTCTATTTAATACAAAAGTTAAAATAGGAAACAATATGTATCCTTCTAATGTTTTTACAGTAGATAGCATAAATGGACTTATAGATAAAACCTTTCTTATATCTAAGCCCACAAAGAAGGAAAAAGGAGAGCATAATATTCATAAAACCGTTAAGCCTTTAGCAATTTGTGAATATTTAATAAGACTCTGTGCTTTTAGCAAAGATGCGGTAATTTTAGATCCATTCGTTGGGAGCGGAACTACAGCGGTAGCGGCTAAAATATTAGGCAAGAATTATATTGGGATAGATTCTAATAAAGAGTATGTAAAAATCGCAGAAAGAAGATTAAGGGATGTTGAGCGAGATAAAAAAGAGAATCTTTTTAGCGATATTGAGCAAAGACAAGAGAAATTTCAATTGGAGCTCCAAGTAGTTTAATTCAGAAAAGCCTACTCAGGGCAAAAAAGATGCAAGTAATGGATATAGATACCCTCCGACACAGTTGTTCGCATATAATGGCGCAGGCGGTGAAGGAATTGTGGTCGCAGGCGAAATTGGCAATTGGTCCTTCTATTGCCGATGGGTTTTATTATGATTTTGACTTGGAGCAGCCATTTAAGCCTGAGGATTTAGAAAGAATTGAGAAAAAAATGGGGCAAATCATCAAAGATGATTTGCCCTTTATTAAACAAGAACTCTCCAAAAAAGACGCCCTGTTTTTATTTAAAGAATTAAATGAAAATTACAAGGTAGAGTTAATAGAGGCACTTCCCGACGAAAAAGTCTCCATTTATAAAACCGGCGACAAATTTTTAGATTTATGCAAAGGTCCTCATATTTCCTCAACCGCTCAATTAAAGGCATTTAAATTGTTATCCATTGCCGGCGCATATTGGCATGGCATTGAAACAAACCCCATGCTTTCGCGCATTTATGGCACAGCTTTTGAAACGCAAAAGGAATTAGACGAGTACTTAAAGAATTTAGAAGAGGCAAAAAAGCGCGACCACAGAAAATTAGGACCACAACTTGGCTTTTTTGATTTCTATTATGATCAGGCAGGCGCAGGATTGGTTTTCTATCATCCCAAGGGCGCAATGTTACGAAAAATCATTGAGGATTATGAAAAGGAAGAGCATTTAAAACGCGGCTACGAAATGGTTATCACACCGCATATCTTAAAAGGCGACCTCTGGAAAAAATCCGGACACTATGAATATTATCGTGAAAATATGTATTTTTTCCAAATCGAAGAGCGGGAATTTGCAGTTAAACCCATGAATTGCCCCGGCCATATTCTAATTTATCAATCGAAACTGCGCTCCTACCGGGATTTGCCCATTCGCTATTTTGAATTAGGCACGGTTTATCGAAATGAAAAAGCCGGTGTCCTGCACGGACTTTTGCGCGTGCGCGGATTTACTCAGGATGATGCCCATATTTTTTGCACCCCTGAGCAATTAAAATCCGAAATAAAATCCATAATTGATTTTGTCTTTGAAGCAATGAAGGATTTTGGTTTTTCAGATGCAGTAATTGAGTTAAGCACACAGCCAAAAAAATTTATCGGCAGCCAAGATAACTGGGATAAGGCAACCTCTGCGCTTAAGGAATCCCTTCAAGAAAAAAATCTTTCATTTAAAATTAATCAAGGCGAGGGCGCTTTTTATGGACCCAAAATTGACATAAAATTAAAAGACGCTTTAAATCGTGAATGGCAGTGCGCCACAATTCAGTGTGATTTTGCTTTACCTGAGAGATTTGATTTAAAATATATTTCTTCTCAGGGGCGTGAAGCCCCTCCCATAATGTTACATCGCGTAATCTTGGGAAGCTTAGAAAGATTTATCGGCGCCCTCCTTGAACACTATGCCGCAAGTTTTCCTTTATGGCTTTCGCCTGAGCAAATTAGAATTATCCCTATAAAAGAGCAAAACAATAGTTACGCGCAAGAATTAAAACAGCTGTTGCTCAAAAATAATTTAAGAGTTACAATTGATAATAGAAATGAGACCCTGCAAAAGCGCATACGCGAGGCAGAATTAGAAAAATTGCCGTATGTTTTGGTTGTGGGAGAAAAGGAAGAGTCTGCTAAAACAATTGCCGTAAGAAAGCGTAGTCTTGGCGATTTGGGAAGCATGGCGGTTGAGGAGTTTATTGCAAAAATAAAAGAGGAGATAGAGAAGAAAAAATAAGATATCCCGCCTCGCAATATGTGCCAAAATTCTCTACGATAATTTTGGCACGCTCGGCGGGATCAATTCCGACAAACAACTTATGTCGTCAATCACAAAAATTATAACTCCATAAGTTGTGTCGTCATTGAGGAGGTGATAGCCATTCAAAAGCAGATTAGGGTTAACGAACGAATTAGAGCAGCGGAATTGCGGGTAATCGGGCCGCAGGGAGAACAATTAGGCGTTATCAGTTTAAAACGTGCTTTAGAGCTGACAAATCAGTACGAGTTAGACTTGGTGGAGGTAGCTCCCACTGCAACACCACCAGTTTGCCGGATTATGAATTTCAGCAAATACAAATACGAACAGGAGCAAAGGGAACGCGAGGTAAAAAAGCACCAGAAGCAGGGACACTTGAAAGAAATCCGCGTAAAGCCAAATATCGAGGAACACGATTATCAAGTAAAACTCAGGCAACTTATCACATTTTTAAAAAAGAAGGATAAGGTTAAAATAAATTTAATCTTTCGTGGAAGGGAATTAGCCCATCAGGATATTGGTCGGCGCGTTTTAGATAAATTTATTAATGATATGCAGGAATTTGGTGCGCTGGAAAAAGGGCCGGTAATGGAAGGCCGCGTCATCAGTTTGATGGTAGCACCGAAATAGAAGAGAGTAACCAGTGAAGTTTTCTGGTTACTCCCGAGCAAAGCGAGGGGAAATGCCAAAATTAAAAACCAACAAATCCATTGCCAAGAGATTCAAACTTACCAAGAAGAAAAAGATAAAGTTTCATCACGCCTATAAAGGCCATATTTTGTCTAAAAAAAGTAGGGCCAGAAAGCGCAGACTCCGCAAAGCTGCGATTGTCTCAACTGTGGACTTAGGCAAGATAAGGAGGTTGCTACCATATGGTTAGGGTTAAACATTCTGTCTCCACGCACAGGAGAAAAAAGAGAGTTTTAAAAAAGGCAAAAGGGCAGGTATTAGATAGAAGCAAGCAGTATCAACAAGCCAGGCGTTCGCTATTGCATAGTATGGCTTATGCCTATAGAGACCGCAAGGTAAAAAAGAGAGAATTTCGTCGGCTCTGGATTGTGCGCATTAATGCTGCTTGTCGTGCCGCTGGCTTAACCTATGCTAAATTTATAAATGGCCTTAAAAAAGCCAAGATAACAATTAATCGCAAGATGTTAGCGGATTTGGCAGTAAAACAGCCCAAGGCATTTGAGAAGATTATAGAGTTAGCCAAAACGAGTTAAAGGAAAAAGTAAGAAGTAAAAAGGAAAAACTAAAAGTAAAAAGTCAAAAATAAAGAAATAAGAAGGTTTTGAGTTTTTAATTTCGGTTTTTACTTCTTCGTTTTTACTTTTTAGTTATAAAAGGGGTGGATATGCATATCGTTATTGCTGGTTGCGGCAGGGTGGGCAGTGAATTAGCAAAGCTTCTTTCTTCAGAAGGCCATAATGTGGTTATCATTGATAAAAACCAAACTTCCTTTGACCGCTTAGGCACAACCTTTAATGGCATAACTTTATTAGGCAATGGCTATGACCCGGATATTTTAAAAGCCGCGGGCATAGAAAAGGCAGATGCCTTTTGCGCGGTGACAAATGGCGATAACACAAATATTATGGCCTCCCAGGTGGCTAAGAAAATTTTCAAAGTCCCTAAAGTTATTGCCCGTGTTTATGACCCAAAGCGCGCAGATATTTATAAAAGCTTAGGATTAGATATAATTAGCGGCACCATTCTTTTTGCTGCAATGCTGCGCGATAAGATTATTGAAAGCCGTTTTAGCAGCTACCTTATTGAGACTGGAGAGTTAGGTGTTATTGAAATTGATATCGACGATAAATATAAGGGCAAGCTTGTGGAAGAGATTAATCTTCCCGGAGAGTTTTTGGTTACAACAGTGCTTAAGAAGAAACAAACAATTATCCCCGGCCCAAAGACAGTTCTGGATAAAGGGGATAAGATAATGGCGGTTGTTAAGACGACAAGTTTGGAAAAGGTAAGGAAGATATTTGGGCTGTAAAGTTTAAAAATTGTTAATTTAGAATGAATTGCTAAAAGCGTGTATCAGATTATCAGAGAATCAGAATGAGAATATCAGATAATCAGAGTATCAGAGAAATCTTTGAAACACAAAAAATCTGATATTCTGGTTCTCTGATAAACTCCAACTGATATTCTGATGTCCTGATAAACGCAGTTAACATTAGTATTAATTACGAGGTGTCAGATGTTCATAATCATTGTCGGTGGTGGCAGGGTAGGTTACTTTTTAGCCAAACGGCTTGTCAAGGATAAGCACACAGTTTCTCTTATTGAAAGAGATAAAGCTATTTGTGAAGCAATTGCCAAGGAATTGGATATCTTGGTTATTCATGGCGATGGATGCGACCCTGAAATTTTAGAACAGGCAGGCATTTTGCGCGCTGAGGTTCTAGCAGCAGTAACTGGAGATGACGAGGATAATTTTATTATCTGTCAGTTAGCCAAAGAAAGGTTTAATGTCTCGCGCACAGTCGGCCGCGTTAATGACCCCAAGAATGTGCGCGCCTTTAGTGAATTGGGAGTAGATGTTCCTATTGATTCTACAGCCATAATTGCCAAGATGATTGAGGAGGAAGCCTCCTTTGCAGATTTTGTTAACCTCTTGAGTTTTAAGCGCGGAAAATTGGCAATTGTGCGCGTAGACTTGCCAGAAGACTCTCCTGTAATAAATAAAAGGCTGCAGGAACTTAGCCTTCCGCCCAGTTCTGTATTGGTCTCAATTATCCGAGGAGAAGAGGTTGTTGTTCCCAAAGGCGATACCCAGCTTTTGCCTCGCGATGATATAATTGCCCTGACCCTCGTAGAAAATGAGCAGCAGTTGTTGAATTATCTTATTGGTAAAATGTAAATGCAAAAAATCCTAAACGCCATTCAGGGAATAATTCTAGAAATTATTTACACTTTTTTTATAATGCTTTGCGCTTTTATTTTAGGCATAGGGTTGTTATTTATTTTTAAATAGATGGTCTTAAAGCCCCAATTAGACGACATAAAGGTAATTGGTTATTATTTAGGCAAGGTTATTATTGGCCTGGGATTTTTTATGTTTGTGCCGATAATTATCGGCATTTTATTTAAAGAATTAAATCCGGTTTTGGATTTTGTTTTAGGAATTCTAATCTGCCTTTCCTTTGGGAGCCTCTTGGTAATTTCCTGCCGCACTGAAAAAGACCTTGCCTGGATGCACGGAATGATTGTGGTGTCCCTTTCCTGGATTGCGGCAACTATTTTGGGTGCCATACCTTTATATTTTAGTCATCATTGGCTTTCCTTTTTGGATGCCTGCTTTGATGCTATGTCTGGCTTTGCCACAACCGGCTTGGTTTTGGTGCAGGATTTAGACCACCTTTCTTTTACCCACAATTTCTGGCGGCATCTGATTATGTTTATGGGAGGTCAGGGTATTGTAGTTGTGGCTTTGAGCTTTTTGGTTAGGGGTCTTTCTGGTGCCTTTAAGATGTATGTTGGCGAGGCAAGGGAAGAAAGGGTTTTGCCTAATGTTATAAGCACTGCGCGGTTTATTTGGCTGGTAAGCTTAACCTACCTTGTTTTGGGAACGTTAGCCTTAGGAGTAGTGGGTTTCTTTGAGGGAATTCCTTTTAATAAG
>JAUYCX010000102.1 GCA_030692045.1 Candidatus Omnitrophota bacterium
TTTTGTAATAGTCCTTCTTCAGCTATTTTACGAGCTTCTTGCTCTTGCTCTAAAACTTGTTTTTCTTCATGTAATTCTGTTTTAAGCTGCTCAAATTCTTTTTCCTTTGTTCGCGAAGCATCTTCTATGGCTTTGCGGATAGTTTCTTCCTGCTCAAGAAGCTTATTTTTTTCCACAACTTGAGATTTAAGTTTTTCGATCTCCTTAACTGCAACATTTTTATCAAGAATTAATTTGTATCTTCGCCAGAATAACCAGACTAAAAGCCCAACGCTCGAAATTAAGGTTAATCCGATAAGCCAGAAAACAATCGGCGCTGTGGTTTTTCTTTGAGGAAGAATTGTTTTTGCGATTAATTTTGGAGGTTCAGCTTGAACCTGAACTACTGGTAGTTGCTTAAGAGCGGTTTCCATTGTTTCTAATCTTTTAACTATCTGCTCCCTAGATTCATCTTTGACAAAAACTTCTTTTCCTTCGCTGCTAAGAGGCACCATTAAAGAAGCCTGTATATCCAAAATTATATTATTGTCTTCCTGCCAAATTTTATAAGGAGTTTTTTCCAACAACTCAAAGGTTAAGGATTTAAGGCTTTTTTGAGTACTACCATAATACTCGCTAGTTATCCTTTTTATAACACCTTCATTTACTACTAATTCGCTTCCTATCTTACTGATTATATTTTTGGTCTGAAACTCAACCACCAATCTGGGGGGATTATTTAACCAATGGGAGGAAAATTTAGCCGGGCCAGAAGTTGTAACTATTATTCTTGTGCTATCTTTAGATTCCTGGACTGGCGGTGTGATTTTGGCTTGCTGCGTTGGCTCTTCTGCTCCCGCAAAACTTATAAACGCGATCCCAATAACAAAAATAATTAAAAAAAACGTAAGGGCTGATTTTAAATTTGCCTTCTTCATAGTTTTTTCACCACGTCATTCTCTTTAAATTCTACATTCTTCCAAGGAGACAAAACTACCGCAGCAGAACTTGTTCCCTCAAATTTTTCGATTTGTACTCTCCCAATAAATACATCATTGCGATAAACAGATAAAATATCGCCTAATTTTAAGTTGTTCTGGCTGCCTAAATCAGTTACCACGAAGTTATTGTCTTTATCATATGACAAAATTTTACCTTTTAATCCCGAAGATGCTTTAATCACGATTTGTTCTAACTCTATATTTTTGGGCAGCTTTGCCGCTAATTCCTCAATCTGCGAGGCCAAATCTTGTTTTTCTCTCATTACTGTAACCAGCTGCGCCTCTAGGTCCTTTCTAGCAATGACTTCCTTTTCTAATTTATCCAAACTAAGCTTAATTTGTTCATCCCGGGCAGCGATTTGTTTCTCGGCCTCGGTAAGCTTAGTCTCTACGACTTTCTTTGCCTCAACGGTTCTCAATAACTCGGTTTCTTTAGTTATCCTTATAGACTTCTCTTTTTCCTTTTGTACATAAAAAGTGATGCATAGAGTTAAAAGGATAACCATGACGGGCCAAAAAATTTTGGGCCTGGCTAATGCATTTAAGTTTACCTTTGGCATTATCACGAAACACCTCCTTTTATCGATAGATCGGGATCCCGAAAATCGGGACAATTATTCGGAATCCAAATCCCGGTTTGTTTTCGCTGCAATATACTTTACTACGCCCCCTACTGTATTTATTTCCTCTGAATCTTCATCCGGGATTTCTATGTCAAATTTTTCCTCTAGCGCCATAACTAATTCTATTGAATCAAGCGAGTCCGCTCCTAAGTCATCGATAAAAGAAGTTTCCAGCTTAACCTCTTCGAGTTTTGCCTTTAATTGTTCACAAATAATTTCCTGTATTTCTTCAAAGAGGCTCATATCTAATCTAACCCTCCACCTTATGGCTTTGGCTACTGGAAGCCAAACCGTTGCCCTCTGGCTTAGAAGTAAGATACCTGCTTAACTCTTCAAATCGTTCCTTGTGCTTTTTATAAAAGGGCAGCAACATCTGATATTCTTTTACTATCCGCGCATCTTTTATCTCACCTACACGAATGCTTACCGGAAGCCTCTTTTTGATATTGTGATAGGCGCCGATAAAGATAATGCCTGTTTCATCCTGGCGTAGGGACTCATCTATCCTCTTTGCGATAAATTTATCTCTTCTATCTAAAAGTCTATCTTTAACTAATTTATATTTTATGAATGCGATTAATTTATGCGCAATTGACTTGGCCTGAGTTAGCGCGACTAATCTGTCTAGCTCTTCCTTGACAAGTTTGAAATCCTCT
>JAUYCX010000061.1 GCA_030692045.1 Candidatus Omnitrophota bacterium
ATAACATCTTTCTACCTCGACATTATTAAATTTTACTATCCATCCGCCCTTTGCCATAAAAACCTCTCTTTTTAGATAAAATAAAATTAGGTTATATAGCCATTTTTATAATGAAATTCCTTATAAAAATTACATAACTACTTTATATATAATAAGTTAAGTTTTATACGGTTTGCGCCTAATCGTATAACCTCTTATTTTTGAAACATGTCCGATATGTCCGATAAATGTCCGATATCCTAAAAGCCATACCTATTTCTAATGCGACACCTAATTCTTTTTTAATCTCATCTGGCTCGAAAATAGCCGCACCCGAATACCATGCGTCAACCCTGAACCTCCCAATGCCCGCCTTTATCAGGACCAACTCTTTTAATTAATCCCTTGGCTTTTAGTCGATTGACGTTCCACTCAACACCTTTAAAAGTCAATCCTATCTCTCGTGCCAAATCTTCCAATGTAATCTGAGGATTCTGCTTGATTAAATCAAAAATAATCTCCCCGTTTTTCTTCCTAGTTTCCTTCCTAGTTTCCTTCCTAGTTTTCTGGTCACTCTCTTCCAGCCCTTCCCCTTCTTCCCATTTTGGTCGATGGAAAGAAACCACAAAGCCGGTTTTTACACGTTTAAATTCCACCTTAACGTGGTGCGATTGGCATTCTTCATAAATTCTCTTAAGACCGCTCGCCCATTTTTCAATGTCTTCAGACTTATACATCGTTTCCGCGATCAAAGGATTACGCACTATAGAATATCCATCGCCTTCAACGAAATCTTGCGGATCTAATTCATCAGGAAATGTGCCTGGGTTATAGATATCGACTCGATCCTTAAAGACGGCTACTTCGTTCCCTTTAGGATTGGCATAATCTCTATGGCACAAAGAATTGCCTATCGCTTCTGAGAACGATCTCACCGGGATTTCAGGAATTTCTTTGCGGCGGCTCTCGCTCATATCTGCGCGCCACTTGATGTGTTCTTTAATATAGTTTTCGGCCTGCTCGCGCAAACTAAAAATATTTCCTTTAAATTTTCTGATATCCAAAAAAGTAATTTTATCTGCGCCGGCAAAAACCGCGGCTTGAATTTCCATCGGATTGTCATCACAAAATAAAACTTCCGCCGCTTTGGTCAATTTCCCACCATGCAGTAGGCCCAACTTTTTCAAAGTTTGCTTAACATTCGTATACTTAAAATTAATACGTTTAGCGGCATTGGCCTTACGCATATATTCTTTAACTGCCGAAGTATTGACGTCCTTTAATTTTTTCTCCGAGATTTCGCTTTCCCAAAGAAGTTTTTTCTTGCTTAATATGAGCGTTTCGATCTTTTGAGGACTCAACGCCTTATTCGATTCCCCAACACGAATATATGCCCTGCCATAGGCGAAATACGGACTGTTAATCCCATGTGCCTCGATAACAATGCAGTCTTTCCCTTCAATCTTTCGGGGTTCAACTTTCGGATAAATTTTCGGCTCTATATTATCCACCACCGCCTGCGTCACTTCCTTAATTGTCATGCGCCCAATGTCCTGACCGACGACTTTCCCATCATCGGAGATCCCGAAATATACCTCTCCCTGACCATGCTTATTAAGCATAGCCGCGATCGCAACGACTGCTTCTTTAAGCTCTGCGGTCGATTTCTTAAACTCTATTGTTTCCGATTCTTTATGCATCATCAAATTCCCTCTTCATCTGATAAACTTTATTTCAATTCGCGCCGGATCCCTATATTCTTAAGCAAACGTAGCTCACATCTAGACCTGTTCATTTATAACTATAACATCTATGAGTAACTATATAAATCGATTAATCTGTTTTTCGTAATCCTTACTCCTTTAATTTCTTATATATCTATATCTAATTATAGTTTAGCACTTCTCAGCCTAAACCTCAATTAAAACTCTTTTGTCCAATGATATTGGGATAAGGATTTACTGTATCCGGAGAGTGCTTGAAAATCGTGGTGTATGAATGCTACCTTTCGTTAATAAATTTTATTTCGAGCTTGCCCTCTTTATTTATTAACAAACTTAATAAGAAGCTAATGATGCTAAAAAGAAGGGCTCCAAAGAATGCAGGCCAGAAGCCAGTAACAACAAAGCCTTTAACAATCTTAGAGACGAAGTAGAAGAGAAATCCATTGATAAAGAAAGTAAATACCCCAAGTGTAAATATATTTATAGGCAAAGTGATCAAGATGATACATGGCCGTAAGAATGCATTGATAATACCTAAGACAAAGGCAGCTACTATAGCGGTGATGGGGCTTGCTACTTCAATTCCCTTTACAATATAAGTTACTATAAGTATAGCTAAAGAATTAATTACCCACTTTATTAAGACCCCTCTCATCCTAAAACCCTGCCTTTCTTTTAATAGTATCTTACCTATTTCTTAGATAAATGTCCATATTTTTGAAGATGGTTGTGCGAAATAGAATGGCAATTTGAACAATCTGGATTTCTGGAATTATAATTTGAGCATAAGAGTAATGTATTTGTTTCGACTAAAATATCTTGTGCGTAATCCCGCTTTTCTTTAAGACCGGCATTATAAAATTTTGTAATTATATTTCTTATCACTCTTTCTGTTTCAAGAAAGATAGGGCATTTAATATTATACTGCATAGCTTCTTCCATATTATAACTGCGCTTCCTTATCCTCCGACTATCTTTGATTCTATATAATGATTGAGTTCTTGTTTGTCTTTTTCCTCTAATAAAATAAAGGAAATGCCATAACGATTAACAGGCGAATCTGTCTTTTTCCAGATAACCTTTGCCTTAATTTTTAGGATGGGAACTCTATCTCCAAAAAAGAATAACCTTAGGCTTATTTTTTCCTTTTCTTGAAATTCTTTTCTTGTCTCAAAGCACAAACCTTCTGGGCCTATATTGTTAGCAAAGGATTTTGCGCTCTTGGATTTATCCTGGGATTCAATCCTTAAAATTATAGTCCTATTATAGTCTCTGGTTAAATCTAAGCGAGGAGAGTATCTTTTATCCGGCGATTCTCCCGGAATCCAAAATGCGTCTTTTTCTTCAGGAGAAGTCAGCTTCTTGACGTATCCTTTTTCTACAAGAAGGTCTTTTAAGGACTCAAGGGAATTCTTAGCTTCTTGATATTCTTTTTCTTTTTGCAAAAACTTTTCCTCTATTGTTTTGCGCAGTTTCTTTTCTTGTTCTGAGAGCTTGGCTTCTTTTTGTAATTCCAACTTGAGTTGTTTAAATTCTTTTTCTTGTGTTAATGACGCGTTTTCTATTGTCTTACGAATAAGCCCTTCGTGTTCCAGAAGTTTATTTTTTTCTTCTAACCCAGTTTTAAGCTTTGTAATCTCCTGAGTGGCAAGATTTTTATCTAAAATTAATCTATACCTGCGCCAAAATAACCAAAACATAAGCCCTAATCCGGAAATTAAGGCTAAGCCTATAAACCAAAATGCTGCGCTAATCATACCTTTTCTCCTAGGTTTAGGGGGTTCCGTTACCACCTTCGGGGTTTCTAATGGCAGATCGCTTGCCGATACTTTTGTAAGAGCCGCATCCATGGCTTCTAATCTTTTAATTATTACCTCTTTGGTTTCATTCTTTGTAAACACCTCCTTGCCTTCTTCAGGAAATACAGAAATTTCTTGAGGAGTTTGAATATCTAATATAACAGTATCTGCCTCCTGCCAAATTCTGTAAGGCACTTTTTGAGTAAGTTCAAAGGTTAATGATTTAAGCGATCTACCTTTTTGTTCTTCAAAATACTCGCTGGTGACCCTCTTGACTACACCCTGATTTACAATAACTTCATTATCTATTTTACTTATGATGTTTCTGGTTTGAAATTCAACTACTAACCTTGGCGGTGCCTCAAACCAATAAGACTTAAATTCAGCTGGGCCTGAGGTTGAAATTATTATTCTTGTCCCTTCTTTAACTTCTTCGGTTATAGTTAAATTTCCAATTTTTTCTGTTAAATTCTGCGCTATTGATGAGGTAGTAAAAACTAATGCAAAAAGTGAGGCAGCCAGAAAAAAATTAAATACTTGTCTTAGTTTTAACATTATAAACCTCAGAGTCTTTTCACTGTATCATCTTCTTTAAACTCGACGCCATGCCAATCAGACAGAATAACTGCCGCAGAACTCTTTTCCTCTATTTTTTCTACTTGCGCCTTACCGATAAATTGATTATCACGGTAGACTGATAAAACATCGCCTAACTTTAAATTATTATCATTTCCCAAATCAACTACAATGAAACCGTGCTCTTTATCCAAAGTTAAAACCTTCCCTGTTAATTCTTGCGTACTTTTTACAACAATCTTTTCGAGTTCAACATTCTTGGGTAAAGCAGCAGTCAGTTCTTTAACCTTTACCTCTCAACCTATTTTTTCCTTGGTAACCAAAACCAACTGCGCCTCTATGTCTCTTCTGGCAGGTACTTCTCCTTCAAGCTTATCTAAAGCAATGCTTATCTGCTCATCTTTTGCTGATATTTCTTTTTTTGCCGCTGTAAGATTATTTTCGACTACCTTTTT
>JAUYCX010000052.1 GCA_030692045.1 Candidatus Omnitrophota bacterium
TACCGAAGTCTTAACATCAGAAGGCTATGCTTTTGTTTTAACTAGTGGCGCAGAATCACAGGAAGTTAAACTATCTTTAATAAAGGCCTTGTTTACACTGGGATGGCTTTATAATGTGCAGAGACATGACAAGACAATTACTGTTCAACTTAAGTCAACAAGAAACTTGCATGTATTGAGAGATTGGGAATTAAATAAGCCAGGTATTATGAAAAAGATAGACGAGATAATTAAAGAAGGAAATCAGACAATTGTTCTCATGCATTTAGTAACAACACCAATTACAAGGGGGGCGGCGTACGTCTTAGATACACTAGCACCTGGCCTATTGGGTAGAATTAAAGCAGGAGATGTTATTGTAGCTGAAATACCTGCTTTTGAGCTTTACCTGCCAAAAGACAGGATGAGTAAATTTTTAGATGGAGCCAGTTTTTTTGATAAGTTCATGGGTTATCCAGATACACCTAGAAGTCTCTCGGCAGTAGTGGAAAATGAAAGGATTTTGATTACTCTTGCAGAGTCAATACAATATGGCCAAATAAAGGCTGCCTTGGCAGCTTCTGTTGATGCGCCTGAAAAGTTTCAATTTAACCTGAACGGGGAAAAAGTAGACCCTGACATTTTAGAATCTTTACTTATTCTGGGCGGGATTAGTTTTCCATTAGGGCCTATTGAGCCACATATTTCTAAAAAAGGGGTAAAGTCTTACGATTTATTTTTTGCAGGTTTAAAAGTAGCCCTAATCAAAGGAAGCCATGCTATTGAAAAGTATGGGATGCAAACTTTGTTAGGCCAGTGGGACAGAAATGGGGTAAGACATTTTGTAATACCTGCTAGCGGGCAAGAAGAAGGTGAAATAAGAGAAAAGAAAAATCATTTTGAAGAATGGAATAATATAAGACTGTGCCCTTATAATCCTGTATTAGGCAGTGTTAGATTTTACAAAGAAGGCATAAAGTATTTAACAGTAACGAATATTGAAGAACTAATTAAAAATAAAGATGTTATAGCAGCTCTTGCTTTAACTATGACTGCATGGCCAATAACCGCAGAAATGAAAAAAAACTATAGGTCTATTAATAATCATTTATTTGGGCAAGCTTCCACATCTATCTAATCTCGGATAAATCTTTTTTAACCGCGTAGGACGCATTTCAGTGGCCTGCGCGGTTTTTTTATTTTTTGACAATAGTTTATCAGTGTGCTATATTTAAGATAAATTAATAATATACTAAGGAGGAGCTGATGCCGGACCTGCGCGAAATTCCACAGAAGCTGATTGACAATATTTCAAAGGTTATAGTTGGCAAGCGCGATGTTATTCAACTTGTGGTAATTGGGCTTATGGCGAATGGCCATGTGCTTCTGGAGGACGTGCCCGGGCTT
>JAUYCX010000118.1 GCA_030692045.1 Candidatus Omnitrophota bacterium
AGCTCCGAAACATTTATAGAGGCCTTCTCAACCACTATCTTATTCAATGCCTGTATCGCGAAATCCCCTGCTAATAATTTCGCTTCTCTGGAATTGATTTGATGATATTCTTTAGCCTTACTTATTAAATTATCTATGGTCAGATTTTCTATATAAGAAGCTGCGCGCAAATCTGTAAATTTCCACTCTCCATCTGCCTGCGGTATAATTCTGGTATTTACTACTGTAGACACAGCTGCTGCATCCCTTACTTCTTCTGCTCTTCTGCTCAACTCACCATCCTCTCTGAAACCCATAGGGCTTCTCAGCTTACCATCCTCTGGACAAGCCAACCCTGTCACCAAAAACACATGGGCTAATATTAGAGAGATTATTTTGGTTGAGATTTTAGTATGCCGATTTAACATAAATATCCTATAAATCCCTGCCCGATACTCTATGGCCTAGGGCATTAGAAGTAAGCCCTATATTCTCTGAAACTGGTTTCTTTGCCACAATAAGATAATTTGCCTTGTCTATTGCAAGTTTATTCCACCAATAAGTAACTGGATAATCTTTTGGCAAAGAATCAATTGTGTAAACTTGATAATCATACCCGCGGGTTTCAAGCCACACAAACAGACAATACTGAGGCTGTGGCACAAGAGACCCCTGGTAAAAAATATGCGCAAATAAAAACCATGCCCCAGGACTAAAATGTTCATCGTATTGTGATAAGCGGTTAGAATCATTCATTAAGTTGTAATCTGCAAATGCCTCATGGAAAAGAGCTAATCCGTAAGGCATTTCGTCAAAATTATGAACTATTCTAAGACCTTCCCAATTTTTAGGATCTACTGCTTGGTGTTTAGGGTTTTCAAGGTCAAAACCTGTGATATCAGCTTTTTCAACAACAGAAGGGTGTTTACTGATACGCCGCAGCCAATCGCCATTACCTATAGCTGCTTCTCCAATCTTTTCAATTGTCCCAATTCCAAAAGTATCTTCCAATGTAGGCTTAAAAAGGTTAACCGCAGGATTTGCTTTTTCTTCAGCCAATAATTTTTTATTCTTTTGTTTTAATCTCTTTAGAAATCTATTTTTATCAAGAAATCCGTCATTACTCCACATTGCCTCCAGTAGATTCAGAATTTCCAGATTTGAGGTATTGTGATTCCGTAATCTGGAAATAACTTCAATAAGATGCAGCCATAATATGTTTTCGCTGGCCCATGATATGTTTTTAGCTTCCATAAAATAAGTTCCTATCCCAAATGCGCTTAATGCCTCAGGCTGCTTTTTTAGAACCTGATTAAAAAGCCTTAGTCTGAATATCTTGATTATATTCCCAAGAGAACTATCATTTATGCCGCCATCTGTAATCAGGGGCTTGCCAGCTATATATATAATTCTATGGCCATTTCTTTCTTTTATTTTGAACTGCTCTTCTACAAAATGCGCTATTAAAGGCCTAAACAATACCCCCATCTGCCGCGAATTACAATCATCTATATCAATGCCCATTTTAAGATATAGCCCTTGCGCTAGCAGTGTTAACCCTTCAATAATTGCTTGTTTCATATCGCCACTAAATTGTTCAACATCTGTATTAACTGTCCCGTGCTTTGAGATTACTGCCTGTATTAATTGCTGGAAGCCTGTAAAAGGCCGTGGAACATTGCCCCACATACCATAGACCGCTGGTTCTAAAAGCAGGGCAGCATACGCTTCCATTTTAGGCGTTAATGTAATTGCGCTGGAAAGTTCTTTTGATTGTTCTGTCCAGTAATCAAGCCAGAATTCTGAATATAAACGCCTTTTTGAATTTTCCAACGCTGCGATAGCTCTCTTCCTTCTCCAATTTTCTAACGCTGCGCCAGTTCTATCAACCCCCTTTCCAACCGGTAATCTTAATTTATTTCCAATGGTTCTATTAGATATATAAGCTATATTTAAACTACTAACGCTATGGTTTAAATATTTATTATGGGGTAATGATGATGGGTAGACTAAGTTAACAGCCAGGAATACATGGATTAATATTAAAGAGATTATTTTAGTTGGAATTTTAGGTTTATGTGTGTTCATTTGTGTCTTCTCATTAAAAAACCCGGGCATGTCTCTTAAATCTTAACCTCGCCATGGGAGAGAGGCCTGTAAGAGGCAATGCCCGAGTCATATTCTAAGGATACCCATGGCCTTTATCCTTTGTTCCGACTCCTCTAATTCTTTTATAAAGTCTATAATAAGTATAGCACATAATTATCAAATGTCAAGCTTCAAACAACTTTACAAAATGACATTGTTAGTTTGTAAAGTTGTTTTAAATTCTCAGGGTTGTAAGGTGCTCTTCGGAAGCTGGGCTGGCTGGAATATTGCGCCATTCCTGGCTGGGCAGTATTTTATACGAAACCTCCACAACTTCAGAAGTGGGGCGTAGCCCCTCTTCTGAAGTGGCTATTTTGTCTGAATATCTAGCCAAGATTGATGCTATTATTTCAATATCTTTTTGCGCGAAGCTCACTACGTTCGCTTCGCTACTCCTTGCAAGGCCGATGGGACTAGGGATGTCTAAAATATCAAATATGTAATCGTCTGGCTTTGAGAAAGACATAAGCTGTTGATTTTCTTTTTCATCCCTGCCAATGATCAATTTCAGATTATCAGAGATCCTGAAATGCCTGCCTATTTTTAAAAGATGCAAGTCGCTTATATCATATTCAGGCACATATTTAAAAAGGTCCTTTATTCTGGCTGAAAAACATGTGTCTGTCAAAAGACATCCGCCGGCAGGGCATGGATAATCATTTATGCCAAAATCCTTTGCCAAGGCCATCTGTCTTATGCGCTGTCTTCCTTCAATGTCCAGCAATCTGGCCCTGTCAATAATGCCTGCTTGTTCTGGAAGCG
>JAUYCX010000001.1 GCA_030692045.1 Candidatus Omnitrophota bacterium
GATTCATCATGTGGTCGTGCTAATGTTACAGTTTTCAATTCTCGAGCACAAGAAAATTCTTTCAGATGAATTTTCTGTGCAGAAAATCTTTCTGAAAAGATTTTCTTGCATCCTAAAAACAAGGGCCAATCAAACCACACTCGCCAGCAGGCGATTTTTTAGCTGTGGCAAAAAACCTTTAGGGTGTGGTGGCCCATTGTTTTTTTGATAGGATAATTTTATTTATATAGAACAGGAGTGGGAAATAGGCCACCTTTTGTCAAACCCTCTTGACAAACAAGAGATGGTTTGTGTCAACATCTGACTAAGCAGACGTAACCATTAATTTTAGTTTATCTTTGCATCAGCCAAGTTAGCCGTTTCATCATATCCATGTTTTCTTAGCTTCACCCAAGGTATCATAGCTCAAACATGGCTGTGTCGTTTCTGTTCTAGAGCTTTGCTTCACAGCAATCATTCTTTCAAATGATAGCTTTATATTGATGGGCAGACCTTCCTCAGAATTAGATGATTATTTTTATCATCTGCTAATTTAATAGCTAATTCCGAAAGTTGACTATCCCACTCCAGAAAATATATCATATCCAAGGTTTTAAAGCTTTCTATAAATTAACCTTTTCTAGAAATAGAGTAGTGAAAATAAATAAGTTCAGCATTGATAGGCTTCATATGCATATCCTGTACAATCATTATTTCCTCCACTGCTGCCACCTCCACCTCCCCCTCCTCCACTGCTAGAACCAGTGTTTGTTGTTGCTTTTGTAACTGGTTTTTCTGTTCCACCTTTTGTAACAGTATCAGTTCCACTACCTGTATTCATAGTTTCATCATTATTAGAATTTAGATAAAGTTTTCCTTTACAATCATTGCAATTTAAAATCGATGTATACCAGAACCATAGTAATATCGCACTTGCAAATAATAATATTGAAAACCATAACCAGAAATTAAAAAATCCAGGATTTTTTGCATTTGCTATTGGATTTACAATAGGATCATTAAGTGGAGGGTCTCCTTTGAATATAAAAGGTTTTGGTTGTTTTATTTTCGGTATGAACCAAAAAACAATCCAATATAAAATAGGTATTATAAAGATTACTGGAAAAAATACGCAAGGCCCCTTTTTAGATTTGCATATAAAGAATATTCCAATTTCAAATAATAACATTATTCCTGCTATCCAGAAAAATATAATACCACCTTTTTTTGACCACTTTTTCATGTGGGTATTAATATTTTATGTTTTATAAACCTTGTTAATTATCTTGATTTAAATATTTTTTCAATAATATACAGATAGAGAATAGTCTATGTTTAGAAGATGTTTAATGAAGCTTTTAGTAGTTGCATGCTGAAATCCTCGGGTTCTTGGATATTACACATCAACTCTATCAACGTCGTCTTTTACGACGGCTTTTGTTGTCTCGTCTTACGGATGGCTTCGTGCTTAGATGCTTTCAGCGCTTATCCATATGGAGCGTAGCTGCGCAGCCTGCTATATAACAACTGCTAGACCAGAGGCTCCCGACCCTGGTTCCTCTCGTACTACAGGATCGTTCCATTCAGACAACAGCACACCTAATAGATATCATACAATCTGTCTCACGACGATCTTAACCCAGCTAACGATTCCTTTTAATATGTGAACTCCAGCACCCTTGGCTGCTTGTGCACAGCCAGGATAGGAAGAGCCGACAGCGGTGTAGCAAGCCTCGCCGTCAATATGAACTATCGGGCGAGACGACCCAGTTATCCTTGGGGTACCTTTTCTACCACAATTGGCATCCATTAAAAACGCTCAATGGTTCGTTAGGCCCGTCTTTCAACTCTGCTTTCTGTGCTATTTAGAAAACAGTTAGACAAGCTTTTGCCCTTACACTCTACTCCAGATTTCCGACCTGGATGAGCTTGTCTTTAGGTCCCTCCGATATCTTTTCAGAGGGGTCCCGCCCCAGGCAAACTGCCCGCCTGTTGGTGTCCTCGAAAGAGTGAGCGAATCTACAAAAGATAAGTAGTATTACATATTGTGAGCCGCTTCGCCGAAACTACGCGTATTCTCCTACTTATTCTATGTATCTATCATAAATTTGCAACAACAAGTTGCAGTAAAGGTCCACAAGGTCTT
>JAUYCX010000025.1 GCA_030692045.1 Candidatus Omnitrophota bacterium
GGGGCTTTATTTAAAGCAACACGGGGAAGAATTACCCAAAATAATTGAACCCGGTGACCCGAGAAACGCAATGGGGGCAGCGCAGATAAAGATTAAATTCAACAGTAATGACATTTATCCCACGATAAGGATTCACGGCACAAACAATGAAGAGTCGATTGGCAGAAGAGTTACTTTGGGATGCATCAGATTACATAACAAAGACATTCTCGAACTAATAGGAATAATTGAAGGCAAGCAAGTCAGAGTAATTTTCGAAAAGTAAAAAAACAGAGCAGCGACCTTAGTCGCTGCTTTTCATAAATTTTATAGTATAATTAAAACAATGAAATATCAATTCAGCAAAACCGATACTTATACCAGAAGAGCGAAGAAGGAAAATTATCCTGCGCGCTCGATTTATAAACTTCAGGAAATCGACCAAAAGTATAAAATTGTCAAAGTAATGGATAGGGTTTTGGATTTGGGTTGTGCGCCAGGTTCGTGGCTTTTGTATCTTTCGAAAGAGATAGGATACAACGGGAAGATTGTTGGGGTTGATATTAATGATTTGAAAATAGAAATTCCGCAGAATGCAATTCTTATTAAAGAAGATGTGATGAAATTCGAAACAACAGAAAAATTCAATGCTGTTGTTTCGGATTTATCTGCGCATACAACGGGAATAGATTTTTCTGATGCCGAAGAAACTCTGGAGCTTTGTTGGCGGGCGCTGGAAATCGCAAAAAAGGTTTTGATAAAAGGCGGAAATTTTGTTTGTAAGATTTTTGAAGGGGAGGGGACAGACGAATTTTTTAAGGAAATAGAAAAGAGTTTCGAGTTTAGCAAAAGATTCAAACCCAAGGCTTCGCGTAAACAAAGCAGAGAAATGTATGTTGTGGCAATGGGGTTTGGTTGTTAATTGATTTTATGATTATCTTTTTGCTTTCTTCGATTAACCCAGCGAGTTAATCTCAGGGTTGAGTCCTTCGCTCCTCCGACGTAAGGTCGGAGACCATGCCCGCTTTCGGACTCAAAACCCGCAAAAAGACAATCTTAAAATCAAATTTTTGTTTAATTTTACATGTTGATACGTGGCGGGGGCGAATTAACTAAATTTTCTTAAGCACGAAGTCGCCGTATATCGGTAGGTTAAAATAATTACTCGGGCGCTTCTCTTACTCGCCGAGCCAATTCTACAATCAATAATATAATAGTCATTTAGGGCTCGGCTGCGTAATACTAAGAAAACTTAGTTAATTTGCCCTAACTTAAAATTTAGATATTTGATATTTGAGATTGTTTAGAAATTAGAAATTAGAGTTTAGAAATTTATGTCTAATCAGCCAATTGAATACAAGCGCGGATATGTGAATTTTTTGGGGTGTAAAATCGACCTAAAATTCAGGCCGATGATACCGAGAAAAGAGACCGCATTCTGGCTTAAGCGAGTAATCAAGGAAATTTGTAAAAAAGGCGAAAATTTCGCTTTTTTGGATGTTTTTTCCGGCTCGGGCTGTATTGGGCTTGCGGTACTCAAAAACTGCTCTAAAAGGGCAAAAATGGGCGTTTTTAGCGAGATAGATAAGGGATTCGTAAAGCAGATAAAATTCAACCTCAAATTGAATGAAATTGACCCCAAAAAATACAAAGTTGTTCAATCGGATATTTTCAAGAATATAACCGGTAGGTATGGCTATATTTTTGCCAACCCGCCATATGTGGGATTGGATAATCGGCATCTGGTTCAGGAATCGGT
>JAUYCX010000073.1 GCA_030692045.1 Candidatus Omnitrophota bacterium
AGACCACCTCAGGCGGCGAGCCGCAAAGCCTCTTGCGTTCAGCACTTTAAAGCCAAAACTGCTGGGGCGTGCGTGGTGCGGGTACGCCCGCCCCCATAAACAAAGCCGAGAAAATTTTGCTTCAAAGAACAAAAATTAAAAAGATATCAAGGAGAAGAATTTAGTTTTAAAAAGCAAGTTATATGGTAGAATAACGTTGATGAAGTGATAAGGTGCTCTTCCATTTAATAATAGCAAAATATGGATTGTTATGTCAAGTATTAATTTAGGCAAGAGAATAAAAGAACTAAGGAAAAGATTTAAAATAACTCAGGATAAACTTTCTAAAAAGGCCGATATCCCTTATAGTACTTTGGCTAAGATAGAATCTGGCTATACTCCCAATCCTTCTATGAAGACATTAATCAAAATAGCCGATGCTTTTGGCGTGGGGGTAGATGAATTGTTGGGGAGAAAATGATTGACAAGGGTAGGTTTTGATGATAGTATTATTTTTGTTATTAAAGGGTGGTATGTTTGAAGGGGGAACTGCCACATTAAAATAATTAAAACCTTCGCTTAAGAGGCGAAGGTTTTTTATTTAAATCCTATGCAAACCATAATTCTAGAAAAATCTCCGAAAAAAAGTAGAATTCTTGATTCAGATCAGATTTTAGATTTATTTAAGAGTACTAAAATTTCTTCTGATTGGAGCTTTGAAGGAACTACGCCAAGCCAGACTTCCAAGTTAACACATTGTTACCATCGCTATCCCGCTAAATTCATTCCTCAACTAGTAGAAAAATTAATGGATGAATATCTTATTGGTTTTGGGCCATTTCATGTTAACGATTTGTTTATGGGAAGTGGTACGACGTTAGCATGTGCTATTGTACGGGGGTATTTTGCTAGTGGAACAGATATTAATTATAGCGCTGAACTTATCTCTAAGGCTAAATGTACACCAATAGAACCCACTTTGTTAAAAAATAAAGTTGGTAAATTTATTGATGATTTAAGCTTCTTGGAAGACAAAACTTTATTTACTTCTAGCAAATATAAACCGCAGATTCCGAAATCAAAAATTGAAAGAATAGAGTATTGGTTTGAGCCAAAAAGCATAGAAAAATTGGGAATAATGTTATCAAGAGTCAACTAGTAAATATCCCCAAGATAGGAGTAAATCATGCAACGGTATAAATTCCATCTATTTATAACGCCAATCTATTATGAAAGGTGTTTTGAATATGGTTTGTTTGGCGTTGGTAGAACACAGATGAATCAAATTGCCAATATTCATAAAGGCGATTTCATTTTTATTTACAC
>JAUYCX010000084.1 GCA_030692045.1 Candidatus Omnitrophota bacterium
GCAAATTTGGGCAGATACCCGAGTGGCCAAAGGGGTCAGACTGTAAATCTGATGGCTCACGCCTACGAAGGTTCGAATCCTTCTCTGCCCACCAGTTTCGCGGGTGTAGCTCAATGGTAGAGCGCTAGCCTTCCAAGCTAGCTACGACGGTTCGATCCCGTTCACCCGCTCCAAACTCGCCTAAGGCGAGTTTGATCCTGAACGAGTGTAATGAGGCGACGGATAGGAGTCTCATAACGAAGTGAAGGACCTTCATAAATAGTATAAGATTGTATTTCGTCCCTCGGCTGCTCTTATTCATCACAGCATCGGGATGAAATTTTGCTTTGCAAAATTTCGCTGGCGTAGCTCAACGGCAGAGCAATGGTTTTGTAATGTGATTTGAGCATTTTTCATAACTCCTTGAAATTATTGTAACTACATTATATTGCAATAAGTTAGAATGGGTTGAGAGCAGGCTTGAGCAGGCCCGAAAAGGCTGGTTCTGGGCTGTGCGTGGACAGCATTTGGACAGCAGATATTATAAAGATAAAAAAAATAGATAATTGTCTTGAATTGTCGGCCAATCTAAGATATAATTATATTCAATAAATAGCAAAAATTAATATGCCTAGCCAAGAAAATAATAGAGAAAAATTCCTAAGAGCTTACGCAAATCTTCCGTTGAACACCCGTAAAGAAATTATCCTTGTTTTAGAAACAGGGGGTACAAAACAACCTATTACATGGGAGGTTGCTTATTTTGAGGTGAAAAACAACACGCCAATAAGTGAGGAAATTTTAAAAAAATTGGAAGAGCTAGGAATAATTTAAATGGCAGAAGAAACAAAGCAACAAAAAGAAGGAATCTCAGAAGATTTAAAAGATCTTGTTATCGCACGCCTTGATGTTTTCTCCCCGCATAAAAAAATTTCCATCGGTTCAGACGGACAATTCACCAAAGACGAGCTTATCGAATGCGTAAAACAAGGAAACAAAATTGGTAAAAAAATTGTTGAGATAGAGCTCTCTTTCTTAAGAGCCTTAAAAGAAGGCACTTTACTAGAAGAACTAAATTCGAATCAAGATTAAAGAAGATTAGGTTATATGAAGAGAACATTACTCATTACAAGGCCGGAACACGAGGCTCCAATTTATTATCTTTCTAAATGGAGTGAGAAAATAATAGATATTGCAAAAGATAAGGGTATAGATGTTATAGACCTTCATCGTAAAAAGGCAAATAGAGACAGAGTTATTGGGACTTTAGAAAAAAGAGGCCCAAAGTTAGTTGTCTTAAATGGCCATGGTAGTGATATTTCTGTTCAGGGCCATAATAACGAAACTATTTTAAGGGAAGAGGATAGTAAAGCTGTAAAAGGTAAAATTATTTACGCTCGTTCTTGTAGATCAGCAAAGAGATTAGGGCAAAATTCTATAATACAAGGAGCACTTGCTTATTTAGGATATAACGACGATTTCGTATTTCTCTTTGATGAAATAAATTTAAGAAAACCACTCAAAGATAAAACAGCAGAGTTATTTTTAGGTCCCTCAAATTATATTCCAATTTCTTTAGTGAAAGGTCATACGGCAGGCGATGCGAATAATAGATCCAAAGGTCTATTCAGAAAGAATATAGAGAGATTGATAATTGAAGGGCCATCCTCGGATGATTATAATGCTATCAGATATTTACTATGGGATATGACTCATCAAGTTTGTCTGGGAGATGAAAAAGCAATTTTTGCATAATTTTTGGAATTGAATTCGAAATAGACCTTGCGTCCATAAGACAGAATTGATATAATTTTAGTATGAGATTCCAGACATCTTAATTTAAATTGTGGCGGAAACGCTACGGAAAGACCCTCGTGCTTTGAGTTTGGAATCTCGCACGGGGGTTTTTTTATGCAGATAGGTGTCAGAAACGAATCGTTAGATACCTTCCGACTGTTTCAACAGTCGGCCGAATGAGAAGATAGCTCGTCTACGGCTCGCAAGCCGTAGTTTACATAACGAAAGTTATGTAAAAGAGCTAAGCCAGTAATCACCGACCGTTATAGAGGTAATAAAGCTAAAGGGCATACAGGCATTAAG
>JAUYCX010000013.1 GCA_030692045.1 Candidatus Omnitrophota bacterium
CCGGAAGCAATAATCACGACATTAGAAATGAAGATGAAATGCGGCCTGGGTAAGTGCGGCCGCTGTAATATCGGGAATTTATATATTTGTAAAGACGGCCCGGTATTTAGTTATGCGCGATTAAAAAGCCTGAACTATGAACTTTAAGCTTTGGCTAAAAGCGATACGCGTGCCCTTTTTTACCGCAACCGTTATTCCGGTTACCCTGGGTTCAATTATCGCCTGGTATGATACTAATAATTTTCTCTGGATGAGATTCTGGTTGGCGATGTTTGGCGCATTACTTATTCATATCGGCATAAATTTATCCAATGATTATTTTGACCATTTATCAGGATGCGATGAGGCAAATCCTAACCCCACGCCTTTCAGCGGTGGAAGCAGGGTAATTCAACAAGGTTTGATTCCAGCAAAAAAGATTTTATTTGTTTCCTTAGTTTCATTTATTTCTGGCGGAATTATTGGTCTTTATCTGAATTATTTATGCGGGGGAAATGTAATCCTTATCTTAGGCATAATTGGTGTATTTTTAGGGTTTTTTTATACTGCTAAACCATTACGGATAGGATACGGAAGTTTGGGAGAATTAGCGGTGGGAATCGGATTTAGTCCGTTAATAGTAATGGGCGCCTATTATGTGCAGGCGCAACATTTATTATTTAAGGTATTTCTCATTTCAATACCGGTAGGAATATTGATTGCCCTGGTTTTATTTATCAATGAATTCCCTGACTACCTGGCAGACAAAACCGTAGGTAAAAGGACATTAGTGGTAACCCTGGGTAAGAAACGCGCAGTAATTTTATACCATATTTTATTAGCTTGCGTATATCTGGATGTAGCATTTCTGCTAATATTTAAATTTTTACCGCTAATGTCTTTAATTGTGTTTTTGAGCCTGCCTTTAGCTATAAAGGCTTACACCATATCTAAAAATAATTTTGACAAAATTTATGACTTACTGCCAGCCAATGCTTACACAATTGGATTACATTCTATTATCGGGCTGTTATTATGCGCAGGGTTTATATTAGATAAGATTTTTTAGGAGGGAAAGATGCAATTAAAAGGAATTTACCAATTAATTAAAAAAGAATTAATATTTGCGGAGGAAATATTAGAAAAGAGCCTTAAGGGCGCAACGAATAAATCCATTTTAGAAATAAGCGATTATTTATTAGAAGCTAAAGGCAAAAGGCTCAGGCCCGCGCTGGTAATATTTTCGGCAAAGGCCAGCCAACAGTCATCACCCCTTAATGAGCGCTCAATGATTTCTGTTGCTTGCGCAATGGAATTAATTCATACTGCTTCTTTAATTCACGACGATGTTATTGACCACGCATCATTAAGGCACAATAAGCCTACGATAAATTCAAAATATGGCCAGGATGTTTCGATTGCCGTGGGGGATTATCTTTATTCCATAGGTTTTGAATTAATTTCTTCATGTAGAAACACAGATATACTGTCTTGTGTAAGTCAGGCCACAAAGGCAATGTGTGAAGGAGAACTTATTCAGGTCTGCGAGAGGGATAATCTAGATTTGCTGAAGAAACGTTATATCATTATTGCCAAGAAAAAAACCGCCAGTCTATTTGTTGCTTCTTGCCAAGCAGGAGCAATGCTTTCTAATTCTAAGGTGTATATCCAGCATGCTCTAAAGGGATATGGCTTAAACTTTGGTATTGCTTTTCAGATAATTGATGACTATTTGGATTTAACCGGAAAAACAGAAGATTTAGGAAAATCTCCCGGAGCAGATTTCAAAATGGGCGAGCTGACCTTGCCAATATTAAATTTATTAACTCAAACTAAAGATAGAAACAGGTTAATGTCCTTGATCAAACAGCAAGACAGTCCAGAGGCATTTAGAGAATTAAAACAAAGATTTATTAATTCGCGCGCATTACTTAAGACAAAAGAGGATGTTTGCTTCTATGCCCAAGAGGCAAAAAAAGAATTAAACAGGCTGAAAGATTCTTGTTTTAAGCAAAGTTTATTTAACTTAGCAGATTATTTGGTTAATAAAATGACAATATGATTAAAGTCGCTACTGCCTTAAGAACAGTTCTTAAGGGCATAAAAATTCTCGATTCAGAAGCAATAAAGCTTACAGATGCTTTAGGGCGGGTTTTGGCCGAGGATATCCATTCCGATTCAGATATTCCTGGATTTGACAATTCGGCAATGGATGGGTATGCGGTTAAAACAGTTGACCTAAAAGGAGCATCTAAAAATAACCCAAAAGTTTTAGAAACAATTGATGACCTTAAGGCAGGAGATAACCCCAGGAAAAAATTGGAGAATAACCAGGCAATAAGGATTATGACCGGTGCGCTAATACCAAAAGGCGCCGATAGCGTAGTAATGGTTGAAGATACTAAAAAGGTTATGGGTGATAGGTTGTGGGTTATAGGTAAAAACCTAAAACCTAAAACCGAAAACCTAACACCAGAGTTTGTGGAGATTCTTAAAGAGATAAAACCGGGTGAAAATATCAGAAAGGCGGGTGAAGATGTAAAGAAAGGTGAATTGGTGATTCCTTGCGGCACATTGCTTAAATCTGCGCATATTGGATTATTAGCTTCTTTAGGCAAAGCGAAGGTAGGAGTTACTAGAAAACCTAAAGTTGCTATTTTGGCTACCGGTGATGAGGTAGTGGATGTAGGAGAGAAATTAAAACCCGGAAAAATCAGGAGCTCCAATACTTATACCCTGTATACTCAGATAATTAAGAGCGGCGGCATTCCAAAGAATTTAGGCATAGTCAAAGATAGGCCTCTAGAGTTAGAAAAAAAGATAAAACTCGGCCTTGATTGCGATCTTATCCTTACTTCAGGCGGAGTTTCGGTGGGAGACTATGATTTAGTAAAGGTCATCTTAGCTAAGATAGGAACTAATATAAAATTTTGGAAGATAGCCATGCGGCCGGGAAAACCTTTGGTCTTTGGCACGCTTTCCGCCACAAGACGTGGCGGATCCGCCAAGAATTTTGGCGGAAAGGGAATACTCGTATTCGGCTTGCCGGGAAATCCGGTTTCTAGCATGGTGAGTTTTGAGATTTTTGTCAGGCCTGCAATTTTAAAAATGTTAGGGCAGAAATATAATGATGAAAAAAAGGAAGTGAAAGCGGTAATAGAGGAAGATATAAAGAAGAAGCCGGGCTTTAGATATTTTTTAAGGGCAAACACAGGCTGGAAGCAGGGTATGTATTTTACAAAGACTACCGG
>JAUYCX010000083.1 GCA_030692045.1 Candidatus Omnitrophota bacterium
CACGCCTGATGCTATGCTTCGGCTGATTTCTTCGCGTTCAACAATGTTGAGTCTCATATATTTTTTCATTTGCAACTCCTTTCACCTGGTATTTTATCAGATTAAGGTGTTGCAATGGGTATTTGAATCTACCCGACACTATTTAATCCTGAGGAAACATTCACAACTTCTTTAACCTTGAAAACAACTCTTCATAAACTTTAGAATCTCTACGGATGCCTATTTTTATAACCAAAACCACTACTTGTTCTTTTAAAATTCGATATATAACGCGATAATCTTCAACGCGAAGGCGCCAAAGACCGGCATACTCGCCACTTAAAGGCTTACCATAACCTTCAGGGTCTAAGGAAAGTTTTTTCTTGATGGCTTTTAGGATGAGTTTTTGCTGGAAGGTTGTGAGTTTCTTGAAATCTGATTCTAATACCAGACGATGAATCTTAATCTGCCACATTATTTGCCCCGTTAGAAAACCCCGTTTTTTCTAACGGGGTTTGCCTTTAATTTTCTTTTCTGCTACGTGAATATCCAGATAGTCGGAAGGTTTTGACTTAGATTCTCTTTCCTTGGCCAAGAAGCCTAATGCAGTATCCTCAAGCAAGTCTAAAATTTCTTCAATCTCGTTGTATCTCTCCACTGCCAAAAGCACTGCCACAGGTTTATTTCTTCTTTCGATTAAAACCTTATGCTTTTTGCTTTCCTCTAAGATTTTATCAATATTGGTTCTTAGTTCAGATATGCCAACCAATGTAGTATCCTCTTTTACAGTAATCATCTCTGCCTCACCTCCAAATAAAGTATAACATATGCACAATCATTTGTCAATTCAATATTAAATTTAATTGTCAATTAAATATGAATTTAAGTAACCAAAATTATTCGCTATAATCATGCTACAGACAATTCAATGATAAATGTTGTGCCTTTTTTATACTCTGATTCAAAATGGATTTTACCGTGATGATTGGCGGTGATGATTTTTTGGATAACATAAAGACCTAAACCTGTGCCCTTCTTGCTGGAGGTTTTGGTGGTAAAAAACGGGGTAAAAAGTTTTTCATTATCTTCTGCTGCCACGCCAATGCCATTATCCTCAAATCTGATTTCCAAAAAGCCATCTTTGACATTGGCGTGGCAGCTCACAGTAATCTTCCCTTTATAATTTTCTTCATTTAACTCCTGTTTGCGCTGGACTGTGGCATCATAGGCATTGTCAATCAAATTAAAAAATACCTCCTGAAGCTGAGTAAAGTTTCCTTTAATCTTAGGCAAGTCTTCATGATAGTCGCGCACAAAATCAATCTCGCTTAGACGCACCTTATATTGCACCATCTCCAATGAGGCGCGGATTAAAGCATCAAAATTTATAGGCTCAAAACCAGCCTCACCCGGACGGGAATATTTTAAAAGCCCGCGCACAACCTCTCCACCCTGCTTGACATTATCCTGAATTCTCTCCATTGCGTATTTTATTTTGGCAAGCAGTTCGTGGACATCCTCAAGCGCGCCTTTTTTTTCTGCCATATTCAAAGCATCCATTGTATCTGCGGCAATTAAACCCAGCGCGTGCAGTCGATTGCTAATTTGATGCGATAAACCATTTGCCATAGTTCCGATAGTCGCCATTTTTTCGGCTTGGAAAAGCTGGCTTTGGGTCTCTTTTATCTGTTCGTAAAACATAGCGTTTTCAATGGCGAGGGCTGCCTGATTAGCCAAAACAGAAAATACTGACAAATCATCCTGCGAATAAATTTTGCCAGAGATTTTTTCACCTAAAACAATAAAGCCCAGCAGCTTTTCTTCCACAAAGCTGGGCACAACCACTGCCGCATCAATTAGCCGCATTTCTTTTTCTAAGGAAGCTAATTTCTCGTCTTTATAGTCTTGCAT
>JAUYCX010000006.1 GCA_030692045.1 Candidatus Omnitrophota bacterium
AAAAACTTTACGCGGATGTTTTCATCCTAAAGAAGGCAAGCCAAATCTGCAACAGGTGCCTGTCAACGTTGATAGAGCAAAACAGCATATTGATAAGTCGCACCGCAATTTACGCGCAATGAAAATGATGTTTGATAATGATTTATTTGATTGGACAATAATTTGCGGATATTATGCTATGTATCACGCGGTTTTAGCCGCATTGTTTAATATCGGTATTCGCGCTACAGCTCATTATTGCGCGATAGCCGCTTTTAAGAAATTCTATGTCGAGCAGGGAAAAGTCGAGCCAGAATATATTAACTACATTAAAAAAGCGAAACATCTTGAACAAAAATACGCCGAGACATTAGAAAAGGCGCAGGAAGAAAGAGTTATCGAGCAATATGGCGTTGAAATCCTCACTAACGATGATGCAGAGTGGATTATAGAAGACGCTAAAGATTTTGTCCTTAAGATAGAAGAGGTATTAGCAAAGTAGATAAACTAATATGTTAATGGTGCGGAAGGAGGGATGGAATACGTAAAAATCCCATTTTACGCACAAATTCCATAACCCCCGAAAACATCAACGTTTAGTTACCTTCAGTTGCGTTCAGTTACCTCCAGTTACATAGCCATTTTGGACAGGATTTTGATACTTTGCGTGCCAAAAACGTGCCAGAATATAAAAACTTGCTATATGAGACCCTGTGTGGTAATATTATATCGACATAAAAAGAGAGGTGTAGCATGGAACAAGTCCTTATAAAAGAAACTAAATATAATGGTAGTTATGTAGCAATAAAGGATTTTGGCGACAGCACTGTTATTGCTGATGGCAAGGATCCTAAAGAAGTATATGATAAGGCAGTAAAGCAAGGATACTCTAATCCTGTGATACTTTTTATCCCTGCCAAAGATATGGTTCAGATATACTAAATGGAACTTTCTAATATCCCTTTCACAAAACTAAGTTCTGACGATATTTCAAGACCGTGGTTACCTGTTACTATAGTTAATCCACATTCCAATAAGAAAGTGAAAGTATTAGGGTTAATTGATACGGGAGCGGATGAATGCGCTTTGCCAGCGTCCTATGCTGCGATCTTAGGTCATAATCTTCAGGCAGGCACAGCTAAAGAAATAAATACCGGCAATGGGAAAACTACAGCCTATTCTCATACAGTTAGAATTGAGATATCAGATGTCGTTATTAAAGAAACTCTCATAGATTTCATGCCAAATCTTTATGTCCCACTATTAGGAGTAAAAAGTTTTTTAAGTAATTTTGTCCTTACAGTCAATTATCCTGAATTAAAATTTTCCCTGGAAAAAATATAAAAATTATACCTTCAGTTACATACACATTTTGGACAGAGATCCTTCGACAGCTAAAATGCTCACATTTATTCGCATTTATTAACGCTGTCTCAGGATCAAATTTGCGAAGCAAATTTGACACTTTGCGTGTCAAAAGCGTGCCAGGAAATATTTAAACCCAACCTTGAATAGCACATATCTATAGGGTATACTTTATATGAAATAGGTCATTAAACTATAAGCCTAAAAAGGCTATTTTTTTGCCAAGATTATGGAAAAGATTAAAAAAGTGTTAAAATCAAATATTATCTTTTTAGGATTAATCATTGTATTGTTTTTTTCAAATATTATATACGGAGAAAATTGTTTAACCATGAATAAACTTAGAGTTCCTCTTGATCGGTTAGATAGGTTAGGGGAAGCGATACAGAAAGAAGAGGCCAGCATAACAGTTAATAGGTCAGCTGGAATTAGAAATTTATTACTGGATGTAAAGGATGTCTTAATAAACCCGTTCGTGCTTAGAGCTTATATGATGGAGTTAGTAAAAGAAGACAAGCGGGGATTATATTATCTAATGTCTCCAATGCCAAACCAAATAGATATTTTTGATGATTTAAAATCAGATTTGCCGTATACATATTATCATACGACACAATATATTGATATAGATAGAGTTATGCAAGGTTATAGGCCAACTTATGAGGTCCTAACTGACTATTTAACAGTTATCGAAACAGATCGTCCATATAGAATGTTTACAAGATATCTTCAACAGTGTACATGCTTAGCTCTAAAAGCTAAAAGAAATGGGAAAAATATATTAATCTTAGCTCATATATACCCACCTAAAATAAAATTTCTTGATAAAATACTTGAAAAAATAATAGAGGATTTTCAAGGTATAACAGATATTCAAGGTATTGTATTTACAGACAAATGGAGCGACAGCGAATCAGATCCCAATGATAGAGCTACTCCTACTGTAAACAATGTAAATAAAAAAAGAAATCTTAATCTAAAATTGCATATTAGGGATAGTGAATACGGCAAGTATTCTTGGGATGTATTATTAACACAGGATGGCATAGCTCTTATTAATTACAAACAGACATTATATCCTGCCCTACGTATTGGGTACAAAGCGTCTGGATTATATGCCTATTTATGGTCAGATATAATAAAGGCTAATTTTGATCCAGCCACTGAGCCTAACCTTATGGATATTTTAGGGGACGAAACTTTTCTGTTAAGAGAAAATGGCCCTACAGAAAAGAATTTACCAATCGATAGTATATTAGAACATTATATGCAATTTCATAAGCTTGATATAACAGGAAGAGATATTATAGGTAGATCTATTTAGCCATTTATTATGTAAATATTAATAAGTGTAATATAAAAGCGTACTAGAATGGGGGCGAAAAGGATATTTTATAGTCGCTGAGGATTGAGATTTGGTGCGGAAGGAGGGAGTTGAACCCTCAAGGCTTTACAGCCACAGGCTTCTGAGACCTGCGTGTCTGCCAGTTCCACCACTTCCGCATTAGCAGTAAATAAGTATACCTTCATTTAACCTGCCTGTCAATTACCTTGATTTACGCGGCGTTTTCTGGTATAGTAACCATGAAATATGGAATATAATTCTGTAGTTACCAACAGGTCAGCCAGAAGGGATTTTTTTATACTTGAAACAGTAGAGGCAGGCCTTGAATTAATGGGCACTGAGGTAAAATCAATACGCTCAGGAAAGGCAAGTCTGGCTGAGAGTTTTGGCAAGGTAGAAGAGGGCGAGCTGTTTCTTTATCATATGCACGTAAGCCCTTATGAATATGAGAGTAAAGAACAAGACGCCCTCAGGCCTAAGAAGCTGCTTTTACATAAAAAACAGATAGAGCATCTGGCTAGCCAGGTGTCGCAGAAACATTTAGCTCTTATACCGTTAAAGACTTATTTTAAAAATGGGTTTGTTAAAGTGGAACTTGGCTTGTGCCAGGGCAAAAAACAATATGACAAGCGAGATTCGATAAGGAAGAAAGAAGCGGACAGGGCAATAGAGAGAGCAAAAAAATTTACTAAAAGCCGTTAATTCACAAAACGAGTATGACTTGATTTGTGAATTAACATAAACAAGTTGTAAAACAAAATTCGGGGGCGAAAGGTTTCGACTTTGATAGGCTTGATAAGAGCAGCATGTTGAGGTTGTCGGGAGGCCTCATTAAACACCTGGCACAAATTAAACGCCAACTACAATGCAGTAGCTGAAGCGGAAGCGATTCTTGTTTCCAGCGAGGCGATGGCTGTTGCCTAATTAGGCAACCCGTTTACAGGTCTTGCCTGTGAGATCTGATAAACGCCGTTAACAGGCTGGCTTGCCAACTTTATGTTTTTTAGTGGCCGGCGAGGAGCATAGAAAAGACTTTGCTTGATATGATCCAGTCCGCCGGAGATTATCGAGCGAGACTCGAAAGGCGTACTAAACATGTAGATACTCTTGTTGGGATATTAGAGGACGCGGATTCGAGTTCCGCCGCCTCCACCACATTGACCAATTCGAAACCTTGTACCTGTCATCTAATAGGGCAAGGGTTTGAATCCTGGTGTGGGCCACGTAATAAGGCTTAAATCTTTTCTCGCCGTCAACAATACTATAAAAATCCTCATTACTATCAGAGACCGGCTCAAGCTGTATAGTTCCCAAAAGGGCTTTTAGGGCCAAAGCAGAAGAGCAGGTGTTTTTATCCAGTGTTTGGTGGAGGTTCTCCAGCCTGTCTTTTATCCATTCTTTTGGAGGAGTCTTAAAGGTATTCTGCCTCTGAAATTCCAAGGATTTGATATCTTCCTTTAAATTCTCGCTTTTTATCTCTACTTCTTTTAACGCTTCAGATACGGCCTTTGAGAAATTGCCCATTTTGATATAATTCAGGTAATTCTGCATTTCCTGGAGCACTTTCTCATTCTCAGACTTCTTTTTCTTGATAAGTTCAGGCACTTCATTCATGCCGGAGGATACCAGTTTTTCTACTTTCCCATAGACATAGATCAAATTCTCCAAAGTTAAGATTTTTCCCTTCAAATCTTCGATTATGGCCTTTTCTATGCGCTTTCTGGGCACTAAAAGCTTATTATTGCAGGTTTTTCTTTTGGCATTGAA
>JAUYCX010000053.1 GCA_030692045.1 Candidatus Omnitrophota bacterium
CAGGCTTTGTAGTGGTTTTTCACCGGCCAAAGTGGGAAGATGGTGAAGGGATGGAAAAAGGTGGTCAGAAAAGGTGGTCAGAAAAGGTGGTCAGAAAAGGTGGTCAGAAGTTAACTTCGAAGCAAATTTCCCTGATGGAATTGCTTAAGCAAAATCCTACGATTTCACGAAAAGATATCGCAGAGAAGATGGACATCAATGAGTCGGCCGTACAGAAACGATTAGATTCTTTGAGAAAGAAAGGCGTGGTACGTCGCGTGGGTCCTGATAAAGGCGGGCATTGGGAAGTTCAGGGTTGACGCATGATATTCGGGTGTGGCTATTTTCGATGCCAGATGAGATTAAAAAAGAATTAGGTGTCGCATTAGAAATAGGTATGGCTTTTAGGATATCGGACATGTTTCAAAAATAAGAGGTTATACGATTAGGCGCAAACCTTATAAAACTTAAGTTATTACATATCAAGTAGTTGTGTCATTTTTATAAGCAATTTCACTATAAAATGACTATATAACCTAATTTTATTTTATCTAAAAAGAGAGGTTTTTATGGCAAAAGGCGGATGGATAGTAAAATTTAATAATGTCGAGGTAGAACGTTGTTTTGCTGTATCATTTAATTACGATGCCTGGGAATATACAGTAAATAATAAAGAAACAAAGAAGCTCCCGGATAGATTTTCATCAATAAAGCTTGAAATAGGAGAAGATTAGTTTTTAGAGGATCTATCGGTAAAGTATGAAAAAATACAAATTAATATTATATGTAATATTAGCCCTTGCTATTATACCAGCAAGGGTTTTTTGTTATGAAGGGCAGGTTGAGGATATAAGCGGAGGTAAATATTTTCCAGCTGTTAAAAAGGTTATGTCAGAAGCAAAGGAATCTATATATATGGTCATGTTTAAGGTGGGCTTAAGGCCTTATGATAAAAATTCAAGCGTTTATCAGCTGGTAGATGAATTAATAAATGCCCATAAACGCGGGGTAAAGGTGAAAGTAATATTAGATCAAAATATACCGTTTATTGAAAAAGATAATATAGATGAGTGGGCAGTAGAAGATAAGAATACCTGGTGTTATAAAACATTGAAAGATGCAGGGATTGAGATAGATTATGATGAGCCTAGTAAGTATCTGCACGCCAAGGCATTAGTTATAGATAAAGAGATAGTTATTTTAGGGAGCACAAACTGGACAGAAAGCGCTTTGCACAGGAATTTCGAAGTTAATGTTTTAATAAAATCAAAGGAATTGGCAGAAGAATTATTAAAAGAGTTCCAGGAAATAAAAATAGAGGATGGCAAGGATATCAAAGATATTAAAACGCTTACACCTCTATCCTGGAAGTTTTTGGAATATCCAAAATTAGCAGGCAGAATGATGAATACGCATGATGAAAGGGCTTTTGATTTATACCTGCTATTTTTGAAGGATTTTGATGGAAATAATGAAGCTAAAATTACATTGGATTATGACAAATTAGCCAAATCTTTAGGTTTTTATAGAAGACAGATTATAAGAACAGCAAGGGTGTTAGAAAAGAAGTATAACCTGATAAAATTCAGTCCTCAATATGGAAAAGATGCCGTTATTTATATTTTAGATTATGCTAACCCTGAAAAAGCATATACTTATCCAGATAAATGGTATTTTGAAATTCCGGCAGATTATTGGGAATATGGGTGGGATAAAAAGCTCTCAATGAGAGCCAAATTCTGCTGGCTGATAAACCTTGCTTATGTCAGTATCAGCGATGCAAAGCCATGGTGGTTTTCAAGTCTAGAGGTTCTAAGTAAAAGATTTAATGTAGGCGTATGGATGATTAGTAAGGGAATGCAGGAACTGAGAAAACTGAACTTAATTGACGTAGAATATTCTCCTATGGACTCAAAAAATCCTGAAAACCGCTCTGCTAAGTCTTATAAAGTCTTACCGTTGTATGATCCAGAATGGCTGGAAAAAGAATGGGATAAATTAAGATTAAAATATGGGGAAAAGAGTGTCCATGAAGCTCGCAAGTTTGCAGAGATTGTCTTTGAAGAAAACGTCCCTGAAATAGTAGAAGATATCATGAAAGAAATAGATAGAATAGGAATAGAAAAAGTCAAAAATGCCTTTAATATAATAGCTAAGAAAAATATAGATAATCCGAAAAGATGTTATCAATATGTAAAAGGGATACTTGAAACACTTT
>JAUYCX010000092.1 GCA_030692045.1 Candidatus Omnitrophota bacterium
GCAGGCCTCTAAAACTGTTCATAGTGTTCATACTATTCACACTGTTCACTAAATTGATGAATAGTTAATGAATGGTTAGTGGACAGTTAGTGAATAGTTTTAAGATAGAATGAACGGTGTGAACAGTTGTGGAAGGGTCAAGGGAGATATTAATTATGAAAGATTTAACGCCCTTAAGCCATAAGGTTGCATTGCAAGGAATGTGCCGCCGGTCATCCAAGACAAAATCAGTGGCAGTTTTGCCTTAGATAAAGCCCTAAATTTGAAAGATTATTAAAAAAAGGTAGTTAGGTATGGGGTAAAATGGTTAAAACCTCAGAAAATAAGAAATATCTATCACCCAAAGATTTAGCAGAGTATTTAGGGATTTCTTTACGCACGGTATATCTATGGATATCCTTAAGGCAAATCCCTTTTTATAGATTAAGTAGGCTCATACGTTTTAATAAGATTGAAATAGAAAGTTGGATGATGAAGAAGAAGGTAGAACTTTATAATTAGGCCTTGACAAAGGTTCTTAAAATGGTGTACTATACCAATAGATATGAAGAAAAAAGATTATTACACAATGAAGGATGTAGTTAAGATGGTAGGAGTATGCAAGAATACCATTATTAACTGGGAACAGTCAGGATGTATAAAGGTGAGGCGAGATCCACTCTTTAACTACAGGGTTTGGAATCTTAAAGAAATTCAGGCCTTAAAGAAGTTAAAAAAAGCGGAGGTGAACAATGTCTATCCGTAAACGAGGAGAGAATTATTTTATTGACTATTATTATAAGGGGAAACGCCAAAGAGAGATGGTCGGAAGCAACCGAAAACTTGCTGAGATAATCTTAAAAAAAAGAGAAACAGAGATTGCTGAAAATAAGCATTTAGACATTAAAAAGAACTACGAAATAAAATTTGAAGATTTTGCTGATGAATTTACCCGTCTTCATGTAGTCTTTTTAAAGCCTTCAACTCAAAAAAGCAATAAAAGTATATTGAAAACCCTTAAAAGATATTTTGGTGGGCTATACCTTTATAATATAGGTCCCAAAGATATTGAGATGTTTAAGGCAGAAAGAATTAAGGCAGTTAAAAAAAGCAATAAAGCCCTATTAAAAACCCTTAAACCCGCAACAATTAACAGAAATGTTGCCCTTTTAAAGTGCCTATTTAATAAGGCTGTGGCATGGGGCAAAGCTGATAAGAACCCCCTCAAAGGCATGAAACCCCTTAAAGAAAACAATAAACGCCTTCGTTTCCTTGAGAAGAATGAGATATTAAAACTTATCGATTGCTGCTCACCGCATTTAAAGCCTATTGTGATTGTTGCTGTTAATACCGGCATGAGAACAGGAGAGATCTTAAATTTAAAATGGAATGACCTTGACTACAAAAGGAATTTATTGTATCTTATTGAAACTAAGAATAACGAAAAAAGAGAAATCCCTATGAGTGATATTGTCAAGAAAACCCTGATAAAAGTTCTTAAACATCCTGATTCGCCTTATATTTTCTGTAATAAAAATGGCAAGCCCTATGAAAGTATAAAAACTTCTTTTCATACAGCAATGAAAAGGGCAGGTATAGAGAATTTTCGTTTTCATGATTTAAGAGGAACTTTTGCCTCGCATTTGGTAATGCTGGGAATTGATTTGCGGACTGTTCAGGAGTTGCTGGGCCATAAAAGTTTTGAGATGGTATTAAGGTATAGCCATTTATCGCCGAGTCACAAGAGTAAAGCAGTTGAGCTTCTAGAGAAGAATATTATGGATAGAGGGTCTGAAGTAGGCACAAATTGGGCACGTGAGTCGGACAACGAACTTATAAGAAAAGCTGCAAGTTTTGTAACTGTTGATAATTAAAAGAGAAACAAGACGTCCGCTGGCGTAGCTCAACGGTAGAGCAATGGTTTTGTAAACCATAGGTTGGAGGTTCGATTCCTCTCGCCAGCTCCAAATCCGCCGAAGGCGTATTTGATCCTGAGGATACGACCGAACAGGGAGTATTCGAAGGACCTTTGAGAATATATTTGATAAAGGGTTGGTTGAGGGATAGATCTTTCAGC
>JAUYCX010000008.1 GCA_030692045.1 Candidatus Omnitrophota bacterium
TTATCTCCCTGTATACGTTTTCAAGACCGTCAATCTTGTCTTTCTCAAATTTATTCTTCTGGAATAAATTATGCATCTCTTCCAAAAACAAAACATGCCTTAATTTTTCGCTCTCGCCCTGCGAAAGCCTGTAAAGATGAATAAATCTAAGCATAATTTCCATAAAGAAAACCCTTAAGGGCTTGGGCATTTCCTGGTCCAATTCCAGAAGTATAAATTTTTCAAATAATTCCTCAAGTTTTATGGGATTTCTTGCATTAAAGGATTTGGATGAAGGGCCAAAAATAAAGCTCTTGAATATTCTTTTTGTTGACTGCCACCACAAAAATTCCCTGCCTCCTACCTTAATTCCTTCAAGTTCTCTCATGCCATCCCAAAAATTGGGATAGAAATTCTTATCTTTTTGCTCACTAAATAATTTTTCGTACACCCTAAAGATAAAATCCCCCACTCCAAGCCCTCCTAAATGTGATTTTTCAAGACATTCAACAATAACAGAAAGCCATGCCTTGTAATCAACGCCAGGTGGAGCCCTGAAAGGATTCCACAAGAAGGGAATAACGTCTCTCCCTACAGTATAAACCTCTACATTCATTAACTCAGGAAAATCAGGAAGGCTTAACATAGAACGCCATTGTCTCTTCCAATCTATTATGGTAAAGGGGATATTTTTCTTTAATAACTGCAAAGCCATCAGCAGGCCGGCATTTGTTTTCCCGGCTCCTGTTATCGAAAAAATTCCGATCTGTTTTATGAAATCCTCTTCTTTCAGGTATAAGGGATAAAGCTTCTTATCCCTGTAAATCACCTTACCAAGAATAAAATTACCCTTAGCCTGTTCTTCTGATGGCGGTGGTAAAAGTATAACCCTGTCCTGCAATGGACCATGTTTTAATACCTTTTCTGCAATAAGCTGTATGTCTATCTCCAAGTCCTTGCGCTCCTGAAAATCAGAAGCAAGCCACCTGTACCATAGCTCATCTGCCTTCTCACCAATTATAGGCTTCAGTTTCCTGCATGTTGCTTCTATATCCATCATTTTCAATTTTCAAAAATGTGCTTTTATTGCTCCCGTTCCAGTAATCTTTCAGCGCAGAGAGGAGGTATTTCTTCAATGAAATCAGGTCGCGCCAGCATGCAACGTATTCCTGCCTTTTTTCTTTCTCAAGATCAATAACCTGACTTTCAAGCTGCGTTTTTCTCCTTGAGAATGCAATCTCAAGGTCTAGAAGATACTGTCTTCCGGTAATCATTTTTATCTGCTCAAGGTAGCTGTCGGTTTTGCAGATATCCGAATCAATTTTAGAAAGCAATCCGCCGCTCAGCTTTTCCCTTGATAGTATTTCGTTGAACAATGCCTTTATCGTAGCCTTCAAGGTCCTGTTTTTGTCAGCAAATACCTTATCCATTACAGTTCTTTCCTGAACAGGGTCTTCCTTTAAAACGATGTTTTCAAGGCTATCCTCAAGTCCTGTGCTGTAAAAATCCCTTGGCTTCAATATAGAGTCCTTTAAATAAGAGGATATTCCATTACCATAAAGCAGATTTTTGTATTCCATCTTCACTAAGAAGTGGTACTCTGTCGCTTAAAAAGTTTGTAAGCAAAGCATATTACTGGGTATTGAGAAATTTTGCGAGAAGGAGTGCGTCATCCGGAATATCAAACTCTATTGGATAACCCTTGTTTTTCTTGCGGGTTAGAAGCTCGAGCTTTCTTAACTGCTTTAGCGTCCGATAAATATCGCTCCTGTCAATAAGCAGAATACTATCATTATTCTTAAGTTCCTTTTCAAGATTGCTTTCTGTTATTGTTTCACCTCTGCTGCTTAGGATTAGAGATTTATTGAATACAATGCGCAGCTGGCTGCACATTTCGCAACTCAATCTTCCATAAGCCTTCCAGTTTAATTTTGGTAATAGACTTACCCGCAGGCTATACCCGGATTCCTTTAAAACCTTTTCAACCAGATTCTTTGCCTCTGGGTTTATGCAGAAAACCTTTCCTATTTTTTCTCCTGGAGTGAGGCATTTGACAATTCCTCCTGATTCAAGCTTCTTAAGGATTCTGTTCACATAATTGCCAGGAATATGAGAGAGTATTCTCAACTGCATAGGCGTTCTTGGCTTAATAACAAGGTATTTTAGGACTAAAACTATGCAAGGGGCATAAAGCCAACACACCTCTTTTCTCATTAAGGCAAATGCGAGCCCTTATTTATTTGATTTGTAAGCAAGGTATATAAATGGGGAAAGAAGGGGTTATCAGGCTTGTACAAGGATAGGAATTTTTTGGATACAATTATTCCAGCGGGAAACATCATTTCAATATCCAAGATTCCGATGATGACAAAGGAATTTGCTTAGGCTTATTCTTTGTGCTTTTTAGAGTTGTTAAAAGGTGGTATAATTGGGGTAAATAAGAAAGAGGATTTTTTGATAGCTTTGAGGTAACTATGTATCTAGAATTTCAATTAGAAGAAGCCAGAAGAGAATTTCTTGATGAGTGTGATATGGTTGTAAGCGTCTCTGCAACATTGTACTTAGAAGGTTCTTCTGTTACAGATAAAGCCATTGTTTTTCCTCTACAACGCGGTATCGAAGTCGGCATAATTAAAAAAAGCAAAGAGTTTAAAATCACTGCAAAGTTCGCTGATATGAAATGCAATTGTTTAATAACGCCTTCTAAAATGGTAGATAGAAAATTGACTTTAGAATTTCTTTCAATAATAGAGACACTTGCTTCTTCGGGAAAATTAGAAATAGATAAAGCGCTCCTGAATTTACTTAATAAAAGCGAATTCAGAATTTGGTCACCATTACCTTTTGAGAGTCCATTGCTAAACTTAGATGAAGATATCAACACTGCCTTCGGTATACTTGTTTTTTGCTTAAAAAATAATATTACAGTAAAGGAATTTGAGAATAGAAGCTTAGATTGGAATATATTTATTAGGAGTAAAAAGAATGCAGATTCTGGTGGTACTTTTACTTTAAATTGTCATACAGAAGATGATAGGTTAGAAAAATTTATGGAAATGTTTAAGTTTTGCTGGTATTTGCAACCATCTATTACAAATGGAGCATCATGCTTTGCTAGTCTACTCGGTTCCTGGGGTTGCAGAAATCCTATAATATACTCGATCTATCATTCTGAAATGGAACGGATAAAAACTTTATTAATAACAGATATAGAGTATCTTTTTGATTTCGTAAATCAAATTTGTGAAAAAGGTTTGGTACAGATAATTATTAAAGATAATATGGATATTGATAAAACATTTAGCCTGCTTCTTGCTTACTCTGAAGAAAAAAAAGAAAAATTCTGGGGTCAAGCAACATTGCCGTATTTTTTTGACGAAGTCAATGAGGTCGGATTAAATGTAAAAACTCGTGACAGAGAACATTGGGATAGAAAAATGGTCTATAAAGACGGATTTTTTTTATTTTTTGCACCAAGAAATGCAATAGAAAACATAAAAAAAGAGATGGAGTCTTTACAGAATACTTATTTATATTATTCATCTCATCTTATTTTCTCTGAAGACTGTGAAACTCTCCCCCTAGGGGCAATGGGAGCAAGAATATTAAGTCCTGATAAATACAAATTACCTAAACGACAAAAAGGTAAGGTTATTATTGAAGAACCAAAACCTAGCGAGCCAGAAGAGAAAAAGGCGGAAATCAATTTTATCGAAACAGAAGTGCAAATATCAGGCCAGAATCCTTTGAGTAAAGATAATCCACTAATACTCGCTGAATACATTATTCTGAAAGAAAAGGTTCACTGGCTTTGGGCCTTTGTAATTTTGCCAGAATTTGAAACAAAAAGACCGAAATGGCAATTTAGGAATTATGTATCTAAAAAAAGGATAATATTAAAAAAGTATGGAATAAAAATAACGGCTTTAAAGAAGGCTGAAGATGATTATGCTAAATTTGAAGGTATAGAAAATAAAGTTAAATCGAATGTTCAAGATGCTAAGGGATATTATAATAAAGCTATTTTTTTATTCAAAGAACATAAGCTGGGGGATGCCATTAATGAACTCAATAAAATAGCCACCTCATATTACAAATGGTACAGCTTTACTAATGCATACCTGACCCTGATAGAATGGATAAGGATGGAGAATTTTGAAGGCATTGCTGAGGAGTTTATAACCAATTGTCGCGATTTCCTTAGTTGGTATATAAAACGATTACAAATAGGTATTTCACGGATTGAATTTTACAAAAAGTGGCTTTTTAAAAACAAGAACAAACTGGATGAATTAGCAGAACAAGAATTTCAGAAGATCAAAGACGAGTTAAAAAATGTGGAGGAAAATTTACAGGCATTAGTTCAAAAGGTCCCATTATCAAAAGAGGACAGGGAATACGAAATTTTTGTAAAATTTCTAATGGATATCCGTGAAAAATTGATGTATGTCTGGGAAAAAGAAGTAGAACATGAAGAAGTTCGTCAGGAAGTCAGTATAGAACTTATCAGTAAGTTACAAGACTCAAATACACATTTTAAAACGATAATAAACAAAGCCTTCAGCATAATGGGTGATGAGTTATATAGATTAGATAAAATCAAAACCCATTCTGATAAATTACTAAAGGAAGAGTCGAGAGAGATTTATTGGTTTATACGCGACTTAATTATTGATCTGAAAAATTTTGATGAGTTTGAACTTAAAAAGGGTAGTAAATTAGGCGTGTTGATTGATTATTTTAATAAAGGAGTTGAGAGTAAGATAAAAAAGTGGCTAAGTGGCAGACTTTAAATAACTCATATCATGTTTCTGCGAGGTTTTTGCACTAACCTCAGCTAAAACATATCTGATTCCCACCACATTATAATGTCTATTTTCCTCTATTTTTAAGTTCATGCCTTTGTAATTAGGTTTCGGCTCTAATCCCCTAAATTTTCTTCTAAGTTTTATATCTCTTCCATACATACGGCTTGGTGTTATCCCCATATCATCTATTTCTATGGAACTACAAATATTACAAAGTCTTTCATAGGAATTCCCATCTTCCCCCAATCCTAAAGCCAGAAAAATAGTATCATCTGCTGTATGTTCTGGAGGGATTATTTTGATACAGTCTATTCCCTTCTCAATTAGAGCTTCTAAAGCTCTACCCATTCTTGATTCTTCGCGATATCCCTTACTCATATAACTTATTTACTCCTATATAGTTATAAACTTTTCGGTTTTGGCAAAATCCAGCCTTAGTTCGTTACTCTTTTAGTTTTACTCCATTCCAGAATTATTCCGCATTTATTCTGATGGCTTATATATGAGGGCTAAAATCAACAAAGATTGGAGGTGATTCTTATGTGGCAGGAAAACTGGCGTGAGAAGTTAAGCGAATACCGGCAGGGCATAGACGAGATTGACTTCAAGGTTCTGGAGTTAGTCGGCAAAAGAATGGAATTGAGCGAGAGGATAGGAGAGATTAAGATTGAGCGTGGTTTGCCTGCTTGCGTGCCGGAGAGAGAAATACAAGTTATCGCAACAAGGCAGAATTGGGGAATAAGATACAGGCTAAGAGCAAAGTTTGTTAAGGCTCTATTTAGAGTAATTATGTTTGAAAGTAAAAAGATTCAGAAGGAACTGGTTAAGGTATAACAGCCAAACCTTTTACAGGGAATATCGATGAATAAGGGTGATAGTAAAGATAACAATAAAGAAGCAGCTAACTTGTCTACTTATTTAAGGATAAAAGATCGCCAGAGTCATTTCTTAGGTGAGGTTCAGGGCGGTATGCTGCGTCTTTACTGTAAAAGGTGCAAGGAATTTTTTGAGGTGCCAATTAGTCAATTGGTCGCTAAAAATCTTGAAGGTTGATGAGTAGTTTAACTGAACGATAACTTTAACTCATAGGGCATAGGGTCAATAGGACCAGAGGCTCAAAAGCAAAAGGAGCCTCACATGACCCTATGTCCTGATTGTGTTGAACGAGACCGCTGTAAAGAGATATGCGCGGCAGTAAAGAAAGAAATCACAGGTAGAGGAAGGACCGCCTCACGCAAGCCTAAAACCTATCCTGTTGATTTTTCTTATATCGAAGATACCCACCAAGCGCATAATCCCTTTCAGATAAAGGTGCTAAATACCGTAACAAGACTTACCCTTAACGTAAGAGAACAGTTATTTGCTAAGTTAGATATGCAAGAGGCAATAAGTAACTGTCTAAATAACAAGGAGAAAGAAGTAATTTTGTTCTTCATGCAGAATTTCAAGCAACGGGATATTGCCCAAAGGATTAACATATCGCAACCAAGAGTAAACTTTCTTCTTCAAAGAGCCTTCAGGAAATTAAAAATTTATCTTTTGGGCGTGGAGTTATCAAAATAGGCAGAAATCCTCTACTACCAATGGGAGGTGGTAGAGATGGATAAATTCATAAACAAAACGGTCACAGGAAAACAAACTACTACAATATGGCAGTTTCCGAAGATAAGCCCGGTAAAGCAGAGAGAGGGATTTTATTGCAAAGAAAGCATGTCCCATCCTGCAAAGATGCCGACTTATCTTGCCCGGGCCGCCATTCTTACATACACAAAAGAAGGCGATCTTATTTTTGATCCAATGACCGGGATAGGTACGATTCCTATAGAAGCAGTTAAGCTTGGGAGGAACGCAATAGGCCTGGAATATGAAAAAAGGTTCGTGGATATCTGCAATAAGAATTTAATTCTTACAAAGAAAAACTTTGGAGATGGAATAGGCAATGGTTTGTTTATAAGGGGTGATGCGCGAAAGTTAAGTGATACATTGAAACGGCATGATTTTGACTCTGTTATATTTTCCCCGCCGTTTGCTGATTCGCTGGCTGGTTCTTCAAAAGATGACCTTGGAAAATTTAAACATGGCTCTGCCGGGAAATATTATGGCGACAAAATGGACTTAAATCAGATAGGGAATCTCAGGCACAGTGCAATCGACACGATAATTTTCTCCCCGCCTTACGAAGAGGTTGTTTGCAATCAGGCTAATAATAATTCAGAGCTCTGCCGGAGAAAATTCGGATATATGGTTCCGTATTCAGAGAAAACAGAACGTAAGAAGCCTGCCAGTGAAACGAACATCGGATTGCAGAAAGGCAAAACGTACCTTGGAGAAATGCTCAAGGTTTATGAGGAATGCCATAAGGTCCTGAAGCCGGGCAGTTTTATGATTCTGGTTGTGAAGAATTTCAGAAGAAAGGGCGAGGAAATCAACCTTATGGGAAACACTATCGAGTTGTGCAGGATGGCCGGGTTTAAATTATTTCAAACCTGTATCAGGGTGCTTAATGGGGTTTCTTTCTGGCAGATAAATAATACCCGGAAAACGCCATATTTAATGTCGAATATCAATGAGTACGTCTTGGTTTTTAAGAAAGGATAGAAACGTGGACATACTAATAAGGTTAAGGGATTTTTATATCAATTTTGTTTACTCCCTGCCCGAGGGGATAACGTCATATGCTTTACGGATGGGTATTTTGTTGCTTTTATCAGTAGGCTTGCTCGGCATAGTCTGGGATCGCTTCTTTGAGAATCGGTCGGTATTTCTACAAGTTTGCTTGGCTTTTTTGATAATAGTCATATCATTGTATTTCCCCGTGGGAATGTTCAGAGATTCAGGTAAAGAATATTTGGCTTTCTCTGTTGCAGCCGGGATATTGTGCATGATTTTTTTGCCAGGACAATTACCCCGTTATTTAGCCCCCAGGCTTGGCAATCAGATGAGGTTAAAAAAGATAATCAGGAATATCATATGGGGGCTTTTTGTATTGCAGTTGATTGTGAGGTGATCGCAAATGGGGAAAAGAGCAAGACTCATAAATAAACAAAAGCCCGGCATCTATCCGGAACCTGAGAATCAAGGGCCTGTTAATTCTGACGTAGCCGATTTGAGTAAGCCTGTTACTAAAGAAACTATACGGAAGAAGCCAACAAAGATAACGGACAACGGATTTACCGTGTCTACCCGTGCAACAAAGTATACCGAAGATGGCATGGAGCAAGAAACGCACGAACCGATGATTTTAGATGGAATGAATCGCAGGGTAAAAGAGGAAGAAATACAGGGCAGATGCGATGTGTGCGGGGAATATTCAGCGCAAATATTTCATTGCTATGTCCAAGGATGCAAAAGGACGTTGTGCCCCAAGCATGTATATTTTTTTGAGCAGGATGGTAAGCAGTTACCCTATTGTTTAGTTGATTTTAAGCATGTTGTTGATAACTTTGACACATGGAAAGCAGATGCAGAGCAAAGGCTAAGAAAAAATGAAAAACAATAATTTTGAAAAAATCGGTTTTCCCGGCACAAATGAGCCCGAGATTGACCTGCGAAGCTACGCGCTTAAACAATATGACTATGTCATGTGTTTGGCGAGAACGGCAAAAGCAGAAGGAGAAAGATCTGTGCAGAACGCATTGAGCATAATCAGGTCTTTCCCTCGCAATTTCTTGCTTATTAAGCAGCAAGTAAGAATGATCGAAAATCGATTGAGCGGGAGAATAAATCAAATACAGCGTGAAAGCGGCAATAACTTACCCGGGGCTGATGTTTTTAAAGGAGATATTATAGCAGGCTTTTTGGCTGATAACCGAAAGCAGGCCGCGAGCCTTTCCCTTGATGAACTAAACAAAAATACCTTTATTTCAGGAAAGACAGGAGAAGGCAAAACCAACATTATCTTTAACATCGTATCGCAGCTCGTTAAAAAGAAGATTTTTACAATAATGTTCGATTTCAAATTGGAGCCGGAATATAGAAACCTTTTGCAGCTTTCTGAATGCAGCGAAATGCTGGTTCTGCCAATAAGAACGAAGGACAGGGACAATATTTTTGATCCGGATGGCGAGAATATGGATGAGTGGCTATTGTTTATCTGGGATATTTTACAACAGAGCTATGACATCAAACAGCCAACCCAAATAATGTTGCTTAATTATTGCAAGCAATTGCACCGGCAGCAAGGGGTATTTTGTTTGAATGATTTGCAAACGTTTCTGGAACAAGAGCTGAATAATCCGGAAACCAGACAATCCGAGAAGAATAAAATCCATACGTGCCTTAATACAATTAACGTAATCCGGTTAGATGCCGGCTCAATGCTTGATTGCAAGCGAGGGTATTCATTCAAAAGTATTTTTAAGGAATTCAGTTCGCTTTCATATGAATTTAAAAACGTCAGTGAACACGGCAGAAAATGGATTGTGAAACTCAAGCTTAGAAGATTGCATAAGGCATTAAACAATGATACGCGGATGAACAGGCTGAATGTCATGATTGTCGCGGATGAGGCAAAAGTACTTTTTGGCAAAGATTTGTTCCATAGCAGATATATGAGTTACACAAAACAGCTTTTTACGCAGGGGCGAGGCGCCTTCGGGCTGGGGTGGATTATTGCAGACCAAAGTTACACGACAGAATTGGCAGATTTCGTTTTGGAGAATATCGAAACCCATATTTTCCTTAGGCAGACTTTACCTTTTGAAAGCAGAAATATCGGTTTTACTTTAGGGTGTGATCCCCTGGAAATTCTCAGCCTGCATCAGCCTTATGTCATGATGAGAAAAAGTAACTGGCCATATTCTTTTAAGGTCTGGGTTTCAAAGTCGCCGGTATCAAGACGTTTTACAGATCAGGAAGTTGGTAAAAACACGGATCAAAAATTATTAAGGATTACTTATGCGCCAACCGGAAACAAAACGCACAAAAAAGTGAAATTGATTACAAAAAAGAACGTTCCTGACAAGAAGAACTTATCTGTAAAAGCAGTAGTTGTTATAAAGCAAAATCCATTGTCCGATTTAGAGGCATTTCTTAGATACATAAATGATAACCCCGGCAGTAAAGTGACTGATATATACAAAGCCCTTAAGTTTTCTGGAAGAAAAGGAAATGGCATAAAGTCCAAGGCAAAAGAAAATGACCTAATAAGCGAAAAGAGCGAACGAGGCGAAGGAAAAGGGCGGCCATCACTTATATTAGAGCTAACGGACAAAGGAAAGGAATACATTAATGAAAAGCGCAAGACATAAGGAATTACAAGAAATAATAAGCGGCTGCTACAGAAGAGCCGGATGGATTTCGGTTATAGAGCATTATATCAACGGCAAGAAAATAGATGTTTTAGCCCAAAATATCAAAACGAAATACATTATTGCGAATGAGATAGAACTGACTTCTAGGCATTGTATTGAAAATATCAGACTGGATTTAAGGGCAGGCTGCAATGAAGTGGCAGTCATATGCGAGAACAGCGAAACATTAGAGGCAATCAGACAAAAAACAAAAACAAATTTAGACAGAAACATGTTTGGTAAAGTGAAATTCCGGCTCATAAGCGAGTTTATTCCGCAATTAAACAGCAGGAATAACACCAAATAATAGAATGAGCGTGAATTTAATGCGGAAACTAATGTGGAAAATAATCCGGAATAAAATACGGAAGAAAGGGGGTGAATACCATGAAAGAGAAACAGGTGCTGATAACGGTATCGGCAAGCGGCCAAGTTAAAGAACTTGCGTTGTCTCCCGGAGCTACCGTCCAGGAGGTTCTTGACGAGGCAGGTTTGCAGGATTATCAGTTATCAAAAGAAGGTGGCGAGCCTTTCCCTCTCGATGGGGACCTTTATTCGCTAGTGGCTGATGGCGAGAAATTGTCAGCAAGTCCGGCGAATCCAAAGGTTGGGAGGGGAGGCTCAGCCTCCCTCCGCAGGATCGCCAACGTTTGGAAAACTGCCATAGACAGCATTAGAAATAAATTAAGAACATTCTTGAACCGCATTAAGAATCATCGGGTATTCAGGCCCAAGAGAGTGCGAATTATTCGTACAAGATATATCCAGCGTTCCGATGGCACAAAAAAAGCAAGGATTACAAAAAACTATAAAAGAAAAGTTGCCAGAGTAACAAAAGAAATTACAGAAGGAACCTACTGGCAAAAGAATGGCTGGGGGAGGGAAAAGAATGAATACAAAGGATATTTCAAAACAAAATATGGGAAGTGGCGGGGATTGGTCAGAGAGATTTTTGCTGGCGAATATCTTGTTTATATATTCAAGCCTCCGTCAGCTTTGGAATATAGCACGCACTGGGAATGTTTTATTTCAAAGGGGAATGGGTTGTATTTAGTTCATTTTAGTCAAAAGCCAAGAGATGTAAGCTCGGCTATCATGGCAGTCGAAGAAGTTATTAGTGAGTCGATCGCAGATAAACGAAAGGAGAATAACGATGATTTTTAAATTATTTAAACGCAAAAAGGTAAAATGCATATCCTCAAGGAATGAACATTTCGGCGATGTTGCAGGTTTAATTGAGGGTATAAGGAAATTAACCAAATCCCAGAAAATTGACAAGGTTAGTTTAGTGCAGCAGCATCTTCTTTTAATTTCAAAAATTAACCATGATGTTGCGAAAATATTGCATGGCACCGAAGAGCCGGTGTATGTCATGAGCTCACTCTTCTTGCATGACAGCTTTAATTTCTTAAATCAGCAGGAAGAGGAATCAGTGCATTTTATTACCGGTCCTGAAAGAGGGAATGCAAAATTCCTGGGGCAGATAGTCCCGTTTAAACTTGACGTTCAGACCATAGCCGGAGCGGAAGGGAATTCCAGAGACGTGCATAGGGTTTTAGGCAAGCTGCAAGAGCTGGAGCACAGGCTCTTAGGATATTTTCACATTCATCCGGGTGAAGGCCCTGGCGCGATATACCCTTCAAGTGTAGATTTTAAGTTGCAGGATATTCTGGAAAGAGGAGGCTATAGGGCAATCGGGGCGATATTTAGCAGGGATGGATATTTGAGGTTTCATGCCCCCGTACTTCCAAACATAGAAATATTTGGCAAGGGAGTTGAAAAAATAAATGAATCATTATACCACTTGTCTAAAATCGGTTGGGTACCTGGCCCAAGGAATAATATCTCAAGACTCTAGTGAAAACATAACTGACAGGCAAGAAAAAGTATTTGGTTTTAATCAGTCGGTTATGAATAATCTGCGAGTTTTACAGATAGGAGCTGGCGGCTTAGGCGGCGAGATTGCCCAGGGGCTGGTACGCAAGGGTGTTGGTACCCTTGAAATATTCGACGGGGATACTGTCAGTTTGTCGAATCTATCAAGACAGTTCTTTTACAAGGAAGATCTTTGCAAAAATAAGGCAATATGCCTTGGCAATAATCTGGTTAAAGAAAGCGTAAGAAAAACGCAGATCATATCCTATCCTTTCATGTTTCAGAAAGCTATTGAGGATAAGGTGGATATCAGCTGTGACGTTGTTATATGCGCCCCAGATAATAATGAAGTAAGAATTTATGCGTCAAAACTTTTCCGAAATAAAACACCCGTGGTTTTTACCGCGTTAGATAGAGAGGCCAGCACAGGCTACGTCCTAATTCAAAAACCTAAAGGCGCGTGTTTTGGATGCGTTTACCCGAATGCTGTTACTGATAAAAGAGAACCTTGTCCCAATACCTCGGCAATAATTGATTTGGTAAAAATAATTGCCGGATTCGTATTATTTGCTGTTGATTCAACGGTTATGGAAAGAAAAAGTAATTGGAATTTCAGGCAAGTCTTTGTTAATGGTTTTGCTCCGGAGGTTGTACGGATTATTGAGCGAAAAAAAGATTGCCCTTTATGTGGGCCAACTAGGATTGGTATGGCAACAAGAAAACGCAATTCGTAAATTATAAGGAACAAACATGAGCCATCATAATTTCTTTGGGCTAATTTCCTGTTCACTTTTAGTATTTTACATATTTTGGGGTGTAGTAGCCATGGTACCAATTAAAAGACATAGAATAGACTGGAATAGTATACCTATTATCTGCGTGCCTGCTGATATGGAGAACCCTAATCCTTTGAATCCATGTTCAAGGAAGGCTCCTAAAGAGCGGGAGGAAGAGCGCGTGTCTATTTCTGCCAAAATTTGGGCCAGGGCGATGAAAGAAAGGCTAAATAATAACGGTAAGCAAAAGCCTACCTAATCTATTTCTCCGTTTAATTCCACTCTCATGTCAGTTACAAGCTTATCAAATTCTCGTATTTGTCCTTCCTTATCCTTTATAATAGCAACCTGTCTCAATCTTCTTTCGGTGAAATAATTGTTCTCTTTTGCATCTTGTATTGACATAAGGTATTTTTTAATGGTATCATCTAAATCTAAGAGATTCATAACTTGGCATATCCTAGCCCGGGAAACGCCAAAACGCATAGCTACTTGGGTCTTTGAGACTATAGTTAATTCGTTATAAACTTCCGCATATTTCAGGGCTACTTCTAATGGCGAAGTCCTGCGGAGTACCGGTTTAGCCTCTTTTAGCATACTTTCGGTGATTCTCTCCTCGGTTTTGAGGTTATAAGGCGGTTCTCCGAAGATTATCTGTAGGCTCTGGCCTCTAAAGCGCAGGTATATCGGGAATTTGACCTTTGCGCTTGCGTAAATGCGTTTTGTTTCCGGACTGCGGAGTGGTTCGACTCGCTTCGCTCGCTCAGCACAAGTCTTGAGAGTGGGCGGAGCGAGTTTTTTAAGGCAAAATCCCAAGCTGCTAAACGTGAAGCCCAAATTAAAGGCTGGACACGAAAAAAGACAATAGCTTTAATTA
>JAUYCX010000022.1 GCA_030692045.1 Candidatus Omnitrophota bacterium
AGGTGACAATTTGATATGCATTTTTGGTGCCGGAGGTGGGAGTTGAACCCACACGAGGGGTTACCTCACACGATTTTGAGTCGTGCGCGTCAGCCAATTCCGCCACTCCGGCATTATATAGATTAAATATAGCATAATAGTGTTTCACTTGTCAATTTATCTATTGCGGTATTAGGGGTTTTTCCATTACTAACGATATTATGTCGAGCAGACTCAATAGCTAATATAAAGGTAAACTGGTGCGGAAGGAGGGAGTTTATTCAGGGGTTTTCATGTAACCCTAAATAGTACGGCAGATTAAGGCGCAACTTGTTGATTTTATAGGAATTACTGCATTACTACAATAATTCTTTAAAAGAACCCTGTTATTAATCCGTATAAAGTGTATATACTTATTCATAAGGATAGAGAGTTTATACGAGCGTATTAGCTCAATTTTTTACAAATTTATATTGACAGATAAGTACAACTGTCCTATATTATAGAACAGTTGTACTATACGATAGAACAGGAGATAGAATATGCTGATACCAGTCCAGAGAAAGAAAATTCTAGATGTATTTTTTAAAGACCCTTTCAAAGAAGCGCATTTAAGGGAAGTGGTCAGGTTATCCGGAGTTTCGCTTACTAATGTGGATAACTCAATGCGCTTATTCGTGAAGGAAGATATGTTCAAAAGACGGGAATCATCCAATATGGTGTTTTTTAAACCTAATCTTGAAAATGAAGCGCTTCTGAAAATATTCGAATATCTGGAGCTGGAGAAGAAAAGAGATTTTTATAGCAAAAATAAAAAGATAGCCAGATTATTGCAAAAATATTCCAATGCAATAGTTGATTTATCCAACAAAAAAATCCAGATAGTCATACTTTTCGGTTCGGTTGCGAGAGGAGATTGGACTAAAGAGAGCGATGTAGATATGCTGGCGGTTGTTTCAGGCAAAGAAGATGATGTAACGCCGATATTGAATAAGGCAAAAGTAGACGTTGGCCCGCTATTAGAGATAAGGCCGATAAGCACTACAACAGAAAAATTTGTAGATGGTTTCAAAAAAAGAACTGAGTTCTATGGTGAACTCTGGAAAGATAGAGTGATTTTATATAATGAGTTTTTGTTCTGGCAGTTAATTAGAGAGGGAGGCAAATCCAATGCCTAAGGATATCGAAAAAACTTTACGCGGATGTTTTCATCCTAAAGAAGGCAAGCCAAATCTGCAACAGGTGCCTGTCAACGTTGATAGAGCAAAACAGCATATTGATAAGTCGCACCGCAATTTACGCGCAATGAAAATGATGTTTGATAATGA
>JAUYCX010000054.1 GCA_030692045.1 Candidatus Omnitrophota bacterium
TGGTGGAGCGTTTACGAGTTTGTTCGAACGTTTTTTGTCATTCCCGCGAAAGCGGGAATCCATAATTCTGTCATTGCGAGTCCCGACAAAGTCGGGACGAAGCAATCTCAGAGACAATAATCTTTCAACGAGGCTCGGCAGGCATCTGGCGGTCGCCGCCGCCCGACCGCCAGATGCCTGCGTCCTCGCGCATATGTAAGTAATAGGACTCCTCCGCTATCCCGCCTAACTCCTATGAGAAATACAAGCGACGGCGTGATGCCGAGCCGGCTCAATGTCCCTCCCTAAAAGCGAAATTTTCCCGCACCAAAATTTCGCTTTTAGGGAAAGAAGAACACAATTTCTAAATAAATACGAGTCTATCTTAAAATATGTATAGCGAAAGTTGTCAATTTCAATTACTTATTCTAAATGTAAATGAGGCAAACTTCAAGAAATAAATCAAATGAATAACATAAAATACTTTAAAAATTTAATTTGATATCTGCGTAACTGCCTGGCTATCTCTTATAGCACGTAATATTGCATTTAATTTAAAAATTTCTCCCACCCTGTCTTTTTCTTCTTTCAATCTCTCCTCGACTGTTTCGTCCATAATACCGTTAAACCACTCAAATGCCATTGGAGTTAATCTTCCATGCACCCCTTCTGCCCCCAATAGAAAATCCCTTATTTCTTTACTATTATAAATTTTCTCGGCGATAACTTTACAAATATCTCCGGCCTTGGGCTTGTCAAATCTAACAGATTCTTCAATTATGCTAGCAAGGGTTTCTTTGGAAGAATTCTCTATATATCGCTCTATATCATAATCTTTAAAATTAGCCAATAATCGAACTATAGGAAAATATGACTCCCTTAGGAAATCATCGTATTCATCCCGTGTAAAATCGCCTGCATTAAAACTGCCCATCAGGTTAAATAACACAATATCAAATTCATCATTTGTTAAATTCCGGCATACATCAAATGCATTTGAAATCTCATTATGTTTTGACGCTTGTGTATGCAGTATCCTCGCTAATATTCGCGCATCTTCTTTATAGATATATCTCCATGCTAATACTACTTCTTCATAAGTTAACCCGTTTTCATGATCTTCGTATTTAATTTCCAATAAATCCCGCGTCACCATGTTTACATCTTTTCTCCATTGTGTTGGACGTTCTGCCATAATAGAACGCGCCTCTAATAGCGCTTTATATGCTTTGTTCTTTACCAGAGAAATATCTGCTCTGCTAGATTCCGCATTCCTTATAAATGCAAGGTTATCTTCATCTCTCTTTTTTATATCAATCCAACTATTAAGTTTTTTATAATAAGAAAACATTCTTGATTTTGATTCTGACAAAAACCCTTTTAATACCCTTGTAACTTCGGAATCTACTAGATCAGATTTTTCAAGCCTGCCTTTATATACTTTTCCAGAATTCCCGTCTAAAATAATAAAATCCCCCTTTTTCATAAAAATATCGCCTATTCTAAAACCATTCTCTATAAATTGAATTCCACTCGCTCCTGTTATAACCGGTTTCATTATTTCACTGCCTCGCGCAATAATAGCGGCATGCGAAGTTGCGCCTCCCAATCTTGTCAAAGTGCCGCTCGAGGCTTTAACACTCTTTTCATCCTGCAAAAATGACTCATTTAAAACCAATATTGCAGATTCGTTTTTTTGCGATAAATCAATGACCGTTTCTTCATCAAAACAAATCTTGCCGTCTGCTATACCGGGAGAAGCAGGAATTCCAGTAGCTAAAACTTCTTTTTTTATTTTAGGATTAAGTGCAGGTGATTCCAAATACTTTTTAAACCACAGAAGTCCGCTTAAACTTATTCTTTTCAACGCTTCTTCTTCACTTATTATGCCCTCTTGCGTTAAGTCCATTAAAATTTTAGCTCTTGCTAAAGGAGTAACCTTATTTTCATTGCCTCTTGTCTGCAATATATACAACTTTCCATCCTGAATAGTAAATTCAACATCTTGAATCTCTTTATATCGTTTTTCCAATATTTCTAAATACCCTCTTAGTTCTTTTGCTATCAGCGGCATCCTTTTATCTAATTCTTCGAGACTTAGAGGAGTTGTTTTCCCGCTTACAATATCTTTGCCTTGGCTATTAAATAAGACCTCACCAAATACTTCTCTTTCGCCATTAAGGGGATTACGTGTAAAAGCCACACCTGTGCCAGAATTATTGTTTAAATTCCCAAAAACCATCATCTGGACATTAACTGCGGTTCTAATATCATGTGGTATAGAATTTCTTTCACGATATTTCACTGCTTTAGGTTTATCCCATGATTTAGCTACAGCCATTATACTATTTACAAGCTGCTCATAAGAATCATCAGGTATCTCCTGTCCGGTCATATTTTTTATATTTAACTTTAGAATTTTTACTAGCGATATCAAGACATCTGGAGAAGCTTCTTCGATATTTCTAGCACCTGCCTTACTTAATTCCTGCTGAATAACATTTAGCAAAAGAGGTTTTTTAACATTCAATGCTTGATTAGCATAGTCCAAAATAAAACGAATATAAGAATTATAAGCAAATTGCCTATTACCGCTTAAATTTGCAAGGCCTTCTACTGTCTCATCATTCAGTCCAACATTAGTTATTGTCCCTAAAAGACCTGGCATTGAATACCTAGACCCCCCCCTAATAGACAGCAACAATGGTTTTTCTTTATCGCCAAATCTATAATCAACCCGCCTCTCAATTCGCTTTATGTATCTCTTAATATCTTTTCTGATATCCATGGGAAGTTCTTTGGCTCCTGACAGCTTGCTTGTGATTTTTGTTGTTATTGTAAAACCTGGAGGGATAGGCAGTCTCATCTTGGCCATTTCAGCCAAATTTGCGCCTTTCATTCCTAGAGTAGCCATAAACCTGACATCACCATCTGCCTGGCCTTGACTAAAAAAAAGAATGTTCTTTTTACGCGCAGACCTCTTGGCATTTTCTTTTCTTCTT
>JAUYCX010000055.1 GCA_030692045.1 Candidatus Omnitrophota bacterium
AAAAAATCATAGAAGAAAAAGAAGAAGTATTAAACAAAATTTTCAATTCTAAAGCTTGGAAAGTTGTCAGGTTATTAGATAATATTAGGGGCAAATAATACCATATTTTCTCATACAATGCTTGCAGACGCTTGGAAAGTCTCCGCATGCAACCGTATCTCTAAACTTTTTGTATTCTGCTTTGTTCCATATCTGCCTGAAGCTTTCTTCTACTATGTTCCCATAGGATACTTTAGAATATTTTTTCTTCTCTTCAAAAAAGTAGTATTCCCTCTCGTAGGAAAGCGCAGCGCATGGGATCACATCACCTTCCCAGTTTATTAAGGGGTCAATATATTTACAGCTTTTTGGGTTCTTAGGCATGTACTCTGCAAACTTTATTGTTATCCTATGTTCCTTAGCTTTTTCTTTTGCCAACTTAACATAAGTAAATGCTTGTCTAAATCTTTTATTAAGATAAAGCGTTTTGTCCCTCATCTCAGGTGTGTAAGCTTCAACATTATTTACAGAGATGTCACTTATCTTAAGCTTGGCAGCCATTTCGACAAATGCGGGAAGTTCTTGGATGTTAACACTATTTGCAGTATAGATTGAGGCGAGTCCTGGAAATTGCGATTTTTCTTTTTCTTTTAGTTCATTAAGCATTCTTATGTTGTTTATCACTCTGTTAAAATCGCCGCCTTTTCTTATATTTTTATAACTGTTTTCTGTTGCAGCATCAATTGAAAATACGACATGCCCCAGCTGATTTTCTATAAAACTCTTTGCCGTTGCCTTATCAAGAAGCATTCCATTAGTTATAACATGGATATAAGCTTTAGGGTTAACTTCTCTTGCAGATTTAAGCATTTTAGGAAGGCTGCTATTAAGTAGCGTCTCGCCAGTATAACCAAAGTCCATCGTCTTTACTTCGGATATAGCCTCAAGAGCTTTTTCGAAAACTCTCATCTCCATCAGCCCACCCGACTTGATGGAGTTTCCTAATGAACACATTATACAAGATATATTACATTTGCTACTAGCCTCTACTGATAAATGCCCATAACACTCTTTCATCTTATTTCCCAATTATGCTCAGCAACAACAGAATCAAAATTTTTGTCCTTTCCCACATTTAATACGAATTTCTTGTTTAGGAAGTGGTATGTCCTGTTAAAGCTTTGGTTAGTTGTATTTATGCTGACAAGATAGTATCCGCCACTAAGTGGCAGGCTTTTAAGGCTGAACATAACCCTGCCCTTACCTTTGATGCTTTTTATCCTGACATTTGATGTGAATGTGTTTGGTCCTAGAATCACAGTGCCATTCGTTTTAGACAGAGCTATGCCAAATACTGGATTCTTAACAGCTTTACTTGCATGATAGTCTATTCTTATTTTAAGTGGATCTCCAACCTTAAAGGCTGATTTTCCTTTGTTATCCTCTCCTAAAAATACAACTTTTCTTATTGTTAGCGGGCTTTTGCCAAACTTCCTTATGTTGTCTTTCTTAATAAATGATACAAGCCTTTTTTCCAAGCACTCTTTCTCTTTTTTCAATTTGTTTACATACTCAGGCTTGAAGTATTCTACTACAAACCCTCTGTGGTGCAAGCTTATAAGATACTCCTTTTCTGCTATCACCCTACACAAAAGCTCTTTGAGCTCTGAAGACAACCCCTCAGCAAATCTCATATCTTTTGTTTTTGCTATGTTTTTTTCAAATAGCTTTATAATCTTGCTAAGCCTTTCATTTGTAAGTGAGCTTTCTTTCATCATTTTTACTGCATTATCAAATGAAATATTATTTTTCTTCTCTTCATGCTTGGCATCAAGATCTTCAAGCATCTTTATAGAATCATCTTTCAAAAATGTTGGTTGGTCTTCAATCTGTTTGAACTCAGTCTTCTTTTTAGCCACATGATTTTCCGCTTGTATTGGATTATCAGCCACCCAGTTGATTTTTTTTTCGTGATTTTCTTTGTGAGGCTTTCTCTTGTTACAGTAAGCGGTTATCACCTCATGAGGTGTGCCATACTTTTCTATTCCCCCTTTTTTTAATAGAATGCAGACATCACATATCTTCATTATCTGCTCGAGATCGTGAGAAGCAAAGACTATAGTTTTGCCTGCCCTTTTGAATTCAAGCATTTTTTTCAGACTTTTTTCCCGGAAATCCCTATCTCCTACTGACAGGATTTCATCCACTATTATTATGTCTGGATTAACCATCATGGCTGTTGAGAATGCGAGCCTAGCTATCATCCCTGATGAATAGTTCTTAAGCTTAGTATAGGCAAAATGACCTATGCCTGCAAATGATAGCACATTATTAATCCGAGAATTTATCTCTTCGGTTGTCAGCCCGAGTATATTGCCATATAGGTAAATATTTTCTATTCCTGTAAGTTCAGGTTCAAAACCAACGCCTAACTCTATGAAAGTAAATATTTTTCCTTTAACAAAAACAGATCCTGTTGTGGGTTTGATTATGCCTGCTAAAATCTTTAATAAAGTGGATTTACCACTACCATTCTTCCCAATCACACCTAAAGCTTTACCCTTTTTAAGACTGAAATTGATATTTTTTAATACCTCAACTGTTTTGTTATATTGCTTTTTTTTAAAGATATGGTCATATAAAGATTCTTTTTTTTCATAAACTATTTCAAATTTTTTATTTAGATTTTTTACTTCTATCATACTCTTTTGTAAATTTTTAGATGATATTAGGCATCGTCTTTTTAAAATATTATTTATGGGCATAAATGTGTTTAAGTGTCGCTTCATCTTTTTTAATCCATGAAATAATTTTATCAAAAGATTCTTCTGGATTTATTTTAGGTTTCCATCCAAGAATTCTTTTTGCTTTTCTTATATCACTTACGTATACGCAGTGGTCTGCTTTTCTTGATTCTTCTATTTGCCCCAAACATGTTTCGTAGCCATGTTCATTTTTTAAATATTCAGTAGCTTCTATCAAAGACATTGTGAATTTAGGCCCCCCGCCTATATTAAAAACTTCTCCATTTACTTTGTGAATATTTTCTATTTCAAGATCGATAAGCTCGGCTACATCGTCTATGTGCAGTACGTCTCTTACTTGTTTACCTTTCCACCCTATGTAATGGAGTGGTAATTTAAAATAAGAAGCAATGGCCCACCATGCATACCAACCTTGAGCACATTTACCCCACTGATAAGGCCCGCAGAGGCAGGAGAACCTGTTAATCACTGTTTTTATATTAAACGCTTTAGAATACTCTTGGCACATCATATCACCCATTATTTTTGATAAGCCGTAAATCGAATGATCACCCCCGTCTATAGAAAATGTTTCAGGAATACCTTGTTTATAGTTTTCATCAGTGATTATATATCTCGTTTTTTTTTCTTTTCTTTTTATAGAATTTATTTTTTCTCCACAGTATACTTTGTTTGTTGACCATTGAATAACTGATGAGTTTATTCTTCTAGCAAATTCTAATACATTAAGTGTGCCTATTGTATTGGTTTGTATGACAAATTCTGGATTTTGATAACCTGATATAGCAGAAGGTTCTGCAGCAGTATTTAGAATAACGTTTATGTCCGTTGGTAAATGATGATGTAAAAAATCTTCTTTATTCCTTATATCACCGTGTACAAAAGTTATTTTATTTTTCTTTAATCTAGGCAGCGCATTTTCTGACCCTCTCCTTGACAAATTATCCATACTGATTACTTGATATCCTTTTTTAGCAAAATAAATTGCTAAATTGGCACCTACAAATCCTGCACCACCAGTTATTAAAATCTTCATCATCTTATTATTTTCAAAAATTAAGATTATAAATATTATTATATTAAAGAAGGGTTATATGATTGAGATTAGATTTTGGTTTATAAATATGCAATTTTAGTCATCTCTTTGTTCTTATCAAAAATGCTAAGTTTTTACCCACAGTTTTTTATATTTAGTATGATCATACCTTTTCAATTACTGTGTCCTTTAATTTATTAAAAACAAAAATGCCTATAATTAAAATACTAAACGAGAATATGATTGATAATGAAATGTGGTATATAGAAGGGATTTTACCATGTATCATTATACCTCTAAAAATAGTTATGATATGATACAAAGGGTTAAGAGTTAATACTGGCTTGTAGGGTATCAATGAGTCAGGGTAGAATATTGGTGTTAGAAAAAATCCAAGTTGAAGGACAACCCCCCAGATATTTATCAAATCTCTCAAATAAACATACCCTATACTTAAAATAAGAGAAACGCCCATTATCAATAAAAATTCTATGAGTATTATAGGCACTATGAGAACAAAAGTTAAATTAATGTTTAATAAACTAGGCCAATTAAGGTAGTATTTTAAAAATATTAATACTCCAAGCAGTATTGAAAATTTTAATAAAAAATCAATTGTTCCAAATAAAACAGAACTAAATACAAAAATAATCTTATTTACTGAAGTTTTAGTATAAATATTTGCGTATTCTATAAATATAGTTAAATTTTTTGTTGTGGTCTCACCAAAATAATTCCAAACTATAAGGCCGATTAGGAGATAAGAGGGGTAATAGGGTAAGTCGTATCTGAATAACTTTGTAAAAATAAATAAAAAAATGAGTATCATCATTAAAGGATATAAGAAGATCCATAAGAAACCTAAGACTGAGTTTTTATATCTAATTTTAAATTCTTTTGCTATGAGATTTAAAATTAATTCTATATTCAAAATATTTTTTTTAGAGAGCATGTTTCTTAATGTACATTCATTTAGAATTTAAATATTTCGAAATTTTTAATTCCTCTAAACTTTTTGTTGATTTTACTACATCCCAAATATAGTGGTCTTTTTTATTTTTATAATCTATAAATCCTAGTATTCTTGTATAAATTTCTAAAGCTATGGAAAAAAAAACATAATGTGGCTTTTTAACATCTATCTCTTTGAGTATAACCTTAAGAATGTTTCTTATATTTAACGTTGATGCTTTGTAACCTTTCTTTTTCAAACTTAAATGCCCTGCATGTATCCTTCTCCTTTGTATTATTAGTTCTTTCACCGATGTTGGTTGTTTATTATAGACGATTGCTGCTGGGCAATATACAAGTTTGTAATCTTCTTTTTTTATAAGCATAGCTAGACATTCTTCATCTACCGCGCTTTTTGGTACCTTTTTGATAATGTTTCTGAAGGCTATTAGTTCCCCAAACTTTGGATGTTCTAAAGCGATTCTGTGGTGAAGTTTGTATATAAATGTCCCGAAGAAGTTTGCGAAACCTTTTCCCTTATTTATGGGTACGATTTGAGCCCCGGCAATTCCTGTTTTTTGGTCTTTGAACTCGTTGAAAAGTTCTCGTACAGCATTCTTGTGAGGTAACGTATCAGCGCTTTCCAGTATGAGTACTTCGGATTTTGTAGTTTTTAAGAAATGATTTATCGCATTAACTTTTCCTCCTCTTTTTTTAAGGTTTATCAGATGTATTTTACTATTTTTGGTGAATTGTTTTACAATTTCTGCGGTTTTGTCTGTGCTCCCATCATTTACTACTACTATTTCGTTTACAAAGCCTAACTTTTGTTTTAAGAGCTCTTTTAGCAAGTTTCCTATGTTTGCTTCTTCATTGTAAGCCATTATGCCTATTGAGGCTTTCATCAGATTTGTGTTTGTAAAACAAAGCTTATATAGTTTATTATTTTTCGACAAGATTATGGATTTAAGTATAGTCATAGTTAATTGGAATTCTGGAAAGCTCCTTAGGGGGTGTACAAAGTCTATTCTAAAAGATAAGGGTTTAGATTTTGAAGGTTTTGTTGTAGATAATGCTTCTAATGATGGTAGCTTAGAAGATATTCCTAAACGTTTTAAGATTGTTAGAAATGATCGGAATTTAGGGTTTGCTAAGGCTTGCAACCAGGCAATTAAGCTGTCGAAAGGAAGGTATGTTCTTCTTTTGAACCCTGACACTGTAGCCTTGAAAAATTCATTAAAAGGTATGATAAGGTTTTTGGGTAAACATAAAGATGTAGGGGTTTTAGGTTGTAAACTGTTAAATCCTGATAAGACTGTACAGCCTTCCTGCCATGCTTTTTTAACTTTACCACATGTTTTTTTTGAGGTTAGCCAATTAAACATCTTATTTCCAAAAAATAAGTTTTTTATAAGGACATTAAGTTTCTTGAACAAGTTTTTTCCAAAACTTTTTGCCAATTACTCAACACCAAATAAGCCTATAGAGGTTGATTCTGTGATGGGGTCTTGTTATATGATTAGAAAGGAAGCTTTGAGAAAGACTGGTCTTTTAGATGAAAACTTCTTTCTTTACCATGAAGAGATGGAGCTAAGCTACAGGATGTGGAAAAAAGGCTTTAAAGTGATGTTTTACCCTTATGCTTCTGTTATTCACAGAGGTAAACATTCAACTGAACAAGTTCCTGACTTAGTTTATTATGAGCGTTGCAAAAGCATTTTACACTTTTTTAGAAAGCATAAAAATAGTCAACTTGCTATCCTCAAAATAGTAATGTTTTTTTCTTTGTTAATTAATTCTTTTAGCTTGCCTTTTAAGAAGAATTTTAAAGAAGCTTTAGCATGCAGGTTTAAAGTTTTGAGGCTTTTGATTTGAATGTCTTACCATCGAAATATTAATAACCTTTTAACGTTTTTATTCTTGTTATGCAGGATAAGCTTTATGACATGCTAATGCATGAGGATGAGATTACTTGGCAGACTCTTATTTATGATTTGGTTAAGTCTGAGGAGATGAATCCTTGGGATATTGACATTTCTTTGCTGACTCAGAAGTATATTGAGACTGTTAAGAAGTTGCAGGAGATGAATTTTTTCATTTCTGGAAAGGTCCTTTTGGCTAGTGCTATTCTGCTTAAGATTAAGTCTTATAAGCTCGTGGCTGAGGAGATTCCTTACTTGGAAAATCTTATTTTTCCTCCTGAGCCTGAAGAGTATTTTGATGAGGAAAGGCCTGAGTACTTGATTCCTGATTTGGCTATTAAGACGCCTCAGGCTAGGAAGCGTATCGTGAGCATGAATGATCTTATTTCTGCCTTGCATAAGGCTTTAGAGGTTAATCATAGGAGGGTTATGCGTAGGGTTGCTGAGCAGAATTTCAGGATGCCAGAATTGCCTCAGAAAAAGATTGACATTTCTAGGCTGATAAAAGATGTTTATGATAAGATCCTTTCTTTTTTTAGCAAGAAAGAACCAGTGACTTTTTCTAAGTTGGTACCTTCGGATAAGAAAGATGATAAGATAATGACTTTCATACCATTACTTCACTTGGATCATCAGGAGAAGATTAATTTGGAGCAGAAGGAGCATTTTGGTGAGATTAATATTTTAGAACCTTAATATTCTGGATAGCAGAAAGGGAAAAGATAATATTTGGCGTGGTAGCTTTTAGTCAGCGATAAACTGCTAATAGTTCACTAAAATGCGAAATATTTATAAATAAGTTACGTTTTAGTGTACTTTATGAGGCTTTCAAAGACTGAACTGCGGATGCTTGAACAGATTGCTGGAGGCAACAAGGCTGTTAAGGATATAGCTATAGCACTCAAGAGAAGTAAAGCTCAAATATACAGGTCAGGATATAATCTTTCAGAAAAGGGTTTCATCGTGCGTTCTGAAGGTGTTTTCAAATCAGAAAGAACAACTCATGTAGCCTTATTATTGCACTTGCTTTCCAATTATCCAAGCCTTATAACCCCCTTAGCAGGCTCTGGAACAAGCTTTTTTACAGCGCTTCTAGAGTCAAAGACCATTTCAGAAATAATGAGAAATACAGGAATCAAGAGGACTATGGTTTTTAAGAAGCTGAAGCAGGCGAAGGGCATAAGCTTAGTAGTTATCGAAAATGGCAAGTACTCCCTAAACGAAAAGGTTTGGCCCGGGGTGAAAGAGTTTCTGATCGAATTGAAGAAATATAATGAAACAACAGACAAAAGAGTCCCGGAAAGCGCAATAATCTACTTCAAGAACGAGAAAGAGATAGTTTTTTCAAGCAAGGAAGAAACAGATGCTGTACTCACCGGATTTTCCGCGTATGCGCAGTATGGGATAAAGATTTTGTCGCCCGTTTACGATTATTACCTTCCAAAAAAGAAGCTTACAAGGAAAGAAGTATTCAAGCATTCCTTATATATCGCTGATAAGGACAAAAGCATAAGAAGCTTGACTTACGTGGCCTTGTTTTATATCAAATACAAAAAAGAACTTTCCAGTATAAAGCATGGGATCATAGACAATATTGATGCAGTCCTTCAAGGCAGGACTGTTTCGGGATACCCTTCTCTTGCAGAAATCAAAGAAAAGGCTGAACTGTATGATATCCGACTTTAAGGATATGAACAAACTGTTTGAGGAAATTGACGGGGCCCTCAAGGATAAAGTATGCCTGTTTGCAATAGGTGGAGTGACGCTCCTTTATCATGGAATGAAACGTGCAACAAAAGACATAGACCTTATCGCAGAAACCAAAAAAGAGTTTGATGCTTTCCATGACGCACTGAAACTGATAGACTTCCAAACCATGATTCCTCCAAGGGGGTACGAGCATATGAATATCAGCCAGATTTTTATCAGGGAAGACTTTAGGATAGACTTGTTTTGCAGGACAGTTTGCAGGGGATTTTCCATTTCTAAAAACATGATTAGAAGGGCGAATATAGCTCTTGAATTAAAGAATCTTAAAATATCTTTTTGTTCCAATGAAGACGTATTTCTCTTCAAAACACTTACGGAAAGAGAAGGAGACCTGGAAGATTGTATTTCTTTAGCAAAAAGAGGACTAGACTGGGAGGTCATCTTAACAGAACTCAAAGATCAAATTCGTACAAGCGGTAATGA
>JAUYCX010000063.1 GCA_030692045.1 Candidatus Omnitrophota bacterium
TGAATTAAGATATGCCAGGATAATTGCCAAACAGTTTAAAACAGAGCATCGCAAATACATGGTAAAGCCGGATGCGATAGAGCTTTTGCCCAAGTTAGTATGGCATTACAATGAGCCTTACGCTGATTCTTCAGCGCTTCCGAGTTATTACGTGGCAAAGATGACCCGCGAGGAAGTGACTGTGGCCCTTAACGGCGACGGCGGGGACGAATGTTTCGGCGGATACGAGAGGTTTATGGCCGCGAGATACGCGGAGTTAATTAATAAGGCGCCGATTCCTTTTAAGAAGAAAATCATAGAAGCCATTATAAAAAAGATTCCTGAGTCTTTGGAATTTAAAGATTTTAAGACAAGGCTCAGGAGATTTTTAGTGATGTTGTCAAAACCATATAGGGAAAGGCATTATAACTGGGTGACGATATTCAGGGATTCTGAGAAAGAAAATTTATTCAGCGATGAATTTAATAAAGGAATATCAGGCAGGAGTTCATTCAGCTATTTAGACAAAGCGTTTAATGAATGCGGCTCAAAAGATATTGTAGATTTAGTGATGTCAACGGATATAAAGACTAATCTGCTAGATGATTTGCTTGTAAAGATGGATATTGCCACAATGGCAAATTCTTTAGAAGGCCGTTCGCCGTTCCTGGATCATAAAATGATGGAATTCTGCGCTGCTATGCCAAGCAGTATGAAAATAAAAGGAACAAAGCTTAAATATATTCTTAAAAAATCGCTTTCAAAGGCATTACCAAAAGAAATACTCTCCAGGGGGAAAATGGGTTTTGGCGTGCCTTTAGATGCATGGTTCCGCAAAGAATTAAAAGATTATTCGTATGGTATTTTAATGAGCGATAAAGCTATCAAGAGAGGTTATTTTAAAAAAGAAGCCGTAAAGAAACTTTTGGATGAGCATGTGGCTGCCAAGGCCAACAACGGCGCCAGGATTTGGAGTTTGTTATTTCTGGAGTTATGGCACAGGGAGTTTATTGACATTGAAGTCTAAAAAGACTACAATTGTAGTCATAAAAGACTACAATGGATACAAAGATGATTGATATTACTAAATCAAAAACAAAGATTGCTATATTAGGGCTATTTTTTAATGAACCTGCGGGAG
>JAUYCX010000081.1 GCA_030692045.1 Candidatus Omnitrophota bacterium
TTGCCACAATAGTATACCCAGTGCTTGCCCAAGTGCAACCAAACGAATAACCCTGAACTATCGAGGTGCAGAAAGTTCTGTTATAATAGGGTATGGTTCCAGTATTTAGGCTTCCCTCGGCAGTTGGATAGGTTCCATTACTACCTGTGGCATAAGTTTCTGCAGATGTGGCAATAGTCTTTAAAGCAGCTTGTGCAGCTCCCTCATTAGCAGTAATCTTTGCCCTTAACAAGTTGGGTATGGCAATTGCCGCCAATAAAGCAATGATTGCTACAACTATCATAATTTCCACCAAAGTAAAACCTTTTTTCATCTTAAAATACCTCCTTCCTGACCTTGATTTGACTTTTAATTTCTTAAGGCTTAAAGGCTGTTTAAGAGTATCCCTTTAGGAAAAGTAGTTGATAATTCCATCAGGCTTTAATTTCTCCTAACCCCTTATCTGGCTTTAAGAAAAGTATAAAGTCATTGGTCTAACAAACTAGTTAATTTTATCACCTCCTTTATAGTATTGTCAATAGTTAATTTGAAAATTTAATGAATTCTATCCGCCACAAAGCTTTGGCGGATTTAATTCGCACTTATAACTTACTCACACTGTCGTGTTCGTAAGTTATGTGCTCATTAAATAAAAATGCCTATTCTCCATTGTAAAGAATAGGCACAAAACTTTATCTCTTTTGGCAACTGGCTACCCCAACTCCAACTTTGGAGTTAGGGTCCTATAGTTTTGTCCCTCGCACCTTGCTTTTAATTTTTGAGTGCTCGGGATTCCGAAAAGAATAATTTTAAATATAATTCCTAAATTTTACTTTTCGGAATGCCCCATTCTTACAAATGGTTTACCTACGCCTAACTACGTGGCGCACCCGCCAACGTTTTGTGGCGGGTTTATCATTTGAGATCATTTACATAATAAAATATAACATGAAAAAATGTTCTGTCAATATAGCTGCCTTGATTTATTTTTTACAAGTCTTAATTATGGAACAGTAAGCACTCCACCTGTGGTAATGGTAAAGGTGCGAGTTCCGCTCTGTGCAGTTGCAGGACGGGCAACAATAGTGTATTCAGTTGTGGAAAAGGAGCAAGAAAAAGAATAACCTTCCACCGCCTGACTGCAATATGTTCTGTTATAATAAGGTGGGGTTGCATTTGGCAAAAGCATACTCGTTTCATCAGCAGGATACCTCCCATTGGCTACAGCAAAAGTTTCACAAGCTGAAGATATAACCTTTAAAGCGGCTTGCGCAGCTGATTCGTTGGCAGAGATTTTCTCTCTCAATAGGTTAGGTATGGTTATGGCGGCAAGCACGGCAATAATTGCCATGACGATAATTATTTCTACTAAAGTAAAACCATTCTTTAACAAATTAACTTTTTTTCAAATTAATTAAAGGTTTCCAAAGCTAAACCTATGGAGATGGCTAAGGAATTAGATAATTCAGTAACCTTTTGACTGCTTAAATTAGAATCAATAATTAAATTTTTAGTTGGCTCTAAAATTCTTATTTCACGGCCTAAATTCTCTTTTAAAAATTCGCGTAGCCACCCAAACTCCGCTGTTCCGCCGCTTAAGAATACCTCATCTACCACTAAACCAAATTCGCTCTCATAATAATCAAAGGAAAGATATATCTCATTTAACAGATTTCCCAATACCGGCTCAATTATTTTAAAGGTTTCTTGGTCGGAAAGTTTAAATTCGCATTTAATCTTTTCTGCCTCTTCAGTTGATACACCCAACTTTTCCTTTAAGAGGCTACTAATATTATCTCCGCCAATTTGAACATCGCGCATAAAATATGATGCGGTGTCTCTCACGATATTGATATTGGTTAACTTCGAACCAATGTTTAACAACCCCACAGTTACATCTCTTTTCTCAGGATAATTTAATTCAAAAGAATTCTTTAAAACCAAAGAGTCGATTGTGATTAATTGCGGTTCAAAACCAGCATTTTCAATAAGCTTAACGCGCGCCTCGACAAACTCTTTTTTTGCCGCAACCAAAAGAATCTTCATATTTTTCTTAATCGGGTCTTCTTTTAAAATCTGAAAATCACTTACAACATCGTCCCTGCTAAAAGGGGCATAACGTTCAACTTCAAAGTTCATTGCCTTTTTTAATTCTTCGCTAGTCATTGTGGGTAAAAGTAAATACCTTACAATCACACCGCTGGGAAAAATCGAAGCATTGACTTTTTTAGTGGAAACCTTGGCATCCCTTGCGGCATTTTGAATGGCGCTAACTACACCCTGAGGGTCATTTTGATTGATGGGACTAAAACCAATTCCCTTAAGAATAAATTTATTTGTGGAACTTCGTAATTCTGTAACCTTTACAGAAAAATTACCCACATCTAAACCAATGGCTGAAATTTCCTGCTTGGTAAAAATCTTTGATTTAAGGATTGCCTCGGTTATAATTTTTTCCAACGTTTATTTTCCTTCTAATTTCAGATATGCCTCATAATAATTGCGGCTTTCCTTTTCATTCTGCAAAATTTCATAAATCTTGGACAGGTTATAAAGGGTTTCTCTGTCTTGCGGGTCAAGTTGTAGGGCCTTGTTATAATTTACAATTGCCATATCATAATTATTTATTCTCGAATAAAGATAAGCCAAATTAAAATATAAATCTTTGTTTTGCGGTGTAACAGAGATAGCCTTTTTATATTCCTCAATTGCCTGCTTTAATTTACCGGCCCTGGCTAGATTATAGCCATTTACCTCATAGTTAACCTTAGCTACTTCGGTTTGTTTGAAAGTAGTCTTTTTCTCTGGCCTCATTTGTAAAAGTGATTCCAAAATGGCTTTTTCTCTGTTTAAGTTGGTTTCACTTTTGCTCAAACTCTCAATAGTTTTCTCTCTTGAAGCTAAATCTGTTTCTAGACTTTGGATTTCTTTCTCTAGAGATTGCTTATCGTCGGAGAGAATGGTTAACTGGTTCTTAAACTGCTCATTTTCATTCTCTGACTGTGGTGGATTTTCTGTGGAAGTTTTTAAAAGATTTTCCAGTTCCTCAACTTTCTGGCGAAGCGTCTTATTTTCATTAGCTAACGACACCTCTTGGCCCTGTCTTGTATTTTTAGAAGTGTCTAACTGTTGCTGTAAAGACTGAAGATATTTTTTGTTTAAAGAATTTTCCTCTTTTAAGCTTGCTAATTCGTTTTGAGCAATTTCTTTTTCTTTTAAGGTTTCCGAAAGGCGAGCTTTTTGGGCTTCGACCTCAGAAAGGTTTTGTTTTAAATTTTGCGACAATTGAAACTTTTCTTCAGCATAATCTTTTATCAAACCCTCTAATTTCTTTATCTCTAATTTTTTAACAGCTGATTCATCCTTTAAGGATTTGGTGACTTCCCTGTTTTCTTTTTTTTGCAGTAATTCTTTAAGCTGTTTAATCTCTTTTTCTTGTCCAAGCTTGGAGGTTATTAATTCTTCGTTTTTCTTAGTTAGCTCATCTTTGATTTTTTTAGCGTCTGATAATTGTTTCTCTAAGAATCTTTTCTCTTCTTGGGGTGCTTGAATTTGTTTTAACAGCCCCTTATAGTCTTCTTCCAATTTCGCGATACGAGAAAGCAACTGTTCTTTTACTTCATCGGATTTTCTTAAAAGGCCTTCTAATTCATTCTTTTGGTTAATTAAATTCTGACTTTCTAACTGCAACTGCTGATTTTCTTCTAAAAGCTTATTTAAAGAGCCTTTAATCTCTTTTAGACTTTCTTGCCATAATTCATCAGGCATAAGTGGGCTATCTTCTTGCTTAAATTCTTCAGCCCACAAAGTACCCAAAAGAAAAAACAATAGAAAACAAAATCCCAGAAAAATTTCGAGTCTCTTTTTCATTCACACTCCTTTAAGTGAAAGAGTTGAATAATACTCTTTTTACATACCTAATCTACAGAAATTTCCACAAAACCTCCTTAATATATTCGTGGAAATTCGCTTCAAATTCGTGGTAATTAGTGTTAACAATAAATTTTCAACAGTTCTAAGAAGGCGGCCTTAATGTAAAAATCTCTTCTTTTTTAAGTTCTTCTTCCTTTTTGGGTTTTATCGCCTTTTTCTTTTTTTCGAAAACTTCAAATTTCTTTTCATCTTCAGTAGAAGGTTCAAATAACTCTAACCTCTTTTTTTCTTTTTCAGCTAACCTTGATTCGATAAGCAGGCGGGGAGTAACAAAAATTAACAAATCTACATCATTAACCTCTCTAGTCTTTCTTCTAAATAACATTCCAAAAAAAGGAATGTCTCCTAATAAAGGTATTTTATCAACGGTAAAGGTATCGTCTTTCCTACGCAGTCCTCCGATAACTATAGTTTCATTATCTTTGACTAAAAGGTTGGTTTCTGCCTTACGCGCATCAATAACGGGTTGATTATCCGGAGTATAACTGCTTCTAAAACTCTGCTCTACCTTTAAATTCATAGAAATAAAATTGTCTTTGGTTGTGACATGGGGTGTAACATCTAATTTTATGCCTACATCTTTAAATGCAGTTGAGGTAACTGCTGCTGCTGACTGGGTACTCGATGTCTGTAGGGTATAGGGTATTTGCTCAGTTAATTCAATATGAGATGTTTGATTATCCAAAGTAATTATAACGGGATGTGCTAAAACATTTACTCTCTTACGCTCCTGCCATATCCTAAAAGTAGAGGTAAAATCAAAATAATTTCCTATGGTTTGCCCAAAAATAATGGAGCCAGCTACTGAGGCAGGCAAGAGGCTTTGTGCAAATCTAGTTTTGGGGGTTTCTGGTGATTCATGCCTTTGAATATCAGCATTCCATTGAATACCTATCTGGTCTTGGTCAGTTAATCTCACATCTGCCATCATTACCTCAATCATTACCTGCGGGGTTCTGGAATCTAATTGTTGTGCCACATTTTCAATCTTGTCAATATTCTCTGGTAAATCTGTAATAATAAGACTGTTGGTTCTATTGTCAGTCTCAATCTTGCCTCTGGCTGAAAGCATACTGTTAAATGAAGATTTTACATCATCTACCCGAGAAAAATTCATCTTAATTATTTTAGTGGCAAGCGGAACCTTCTCTTCTTCTAATTTCAACTGCTCTAAAGTCATCACGCGAATTAGCCCTGGTTCTTTTTTATAGGTTAAATTATAGGTTCTTAAAATAACATCCAATGCCTTTTCCCAGGGAACATCCACAAGCTGTAAATTAACCGTTGCCTTAACATCAGGGCCTGAGACAATATTTAAGCCGCTCTTTTCTGAAAGAATCCTGATTACCTCTAAAATATCTGTATTTTCAAAATTCACAGTGATTAAATCTTGGGAGCTGCTTTGTTCTGGTATTTTAGGTTTATCTTCTAAGTCTTCTCCTTTTGAAAAATCACAAAATAGAAAAAGACTAGACAAAAAGCTTAAGGTAATTATTAGCGAAAATAATCCCCTAAAATAGGTCCTCATTTTTTCTCCTTTTTTCTTAAATTAATCTTAACTTTCTGGCCACGGTCATTCAAGATAATATTATCAGGATTTATTTTTTCTAAGATTAGCCCTTCAAAAATCACAGCCCCCTCTTTATAAACCTTATCGTTAATGATTACCAGCGGTTTTTGTTTATCCCAGATTATTCCTTTTAAAATAATATTAAGCGGAAGTATGACCTCTGCTGGCCGAATTAACTCTGCTTCTGTTTTTATTCTTCCGGTTGGGTCTATTAACTTTACAAAAGGGTCGCGTTTTAGCTCTCTGGTTTTAAGCTCGTTATCCTGGCAAAATCCTATAGAGATTAACATATTAAATAAAATAAAAAGTATTAAAAATATTTGCATAGTCTTAATAATGGCTAGTTGCGAATGTGCTAATAGATAATTCTACATTATGTTCCCAAACATCTTGCGGGTTATCTCTTATTGTAAACTTACTTATTTTCATTAAACGCGCGGAATTCTCAATTTTATGAATAAAATCTATTAAATCAAAAAAAGTACACTTAAGTTTTACAGCTATAGGAAGCTCTACATAAAATTCATCCTGTCCTTTTAATTCAAAATTTCTTTGAGCTAACGGTTCAATAGAGGAGAATTTTAACCTTGCTTCTTCTGTAATGTCTTTTAGGGTATCGATTAAAAGGGTTGTTTCGATTTGCTTGGGTAATTTTTTTTCTAACTGAACAATTCTTTTACCCATCTCTATAATCTCTTTCTTGGCTTCGCTTAAGCTCTTGGAACCGCGTTCGACTAAAGTCAAGGAATTCTTTTTATCTGTCAACTGAGCGGATAATGTAGAAACTTTTTTCATCTGAGAAGGAATAAGAAATAATAAAAATAAAATTATCACAAAAAAGCAAATAATAAGCGGCAAAAAAGTCAGGAACTGCTCTTTATTAAAATTGAATGATTTAGGTATTTGTGCCATAGTTAAACTTGGTACTCATCAATTTAACGTAAAATTAATTGAAATTCAAAATTCATTATATCAGTCTTACCGACTGAGCTCTTTGCTACATTACTCAAAATAATATCAGAAAAATATTTTGCAAATTTTTCATCTTGCTTTAGAGAATTGTTGAATTTGCCTATAAGATTAACGGCATCTTGAATTTTATAGGCAAAGGCGCTTCCTTTTATTATTAAGACATACTCATCCATTATAATTTCTTTTTCTTTTTTCTTATCAGAAACCGATGGTGTGCTTTTCTCTAAAGAAATCTCAGTAAGCCACACGCCATCAGGCATAAACTCAGCTATTTGACTTAATTTATCCCACCAAAAAAATTTTCTAGTGGATAAATTCTCTAAAAGCTCCATTTTTCTTCTTAGGGAATCTTTTTTTAAGCTTATCTCGCTAATTTCTTTAGGATCTGCGGAAGCGGCAACTAATCTCTTTTCCAGAGCCTTTAATTCATTTCTATCTTTGAAGCTGATAAATGAAAGAATTAACCAAATACAAACTAAAATTATAATCACAATATAAGAAACAGGAAGGAAAAAAGAGATAGACTTAGCAATATCTATTCTGGTGGGTTCGAATGACTTGATTCTTTTCTTTTTACTATAACCCGAAGATAAAAGGTTTATTTGCGGCATTTAGATACCCCGTTCAAAGCACCTCCATTTAAACAAAATTTACTTAATAAATGGATATAAAAAACCTTATGTTATTATTTTAATATAAAATTGTAAAAACAAAACATTTTTTTTGTTTTTTTAATTTTTTAAACTCGCTTCTTAACCATTCACTAATGCGGTTTCTACAACAACTGGAGAGTTAAGTACTGGTGTATTCTCCCAAGTAACACCTTGTTCAGAGCCTTCACGTACACCATTTAGCGCAGTTCCACCACCCTCACCGTTATCTGTGCCAACAATTCGGCCGTTTTTTAACCTCCAACAAACAACTACGCGAATAAATTTTAAATTAGTATCCTTATTTATCACATCCACCCTGCATGAACCATTAAGGCCATATCCTGCTAATGTACCATCGATGCAATCTGTGGGACAATACCGCTTAGTCACTATTTGGTCCCAATTAGATTGTTTTATATTAATTAATTCTTCAATTTTTTCCCTGGCAATATTTGCTGCTATTGTCATATTGCGAGAGTTTTCGTTAAGTGCAAAGCCGCTGATAAAAACTTCCAACAAGGCAGTTGCTACAATTGCCACAATCGCAATAACCAAAACTAATTCTATCATGGTTAATCCACGCTTCATTATTAACCTCCAATTAATTGGGTTATCTTTAAAATTGGCAGAAACAGTGCAATCACAATCCCTCCCACAATAACTCCCAAAATTGCAATAATTATCGGCTCAATCATACTGGCTAATCCTGCAACTGCAACATCCACCTGCTCATCATAGAAATCAGAAATTTTGGTGAGCATTTTTTCTAATTCACCTGTCTGTTCTCCTACGGCAATCATCCTTGTCACCATCGGCGGGAAAACACCGCTTTTTATTAATGGTTGAGAAATGCTTTCGCCCTCACGCACATTGCTTCTTACATTATTCACGGCAATTTCAACTACCTTATTACCTGAAGTTTTAGCTACAATTTCTAAAGAGGCCAGAATAGGCACTCCGCTTTGGGTAAGGGTGGATAGAGTTCTACTAAATCTACTAATGGCAATCTTTCTAATTAATTGTCCTATAACCGGAAGTTTTAATTTCAATCTATCAAAAGACAATCTGCCGGTTTCTGAACGTAGATAACGATTAAATATAATGCTCGTTACAAAAAGTACTCCCACAACATAAATTAACCATTTTCTCACTAAATTACTCACAAAAATTAAAATTTTGGTAGGCATCGGCAACTGTCCTCCCAACATTTCAAAAATATTACTAAAGGTTGGTACAACCTTTACAAGTAGAACTGTGGTGATAATAATTGCCATAGAAATAACAATTACAGGATAAATCATTGCGGATTGAACCTTTCTTCTCAATGCAATTGTTTTTTCCAAATAATTAGCAATCCTCTCTAAGATTATATTCAACATTCCACTACTTTCTCCTGCCTTCACCATATTGATATACAAGGCATCAAAAATCGCAGGATGCTTGCCAAAAGAAGAAGATAAACTGTTACCCACCTCTATATCGTCCCTAATATTTGCAATTACCTTCTTAAAAGTTCCTACTCCGATTTGCTCCTGCAAAGCATCTAAACTTTGCATAAGAGGGATACCCGCATCAACCATTGTAGCCAGCTGACGAGAAAATATCACTAAATCATCAAGCTTGACCTTTTCTTTGCCAAAGAGCTTAAACCCTCTAACAGATTCTTTGACCTCCTTAATAGAAATAATTACCAGCTTTCTTTTTCTAAGTTCTTCGATAACTGCAGCTTGATTTTCAGCAGAAATTTTTCCTGTAACATTATGAGCATTTTGATCTTTAGCAACGTATTTGAAAACAGCCATATTTTACTCCCTCCTTGTATACCAGCGATTTATTGCCTCATCAATCTCTGATTTTGTGGCAATGAATGTAGCTACCTTACAACCTGTGATATGCTCAATTTGCTCAATAATCGAGGTGTCTAAGGGATTAGCCATAACAACACTTAAAACATCACCTACCTTGTCTAAGGGAACTATATGAAATTCCCGGGCAGTTTTTTCCGGGATTAATTCAATCACCTTGGCATCAATTTCATATTTATTGACTGCTATGTAGGGAAATCCGCATTGAACAATGAGTGCCACCACAACATCACGCTCAGTAACAAACCCTAACTTTACCAATAACTCACCCAAAACACCACCCTCTTTTTTTTGGACATCCAAGGCATCCTTTAACTGCTCTTTAGTTATAAAACCCCTTTTGATTAATATCTGACCAAGTAACTGTTTTTTAGAAATGATATCCCGTCTTGAATATACCATTTTTTCTCTCTCCTTTAATGAGACCACAATTTATGGAACGAAGTGAACATAAATTGTCTGGTCGAATTAAACCCAGCACTAATTTTACTGACAGCGCAGGTTTCTAAATAAAATGGTTTTATCCGAAATAAATCCGTAACATTGTTATTAAGCATATTAGTAAAATTAGTGCTGGGTAAATTCAGACAAACGACTTATGTCACTTTGTTCCATAAGTCGTGTCTTCATTTACTTTTTCAAATCTTTTCCCAACAATTTTTCCACAAACTCAACTGCCTTCTTTATCTCCACTTGAAAATCCGCATATCTATAACCTTTAAGTGCAGCCAAAACAGATTCATCTGCGATTTTTGACAGATAATTTATCACATTTAAACGAACTGTTGCCTCAGAATCATTTAAAACCTCTATTAAAAGCTCGATACTTTCTTTACCTGCAATTTTACTTAGAACAAAAATTGTTTTTTGGCGGATATTTATCTCTGGATGCTTAATGGTATTTTCTAATAATTTCACAAACCCCGGCTGTTGTAAATACATAAATAATTCTATGGTATTCTTTGCTATATACCATTTTTCGTGATTGAGTCTTTCTTTTAATTCCTCGGTTAGAATCTTAGCCCCCTCAATTTTAATTAACTCAGATAATATCTCACCTATTGCGCGTCGACGTAGGTATGCCCCGAAATATCCTAAATATCCTAAGACCTTATCATCTATCATTGCCTCATTCATAAGCGGCTTTATCACAACCTCTCCAATATTAATAATAAGGTCTTTGATATCGTCGTAATAAGAAGAGCTGTCTATTCTTTTCATAAGTTCTAAGATAACCGGCTTTAACCTATCTAACTGGAAAATTCTTTCCATTAATTCTTCAATAGCGAGCCTGCGTTCTTTAGAAGAAATTATGCGCAGTTTTTCTTTTTTAAGTTTGGCTATAATTATTTTTGCATGAACGAAATTTCCAGAATCAATCAAATATCCGATAGGCTTGGCGAATTGACTAATTAGCAACGTATAAATATCTAATTGTTCTTCGTGTTCTAAATTGGAAAATACTATATCGAAAATGACAATCAGGAGTTCTTGCCGAGAAAGCGGAATAGATTCGATTACGCGCATGAAACTGCGAGCCACCCTGCGTCTTAAATCAATAGAGGCTATCTTAAAAAATTCCTTCCATTTATTCAATACCGCATTAAATAAATCCTGACGCTCAAGAGCCAATACTTCGGAAATCAAATAATTTATCTCAACATCATCTTCTAAATTAAGATAATCCTCAGCTGTCATATTAAGAAATTTTTTAACCCTCTCTTCTAAATTAAAATCTTTCCAAGATTGCTCGCCCAAAACCCAGGCCAAATCTTCTTTTTGGCACCCTTGCCGTTGCAACTTATCTTTAAGAAGCGGCACAATCCTTTGTCTTTGGTTGTTATCCCATAAAAACTTCTGCACTAAACTACGCATCTTAGGAATAGATGCCTTCTCGTCCTTAAATTCATGAGACAACATATCTACAACTACTTCATCTGGAAATTCAGGAAATAACTCTTTGATGATATCCCCTTTTATAATTTTTTCTTCTGGCTTTTCGCTTAACAAGACGTCTCTGCGCAATTTAGGTTCAAGATTTAAAATTGCCTGGGCTAAACCATTCTTATACTTTTGCCAATCTTGAGGATTTTTGTTTTGTAAGTGTGAGCTAATTTTTTGAAATGAATTCTTAACAAATTCTGCCTTAATATTATCTTGTGTCTGTAAATCCTTATTAGAATCTTTGCCAACGCGCGTATCAGCCATTTGAGTTAAGACTTGTGCGATTTGTGTTGCATTAGATTCCCAATCTACAGGAATATTATCAGTTTTATCTTTCTTATCCCAACCAGAAACTTTGCCTAAGATATAATCCACTAACATTGCCTCTTCAACCCTTTCTCTTTCTTCAGTTTTATCTGAGGCAGAGGCGGCATAGCTTACCTCTCCAACTTCAATCTGATAAATCCCTTTAGACTTAAGCCTTTCAGTAAAATTTATTTCCTCTGAAGGATGCGTTAAGATATCTAAGAAATCTGTAAAATCAGATTTAGTTATCCCCCTTTTAAAAGTAATGCTCTCAATGTGGCAAGACTTCAGATAATAAAGAAAGGCCTGCTCAAACATCTTTTTTAATTGGCCTTCTTTAAGTCTCTCGCCATTCACAAGCAATGCCCCTTTGGCTTCACTTAAAACAAGAATCTCATCTCGCACAAATATCTCTGAAAGCTTCTTGAATAAATCCTCCAAAGGACTCATAACCATCTCGCTTCCCGCGGGATAAAGTATAGTATTTATATTAACTATATAAAGATCTCTAACAATATCTGGAATTAAACTTAAGCTTTGTTTGTTTAAAGTAGGAACCAATTTCTCCTCAACGCCCTCGAGAATCTCCTTGGCATATTTAAAGACCCTGTCGTAAGCCAAGCCCTCTGCTCTTTTTACCATATTAGCGTATTCAGTGGCACGATGATAATCCTGGGCTTTTTTAAAATGATAAAATAATTCGCCGGCAATTTGGTCGAGGTTATTTGAATAAAGCCCTTCCTCTATTTCACCTAACTGTTTATGCAAAAGCTTCATCTTGTCTTGCTCTATTAAGCTATAGAGAACGCGGCGTATCTCATCGCTGACAAAACTTAATTCAGCGCCGAACTTATCCTCGCCTTCTTGAAGCCTATTCTTTTTTATTAAGCCAGCGCTTTTTGCGCTTTCCAAAATATCCAAAACATAACCCTCTTCCTGTTTACCAAGCCGATGCAAGAGATCAGCATTAAAATCCTGACCAATGACGGCTGCCTGGGAAATTAACTCTTGAGTAGTCCTGTCTAAGCTTCTGAATCTCTCAAGGATTATCTCTTCTAATGAATGGGGAATATCTAATTCTTGTATCTCAATCTTACCCCAGTGGCCCTTATGGTAATAAATAAATCCTTTCTGAATGAGAAATTTTAACAACTCTTCGATAAACAAAGGAGCACCCTTAGAGATTTTGTAAACAAGACTGTCAAACTCCTCTGTCCTTTCAATATCTGGCAAAATTGCAGAAATCATTTCTTTAGTTCCTGGGAAAGAAAGAAAATCCAACTTTATCTCTTCATCTACAAAACCTGCTAATTCATCCTTAAAATGAACTAACGGATAATCAGAAGCCTCAAGGGAAAGCAAAGCCTCATTTCTTAATGCAGCTAAGATTAGAATTTGCGCCTTTTCTTTTTTTAGTGAAAGAATCAATCTTAAGGTTTTCTCATCTATCCAGTGAAAATCATCAAATGCCAAGCAAAGCACATTTTCTAAAGATATATTTATAAGTATCTGTTTTAATATCTCTTCAATATTCACTTCTTTTTTTTCATTTACCTCTTGAGCGAAATCCGATGAACCAAAGGATTCTTGAAGGGAAGGAAAGATTTTCGAGAGTTGAGCAATCGCTGTAGCACTTAAATTCTTTAAAAGCCTTTCTTTAATTGTTAAGTTGGCGCGTAAATAATTCTCTAAATTAAGTAAAAGATTCCTGTATGGCTGAGAAATAAATTTTTCACAACATTTGTTTAAAAAATAAATTCCTGATTTTTTTATTACTAATTTAGAAAAATCCTCCATTAAGCGGCTTTTGCCTAATCCTACAGCTGAACTAATTAAAATAACATTTGTTTTAATCTCCTTTTCTTTACCTACATTCTCCAAAATCTGTAATAGTTTATTAAGCTGGCTATTTCTTTCAATCAGCCTTGGACAAGGAAAGAGTTCCAAGATTTCTTTTGCCCTTAGCACATCCGAAGAAATATCAGAAACAAATGAAATTCTATTTCTACCTTTTTGCTTTGATACATACAAAGCCTTATCAGCAAGGTCAATCAGACGTAGCGCTTCGCCTGCGTCATCGGGAAAGTTAGCAATCCCTAAGCTTAAATTAACATTTATATCTGGCTGGCCCTTGGCAATGGATGAAATTGAGGTTTTAGAAACAGTGCTGCTAATTCTTTTGGCAATATTGGTTATAGTGGAAATATCCCCTGCTGGTAACACTATAGTAAACTCGTCTCCCGCATATCTAATAACCGTATCGCCAGCTCTTACACACTCCTTTAAGACCTTAGCTACAGTTTTTAATACCTCGTCCCCCCGCAAGTGGCCATATTTATCGTTTATGGATTTAAAATCATCTATGTCTATCATAAAAAGCCAGATGCTTTGATTTGCCCCTTTACTTCTGGCAATCTCCTGTGGTAAATACTGATAAAGATAGCGGCGATTAAATGCATCGGTTAACTCATCCCTGAAGATTAACTGCTCTACTCTTTTTTGCGGCTGTTGGTTTTCTTTATTTTCTGTCATTGCTTCTCTCTATCAAAAACACACATCCTTCCCTTACCTAAACATTTAGCCTGGTAAAGGGCTTTATCTGCATGGTCAATCAATTCCTCTTTTGATTGTCCGTCTTCAGGAAAAGAAGCCACCCCCACACTTATTGTTATGGGTGTACTTTTCTGGATAAGATTAACAATTCTAGCAGCCACAGCGCTTGCTCCCTCTTTAGAGGTTTGCGGAAGAAGTATAGCAAATTCCTCTCCGCCATAACGAAAAACCATATCCACACAACGAATAGACTCCACAAAAAACCGGCCAACTGATTTTAATAAATCGTCTCCGGCTAAATGGCCATGAGTATCGTTGTAACTTTTAAAGGCGTCAATATCCACCATCAGAAGGGAAAATGCCTGAGGGTAACGTTTCGCCCGACTAAACTCTCGTAAGATTATCTCATGAAAATAGCGATGGTTATGTAAGCCAGTTAAGCCATCTATTATAGAAAGCTCGCGATAATATTCTTTCTGATTTGCCTCAACTAAAAGATAATATCTTTCTACAGCACGACGCAAGACCATCCTTATTTCTTCAGGTTCAAAAGGCATACTCACATAATCATACGCACCCTCTCTCATTGCCTCAACAGCAGATTTAATAGATGGACGGGCAGTGCTTACAATAACACAAATTTTGTGATTGATATTTTTAAAATTCTGCAATTCTTCAAAACCACTTTTTTCTTTAGCGGTTATATCGAGAATGATAATTTTAAAATAACCTTTTTGGGCTAACCTTAGAGCCTCATCAATTGTTGCTGCAGACTCTGTCTTATAACCTTCGTTTAGCAAAAACTCCTGCCAAAGCTTACGGGTTGAGGCATTTATATCAATAACTAAGACATTTATCTCTTCGCTACTCATTAACTCTCCGTTGTAATACGTAAAACCTCTTCCAAAGTGGTTAAGCCCATTTTAAATTTTTTTATGGCATCATCCCAAAGGGTAGTCATTTCCCTCTCTTTTACGGCAAAATTTTTGATTTCATCAGAGGATGCACCCTTAACTATCATCTCACGAATAGTATCATCAACCATCAAAACCTCTAACACGCCCATGCGGCCAAGATACCCAGTGTTACGGCAGAAGGTGCAACCCTTACCATGATAAAAAACCGCGCCTTCTTGAGGCTTTAAACCTATCTTATCAAACATTGCCGTGGATACCTCATATGGCTCTTTACAACGGGAACAAATCTTTCTACATAATCTCTGGGCACAGACCATAATCAAACTTGAAGATACCAAAAACGGTTCCACACCCATATCAATCAAACGGGTAATTGCACCTGAGGCATCATTGGTATGAAGGGTTGAAAAAACCATCTGACCAGTTAGGGATGCCTTCACAGCAATATCCGCAGTTTCAGAATCACGGATTTCTCCAATCATTATAATATCAGGATTCTGCCGCAACAAAGACCTTAAGCCGTTAGCAAAAGTTAAGCCAATTTCCGATTTTACTGGTATTTGAGTAATTCCGCTTATTAAATACTCCACCGGTTCTTCAATTGTAATGATATTTCTATCTATTGTGTTCAATTGAGTGACAATCGAATAAAGCGTTGTAGACTTGCCGCTCCCAGTTGGGCCTGTTACTAAAATCATACCAAATGGTTTAGCAATTGCTTCTTTAAAAAGTACAGTTGTTTCCGGGAAAAAACCTAAACCGTCCAAACCAATGGATAGATTAGATTTATCCAGAATTCTTAGAACAATCTTTTGGCCAAATGTAGTCGGTAAAACCGAAACGCGAAAGTCAATCTCTCGTATTGCAATTTTTATTTTAAAACGCCCATCCTGAGGCAAACGCCATTCAGTAATGTCTAAACGTGACATAATCTTCAGCCTTACAATAATTGCATTTTGGTTTTTTTTAGGCAGGCTTAAGACATCGTGCAGATTTCCATCAATTCTATAACGCACGCGTAAATCAGTTTCGGCTGGTTCGATATGGATATCAGAGGCGCGTTGTTTTAAGGCCTCTCTAATCATCAAATCCACAACCTGCACAATAGGAGCCTTGCGGCTTTCCTCAACCGTCTGCCCAATTTCCATATCTCTATCCAAAGCCATAGTTTCAGATTCTGCTATAATATCCAACGCCTCGGTTTGGCCAAATTCCTTAACCATTTCAGCCATACTGCTTATAGTTCTTTTTCCATAATAAATACTGATTGCCTTGACAATATCGGAATCTGTTGACATCACCACATCCACTTCATAACCTGTGAGGTTTTTCAAATCATCTATGGCAAATATATTAAACGGGTCAGACATTGCTACAGTCATGGTTGAACCGATTTGAGAAATGGGAATGATGTGGTATTGTCTGGCTATACGTTCTGGGATAAGGTTTAATAGTTCTGGGTCAATCTTATATTTGGATAAATCAATAGGGGGAATATTAAGCTCTTTTGCTAAAAGAATTAATAATTCCCGCTCTGTAATTAATCCTTTTTCCAACAGGATTTTATCAAGGCTTATTCCTTTTTCCTTTTGTAATTTTAAAGCATCGTCTAAGTCTTCCTTCTTTAGACTCTTTGATTCAACAAGTAAATCAATAATTTTTTCCTTTAATGGCTTGGTCATTTAATTTATGAAGTTAATTTCTTGTCAGGTGCAGTAACCTTTAAAACCTCCTCTAAGGTAGTTAGGCCATCAATGGCTTTTTTAACACCATCTTCTCTTAAGGTAATCATGCCTTCCTGCTGAGAAATATTTTTGATTTTGTGCTCTTCTGCTCGAAGCATAATCAATTCTTTTATTTTTGGCGACAAAACCAATACTTCAACAATGCCAATTCTACCGCTGTAGCCACTGTTAAAACACCTTTTGCAACCCTTTCCACGGAAAAAAACTGTTTGCTTTCCGGATGGCAAATTACTTATGCCAATTCTATTAATTACATCATCGCTTATAGAGTAAGATTCTTTGCAGACAAGGCAAATCTTTCTTAAAAGCCTTTGAGAAATAATTGCAATTAGTGATGAGGTTAATAAAAATGGCTCAACACCCATATCTACTAAACGCACAATAGAACCTGCTGCGGTTGTAGTATGGAGCGTGCTTAAAACTAAATGGCCGGTTAGCGCTGCCTTTATAGCGATATCCACTGTTTCAAAATCACGAATTTCACCAATCATTATGATATCTGGGTCCTGACGTAATATTGAACGAAGGGATGCTGCAAAGGTAAGGCCGATATCTGGACGGGCAGTCACTTGATTAATTCCTTGTAATTGATATTCTACAGGATCTTCCACTGTAATAATATTTCTTTCAGGTGAATCAATATATTTTAAAACTGAATAAAGTGTTGTGGTTTTGCCGCTTCCTGTTGGGCCACAGACCAAAATCATTCCATGCGGACGCATAGAACAACTTTTCAAAATATCTAAACTTCTTAGATCAAATCCCAGCTTATCTATATCTAAGGTGGCTGTTGCCTTATCCAAAATTCTTAATGCCACCTTCTCCCCATAAGAGGTAGGAAGAATGGAAACTCGAAAATCAACCTCTCTATTCTCAAGGTGTATTTTGAATCTGCCATCTTGCGGCAAGCGATGCTCTGCAATATCTAATGCAGAAATAACCTTAACGCGTGAAATAAGAGGGGCTAAAAGATTTTTAGGCGGGGATTCTGTTTCCATCAAAACCCCATCCACGCGATAGCGAATACGCATTCTATCCTCTAATGGTTCGATAAGTATATCGCTTGCCTTTGCATCAATGCCGCCCTTTAAAATAGCATCGGTTAATTTTATTACCGGTGCCTCTTGAGTTAATCTGACCAATTCTTCAACGCTTTCTATCTCATCCTTAGATTCTCTAACCAGTTCCATTTTTTCGGTGTCTGAAATTCCCTTCACAAGATCCTCAATCATCTGATGCGAATCTGTGCCATAATAATTTTCAATTGCCTGCATTATATCTTTGGGACGGCTAATAATTGGATTGATTTCAAATCCGGTTAAGGCTTTAACATCGTCAATTGCAAAGATATTTAAGGGGTCTGCCATGGCAAGGGTTAAGCTATTGCCCATTAGCGAAATGGGAATTATTTGGTAATAACGCGCGATTTCCTGAGGGATAATTTTTATTACCGAGGGGTCAATTTTTACTCTGGACATATCTAAGGGCGGCAGGCCTAAACTTTGGCTTAATATGAGGGTTAAGTCATTTTCATCAATAAAACCCATCTTTACTAAAATATCACTAAGCCTGCCGCCCTTTTCCTTCTGGACAGTCAGGGCTTTATCAAGGTTTTCTTGACTGATAAGGTTATTTTTTATCAGAAGCTCTGTGAGGCGTTCCTTTAAAGAAATCATTTTGAGCTACCCTTGTAATAACGCGCAATTGACTCGCGGATATCTGTGGCAGTACTTACAAATGTCTGCACCACACATCCGGTAATCATCTCCACATCTTCAACTGCTTGGATATTTAAAGGGTTAGACATAGAGAGCGTTAAGCTCTTGCCGATTTTATCAATGGGTATGAGACAATATTGTTTAGCTACATTCTCAGGGACGGCCTTTATGACTTCTGGGTCTATGTCATAATTTTTTAAAGGAAGGTAGGGGAAACCATATTGACAGGTTAAAGCCTGGGCGATATCTACTTCCTTGGCAAAACTTAACGCTACTAATACTTCACCAATTAAGCCGCCCTTTTCTTTCTGAATCAATAGAGCCTTCTCCAGCTGTTTTCGGTCAATAATGCCACGCTCGATAAGCAACTCACCTAATTGTTTGTTAATGATTCGTTTTAGAGAAGGCATAGATATTATTTTATGAACAAATACGATTTTTCCCTTGAGACATTGCTTTTTCTAAAATATCTTGAGCCTTAGTAATTAATTCCTTGGCACTAATTCCATCAATGGGATTTTCAGTCACTGCTCCTGTAATTGTCAAACGGCTACGCTCATCTTTTTCTTCAGAAGAAACAAATTCAATTTTTTTTCTAATCTCTTCGGCAATCTCTAAACATTGACGCTTATTCTTTTCAGGCAGCACCAATGCAAACTCTCTATCTGAAAATCTTGCGGCCTTATCAATATCTCCAATGCTACCACTTAAAATAACAGCAACCTTTTTTAAAATTGCTTCAGCAGATATGCCGCCAAAAGCCTCTCTAAACTCTTTAAAGTTATCTAAACCCAGAAGAATAAATGCACAAGGTCTTTGAAATTTAATTGCCCGCTTTATTTCATCATCCAGGCGTTCACGAATATAGGTTTCATTAAATAAACCTGTGAGCGTATCTCTAATTTCGAGTTTACCTACCTTTCTGGTTAGGAAGTCGTTCTCTATTGCAATTGCGATTTGCCTAGCAAATATTTCTATTAATTCTTCGTCTGACTTAGAATAGGAAAAATCTATTTTATCATTTCCCATACCCAAGAGACCAATAATGTTATCCCTAACAAAGATAGGCGCAACCAGCACATTTATTATTGAAAAAGACTGTCTAAATTCTTCAGCATCTTTAGAATGCCCACTTGCCTTATCCAAGGCAAAAATCTTGCTACTTTGCAAAAGCCTTCCTAAGAAACCTTCTCCTGTTTTAACCTTAAACCTACCGATGCCGCGATTGGCAATTTCCACACTCTTTGGTCCATGCACAGATTTCATAACAAATTCATCTTGAGTCTCATCATGTAAAAGCAAAAAACCTAAGTTTGAATCACCTACCTGCATGGATTTTCCTACACTTACTTCCAGAATCTCGTTTAAATCAGCGTTTTGGGAGATAAGATTACTTATCTGTAAAAGGCTAGACAGGACTAAAACCCTTTTATTTATTTCTAAATTTATTTCCTTGGTCTTTTCGCTATAATTTCTAAGTTCCTCCATATTGTCTTTTATGCGATGTGTTAATTGATTAAGGGAATATCCTAAATCACCAATTTCGTCATCTCTGGCAAGCTTAACCCTGTGTTCAAAATTACCATTGGCAATTATCCTGGCATCTGAACTGATTTCTATGACCGGATCAATCATTTCCTTAACAATAAAAAATCCTAAAACAGCAATCACAAGGGCAATAAAAATTATAATTGCAGCATTGGCCTTAAGAATTACCATAGGGATTAAGCTTGGGAAAATATAATTTAGACAAACCAAAATAGGAATAACAGACATAAGACAAAAGGCGACAATTAACTTTGGTCTTAAACCCGAGCCAGTTAGTGATAAGCTCTTTTTTCTCATGTTAAGACTCCTTTCTTACAAATATAGCTAATGTTTTATAATACTTCATAATTGCTTAATTGTCAATGCCTTTTGTAAACGCAAAAGCGCAAAAATACCGCAAAAGCGCAAAGAAATGATAACTAAAAAGTAAAAACCTCAAGTTAAAATTAGAAACTATTTTTATTCTTTAAACTTTTGACTTTTATTTTTGGTTCTTCCTTTTTACTCTTTCCTTATTGCTTTACCTTTGCGTTTTAGCGGTGTATTTTTTAAAAAACAATTCTTTTTTTGTTTATGCTTAACAAAATTCCAATTAAAAAGCAATATATTATAAGCGATGAACCTCCATAGCTTATCAATGGAAGCGATAAACCCACAACCGGACAAATACCCATAGCCATCAAGATATTTATTATGGTTTGAAAGGAAATAAGACCAACAACGCCTAAAGCCAGAAAAAAACCAAATCTGTCTTTAGTGCTCTGTGCAATCTGCATGGCATAACTTATAATTATCATATAACAAACTAATAATGCTATGGCGCCCATAAATCCCCACTCTTCTCCTATTACGGAAAAAATAAAATCAGTGTGTCTTTCTGGCAGAAAATTAAGCTGGTTTTGTGTGCCAGAAAGCCAGCCCTTTCCTAAAAACCTGCCAGAACCAATGGCTATCTTTGACTGAATTATTGTGTATCCTGCACCCAACGGGTCAAAATTGGGATTTAAGAAAACCAGCAACCTCTCTTTTTGATAATCCCTTAAGAAATGCCAAATAAATGGTAAGGCTGCTAATATTGAGCTTAAGAAAACAAAGAAATATTTTAGCTTTATTTCGCTTTGAAAAAGAAGGATTAAAAAAATTATAAAAATTAAAGAGGCAGTACCTAAATCTGGCTGCAAAAAAATCAAACCTACAGGCAAAGCTACAAAAAAAAGCGGCAGGATTAATTCCCACCAAATTTTTGAAATTTTATTGTGATAAAACCTTTTATGGCTAAAATACCGACTTAAAAAAAGAATTATAACTAATTTACTTAACTCTGAAGGCTGAAAATTAAACCCGCCAATTTCCAACCAGCGCTGAGCACCCGATATCTCACGGCCCAAAATAATTACCATTCCCAATAAAATAAGGCTTATCACATAGAGCACATAAGCTATCTCATAGAATCTGCGGTAGTTGATATTACTCACAATCAAAAGTATAATAATTCCTATAATTGCCCAGATTATCTGACGGGAAAGAACTGTTTCGGAAGACTTAAAAGGGATGTGTCTGGTTGCACTATAAATAGTAATTAGACCTACAAAAATTAAAAATATTGTGATTGTGATTATCAATTTATTTATAAATTTACGCATTAAAAAAATCCTTGTTTAATCATTTCTTCAAGCATTTTTTTTGCAATAATACAAGATTCGCTGCTTGAACCTCCCCGCTCTAAAAAAACACAAAAGACAATCTTTGGTTTTTCAAAGGGGCAGAAACCTACAAACCAAGCATGCTGCCTGCCGCCCTCTCCAGTCTGTACAGTGCCGGTCTTTCCCCCGATGCTTAAATTAGCCATATCCAAGATATGTGCTGTACCCGTTTGTGACCCCACAACCTCGCGTAAATATGATTTTAATTTGCTAAGTATCTCGCTTCTAATATTAACTCTGGAAGGATTCTCTGAAAAATTTACTTCTTTTGAGTCAATCGCCTTAATTAAATGCGGTCTAATTATTAAACCATTATTTATAATTATTGCCATCATCTTTACTGCCTGTAAGGGTGTTACTAAAAGGTCTCCCTGACCGATTGAAAAATTTAAAGTATCTCCCTGATACCAGGCTTCTTTTCTTAAAAGCCTCTTTTGAGTGCGGCTGGGAACTATCCCTTTAAGCTCAAACGGCAAATCTATTCCTGTAGGAGTTCCCAAACCAAAATTTAATGCATATTTGTTTAGTAATTCAGGTCCTAATAATAATCCTAGATGATAAAAAAATACATTGCAAGAATGAACAATCGCCTCTTTGATATTCTGGTTATCATGCTTTGACCAGCAATTGAAATCACGAGAACCTAAACTCAATTTTCCATCACAAAAAAAGTGGCTTTGTTCAGTTATCTTTGCGCTGTCTAATGCGGCAATCGCAACCACTGTTTTAAACACTGACCCCAAAGAATATAAGCCAGAAATTGCCCGATTTAAAAATGGAGCGTTAGGGTCTTTAGATAATTTATTAATTTGGCCTCTCTCTGCTTGATTGATAAAAACATCTAGGTTAAAGGTTGGGGAGCTTACCATTGCTAAAATTTCTCCATTAAATGCATCCATCACGATAATTGAACCACGCCTGCCTTCCAATAATTCTGAAGCTATTTTTTGAATTCGTAAATCAATAGTTAATCTAATATCCTTTCCTTTTTGTGCAGGTTTTAGAGCAATTACCCTTATGGGTCTGGATTTATTATCAACTTCAATCTGAGTTCCGCCGTCTTTTCCGCGCAATTCTTTATCATAAAACTCTTCAATTCCAGAGTAGCCAACCATATCTTTCACTTTATAACCATAATCCTTTAATCTGACGATTCTGCTTGCGTCAATTTCCCTCAGATAACCTAAGATGTGAGCGTTTGTGCCATAATGAGGATAAAATCGCTCTGAGGAAGGTCCGATAATTACTCCGGGAAACTCCTCTTTCTTTTGTTCTAAAATAATTGCCAGTTTCTTTTCTATGCCTTTGTCTATCACCACTGGCACAAAAGGAAGATTCATATTCTTACGATATTCCTTTTCCAGAGCAGTTGGGTTTTTACCTAAGACTTGTGCTAAGAGTTGAAAGGTTAAATCTTTATCTTTTAATTCTTGGGGAATAACAGCTAAATTAAATGAGATGCGGCTGTCAGCCAGTATTTCTCCCTGACGGTCTAAAATCAAACCCCTTTTTGCTACCTCAGGTATAATACGGATACAATTATTTTTGCTTAAACGATAATAAAATCCGCCCTTTAAAATCTGGGTATAGACTAAGCCCGTTAGGGCAACTAAAAAAAACACTAAAATAATTACATGGAAAACTTTAAGGCGCATTTTTTAAGGCAGAAGAAAACAGGGGGTGAAAGAAAAGCGGTTAAAATAACTTCGGGTAAGATTACAAATAAAAGAACTGCTTCTAGAGTAATTCCTTTATCAAAGAAATTTATAAAATAAACCAGTAAACCGCTTAATAAATTTACTAAAAGTGTCGTTATAAAAATCATAAAGATTGTTTCGCGATAAATAAGCTTTTTAAGATAGGCTATAATCAGGGCCAAGCAGATAAAAATTAATAAATTCATCCCTATCGTATTTAAACTAAAAGCATCCTTTAAAACTCCAGCTGCCATTGCGCAAAAAATCCCCTCTATTAAACCAAAATAAATTGTAAAAAAAATAACCAACAATAACAATATATCTGGTTTAGATTTTAAAAAATAAAATTGAGTAGAAAGAAATATCTGCGCAAATAGAAAAATAATAATAACGACAAAAATAAAAATAAACCTTTTCATCGAGGCTATTGATTTACAATCACAAGAACTTCTTCTAATTTATCTAAATTAACCGCGGGTTTAATCAAACAGTTTTTTGTTAAGCCGCTTAAATCCTCTTCAGCCTCAATTACCTCTCCAATTAAAATGCCCTTAGGAGATGGCTTACTCAATCCAGAAGTAACCACAATGTCTTTTGGCTTTGCATCGCTCTCAATTGATAAATATTTCATTCGGCAGAAACCATTTATTGTTCCTGTTACAACACCCTGTTCGCGGTTACGTTGTAATAGCGCAGCTACACTAAAGCCAGGGTCATTTAAGCAACTAATTTTACTGGTATTACTGGCTACCTCAGAAATCTTTCCCACCAAGCCTAATTCAGTTATCACTGACATGTTTATGCTCACTCCGTCGTTTCTGCCTTTATCAATAATTACAACTGATTCCCAGTTAGAAGGATCCCTGGCTATTACTGTTGCAGCGATTAAAGAAAACGTGGCTTGATTCTTAAAAAACAACAACCTTCTTAGGCGCTCGTTTTCTTTAAGGATTTCTTCCTGATTAACCAGGCGTCTTTTTAAAGCATCAACTTGGTTTTTTAGGTTCTCATTCTCTTTCGCGGTAAAGCGGTAGAATATAACTTTTTTAGATTCCTTTAAAGGAAAATGAATTATCTTAAGAGGCAAACGAAGGCAGTCTAAAATCTTTAACTTTATGCCTGAATAAAGGTAAGGTTTAGAAAATAAAACAATGAGGGGTATTAAAAGAACTAACAAAAATGCAGAAAATTTTTTTAGGGGAGTGGTCACATAAATTTATCTAACTCTAAAATTCCAATTTCGTGGGAACTACAATTCTTTTCAAATAACGAATTTCATCCAAAACCTTTCCTGTGCCCAAAGCAACTGCTGTAAGAGGGTCATCGGCTATATGCACAGGTAAACCTGTTTCTTCGGCAATTAGTTTATCCAAACCCCTAAGCAAAGACCCCCCACCCGCCAAAACAATGCCATGCTCAATTAAATCCGCAGCTAATTCTGGAGGTGTGCGTTCAAGGGTAATTCTCGTAGCCTCAACAATTGCATGTATAGGCTCTTGTAATGCCTCTCTTATTTCGTTAGAAGTAATGGACACTGTTTTAGGCAAACCTGCAATTAAATCCCTGCCCCTTACCTCCATGTTCATTTCTTCTTCTAAGGGATAGGCAGAACCAATTCTTATCTTTATCTCTTCTGCTGTTCTTTCGCCAATCATCAAATTGTACGCCTTTTTTAGATGCTCAATGATTGACAAATCCATTTCATCTCCGGCAATACGAATAGACTTAGAAAATACTATTCCGGCTAAAGAGATTATGGCCATCTCTGTTGTGCCGCCCCCAATATCAATAATCATATTGCCAACTGGCTCTTGAATAGGAAGCCCTACGCCAATTGCTGCTGCCATAGGTTCCTCAACCAGAAATACACTCCTTGCACCTGCTCGCTCAGCTGAATCTCTGACTGCCCGCTTTTCCACCTCTGTAATCCCAGAGGGTATGGCTATAACCATACGGGGCCTAACCAATACCTTTCGCTTATGTACCTTTCTGATAAAGTGCTTAAGCATTGCCTCGGTAATCTCAAAATCTGCAATTACACCATCTTTCATGGGTCTTATAGCAATAATATTTCCAGGAGTTCTGCCTAACATTCTTTTAGCTTCCTCTCCTACTGCCAAGACTTTGTTAGTATCCTTCTGAATAGCTACAACCGATGGTTCGCATAAAACAATGCCTTCTCCTTTTACATAGACAAGCGTCGTGGCTGTACCCAAATCAATACCCATGTCATTGGAAAAAAGACCTAAGATATAATCAGTTGCCTTTTTGATAAATTTTAGGATTTTGGGAAGCATTATTTCTCCTTTATTTTAATTTTTGCAGGGAAACTGTTTTAAGGAAAGAATTAAGATTAAATTCAATTAGAATTTATATTATACGAAAAACTTACTACTGTCAAATAATTTTTTAACGCAAAAAAAAACGCAAAAAACAAAATCTTTAACTAAAAGTTAATCTTTGTAAATTAAAAATTAACACCGCAAAGACGCAAAGAAATCATCATCGAGATAATTTTTGCGCTTTTGCGGACATTTTGCGATTTAGCGGTGCAATGTAACAATTTGTGCTTTAATTGCTTTTAAATCAGATAAAAAGTTGGGATACGATTTTTTAACACATTCGATATTCTTAACTTGAAGCCCCAACTTTAAACCCAGAATGCTAAAAGCCATGGCTAAACGGTGGTCTTGGTGGGGGTCTAAAGTGATACCCCCTTTAAGAGCCTTCTTAGGATAAATTATCAGTTCATCCTTTTTCTCTCTAATATCTGCGCCAGTTTTAATCAGTTCTTTTCTTAAATCGCTAATCCGGTCTGATTCTTTTAAGCGCACATGTCCAATTCCATAAATCCTGGTTTTGCCTTGAGCAAACAATGCCAGAACTGCCACAACTGGCACTAAATCAGGGCTATCTTTTAAATTAAGCATTGCGCCCTTTAAATTTTGAGGCCCCCTGATTTTAATGAAAGCTTTAGAAACTTTTAATTTCACACCCATTCTTCTAATAATTGGCAAAATGTTTTTATCTGCCTGAATTAGTTTATCAAAGCCTATGCCTTTAATAGTTATCTGGGACTTACATAAAATTCCTGCACCTATTATAAAAGCTGCCAAACCATAATCTGCAGGCACAACAAACCTCTTGAGCCCCTTAAACCTTTGCCTGCCGGCAATAAGAAAATGCCGCTTATTGGTTCTTGTTATTTTTATTCCGGCAAGTTTTAACACTACTTTGGTCATATCAATATATGGCAGTGAAACAATATAATTGCCTAAAATCTTAAGAGAGCTTTTAGAACTAAGTAGGGGCAGGGTTATAAGAAGCGAGGAAATAAATTGCGAGCTAAGCCTTCCGTCAATGGCTATATTTCCAGAAGTTATATTGCCTGTTTCAACAATAATGGGCACTGATTCTTGAACGCCCTTTCCTCTAATTTTTGCACCCAATTTTCTTAAAACCTTAAGAAGCGCTCTATTAGGCCTTGCAGAAAGTGTTTTGCAACCTGTGATTTCAATTTTCTTATCTGTTAATGTTGCTAATGACAAAAGAAACCTTAGTGATGTGCCAGACTCTTGAACATTTATTTTAGAAGGAAAGCTTAATTTACCCTTAACGCCATTTATCAGCCAGGTATTGCCCTTAACTTTTTTTATTTTGGCACCCAGTTTAGAACAAACACTTTTAGCAACAATAGCATCCTGACTATTTGAAGGACCAACAACAATAGTCCTGCCTGCTAAACAGGCGATAAACAATACTCTAATTGTATAGGATTTAGAGGCAGGAGCAATGATACTTCCTTCTAAATAAGAGGCGGGCTTTATTTGAAGGTTCATTTTTTAAAGCTGACTTTATCGCCTTCTTTTACCTTATCTTTATTTAAGGGAGCAATAAAATTAGCCACGGATAAATTTTCTTGAACGCGTTCTACCTTGAGGTCGCCTAAATATTTATTAGCGCGATAAACTGATAAAGTTTGGTTGGGGGTTATGCCATTTTGCTCGCCTAAATTTATCACTGCAAAATCAAATTCCTTATTTATGACCGCAATGCTACCATCCTTTACATCCTCAGGACTAACCACAATCTTTTCTAAGGATACCTCTTGGCTTGTGGCTAAATTTTTAATCTTGTTCTCTAATGATAAACGCTCTACTTGCAAGGATTTTAATTTTTCTCTTAAAGCCTTAAGTTCTCCCATTGAATGGGATAACTTTGACTTAATACTTTCTTTTTCCTTACTTTCCTTACTCAAATTATCTTTTAGTTCATTATTGTCTAAAGTTAGTTGTTCTCTAAAGGACTTCTCCACCTCAATCTCGTTAGATAAATTAGTATATTTTGTATCAGACTCCTTAAGCCTTTCTTCTAATAATAAGGCTTGTTTTTTAGATTCGGATAACTGCCTTTCCAATTGAAGTTTGACATTTGAAATCTGTTCAAGCTGTTGCTCTAAAGAAATCCTTTTATCCTTCTCCTGTTTAAATAATACTAATGTTCCTGCGGTTAAGCACAAAGAAAGTATTGCTAATACCAATAAAAAAATTGTCGTGGCTTTGCCTACCATGTTCATATTTGTAGCCTCCTTTCCAATCTTCTTAAAGTTAAATTTATTATATAAGAATCTCCTGCTTCCCGCAAGATTAATCTTTTAATTTTTATACATCAAAAGGAACTCTGCTGTTAAATTCCATAAGCTCATTTGTCTTAGGGTGAATAAAACTAATTGATTCTGCATGCAGGGCTAAACGTGGAAATGAGTTTTTTTGGCCATATTTCTCATCGCCTAAAATAGGATAACCTAAATAGGATAAATGTACTCTTAGTTGATGTGTTCTACCTGTTTGAGGAAATAATTCCAAAAGCGTTCTATCCTTGTATCTTTTTAAAACACGATAAACTGTTTTGGCAGCTCTGCTTTTATGAAAGGAAACTGAAATTTTTTCTCTATCCCGCGGGCTTCTACCTAATGGCAAATCTACTATTCCTTCATCAAATTGAACTTGTCCCTTGACCAATGCAACATAACGCCTCTTAACCTTATGCTGCAAAAATTGTTTGGCTAAAGCACTGTGAGTAGGATTATTTTTTGCAACCAACATTAGTCCAGAGGTATCCTTATCCAGACGGTGCACAATGCCAGGGCGTAGCGGTTGGTTGAAGTTAGAAAGATTTTTGCAATGATACAATAACGCATTTACCAATGTGCCTGAATAATTTCCCGGCGCTGGATGCACCACCATTGAAGGGGGCTTGTTTATAACCAGTAAATCCTCATCTTCATAAACAATGTCTAAAGGAATATTCTCTGGATTAAGATTGAAACTTTCTTCCTCAATTAACTCTAATAAAATTTTTTCTCCCAGTTTAACTTTGTGATGAGATGGGGCAAGCTTAGCGTTAACTAACACATGTTTTGCTTCGATAAGGCGCTTTAGAAATGTGCGAGAATATTTCTGCTTAAAGCTTTTTACTAAATAAACATCCAACCTAAGATTATTGTCTTGGGTTTCTACTGTGAAGGAAATTTTTTCCATACAAAGCAACAATAAGAATAATCAAACTGAAAATTTGGAATATGGTTAAATTCCAGATAATCCTTGGCGAATCTCCTCTTAAGAATTCCAGAATAAATCTCTCAAGCGATATAAGTATAAGATAGAAAAACAGCATTTCACCCTCGCTACTCACCTTCTTTTGCTTTAACTTTAAAATAAAAAAGATTATGATTAGGTTAAATGTGGATAAAAGCTGCGCAGGAAAAAGCTTCATTTGGTGAACCGGGAAAAATATGCCAAAACCTAATGGCCTACCAAAACAACATCCATTTAAAAAACATCCGATTCTGCCAATTGCCTGCGCTAAAGCTGCATAGGGACAAATTAAATCTAAGGTTTTTAGGATAGGCTGTCTTTTAATCTTCAAAAACAAAATTCCAAAAATTATTGCAGCAATTAATCCTCCAAACCAAACCAGACCACCGTGCCAGAGCATTAAAATCTCTTTAGGGTTCTCTTGAAAAAAATGTAAATTTAGCAGAATATAAAAAATTCTCGCACCGATAATTCCGCTAACTAAAATCCAAAAGCAAAAATCAAGAAGAATATCCGCCTTAAATCCCTGTTTTTTTCCTTCTTGGGTTAATAAAAATATACTTACGAATGACGCCAATGCCAGCAAAAGTCCGTAAGAGTAGATTGTAAAAGGGCCTATTTGTAAGATAATCGGATACATCTTAAAATTGTAATAGTAACTCCAATTGTGATTGCGCAATCAGCCAGATTAAATACAGGCCAGATACGAAAATCTAAGAAATCTATAACAAACCCAAATCTCAGTCTATCGATAAGATTACTTATAGCTCCAGCCAGAATTAAACTTAAAGCGAAATAATAAAGTCTATCAATGCCTTGCTTACTTTCTTTAGAAAAAAATAAAATTAAAATAAGCCAAATTATAGCCATAATTGGCAATACCAAATAAAACAAAATCTGGTTTTTAAACAAGCCAAAGGCAATTCCTTTATTAAGCACTAAGCTAATATGAAAAATATTTTTAATTATGGGGAGGCTGTGATCGGGTTGTAGACTTTTTAGAATAAATGCTTTAAGGACTTGGTCAATCAAAATAATTAAAAACAAGCTGCCTATATTGAAGCTTAGATTATTTTGATTAACCCCTTTTTTGGCTATCACTTTATGTTTTCAAGTCCACGCTGACAATCCAAACACATCCTTGTATAAGGAAGGGCCTTTAACCTAGGCTTATTGATAGACTTACTACACTTCTCGCAGATACCAAAGTTTTTCTCATCGATTCTTTTCAAGGCATCGTCAATTTCATATAACAGCTTGCGTTCATTTGAGGCAAGGTCTAAAGAAAATTCTCTATCGTAGGTGTCGGTGGCCATATCTGCCATATGCAGCGTATAGCTAGAAATATCGCCCGCTGCATCCCTTTGAGATTTTTTTAGGGTATTGTCTGAGATATGCTTTATCTGATCAGCAATATCTTCTTTATATTTTAAAAGAATCTTTTTAAAAATTTTTAACTCTTTGGACGGCATCTTTTTTTCCTTTAAAGTTTTCTTGGCTAAATTACGACTTTTAGCGGATATTCTTTTCTTCTTCACAGCTTTCCTCCTTTAATGACGACACAAGTTATGGAGTCCGCCAAAGTTATGTGGCGGATGACATAACTTGTATGTCGGAATTAAATCCAGCACTAATTTTTGAAAAAACGCTTAATTAAATTAAAGGGTCAATCTATATAATACCCACTCTAAAAACTAGAGCAGTTACAAAAATTAGTGCTGGGTCAAATTCAGCCACAAACTTACGTTGCTAACGCTTCCGTAAGTTTGGGCTTCACTTGACTTCTAATGTCTTAACGCACCTTGAACAAATCTCTGGATGATTTTTATCCTTTCCCACTTCATCCTCATAATTCCAGCAACGTATACATTTCTTTCCGCTTGCTTTTTGGGCTATTATTTTTATATCAACTAATTGAGAGGCGCCTTGTTGTAAAGTGGCTACTTCTTTCGTAAGCTCAATTTGTGATACCTTAAAAATTTCCCGTAAATCTGCTTGCCAGTTACTTAAAAATTCAAGATGATTTTGGTTGCTGGTTATAAAAGTAAGTTTGCAATCAGCGCTACTCCCAACTTCACCTTTGTTTCTGATTTCTTCAATCCTTTTTAAAACAATTGGCCTTAATTCCAATATTTGTTTTAATTCAGAATCTAATGGTTCGTTATTCCATACTGCATTTACTTTCGGCCAGTTAGACAAATGAATACTATTTATATTCTCTTCTCCCTTGGGAATATATCTAAATACCTCTTCAGCTGTGAAAACCAAAATCGGCGCAATCAACCCTGACAAATAATTCAAAATTTCATAAAAGGATGTTTGGGCGCTTCTTCGCTCTAAAGAATTATTTGTAAAAGTATACAGCCTATCCTTTAAAATGTCCAAATAAAAATTAGAAAGTTCTTCGTTGCAGAAAGTGTAGATATATCTATACGCCTTGGCAAAATCAAATGTATCATAACTTGCACTAACATTCTTAAGAAGGAAGCTTAGTTGGTGTAAAATCCATTTATCGATTTTTAACAAAGCTTCATAATTTATCTTATCCTTACTTGGATTAAAATCATAGAGATTGCTTAATAAAAATCTTATGGTATTACGAATCTTACGGTAAGCCTCGATTGTTCTCTCGAGTATCTCTTTGGAAATGCGAATATCCTCATTGTAATCGCAAGAGGCAACCCATAATCTCAAAATATCTGCACCGTATTCTTTTATAATATCTTGTGGCGATATAACATTACCCAAAGATTTAGACATTTTCCTTCCATCGCCATCCACAACAAAACCATGGGTTAATACAGCTTTAAAGGGTGCTTTATTATCTATTGCCACTGAAGGAATAAGCGAAGCCTGAAACCAGCCTCGATGTTGGTCAGAACCCTCCAAATAAAGCTGGGCTGGAAATTCCAAGTCTGGATTTTGCTTTAAAACCGCTTGGTGGCTCACGCCAGAATCAAACCAGACATCTAGTATGTCATCGGATTTAACAAATTCTCTTAAGCCGCAAGCGGGACAGGTAAAATCCTTTGGTAGAATTTCAGAAATATTCTGGGTAAACCAAGCATCGCTACCTTCTTTGATAACAATATTTGCAAAGCGTTCAATAACCTCAGGGAATAATTGATAATCTGAATTACATTTTTTACAAGCAAGCGCTGGAATGGGTACGCCCCAATACCTTTGACGAGAAAGACACCAATCAGGACGCAAATCTATCATTGCAGAAATTCTATCCTTTCCTGTAGGAGGAATCCATTCTACAGATTGTATCTCTTGTTTAAGCTTATGCTTAAAATTATTATCAATTTTCAAGAACCACTGTAAGGTTGCTCGAAAAATAATCGTATTTTTACAACGCCAACAATGCGGATAAGAATGTAAAATTTCGCCTCTAGAAAGCAACGCCCCTTTATTTTTTAAACTTTCCATAATCTTATCATTGGCTTCTAATACATGCATGCCGGAAAATTCTTTAGCGACTTGTGTAAATCTACCTTTGTTGTCAACCGGCATAACAATTTCTAAATTATATTTTAAGCCTGTCTCAAAGTCTTCTTGCCCATGGCCAGGGGCTGTGTGCACAAGACCAGTTCCTTCTTCTTTGGTTACATAATCAGCTAACACAACAGGACAACTTTTCTTTAAGGAAAAGGGATGTTCATAGATTAAACCGCTTAAATCCTTACCTAATAAATCCTTAATTTTCTTAAAATTTTTAATCCCGCATTTTTCTAAGATTGATGGGCTTAATCCATTTTCCAAAACTAATATTTCTTTTTCTGTCTCAAATAAACTATAGTTGAAGTCGGGTTGAATGGCTACAGCAACATTAGCAATTAGCGTCCAAGGAGTAGTTGTCCAGATAACTAAATTAAAATTTTTATTTTTAGGAAGGCTGGCAATTTCTTCAGGGTTTTTAACCTTGAATTTTACATAAATAGAAGGCGAGGTATGGTCTTCGTACTCCACCTCTGCTTCAGCTAAAGCAGTTTCGCATTGACTGCACCAATTAACTGGCTTAAGCCCACGGTAAATTAGTTTCTTATTTACCAACTCTAACAAAGAACGCACAATCCAGTATTCATAATCTGGGCTTAAGGTTAAATAAGGCTTCTGCCACTCTCCCAAAACACCCAAACGTTTGAATTGCGCTTTTTGGATTTCAACATATTTCATGGCATAGGCATAAGCTTTTTTTCTAAAGCTTACCTTATTAATCTCTGACTTATGGATACCTAATTCTTTAAATAATTGGTGCTCAACTGGAAGGCCGTGGCAATCCCAACCTGGCACATAAAAAGAGTCAAACCCAGACATTGTCTTAAATTTTACAATAATATCTTTTAAAGTTTTATTTAAGGCATGACCAATATGTATGTCGCCATTAGCATAAGGAGGCCCGTCGTGCAAAATAAACTTAGGCCTATTTTTAGATTTACTGTGAATTAATTGGTGGAGATTTTCTTTTTCCCATTCGGATAAAATCAAAGGCTCTCTTTGTGCCAAATTTGCCTTCATGGGAAAATCTGTATGGGGTAAATTCAGGGTTTTTCGGTAATCCATATAATGAGCACTTGACTTATGGAAGTCCGACAAGTTCTTGGCGGACGACATAAGTCAATCTCCTTTTAAGTCGCTTACTTGTTTGTGCGAATTACCCCGAAGCCTATCCCGAAAATATCGAAGAGATTTTCGGGATGTTTAGGCAAGGGGCATATGTTATCAATATTTCCCAATAATTATCTTCAAATCCTTTTTTATCTTTGCAGGAATAAATTTTTTGTTTGTGATAATGGCGTATTTAAGCGCGCTTTGGCAACTACATTCTGTTTGCTTGGGAATTAAATTTATGGCTAACTTTAGAACTTTCTTGGCATTCTCTACATTCTTTAATAGATTCTGTACAATCATTTCAACTGTTACAGAGTCGTGGCTGGGATGCCAGCAATCGTAATCTGTTACTGCAGCCAAAGTAGCATAACAGATCTCTGCCTCCCTAGCTAATTTTGCTTCAGTCAAATTTGTCATACCAATAATGTCCATATTCCAACTACGATAAAGCTCTGACTCGGCTTTTGTAGAGAATGCCGGACCCTCCATATTTAGATAATTCCCCCCAAAATGAATGTTTGCTCCTGTTTTCTTTCCGGCTTCAAAAAGAATCTTTGACAATTGAGGACAAATGGGTTCAGAAAAACCAATATGAGCCACAATTCCATCTGTAAAAAATGTGCTTTGCCGTTTGGTTGTGCGGTCCACAAACTGATTGGGCACCACAAAATCCAAAGGTTTAAACTCTTCTTTTAAACTTCCACAGGCTGAAACAGATAAAATTTGCCCAACGCCCATCTTTTTCATGGCAAAGATATTGGCGCGGAAATTTATATCTGAGGGAGAAATACGATGACCCCTTCCATGGCGGGCAAGAAACACAACTTCTCTTCTTTCTAAAATGCCTAGAATTAATCTATCGGAAGGCTTACCAAAGGGTGTAGCCACACTTATTGACTTTACATTCTTAATGCCTTCCATTTCATATAAACCACTTCCACCGATAATACCTATTCTTGCCATTTTAACTCCTTGCTAATTCTTTTGAACGCTTTAAAGCTGCCTTCACTGCTTCTTCTAAAGAACCGCCTTTATGTAAAATCTCTAAACCAGCCTCAGTTGTACCGCCTTTAGAGGCAACTTGTTTTTTCAATTCCAAAGGCGAAAGCTTTGTTTTCTTTAACAAAATAATACTTCCCTTAGTTGTTGTTTTAGCTAATATCATTGCTTGCTCTAAACTAAAACCAATGCTTACAGCAGCAGATACAAGCGAGGGAATAAAAATATCCTCAGCAAATTTTTTGATTTCATCTAAACCTTTATTCTCGCTTAAATCATATAGAAATCCTGGACCGCTTCCTGAAATTGCAGTTGCCTCATCCATCATATCCTCGTTCAAAATCAATGTTTCTCCAATCATGCTGAATAATTCCTTAGTAAAATTTAACTCCTCGTTTGTTGATAATTTACCCTTACATAAGCAAGTCATTCCCAAACCAATCTTAGCTGGCAAATTGGGCATAACGCGTACCACCCTAACATTGCCAAGGTATTTTTCGATATAGTCTGTGGTTATTCCTGCGGCAATAGAAACAACCAGTTTATCCAAAATAAAATTTTTGATTTCAGTTAATAAATCTTCAACATCTTGGGGCTTGACTGCCAAAATTATTGTGTCAACTTTATTGACTAAATCAACAGCGGTTGCTTCATTCTCTACACCCTTAAGGCCATTGGTCTTCTGACTATCTTTATCAAAAATTAAAATTTTATACTTCGATAATAGTTGCTTGGCAATTGCTTCTCCCATATTGCCACAGCCAATTATACCAATTATTCTTCTCATTTATCTCTCAAAAATTGCACGACCCAACCTAATCATATTTGAACTTTCCTCTAAGGCAACTCTATAATCATTGCTCATTCCCATAGAAAGATATTGCATTGTAACCTGAGGATGCTTAAATTCCCGAGTAATCCTTTCTTTAAGAATTCTTAATTCTCGAAAACAAGGCCTGGTTTCTTCGATATCGTCTACTTCTGGAGCAATGGTCATTAAGCCTTTAATTTTTATTCTTTCTAATTTTGATATTGCGCTAACTAAATCTATTGCCTCCTTTGGCCTTATACCAAACTTTGAAAGCTCTCCTGAGGTGTTAACCTGAATCAGAATGTCAACTGTCTTGTTTAATTTAAGTGCTTGCTTTTCAATTTCTTTTGCCAAATGCAGGCTACCCACAGATTGAATTAAATCAAATAACAAAAGCGCCGATTTTACCTTATTTGTCTGAAGGTGGCCTACCATGTGGTAATGCAGAGAGAAATTCTGGTTTGAGTTTTTAATCAACAGCTTTAGTTCCAGAAATTTCTTTTGGGCAAGTTGAATGCGATTTTCTCCAATATCTCTAATGCCATTTTGTATGGCTTCAAAAGCCATTTGAGAGGTTGCGCCCTTGGTTACGCAAACTAAACTTATTTCTTGTGTCTGTCTTTTTAAACGTTGACAGATTAAAGCAATATCTTTTCTTAAACTTGCGATATTATCCCTAATCATAAAAAACAAACCCCGTTAGAGACATCACAAATTTGACTAATACCATTAAACTCTCTAACGCGGTAAACTACCACAAAACTATTATGGTGTCAATAAGATATAGAGGTAAAAAAACAAAAAGAATAGAAAAGCAATTTGTATTATTTTAAATTTTAATGAGGGATTTGATGATTGGCTTTAGAGATATCGCTTAATTCAATTTTAAAGGAATGGCAGAAATAAACTATGCGAATGTGGTTATCGGCAACCACAAAAAAGTTGCCTTTAACCTTGAAAAATAACTTTTCTTTTTTTTGTTTTGAGTCATGAATCTTTAAAATATAAAAAACCGGATTACTTAAGGCTTCTCGAATATTCTCTGCGTCCCTTACTAAATATATAAATTGACGCTGGGTATGCGCAAGATACCCATCCTTGGAAGATAGATCAGAAATACAAATTACCTTTCTTCCCTTTTCTAAAGAGGTTAAATTCTTGAATAATAATTCGCGCATCTTAATCCTCTTAATTTATATAAATAATGCCATATTAAGTGAAAAGCCGGGTTACCCTACTTTCTCCATCCTTGGGAGAAATCTTTTTATTTCTTCGGTAACCCGGCTATCCTCATCCATGGCTGATGGGGACCCATTGGCTTTGCTTCGAATGTTTAACTCTTAAACTGCAACATTCGAAATCCAGAGTCTTGGCTTTTATTATTTTTTAAATGCTGATTCTCTGGACCGTGGCTTTTTCGGAAACAAATACTTTTAAAATGTACTTATTATCTAAAGAACAAAAAATGGATAATTTCCATTTAAACTATAACACATAGGTTTTTGAATTCAAGACTAAAACTGATGCTTAAAGAAAGCGTTTTCTATTTAGGAAAGAAAGGCGAACTTGCGGCTCTTCCTTATTCAATAAGCGAGAAATATTAGACTTATGGCGTACCGCCACAAATAAACAAAATATGATGCCTAATATGACAAAAGGTAACGGCTGATTAAAAAGCGCCATAAAAATCGGTAAACAAATCCCTGCAACAATGGAAGCCAAAGAAACAAATTTAAACATAAAAAAAATGACCATCCAAACTCCCACAGTTAATGCTAAAACAACCCTGATACTGGGAATCTTTATGGCCAAGCCCAGTAATACGCCTAAACCAGTAGCCATTCCCTTCCCGCCTTTAAAATTCAGAAATATAGTCCAGTTATGGCCAGCAACAGCCGTAATTCCTAAGCTGATTAGCCAAATCTCCATTTGAGGAATTTTGACAAAATTGGCGATAAGGGTTGGACAAATTAGGCCTTTAAGAATATCTACAATCAAAACTAAAATTCCCGGAAGCTTTCCCAGCACCCTAAAGGCATTTGTTGCTCCCACATTTCCAGAGCCGAACTTGCGTATATCTATCCCTTTCCAAAACCTAGCAAATAAATAGGCACTGGGAATTGCGCCGATTAGGTAAGCAGCCAAAAGGCTAAGTATTACTTTTAGCACCATTTGCGACATTTAATACCTTAATACCCTTTTTGATATAACCAAACCCAGAAATTGCCGTGAAGATTACAGTAGCGTACCAAATGAGAAAAGAAAAATTTATTTGCAAAAGAATCCCTATAATTGATGCTGTTTGAAAAAAAGTGGTAAGCTTACCCCATCTGGTTGGAACAATCTCTAATTCGCCATAAACTATGTAAATAATCATTGCACCCAAGAGTATGATTACATCACGGCTTATGACAAACAAAATTACCCAAAGGGGAAATTTGATACCTAAGGGAAAGTTGTTCTTGGTATAGAGACAGATAAAAGCACTGATTAAAAGAATTTTATCAGCCAAGGGGTCTAAAATTGCACCACCTTTGGTTTTCTGCCTTCTAGTCCTAGCAATATAACCATCTACCACATCAGAGATAACAGCCAGCAAAAAAATCCCCAAAGAAATGTATCTCAAAACATCTCTTTGGGGGGTATAATATAAAACGCTGGCAATAAAAAAAGGTACTGCCAAGATTCTAAATATAGTAACCTTGTTAGCGAAATTTAAAGCCATTTATTTCTGAATGGGTTTTAGCTCTGTGCCATCCACTGGACAATATTTTACACCCGAGGTAAACCGCTTGCCGCAAACCGAACAAAACTTTGTATCCATCTGTTCGCCGATTAACGCTCCAGACGCTGCACCAACTGCTGCACCAATTCCTGCTCCCCCTGGACCGTGTCCTGATTGATGGCCAATAACGCCGCCTAAAACTGCTCCAGCACCAGCCCCTATGGCTGCGCCTTTTTGAGTAGTTGAACAGCCTAAAATGGCAGCAACAGAAAAAACTAAAATAAGCAAACCAATCTTACGCATCTTTTTTCACCTCCTAAAGGTTTTAATTATAAATGTTAATTTATTCTTCGTCAACAATTTCTATTTTGACTTTGTTTATTTAATCACTCTAATCCTATTTATTGGCCAATAAATTAGAAATGCCTTTCCCAGCAAAAATTTCTTATCTACAAATCCCCAATATCTACTGTCCCGGCTAGAAGAACTGTTATCGCCCAAGACAAAATAGCAATTCCTGGGAACTGCTATTTCACTACCCTCAGATGCGAAATCTCCCCTATTGTAATAGTATATTTTATTGATTGCTTCATCTATTGCCTGCTTTCCATTAATTAAAATTTTTCCATTTTGAATTTGAACGCTTTCGTCTCCTTGCGCAATCAGTCGTTTTATGAAATCCCGCGAGGTATCCTCTGGATAAACAAAAACTATAACATCCCCTCTTTTTGGCTGCCGAAGAGCAGGAAGCCGAATATCTCTAAAAGGAATTTTAGCTCCGTAAATAAATTTATTTACCAAAATCCTATCGCCCTCCATTAAAGTTGGACGCATTGAACCAGTAGGAATTTTAAATGCCTGCACAATAAATGTACGAATAAACATTGCCAGAATAAAAGCAATAACAATTGACTCAATCCATTCTCTGATTGCAGATTTCTTTTTTGTCATACTCGCCTTTCTATTTCAAATTTTTAACACTGCCAAAAATGCCTCCTGAGGAATCTCTACATTGCCAAAGCGTTTTAAACGTTTCTTACCTTCTTTTTGTTTTTCCCAGAGTTTTCTTTTTCTGGTAATATCTCCGCCATAGCATTTGGCTGTTACGTGCTTTCCCATGGCACGCACCTTTTCTGAAGCAATAATCTTTCCATCAGCAGATGCCTGAATAACAACCTCAAAAAGTTGTCTGGGGATAAGCTCCTTTAGTTTTTCCACTAAAGCCCTGGCTTTTACTTGTGCCTTTTCTTTAGAAATAAGGGATGAGAAGGCATCGCAAACCTTGCTATTTATGATAATATCCAATTTGGTAATCTTGACAGGATAATAACCTTTAAACTCATAATCCAGTGAACCATAGCCTTTAGTTAAGGATTTTATGTTATCGTAAAAATCCACAATTACTTCAGAAAGCGGGATATCAAAAATTAAACGTATGCGCTCCCCTAGATATTCTGTCTTTTGATAAATACCCTGTCTTTTCTTGGCAAAATCAATTACCCCCTCAATAAATTCAATGGGAATAAGAATTGAGGCAGTTATATACGGCTCTTCCACAGAAGAAATATCCTGCACAGCTGGTAAATCGGAAGGATTGACAACCTCTTGTACTTTTCCATCTTTGGTCTCGATGCGGTAAACTACATTGGGAGTTGTAAGCAGTAAATTAAGAGCGTACTCGCGTTCTAATCTCTCCTGAACTATCTCCATATGAAGTAATCCCAAAAATCCACAACGAAAACCGTGGCCAAAAGACTGCGAGGTTTCTAAGCCATAAACAAATGAGGCGTCATTTAAACTTAATTTTTCTATTGCCTGTCGCAAACTCAAAAAATCCTTAGAATTTACCGGATAGATTCCACAAAAAACCATAGGTTTAATTTTTTTGTAACTGGGAAGCGGAAGCTTAGCTGAATTCTTAACATCTGTAATAGTATCACCGATAATTATCTCTTGAGGCTGCCGTAAATTACAGGTTATATAACCCACCTCTCCGCAGGAAAGGCAATCAATCTTTTCTGACTGTGGTTTAAAAACTCCTACTTCCTCAATTATGAATTCTTTTCCCGAATGCATCATTTTAATGGGCTGACCATAAGAAATTTTTCCATTTACCACTCGCACATAAACTACAACTCCCTTATAAATATCAAATGAGGAATCAAAAATAAGTGCCTGAAGTGGCTGGTTACTATCGCCGGAAGGTTCAGGAATAACCTTTGTAACTCTTTCTAATATTTCATCAATGCCAATTCCTTCCTTGGCAGAGGCAAGGATCATATCTTCCTCTTTAAACTTCAAAATATCCCTGAGTTGTTTCTTAACTCTCTCAATATCTACGCCCGCAATATCAATTTTATTTATAACTGGAATAATTTCCAGATTATTTTCAATTGCCAGATAATAATTTGCCACAGTCTGGGCCTCAATTCCCTGGGAGGCATCCACTAATAGAAGCGCTCCCTCGCAGGCTGCCAGAGACTTTGTCACCTCATAAGAAAAATCAATATGGCCGGGTGTATCAATAAGATTTAAAATATAATTATTGCCGTCCTTGGCTTTATAATTTATTCTAACAGCCGAGGCCTTAATAGTAATGCCGCGTTCCCTTTCTAACTCCATATCATCCAGTATTTGATTATGAAAATGCCTTTTATCAACTGCACCGCTTATCTCTAATATTCTATCCGCTAATGTAGATTTGCCATGATCAATATGGGCAATAATTGAGAAATTTCTAATTAATGATTTATCCATTTATTTCTTTAATAATATCTTGCACAACTTCTTCGATAGTTAAATTTGTGGTGTCAAGATAAATTGCATCTTCTGCTTTCTTTAAAGGGGCGACCTTGCGGGTTAAATCCTTTGTATCCCTCTCTTTTAAATCCCTTTTAATTTTTGTCTCAATAATATTTTTATCAATTTCCTTTAATTCTTTGTATCTACGCCTTACGCGTTCTTTAAAGTCTGCGTCAAGATAAAATTTCTTTTCTGCATTGGGAAAGACAACTGTTCCGATATCGCGCCCTTCAACTACAATGTTATTTTTTTTGCCAAATTTTCTTTGTAAGCCTGCCATAATTGTGCGTACCTTGGGCATCTTAGCAACATAGGAAACATTCTCTGTTACCTTGTTAGTTCTAATTAAAGGTGTCACATCTTCATTATCTAAAATTATGCTAAGCCTTCCATCCTTTTGTGATTTAATTTCAATATTTGTATCTCTTAACAAAGAAACCAACGCCTTCTGATCATCCAAAGGAATTCTTCTTCTTAAGGCTTTAAGGGTAAGTGCGCGATACATTGCACCAGTGTCTAAATAAATAAATTTTAATTTTTTGGCCAAGTCTTTGGCAACTGTGCTTTTACCAGCACCTGCAGGTCCATCAATTGCAATTACCCGTGTTTTCATTAGCTTAAGCGTCCTTCAAGAATCTTACGTTTTTTCTGGGCATTTATAAATTTTCTCTTTAGGCCATGCGCGTCTTTTTTTAAGATTTGCCTTTTCAAGTTCCTTAAAGTTGCTTCAAAGGTTTCTATTGCTTTTAGAATCTCTTTAGAATTTGAAAGGCAGATATCCTTCCAGACAACAGCATCAGATGAGGCAATCCTGGTTGCGTCTTTTAGGCCGGTTGAAGAAAATCTTAAGTAAGAGGCGGGAATAGAATTGATTAAACTAAAGATAAGGATATGAGGAAGGTGACTGATAAACGCAATTATCCTATCATGAACATCTGGTTTTAAAACAAATGTCTTTGCTCCTAAACTTCTCCAGAATTTTTTAATTTTTTTTAATGCAGTTTTGTTGGTTTGCATTGTGGGTGTCAAGATGCACATAGATTTCAAAAACAATTCGCTGTTTGCAAAATTCACGCCCTTCTTCTCAGAGCCGGCTAAAGGGTGAACTCCCACAAAATAAATATTGTCCTTTAAAAAATCCTCAGCCCTGCTTACAATCTCTTGCTTGGAACTGCCTACATCAGTTACAATTGCGCCGGGTTTAAGAAATTTTGAGATTTTAGTGAAAGATGCAATAATTGCCTTAACCGGCTGGCACAAAATAACCAAATCCGCATCCTTAACTGCATCAACTATATTATGAGTTGCCCAATCAATAGCTTTAAGCCGTAAGGCATCTTTTAAAGTTTTGTTTTTTCTGGCTACTCCAATTACCTCACCTGCTAATTTCTTTTTTTTAATTGCCAGGCCAATGGAGCCACCGATTAAACCAACGCCAATTATTGCAACCCTATTAAAAATCTTCATAATAAATTAAATCTCTCTTCCCACAGCTAAACTAATCTTTCTTAACTCCTGCATCAACTCTTTAAATCTCTCCGGAAGTAAAGACTGCGCACCGTCGGATAAAGCCTCTTCTGGTTTTGAATGCACCTCAATTAGCAATCCATCGCATCCTGCAGCCACTGCTGCACGAGAACAAGCAGGCACCAAACCCCATTTGCCAGTGGCATGGCTGGGATCAACAATTACTGGTAAATGCGAAAGCTGTTTTACAATAGGCACTGCAGAAATATCTAAAGTATTGCGAGTAAAATCTTCGAATGTGCGGATTCCTCGCTCGCAAAGGATAACATTAAAATTTCCTGCTGATAAAATATATTCTGCTGACATAAGCCATTCTTTAATCGTTGAAGAAAGCCCTCTTTTTAAAACCACAGGTTTTTTTGTGGAACCCACTTCCCGCAAAAGATTAAAATTCTGCATATTCCTGGCGCCAATCTGCAGGATATCAGCATATTTAACTACCAAAGGAACATCACGAGTATCCATAACCTCAGTTATGGTAACCATGCCTAAATTACTAGCTACATCTTTAAGTATCTTAAGCCCCTCTTCGCCTAATCCCTGAAAACTGTAAGGAGAAGTTCTGGGTTTAAATGCGCCTCCGCGTAAAACTGTTGCTCCAGCTGATTTAACTTCTCTAGCAATCTCCCATAATAATTCCTTATTTTCTACAGCACAAGGTCCTGCCATAACCATAACCTTTTTGCCACCTATGGTAAGACCTCTTCCTAAGTCAATCAAAGAACTTTCTGGCTTAAATTCCCTTGAGACTAACCTGTAGGGTGCCAGAACTGGCATAACCTTCTCAACACCTGGAAATACCTCTAAAGGTGTAACCCTTAACACATCCTCGGGACCAATAAGACCAATAATTGTCCTTTCCACACCTTTAGAAATCATGGGCGTCAAGCCAAGCTTTTTTACCCGCTCAACAATATGGTCAATTTGTTCTTGTGTGGCATCTTTTCTTAAAACAATAATCATAAAATCCTCCTTTAATGACGACACAACTTATGGAGATTTAATTTTCATTGCGGTTTCATTTATTTTTTATTTAAAACTGACTTTAATGCTTTGATAAACTTTTTATTCTCAGCTGCTCTGCCAATGGTAACACGAATAAAATTATCCATTCCCCAACCAGCCATTTCTCTAACGATTACACCTAATTTTAAAAGCTCTTGGCAAACTCTTCGTGCATCTAAACCTACTTCAAAAAGAATAAAATTAGTTACAGAAGGGACATACTTAAGGCCTAAATCTTCAAGGTTTTTATAAAGATAATTCTTTCCTTCTTTAACAGCCATTCTTAATTTTAACAAATTACTTTTATCATCTAAACTGGCTAAGGCTGCTGCCTGTGCCAGGGAATTCACATTAAACGGCTCACGAGGGCGATTTAAAAAATCAATGTTTTCCTTTGAAGAAATCCCATAGCCAATGCGCAGTCCCGCCAAACTATAAGCCTTGGAAAATGTCCGCGTAACAATTAGATTTTTGCCTTGTTTTAATAGACTTAAAGTATCGGGATAATCTTTTTCAGTGACAATTTCATAGTAAGCCTCATCAAAATAAACAATTAGTTCTTTGGAAATCCCGTCTAATAAATTTTGGGCCTCATCTTTTGTAACATAGGTTCCGGTGGGATTATCCGGATTGGCAATAAAAATTATCTTTGTGCGAGAGGTAATTGCCTGTTTCATCGCCTTTAGGTTATAACGAAAATCCTTTAAGGCAACAGTTACAACTTTTGCACCAGATAATTTTGCTGCAATTTCATAAATTAAAAATGTAGGTTTGGCAATAATCACCTCATCACCCGGATTAACAAAGGCGCGCATTGCCATTGTGATTATCTCATCAGAGCCATTGCCAAAAATTAATTGATTTTCCAAAACCCTAAGCTTCTTTGCTAATTTTTTACGCAAATAAAAACAACTTCCGTCGGGATAGCGGTTCAAGGATTTTGCCGCCTTATTTATTGCCTGCAGAACTTTTTTTGACGGAGCAAAGGGGCTCTCGTTAGAAGCAAGCTTAACTACATCTTTTAATTTAAGCTTTCTTTTTACCTCTTCAATGGGCTTGCCTGGAATGTAGGGATTTATTTTAAGAATATTTTCATTGACCATTTTATTCTGATACTGGATAGGAACCCAAAATTTTTAAATACTTGCATTTATCTTCCAATATGCTCAAGGCCAACTTTACATTCCTATCCTGCCTGTGGCCTTTTAAATCCACAAAAAAATAGTAATCCCAGGCTTTTTTCTTAGAAGGCCGAGATTCTATACGGGTTAAGTTTATCCTAAATTTTTGAAAAGGAACCAGCATATCATGCAAAGCCCCCACCTTATCTTTTATAGAAAACATAATTGAGGTCTTATCCTCGCCGGTTGGGCCAACATCATCTCTGCCGATAACCAAAAAGCGAGTAATATTATGCGGCACATCTTCAATTGATTTGGCGATTACTTTTAAACCATAAACCTTTGCCGCCAAAATTGAAGCAATGCAGCCGCTGTTTTTTTCTTTTGTGCAGATTTGAGCGGCTTTAGCCGTGCTACTTACTTCAATACATTCAACCCTGGGAAGATTTTTTTCTAACCACATTCGGCATTGACCAAATACCTGCGGATTGGAATAAATTTTTTTAATACTTTTTATGTCGTACTTTGATAAAAGATTATGGGAGATTTCTAAAATTATCTGTGCGCAGATTTTTAAATCAGAATCTACCAACATATCCATAGTGTGGGTTACCGCTCCTTCAATGGAGTTTTCAATTGGCACAACCCCATAATCTGCATTGCCTTTTTCTACTTCATTAAAAACTTCGGAAATTGTATCGCAGGCAGAATATGTTACAAGAGAGCCGAATTTCTTTAAAGATGCCTGATGCGTAAAGGATGCCTCAGGACCTAAGCAGGCAATTACTAAAGGCTGACCCAAAGCCAAAGAGCTTGACATTATCTCCCGATAGATTGCCTCCACTGCTTGCTGATTTAATGGACCCTTGTTTGTTTTTGCTAACCGGCTTAAAACCTGTTTTTCCCGGTCAGGAGAATAAATGCCTTTGGATTTTTTTATCTTTAATTTCCTAATGCTTAAGCTAAGGTTAGCTCTTTTGTTAAGCAATTCAATTATCGCTTTATCAATTGAGTCAACCTTCTGGCGTAGGCTTGTTAGTTTCATCACTTACCTCCCCTGATGTTGCATCTTTTGGTTTTTGAACATCATCTTTAGACTCTGAGGGTGTGTTTTCTTCAGCTGTATTTTGCTGTAATGATGAAAAATCTTCTAACTTTGGCAAATCAGCTAATGATTTTAATCCAAAATATTCTAAAAATTGCCGGGTTGTGCCATACACAAATGGCCTGCCTAAAACATCCTTTCTTCCGGCAATTCTCACCAAACCCTTTTCTAATAAAGTATTTATTACTCCATCCACATTAACCCCGCGAATAGATTCAATCTCCAAACGGGTTACTGGTTGTTTATAAGCAATAACTGCCAATGTTTCTAAAGCAGGAGAGGACAATCTTTCTTTATGCCGGGATTTATAAAATTTTTTAATGTAACTGGCATAATCTTCGCTGGTAATCATCTGAAATCCACCAGCAACCTCAACTATTCTAATGCCGCTTTTTCTTTCTTCGTATTCGTTCTTTAGATTAACAAGCAATTCTCGGATAATCTGAGTATCTACACCCTCCAAAACATCTTTAACCTGCTCTAAAAGCAATGGCTTTTCGCTGATAAACAGCAATGCCTCAATTACACCCTTTAAATGGGCCTCGTTTTCCATTAGCGTTTAACCTTCTGACGATAAATCTCATTCAAAAGCTCTTCGCTGTTAGCTATCTCTGGATGGCGTTCTAAGGCCTTTTGAATCATCTCTTTTGCTTCTTGCTTTTTATACTGTAATTGCAATAAAATCTCTAAGGCCTCCTCTTGCCAATCTTGTGTCGCGCCGCTTACCTTTTGTCCTAAGCTATCCTGAATCAAGCCAAATTTGCCCACCTTTTTCTGAAGCTTTGCCACTATCTCTTTTGCCCTTTGCTCGCCAATTCCAGGCAGAGTTTTTAAAAATTTCAAATCTCCCTCATCAATTGCCCGGGCAATATCTGAAATGGGTTTGTTTAATGCCCTGACTGCTGCACGCGGACCAATTCCTGAGACGGTAATAAACTGCTCAAAAAAATCCTTTTCTACTTGATTCAAAAAACCAATAAGTACGGGTGTAGAACGAGACGGCTCTGCCTGAAGATAATGATAAGTAATTAAACGAAGTATTCCATCATTATTAATATTTTCATTTAAACGCTCAAAGACTGTTGCAGGCATAAGCACCTCGTAACTTATGCCTTGAACATCTAATACTACACAATTTTTGCCACGATTCTTTAATTTACCGCAAAGCTCTACAATCATATTTTTACCTTTGAGATTTGGGCATGCGCCACAGCCAAACTCAAGGCATCGCTTATATCCAGGCTTAAGGTATCGGGTTTCAAATGAAAAATATTCCCCATCATCCTTTGGGCTTGAAATTTTGAAGCACTTCCTCTGCCTAAAATAGCTTGCCTTACGCGCTTTGCAGGATATTCAAAAAAATCCAAGCTTAATTGCGTTGCCAACAGACAAATAACTCCTCTCACATGGCCCAAAAGGCAAGCAGTTGTGGGATGGCGATAGTGAGTATAGAGTTTTTCCAAGACCATACAATCTGGTTTTTGTTCTTTAATAAGTCCTAACAACCCTCGATAAATTTTATTTAGCCTCTTGCTTAAGCCATCCTTGAGGATTGTCTTAACTGTTCCTGCCTCAACTAAAACTAATCGAGAATTACTTACATCAATCACGCCATAACCTGTGGTGTTTAAACCTGGGTCAATTCCCAGAATTCTCATTGGGCTACCCTTCCTTTACAGAAATCTCCTCTAAAATATCGTCTGGAATATCAAAGTTGGCATAGACATGCTGAACATCCTCGTGGTCTTCTAACGCCTCAACTAAGGCTAAAACCTGTTTTGCATCATTTCCCGTAACCTTAACAGTAGAGCTAGGGAGCATAGTTATCTCTGCAAGTTGTGTTGTAATACCCTTTTCTTTGAGGGTTGCTTTTAATTTTTCAAAGTCCTGAGTGTTGCAGGTAATTTCATAATTTTTGTCTTCTGGTTTCATATCCTCTGCACCAACATCTAAAACAATTGCCATAAGCTTATCTTCATCAATTTGTGATTTATCTACCAAGATATAACCCTTCTTAACAAACATCCAGCTAACCGCACCTGCGCCTGCCATATTGCCATTTTTTTTGGAAAGTAAATTTCTTAATTCTGCGGTTGTGCGATTTTTATTATCTGTTAAGGCATCAATCATAATCGCCACACCCCCTGGTCCATAAGCTTCGTAAACTATAGATTCATAGCTTATACCAGGAAGTTCGCCAGTTCCTTTCTTGATAGCATTTTTCACATTATCCGAAGGCATATTTATTTCTTTTGCCTTTGCCATAGCTGAACGTAAAGCCGCGTTAGTCTCAGGATTTCCTCCGCCACTGCGAGCCGAGGCAGTAATTTCACGAATAACCTTTGTATAGGCAGCCCCCTTTTTTGCATCCATAAGGGCTTTTTTATGTTTAATCCCAGCCCATTTTGAGTGTCCAGACATAACTTTTCCTCCTTTAATGAGCACATAACTTACGAACACGAAAGTGTGAGTAAGTTATAAGTGCGAATTAAATCCTTGACAATTTTTGAAATAACAGTCGATTTCGAAAACAACCCTTGACTCAAAAATTGTCAAGGATCAAATTCAGCCGTAAACTTATGTCGCTTACGCTTCCATAAGTTTGGGCTTCATTTGAGCAAGCCAATAAGCCGAGTTCTGTGCTGATTGCGAATTTTCGCATCTGGATGGTCATTTCTCTTCTTCTGTAAATTGCTTCACAGAATCAAGCAGTCTACCCAGAGATTTTAACGAAGCGGGCAAAAACTTCTCTCTCCCTATTTGACCTTGCTCCGCGTAGAGATTGCCTCGTTTCACGTCATCGCAAAACGCAAAAATTTTGCGCCTTAGCGGTTACTCGTCTCTGTGGCTCTAATCCTATCCTGATTCTCATCAGGACGGCGGCCATTAACCGCTACGCTTTACCCTCTGGAGCTCGGACTTTCCTCCCGCCACAATTCATTGGCGGGCAACCACCTTGGCTTGCTCTTTAATTGCCTTTTGGGCTAATTTATCTGCACCGCGATTTTTTTCGCGGGGTATTTGGGCTATCTTAACTTTATCAAACCCGGAAAGCAGATGTTTTACCTGTTCAAACAAAGCTCTAATGTTAGGATTTTTTACTTTATAAATTCCTTTTAACTGACGCAATATTAGTTCAGAATCAGTATTTACAAATATCTCTTTTGCCTTTAAAATCAAGGCTTCTTGCAAACCATAAATTAAGGCTGTATATTCAGCAATGTTATTGGTTGTTGAACCAATGTATTTATAAAAATTTTTAACCACTTCCTCGCCATTACAGATAACTACGCCAATTGCGGCATCTCCGGGATTACCTTTTGAAGCGCCATCAATAAAAATACTTAAACTTTTATAACTCAAATTTATATATCCTCTTCCAGATAAAGAATTCTTGCGCAAACCTCGCAGATAACTACCTTTTCATGGCTTTTGATTTCATTTATTACCTGAGGCGGAACATTCATAAAACAACCCTGACAGGCTTCATTTTTTATAGGAACAAGGGCTAAGCCATCGCGATTTTTTAATATGCGTTCATATTTTAAGATAATCTTTTTGTCTATATCAGGAATTATTTGTTTACGCTTTAAATCCAGTTTGGTTAAAAGCTCTGCAATTTCTTTTAGGCGTTCTTCAACCGTCTTACTTTGCGCATTAAGCTTTTCTTCTTCATTTTTCAAAAATGCGTTTTCCTTATCTACCTCGGCTTTCAAAACATCTACCTCATCAAAAATTTTTAGGATATCCTCTTCTGATACCGATTTATCCGCCTTAAAACCCTCGATTTCTCTTAGCTTAGCTTGATATTCCTTGTTTGTCTTAATTAAGAAAAGCTGGGTTTGGGCATGCTTTATTTGGTCTTCCTTAGCTTGCAATTCTAATTCCTTTAACTTTCTTTGAACCTGTAGTTGCTTTAATTTATCTTCTAAGGCATTTAGTTTAGTTTTTTTGTCCCCAAAGTCTTTTTGTAATCCTTGAATAAATTTTGGCTTTTCTACTTTTTCTCTGTTTAAGGCGTAGATTTCAGCGTCTAATGCCTGAAGCTCGACTAATTTCTTTACCTGGTCTCGAATTAAAACCTCAGACAATTTATCTCTCCATTGATTAATTTTTTAATATTATGGATTTTGCGAAGCAAAATCCATGGGCGATAGAGGATTTGAACCTCTGGCCTCCACAATGTGAGTGTGGCGCTCTAACCAACTGAGCCAATCGCCCTCAACACTCTGGGCCCATCAGGATTCGAACCTGAGACCCGCTGATTATGAGTCAGCTGCTCTAACCAGCTGAGCTATGGGCCCTTGTAATTCCAGAATAAATTGCCAAAATATTATTATCTAGATTACAAAATAACACTATATAATACTATTTTAAAGGATTTTTGGCAAGATAAAAATTGGCTTGGCTCGGGTTGGTTTAAATTTGACAGATATTCTATGGCTTTATTTATTTTTAAAAGCCCTTAGTCTATCCTTAAGGAGTTGCTTTCTCTCTCTTAATAATCTGGAAATATTCTTTTGTCTTCTGGTAATTCTTTCTCTGGGCATTTTTAAATGCTTTAGGGTTTACTCATTACGTATAAACGACACTATTCTATTTCCAATGGTTATTGAGTTCTGATATTATTTTCCAAATATACTCTGCATCAACTATCTATAAACTTCTCTTCTGTGCTCAATTCTAATTATGCCAATATATTTTTGTTCCTTGTAAAAAGTGTATGCCAACCTGTAATCGCCAATACGATATGAATAACAACCTTTGAATTCTGCTTGCAAAGGCTTACCAATAAGGGGCTCTTTAGCAATATACTCTAACGCTGTAACAACTCTTTCTTTGAGTTTTGTATCTTGGAGCTTTTGGAATTGTTTTGAAGCGGTGTTTGAGAATTTGATAAGGTAGGACATTTATCTTCTTTGAGCTCTGCCAACAACCTCTTTAAAACTTTTGGTTTGGCCCAATTCTAATTCCTTCTTTGCCTTTCTGATTTCTTTTAAGGCTTTTTTATCAGACATAATCTCTAAGGTTTCTAACCAACCCCCAAACTCATCTGCATTCATAACTACTGCCGCAGGTTTTCCCTGTTTAGTTATAAGAAACCGCTCCAGCCTCTTATCAGAGTTTCTGATAAGTTCCAAAAAATGAGATTTTGCTTCTGTAACTGTTAGGGTAGTCATATTCTTCACCTCCGACTTCTAATCTATCCATTAAAAGTATAAATCAGAAATCTCTGCTTGTCAAGTATAAAATGACTATTATAATGACTATATTTTTTCTCAGGCAAATAGCGAAGGAATCCTTAAACTACTTAAAAATTGCGATCGTATAATCGTAACCAGTATCATTCTTAAGGAACTTCGAAGATTAGCGAGAAACTGAGGAGAGGATAAGCTTTTTGGGAGGGTTGTTCTTCCTAAATTTTAACTTGCCGCCGCCGGGCATCCGATTCGAAGTTGAGAGGGAATAGATTTGGATAATCCCGCCCGCTTCAATAACCGCGTTGGGGCCCCGGTAAAAACTACGCCCAGCAATTAATGTCACATCGCCAAAATAAGACGCAAGGTAAGCCAGATCGAGAAGACTGATATCGCGTCCGGCATTAAATAAGATATTACCCCGATTAGCGGTCACAAACATTTCATTTTGAATGAGGATGTCTCTTAAGGCGCGGGCGATGATGCTTCCGTTACGAGCCGCATGGACCATTCCTAATCCCCCGGAATATCCAAAAACAATATCGCGCATGGATTTCATGTAAATACTTCCGTCTAAAGAACGAATAATGGGGAATCTCCCGCCGGCAATAAGAATATCACCATCTGCCCCTAACGCCCGCAAACTAATATCCCCATTGGCCTCAATGAGGCTATCAACATAAAGAGGAGATGCTGTCAATATGTCGATTCCACCGCCGGCAGCACGATTAACAACTCCGTCGCCCGAGATATGCAATTCACCGGAATTTTCTATATTGATATTTCCAATTGCGGCATTATAACCCTGTAGATTAAAAACTTGCGTCTCTAAGGCATTATCCGAGCCAATACCGTTACGGGCCCAAAGATTCAAATCGTGAGCAACGACATTATTTCTAGACCCATTATTATCGCGAATCGCTCCTGAACCGCTGCGAATAAACACGGAACCTGAACCCGCATCCAAAAGCCCAAGCCAGATATCACCACCGCCGACAAAAGGCGCTGTTCCCGTAGTTAATTCAATATAACCGCCGTTAGAAATAATAGCGGCACTGCCCTGCATTTGAATACCGCCTTGACCGTCGGCATCGGTATCGGCGTGCAAATAGACGTTTCTGCCCGCTTCAATCAGGGCAGCAGATTCCTGGATGATGCTGTTTGCCGCATTTAATACGACGTCGGCAAAGTAAGAGCCGACATAGGCCAGATCCAAAAGATTAATATTGTGGCCAGCGGTCATTTCAACTCTGCCGCGGTTGCTGGTCACAAACATTTCATTTTTGACAATGATATCTCTTAATGCATTCACAATGATATTTCCGGTTGTGGCCGCGTGAATCATGCCTAAGCCGGCGGTATAGCCTAAGACAACATCACGCATGGCATTCATGATGATGCTTCCGTTTAATGAACGAATAATCGGAAATATGCCTCCGGCAACGTAAATGTCTTCTAAGGCCTCAAGAACGATATCTCCAAGGGCTTCAATCGGACTATCGATGTAAAGAGAATTACCTGCGGTTATGCCGATTGTGCCGGCGTCGATTTGCGATTGGTCTCGTAAAGCCACATTGTGACCGGCACTCATATGTAAATCAGCTTCTACATTCATATGAGAATTGCCTCTAAGACTCAAATCATGGCCCACATTTAAATAAGCTGTTCGAGCTTCCAATTGAGATTGACCGGCCATGCTAAAGTCATTGAGAATATTAAGCTCAGCGTAATTGCCGGATGCAATCGAAGAAATGTCATTCATTTCAAGATTTCCGGCATTAATGCGTAAGTCGTCCGCTGTAATAGACGAATGATCATTCAGGGCAAGGCTATTTCCGATTTCCATCATTATATTGGAAGCGGAAATATTGGAATTGTCAAATAAAGTCATGTTATTTCCGACATTGAGAAACGCCGCGAGGCCTGAAATGCGCGAAGCCCCATTCATGGTAAGATTACGATTGACATCTAACTCATTGACAGTGGTTAAGATAGCCGCAGAATCATTCATGGTTAAATCGTTGCCCACTTGCAGGAGACCACCGTTACCTGAGATCCGGGCTAAGTCATTCATGATCACATCGCGGCCGACATTTACATTATAATAGGCTAAATTGAAAGCAGAACTGCCGTTCATGAGAAGATCATTGAGGACATGCACTTGGGAAAGCCAAGAGCTATGAATTTCGGATTGGTCGTTTAGGGTCAAATTTCTGCCTACAGTTAAATCTTCTATAGAATAGGAAGATATGCGCGAAGAACCATTCAGGCTCAAATCATTCCCCGCGCCTAAATAAAGGGTTCTAGCCTCAATTTGTGCGTCATCACTCAAAGTAAGATCACGGTCAATGTTGAAGTCAGCGTAGTTTCCAGACTCGATAGAAGAGGCACCGTTCATGGTAAGATTACCGGAATATATTCGTAAATCACTGCCGGCAAAAATATTTGATTCATCATTCATGGTAAGACTACCCACATCCATAAAAATACTATTGGGACTGGATATTCTTGAGCGGTCATTCATGAAAATCCCATGATCAACATAAAGAAACTCAGCCAAACCGGAAATTTGGGCGTTGCCGCTCATTACCAGATCATTATCGACATTGATTTCATTGACAACGCTCGACAAAGTCGAATCATCTCTCATAATCAAATCATGGCCGACTTGTAATATTCCGCCATAACCACCGATATCCGCGTGATGATTAAGGACCAAATCGTGGCCGACACTTATTCCATTTATATAGTTTGAATAAATCGAGGAATTATGATTTAAGGTGAGATCATTGATAACTGTCAGCTGGGATAACCAATCGCTATGAATTTCTGAGGCATCATTGAGAGTCATATTTCTTCCGACCCTCAAATCGTTCATATTCGAAGCTACTATTCGCGAAGAACCGCTCATGGTGAAATCACGATCAGCTCTCAAGTTAAGTCGATAGGCCCGGACTAAAGAATCGCTGTTGATTGCGATATCTTGACCGGAATTTAGATTCACAACGTTGCCGAAGAGAAACGCCCCATTTCTTAGTGTGATATTATTTGCGGCATTGACGGTTAATCCTGTACTATTAACCAAGCCTCCGTCAAACTCAACGTTTGGCGCGGTTATTTGCGTAAGATCGCTGGTGATTGTGCCGGCGTTTCTGACAACGGCGCCTTCGCCCGAAGCTGATAAATAAACTTGGCCGTTACGGGATTGAAGGTTTTGGGCTTCAATAATGCCTTCATTGTTAATCGCCCGGTCAAACACTCCGTTTAAAGATTTTGCGGTTAAAATAACTTTGCCGCCGTTGGCTGAAATGGTACCTGTATTATTAACGGCATTTTGAGCGCCGGTTTGATTTTGACTGACTGCTTCTTCGATAACAACACTCATTAACCCCTGGGGATCCAAATCCAAAGTGATTCTTTGACCAGAAGCCAAAGCCACTGTGCCTAAATTGGATGTGATAATTCCGCTATTTTCAACACTGGACCCCAACAGAGCCACATATCCACCCGGAGCATTAATAATTCCTTGATTAATGACAGAACCGCCGCTTCCCACAAAATTAAACCTTCCTGCTAAGAAATCATCATTAGATATATCCAGGGTAGAGGCAACTAATCCAGCTGTGTCAACACGCGAGGAACTGCCAAAAAGCACTCCGTTAGGATTTATAAGGAAGATTTGGCCGTTGGAAAAGAGATTTCCTAATATTACGGATGGGTCAAAACCGGTAACCCTGTTGAGGACAAAAGAAGAGGAATCAGGCAGGTTAAAATTGACTGTTTCTCCGTTAGCGATACTAAAACGCAGCCATTCAATAATGGCCTGCCGGGTTGCTGCGTTTATATTTAGGGTATTGAGAAGCTGCTGGAAAGTGACGTCACCGTATACAACATGAGCTTCCTCCGGGTTAGCAAGAACCCCAGGAGTCATTGTCATCAAAGCGATGCAACAAAGAAGCGTCAAGCGTAAAGTGAAGCGTCTGATAGGATCTTGATTTATTTTTGCGAAGTTTGAAATGATAACGGTCCTCCCAGGAATCGTTTCGTGGTATAAGTATACATGGTTTTTTTAAAAATGCAAGTTTTTTTTAAAACTTGACAGTAATTTCAACCCAGGGATGGGCAGTGTTTTTATCGGTGGGCCGATAGGCACTTAGAGGATACCCGATTTCTACGCGAACGGAGAAATGTTCATTGGGATTAATTCTCACCCCCACACCGGTTCCCCTTAAGGTCCTATACTTTTTCTCGCCTGCCAACGTTCTATTTAAGCGCGTTGTGGCCCAGTCGAAAAATGTTACGATGCGAAAAGAGTCATAAAGTGCGCTTTTCGTAAAAGGGACTTTGACCTTTCTAGGTATCAGATATAACGGCAAAGACCACTCGACACTTGAATAAAGGCCTTGGTCACCGGAAAACTCGGCTGGCGCATAGCCTCTGACTGTTGCCGGCCCGCCGATTTGAAATTGTTCTGCCGCTACCAAAATATTGTTGGTAAACTGCAGAGAATTCTTAAACAGGAGATTGGTATCCAGGGGTAACGGTTGAAGTCGATAGTAATTTGCCATGAATTTTGTAAACCTTCCCCCTGCCCCTGATCGTGAAGCCTCGGGGTCATTCTTAGCATCCATGCCTGCAAAAATGTTGGAGATTCCCGAATCGACCTCAAATGTCAGGATATTCCTCGCCCAGCGGTCATTAAAATCGAAATCCAGGCCTGTCTTTAAGATGCGCAGTTCATCGTCGGATATTTGTATGCCGATTAAAGAGTTCTTGATGCTTTTGTAATCGAATCCCAAATTTAGCCTCACATCGAGAATGTCGCTGGAATAAAGAATTTTATTTAAAAAAGTACCCACGACTAAAGTTTTTCCGCGGGAAAGTAAAATTCTAAACTCTTTTCCTAAAAGAAGGTTACTCCTTAAGACATAGAGGCCAAGGTCTGTGGTTTTATTGATGGGAAAAGTATACCGCCCCTGCCTTAACCGCAAATAGGCCTCGCTAGACTGCTGCATTTTAAAATAGGCTTTGTCATCAAATCCCAAAAGATTATTGTGCTCTAAGACGATAGCCCCGCTTTGTTTTCCGATATACCGCGAACCAAAGTTATCATATTCAAAGGCGATATGAACCGGAAGCCTGTCTTGGACATCAATGACGATATCGGTTGTGCCGGGTTCTTTGCCCGGCACGAGAACCGCTTTTGCTTTTCGGTCGGGGTGTTCATTGAGATAAATCAGGGACCTCTGCAACGCGGTATAATCGAAATAACCCCCGGGCCTTAAGTCCAGTCTCTTCCTTAATAAGGCGGTTTTAAAAAAACGGTTTCCGCGTATCTCGTAGGTCCCCAATCGTCCCTCAATCACGCGTAAAATCAGAGTCGCGTCTTTTAGGGTCTGCGGCGGTATATAGGCGCGCGATGTGGCATAACCTCGCTTTCGATATTCCGCGGTAATCAGGTCGGCTATTTTTTGCATAGCCGTAAGGGAAAGTTCTTGGCCTTCAAAGGAAGAAGTGATTTTTTGAATTTCGTTCTGGGGAATTAGAGTTACGTTTTCCACAATAATTTTCCGGATGAGGACCTTTTCCCCTTCGCCACCGGAAATGGCCTCTTGAGCAATAACCTCTTTGTCTTTACTTCTCTGTTTCTGGATTTTTGTTTCTAACGTATTTTCGCTTTCGATCGCCTTTTGTTGTTGGAGGGTGCCGCTTCCGGTTTCTGTGCTGGGCGGGGTTTCTGAAAAACTAACGCTGGCGGATAATCCCAGCACAAGGATGGGGACAAAAACAGAATTGAAATATTTTTTGAACATGGAGGTAAATAAAGGGGCAGCTGTCCCCTTTTTCGAAAAGTAAGTTAAAACCTTCATTGCTATCATTGCTATAAAAGGTTTATGAGGTCTTCAATGCCAATATCTGCATCGCGAATTAACTTCCGCAGCAATCCTTTACCGAGTATTTTATGGCGGGAGATGGTGAGTGGCTTTTTGTTCTTATCGAATTTGTGATAAAACGGATGTGGCTACCATGTTGACGCACTACTTGGTAGCCTAGTTTTTCGAAACATTTAACTGCTTTATCTCCAGAAATAGCCGGTAACTTAGGCATAAGCCAATGTATGAAAACTTATTTCTTGGGGATTAAAATTCTTCAAGATCTGTTGGTTTTCTTTTTCGGCTAGACATAACTCAATTACTTCACGAATATTCTTTAATGCTTCATCTATGGTTTTGCCTTGGGTATAACAGCCTGAGAAAATGGGACACTCAACAACATAAAACCCATCTTCGTCTTTTTCGACGATAATTGGTAACTGATGTATATTTTTCATTTCTCTTGCACCTCCAATTATAAAGATAGCATAAAATTTAAATTAAGACAAGAGGTTTCTAAGAACAGGTTGGTGCGAGAGAAAGGGGACGGGAAAGGGGACGGTTCTATTTATTTACTTTAAACGGCCTTCCCCTTCTGTTGCGCAGATTCTTAACTCCAAACTGCTCCTCCATCCTATTTATAAAAGAGCGCGAACCTAAAAACCTCAGGTTAAAATTAATCCCTTCTATTT
>JAUYCX010000030.1 GCA_030692045.1 Candidatus Omnitrophota bacterium
GCGGCGGAGGTTTTACCAAAGGTAGCTATAATAATTTTGCATTATGGCCGCAGCGATGGCATTGGCGAATCAGATACGATGGAATTACTTAAGAATTTAGAGGATTTAAACTATTCTAATTATGAAATCATGCTAGTAGACAATAACTCCCCGGATGGTTTTTTCTCAAAATATAAAGACAGTCTTCTTGATAGATTTCCAAAAATTCCAAAGATAACTTTTATTAAAAGTGAAGTAAATTTAGGTTTTAGCGAAGGCAATAATCTGGCTATGGAGCAAGCTTTAGGTAATAGCTGTGATTATTTCTTTTTACTTAATAATGATACAATTGTAGATAAAGATTCCTTGGTTAATTTAGTCGAAGCAGCTGAAGCTAGCAATGATATAGGTATGGTAGGCCCTAAAGTGTACTCTTATTATCAGCCAAATGTTATAGGGACAGCAGGCGGTAGTTTTTCAAACGGCTCATTTGGACATAATGAAATAGATAATGGTCAATATGATACGCAGAGACAAGTTGATTATGTTGCTGGCACTGCTGTATTAGTTAAGAAAGATATGTATAAGAAAGTCGGCGGGTTAGCGAAAGAACTTTTTATGTACCACGAAGAAATGGAATGGCCCATGAGGGCGCAAAAGGTTGGTTATAAATCTATTTATGTTCCAAAGGCAAAGGTATGGCACAAAGAAGCAAGGGCTACACAAGGACGATTTAGCCCGCTTACGAATTATTATATGGCAAGAAATAGATTTTATATTATGAGGCATCATCCTGAATATATGTTTTCTTCAATTGCTAGATTAACGTTATCAACGGGCAATTCGATCGTGGGAGCAATATTAAATAGAGATATCAGAGCATTTGTTAGTATATTTAAAGGAATTTACGATGGTTTATTTGGGCATTTTAGCAAAATTGAGAGAGGTAAAATAACTATCATTAAAGCATATAGAGACGTCTACCGTTACAATGGAACCATTAATATAGCGTTGACATATTGTCTATAATTTGATATAATTTTAACAGATTATAAAAGATTATCATTTCAGCAAAATCAAAAGTCTTATCCCTAAGGAAGTCTGATATGCCTTCCAAGAGAGTTTCCATAAAAATAATTTCAGCTATAATATCCTTAATATTCTTATTCGCCAGCATTACTCCTTCTTTTGCATCTTCAGCCCTCAGACCGAATTTGATGAGTGAAGGAGACAGGCTTAGCGCTACTGTTGGACTAGTTGCAGAAGCTGATAGTGCTCTTCAAGCGGAAGTATCGGATTATTTTAAAATAGCAAATTGGATTGCTGGGATTTTGAATATCAAAGTAAATTATATTATTGAAGAACTAAAAGGTGGAAGAGTTGTTTTTTTCGAGGCACGCAGAACTCTTGGAACAGGCTTGGGTTATGACATCGAAACCCATACCGTTGTTATAAATTTTAGAATAGGCCGTGTGTTAAAATTTATAGATACAACTCATTTGCTATCTCTCTATGGAAGTTATAGAAGATCTATGGGTTCTGCGTCTCTCTCGAAATCATCCGTAGAGCCTATTCCCGAGGAAATTACTAGACTAGCATCAAGGCTGTTACCAAGGTCTAAGATTAAAGGAATAGTAGAATATCCCTATGGGGAATGGTTTTTTGAACCAGAAGATCGCAATGGGGGTCTAGTTAAATCATTGAGAAGGATACTTAGCTCTATATAGAGACGTCTGTTTCAGAATCTTTATCCTGCCAGTCATTTTTTTCTACTACAAGTCATACTCGTTTTGTGAATTAACGGAATTTTTTTTATTTTTTTGAAAGAAAATCGCCTCGAGATGTGTCTTATATAGTAGAGGAGAAAGGAGGCGGTTATGGCAGAATTGATTCCTGAACAGG
>JAUYCX010000050.1 GCA_030692045.1 Candidatus Omnitrophota bacterium
GTAGGTAGTGGAAAATTTAACACCGGGAAGCTTAGAGGCTTCTTGAGCCACCTTTTCTACATCTACGGTGGCAGAAATATTTGTGCCGCAATGACAGACAAAAACGCCGATTTTCATAAATGAGCCCACAACTTACGGCAACGTTAGTGACGTAAGTTGTACGGGCGAATTTATCCCGAAGCCTGCGTAAAAATTTCAAAGAAATTTTTAAGCGATTAGGCGAGGGATCTAGTTAAATTAAAAAACCGCCAGTTCCTTTTCTCTTAATAGAGGCATTGGATTAACAATATGTTTATTAAATCCTAATTTATTTGGTTCAATTCCTAAGGCTAATCCTAACAATTGTGTAAAATAAAAAATAGGCATATTGAAACTTTTCTTGTATTTTTTGTTTATCATTGTTTGTCTAAGGTCAAGGTTCGACTGACATAGAGGACAGGCAACAACAATAGCCTGCGCTCCTTCGTCATGAGCCATCTGTAATATATCGCAGGAAAGCTTTAGCACTATATCTGTCTTGGTCAGGGAAAAACTTGCGCCGCAGCATTCGGTTTTATAAGGCCACTCTACCGGTTCCACGCCGATTGTTTTCATTAAGTCATCTATTAGATGCGGATCTTCTAAATCATCTAACCCTGTAACTTCCGGCGGACGGGTCAGAAGGCAACCATAGTAGCAGGCTACTTTTAATCCATTTATTTTTTTTGTTACTCTCTCGCCGATATTCTTCAAGCCAAAGATATTTACCAAAACATCTAAGAAATGACGAACGCTGACTTCGCCTCTATATTGCTGCCCTACAATTTTTTCCACCTTCTCTCTATGCACAGGGTCTTCCTGCATAAATTTATTGGCAATTTTTAGACGACTAAAACAGGCAGCGCAACAGGTAACTACCTCATAAGAATCCATCTTCTTCGCCAAAATTAAGTTTTTAACAGGCAGCGCCAAGGATAAAAGATGCATCGTGATATGGGCAGGCGTGGCTCCGCAGCAGACCCAATCAGGGATTTCTACAAGTTCTATACCCAATGCCTTGGCTACCTCTTTTGTCGAAAGGTCGTATTCTTTAGCGGTGGAATGCAGAGAACAGCCTGGGAAATATGCGTATTTCACCCCGTTAGACCTCCCAATGAATAAAACTAAATTTGCCTGTTGAACTTAACCCCCGTAGGACCAAAAGGTCTAATGGGGTTCATTTTAATCTTTCTATTTTTCCAATAAATTTTCGGGATAAATTCAAAAATATAAGTTTTGGATGCAGTAGTTTATCTCTTTTTGCTCTTCCCAACTTGCCTGATTTTTTGAAAATTTCTCTGAGCTCTTTTAAATTTTTAATTCTATGCGGAAGTATGCCTATCTTTTGTTTAAGAAACATCTTAGGCGCTAAAGAAACGTCTTTAAAAAATTCTCCGCTTAAGAGATTAAACATACCGATGAGGCCCATTTCATAAAGCCTGCCAAAGAGCTCAATATTTCTCAAAAATATCTTATTAAATAGGGGGATTTCGGTTTCTTCAAGGGGAATAATACCCTTTTTATATGCCCTGCGTCTTAAATAATCCATAATCTCAGCGATATCAATTTCCCGCGGGCACCTGACCGTACAGGTAAGACAAGAGACGCAAAGCCAGATAGTTTTACTGGCTAAAACCTCATCCTCCATGCCTAATTGGACCATCCTGATAATCTGATTCGGAAGATAATCCATCTGAAACGCTATGGGGCACCCTGCAGAGCATTTACCGCACTGATAGCAGTGGCTAATTTTTTCACCGCAATCCTGCTGAAGAATTTCTAGGAAGGGTGATTTAATAGTGTTATGGGAAATGAACCACTTCATGATATTCTAAGAAAGTTAAAAGATTACAGGAACTCTATTGTTTCTACGCCTATTATATTACTTTTAGAAATACTCACAAGTGCTAAAAGTCTTTTTTTAAGAAAATAAAAAGACCTAGATTTCTCTAGGTCTTTAGTCCTATATTAAATCCTATCGTGTCTAAGTTAGAATGGCACCCCTACAATCATTCTCGTCTGCAGATCATCCGGCCCCTCATTCAAGCCAAATGCAGCCCCTAAAGTAACGAAGGCTCTATTGAAAGTATATGAAACCGTAGGCCCAACGGCATACTTTTCTTTCGGATAATTCCCCTTTGATTCAATCCCAGCTCTGAATCGAGGTGTGAAAGCGTAACTTACACCAGCGGCATATTCGTGGTCGGTCTTTCCTTCTTTTTCTAGATTGCGCTTTATCACCTGATTATAACTTATATTAAAATCCCCGATATCTTTTGCGAGCACCAATTTAGTTTCTCCAACGCTAGGCTTTGAAAAGTCGTCATCGCGGATGTATTCAAAATAAAGAAGCGGATCAACGATAAACTTACCCTTTTCGCCGATTCTATAGCGTGTCCTGAGTTTAAATCCCTCGTACTCGCTATCATTTTCCTTTGCTTTATTCTTAAATTTCCACATTTGATACATGGCGATATCCCATCGCTCGGTAATGCCATACTCCAGCTCAAGCTGTGGTTTAATAACATTAATGTTGGACTTGTGCAAATTTGGCACCTCGGTTGTTACATATGTTTCAAACTCCCACACCCCCTTAGGCATGGTCATATATTCATATGTCCAAACATAACTTCTCCTGTCAGCATAACTATTTGAGGTAATACCAAGTGTTAACAACAAGCCAAAAAATATTAACAGATATTTTCTCAATTCATCATCCTCCCACTTATGATTTTGATTTTCATTATCAACATACAAACAAAAAAATATATCCTATTTTTTACACCTCTTGCATACTCCATAAAGTTCCATGCGGTGCCTTTCAGGATAAAATCCATGCAGTTTAACCAGTCTTTCCTGTAAACGCTCTATCTGTGGATCCACTACCTCAACAAACCTACCGCACTTTATGCAAATGAGATGGTCATGGTGCTGATGGCCATAGAGATGTTCGTATCTGGTTGTGCCATCCTCAAACTTTAATTCCCGACAAAGACCGCATTCGCAAAGCAATTTAAGTGTTCGATAAATAGTAGCGAATCCTACTTTCGGATATTTTTTCTGAACAATTCTATAAAGTTCATTAGCAGTTAGGTGTTTATCGTGTTTTAAGAAAATATATAAAATCTCTTTTCTCTGTTCGCTATGTTTGAGATTCTTAGTTCGAAGGTAATCTTCGAATATTTTCTCTTCTTTTCTTTCAGTCATGGAACTATAGTCAATATTATGATATTGAAAATCATTATCAAAATAACATATTAAAATATATTTGTCAACAACTTTTTTACTGTGATATAGATTTTTTATCTACAGATTTGACTATGTTATATGTATTGTCTAAAACATACTCCAGTTCTTTTTTGCTAATACTTAATGGGAGAAAAAGGTATATAATACTGCCCAAGGGCCGCAAGATGAGATGCTTCTTTAGGCCCTGCTTATATATTTCTAAACCCACTCTTTCCTTAAAACTAAATGCTACTTTTCTTTTTTTCTCCTTCACCAACTCTATCGCGCCAATTATCCCAATATATCTTACATCACCAACTAGGTTTAAGCCTCTAAACTTTTCTAGGCCTTGGTGAAATAAAAAAGATACCTCTCTCACCCTTCCCAGAGTATCTTCCTCCTTAAAAATCTCGAGGCTTGCCAAAGCTGCCGAGCAGGCAACAGGATTTGCAGTGTAGGTATGACCGTGGTAGAAGGTCTTTCGTTCTTCATAATTAGCGTAAAATGCCTCATATATGGTATCTGTGGTCAGGGTTGCGCCCATCGGTAAATACCCCGAGGTTATGCCTTTTGAAAGACACATAAAGTCTGGTTGAATATTTACATACTCGCAGGCAAACATCTTTCCTGTTTTGCCAAAGCCTGTGGCAACTTCATCTAATATCAGATGGATGCTATATTTCCTGGCAATTTCAGCTACCCTCTTTAGATATTCTTTTGGATAGACTATCATGCCTGCAGCTGCCATAACTAAGGGCTCCAAGACTATCCCGGCAATTTCGTGACTCTTTTGTCTTACCAGTGTTTCTAAGGGCTCTGCGCAATCTAAATTGCAAGATGATTTTTCTTTACCCATCGGACAACGGTAGCAATAAGGTGAAGGGACCTTGAAAGAACTGAAAAATAATGGCTTAAATACCTCGTTAAATAAATCCACTCCACTTACGCTCATTGCGCCAACAGTATCACCATGATATCCGTAGTCCAAAGAGACAAATTTAGTTTTATCTTTTTTGCCGATATTTTGCCAATACTGGAATGACATCTTCAATGCTGTTTCCACGGCAGTTGAACCATTGTCAGAAAAGAAAACCTTATTGAGGCTAGGCGGGCTTAAGGAAACGAGCTTCTCTGCTAAAAGAATTGCGGGTCTATGCGTAAAACCGGCAAACAATATATGCTCTAACGAATCCAGTTGTCTTATGATTGCCTTTTTTATCTTAGGATGATTATGGCCATGGACATTGCACCACCAACTCGAAATGGTATCGTAATAAAAATTGCCTTTGTTATCATAAAGCTTAAGCCCTCTTGCTTTTTCTATGAGGATAGGCGGAAGATTTTCGCAGTCCTTCATCTGTGTATAAGGATGCCAGATGTATTTTAAATCTCTTTTTATCCAATTATTCATATTGAGCAATTATTTTGTTCCCTATGGGTATAAATTGCTTCTGTAACTGAAAGCAATTCCTCGCCCAGGGCAATATGCCTAAAACCTCTGCCGAGCTGAATTTCTTTATAATCTGAGGATTATTTTCTAAGATTATCCTTTCCCCATTCTGCGCAATATTATTAAAGGCGGTGCCAAGAACTTTTATGTCTCTTGCCTTCAGGGCCTCAAGGCTTAGAAGCGTATGATTGATTGCACCCAATTTATTGCCTACCACCATCAGTACAGGCAGGTTAAGCTCTTTAACGACGTCTATTAACAGCGTCTTATTATTAAGCGGAACTAAAAGACCGCCTATACCTTCAACAATAACGAAATCAAACCGTTTAGTTAAAATCTCTAAACTTCGCTTTATCTTTATTGCCTCAATCCTTTTCCCTGCAAGGCTTGCAGCCAGGTGTGGCGAGGAGGAGAATCTAAAAATATAAGGCTGCATTAAGGCGAGGTAATCCTGGAAATCGCCTCTTTTTTTCCTCATAAACTTTAAATGAATATCAATGTCACTAGAAAAACTGACGCAGCCTGTCTGTACCCATTTCTGTGTTATAACACGATAACCTTTTCCTAAAAGGTAGCTACTCAACAAACCTGTAATTACACTTTTGCCCACTCCTGTATCTGTTCCCGCAACAAAAATTACGCTCATTTTATAGCCCGGCAAAAGAATATTTGATATGTGGCCTCAATTTGACCAAATTTGCATTTATAAGTCTCTTCTGTCCTCTTGAGTAATTTTTGGGTCCACGCGAATGAACTATTCAGACCTGCACCGCGAATACCTGTATATTTTATTTTGCGGAGCAATTCCATTAAAGAAACATATCTTTCCTTAACTATTAATTCTCTTGCGTAGATTTTGTGGAAATATTTGCTTAAGATTATCTCTAATTTCTCTTTCTCTAAAAAAATATGGGAACCAATTGATACATCTTTATGCAAAACCTCTTTTAAAGACTGATTCAATTCCCAAAAAGTTAAAGGCCCAAAGATAGAAAATGCAATAATGCCTTCTTTTTTAAGTGCTTTTTTAAATTTTTCTATAGTCCTCTCTATGCGCTCAAACCATTGGAAAGCAGCATTAGATGTAATAAGACCAAACTCATTATTTATATCTATATTCTCTGCATCAGTAACTAAAAATTCTATTTGCCTATCTTTTAATTTCTGTCTGGCTACCCCAATCATTCCTTTTGCTATATCTAATGCCTTTATGCGGCTGGACTTAAATCTTTCTTTTAAGAGGCTGGTGTAATTACCCGTTCCGCAGCCTATCTCTAAGATATTAGCAATTCCGTTATTGGGTAATTCTTTTACAAGTTCGGACGCTACCAGGCGCTGAATGTTGGCGTATTTATCATAAAGATGCGCGCATCTGGAAAAATTTCTTTTTATCATCTCCTTATCCACCGCGCACCTCACAAAGTACTCTTTTAAAATCTGAACTTAAGAATGGCATATGACCTGCGTCCTTTAAAGAAATAAATTTTGCCTGCGGCAAACTCTCTTTAACCCTCAATGCTTCATTTATGGGCGCAACCTTATCCTCTTTGCCGTGGATGAAATATATTTTTTGGTTTTTAAGCCTGGGGGGATTTAATTCTGCATCCTGAAGATAATCTAGGCCTTCTAACAGCGTTCCCAAATCCATCTGAGTAAGATAATTTTTCAGAAGATTTCTTTTAAACCATAGAAAAAGCTCTAATTCGCATTTAGAAAAACAGTTATGATAAAATTTATAGAGATACCCCTCCTTATTTTTCTTAAGGCGCTTTTTTATTTGCCTTAGGTTTTCTTTTTCGTATTTTTCTCTTATACTCACTAAAATAAGTCCCTCAACCATAGCCTGGTGCTTTACAAAAAAATCTGAAGCTATAAAACCTCCCATTGACCAGCCAAGAATAGTTACTCTCTCTAAGCGATTTTCTCGTAAAGTCGAAAGAAGCTCTTTTTCGAAACCAAAAGGACTAAACTTAAGCGGAAATAAATAATTAAAATTTAAATCTAATGTATTAAAAATCCTGTAGTCAGTTGCCCACCCCGGAATTAAAACCAGCGTATTCCTTAATCTGCGGTCAAGGAATTTAAATTCAAAGATTTGAGATTTCATCAATGAGTCTTTGCAACTGTTGTATATTATGGTGGAAAGTCAACGAGAGCCTCAGGCGCGCCTCTCCCTGAGAAACTGTGGGTGGCCTGATAGGTAAAACCCAATATCCTTTTTCCTGAAGTCTATGCGCATAATCTATAACCTTAAAATTATCGCCGATAATCAAGGGTATAATTTGAGAATCACCCCTTACCTCAAAGCCTCTGGACTTTAAGCTATTGCGAAAAAACTCTGCGCATTTCAACAGGTTGTATCTGCGATAAGATTCTTCTTTAACTAAATCAATGCTTGTAAGATTACAGGCTATGACAACTGGTGGTAACGCCGTAGAATAAATAAAACTTCGACAGGTATTAATCAAATAGTCAACTGTCTTTTTTGAAGTAGCCACATACGCACCAAAGCTTGCCAGCGCTTTACTAAAAGTCCCCATAATGAGGTCTATTCTGTCTGCTAAACCTTCTTCCTCAACCACGCCAGAACCGTTCTGGCCGTATATACCTGTGGCATGGGCTTCATCCACCATAATTTGGCAATCATATTTATCTTTTAAATTAACCAATCCTTCCAGGTGTGGCCTATCACCATCCATACTAAATATAGTCTCAGTAACAATTAATGCCTTTTTATATTTTTTCCTTTCTCTTTTCAGCATATCTTCTAAGTGATTTAAATCATTGTGCTGAAAACGAAGTAATTTCGCCCCTGTTAACCGTATCCCATCGATAATACTGGCATGATTTAGTCGGTCAGAGAAGATAACATCATCTCTGTTGTAAAGGGCACTTAAAATACCTATATTGGCTTGATAACCAGAATTAAAAACTAGCGCACTCTCTTTATTCTTAAAATGAGCCACCTTTTCTTCTAAGGAGTGATGAATTTCAAGGTCTCCGCTTAAGAGCCGAGAAGCTGATGAGCTGGTGCCAAATTTTTCTAAGGCCTCTTTGGCTGATGCTACAAGTTTGGGGTGGCCGTTTAAGCCAAGATAATCATTTGAAGAGAAATCTAGATATACCCTTTCGCCAAAATATACCCTGCTATTTCTTCGAGAAGTTATTGGACGAAGCTGCCTGAGCAACCCTTCTTCGGCCTTCTTCTTTAGGAATTCTTCTATCTCTGCCATGCCTGTTTTATCTCTGCGATTAACTTCCAATCCTCTTCGACATCCCTACCTTTTATGGTCAAATAACCTCCGATGAGCATTCCATTTGCGCCAGCCAGAAAGGCCATTCCCTGAAAATCCTTTAAGATAGATTCTCTGCCCGCAGCGATTTTTATAATCTTATCCTTCAATACTATTCTGAATATCGCTATTGTCTTTATAACCTCTGCACAGGAGAGGACATTTGTTTTTTCTAATGGCGTGCCTTTTATAGGAACCAGGATATTTAATGGCACGGAGTCCACATCTAACTCTTTCAGCAGGCAAACCATCTCTATCCTATCAAACCATGTTTCTCCCATCCCAATTATCCCGCCGCTGCAGACCTCTAAACCTATTTTCTTAGCAGCCTCAATAGTGTTTATCCTATCTTGAAAAGTGTGCGTG